>NZ_JBVHVE010000003.1:0-761022 GCF_055564995.1 Streptomyces sp. NPDC028907
GGCTTTCCTCCGGGCGCTTCCCTTCGGTCTTGCGTTTCCGACTCTATCAGATCCTTTTCCGATCCGATTTCCTCGGTGCTTTCCAGGTTCCCGCTTCCGCGTTTCCCTTTCCGGCGACTCCGACTCTATCAGATCCTTTCGGGCCTGACCCCCAGTCAGCGGGGCTTGTCTTCGCGGCCGTTGGGCCGTTCCGACGAGTGAGACTTTAGCGGATTCCCTGCTCCCGAGCTAATCGGGGGCGGCGTTCTGTCGAACGCGGATTCCTCATTCCGTAAATACGCATACCAATGAAACGACGGCAGACTGATCGACTGTCGTCGAATGGTGGTTGGTACTTGCGGAGTGGCTGTCCGGGGACCGACCGAAGTCGGCGCTCACGTCGGACAACTCGGAGAACACTACGGACCGGGTCAGGGCGTGTCAACTTCACGCCGGGCGGCACCCTCGGGGCGTACTCTGGGACGCATGACGACGCGTACGTGCACCCAGCTGTGGTGGGCCGCCTGACGGCGGCCGTAGTCACGTATGCACTCAACGGCCGCCGCCTCGGCGGCCGTTCTCGTTTCTCCCTCCAGAGGTTCTGAGGGTCGGCCGGCCGGGGTCGGCGGCCTCGACCAGGAGGTGGAGAGATATGAAGCGGGTTTTCAGTGGGGTCAAGCCGACCGGGCATCTGACGCTGGGGAACTACCTGGGGGCCATGCGGCGGTGGGCGACCGTCGATCAGCACCAGGCCGACGCGCTGTTCTGCATCGTCGATCTGCACGCGCTGACCGTGGACCACGATCCGGCACGGGTGCGCAGGCTCAGTCGGCAGGCGGCGACGTTGTTGCTTGCGTCGGGGCTGGATCCGGAGCTGTGCACGGTGTTCGTACAGAGTCATGTGGATGAGCACGCGCGGCTGTCGTACGTGCTGGAGTGCGTGGCCACGGACGGTGAGATGCGGCGGATGATCCAGTACAAGGAGAAGGCCGTGCGGGAGCGGGAGCGCGGGGGGAGTGTGCGGCTGTCGCTGCTGACGTATCCCGTGCTGATGGCGGCGGACATCCTGGCGTACGGGACTGATGAGGTGCCGGTCGGGGACGATCAGACGCAGCATGTGGAGCTCGCGCGGGATCTGGCGGTGCGGTTCAACCAGCGGTACGGGCATGCGTTCGTGGTGCCTCGGGCGACGCCTCCGCAGGTCGCGGCTCGGGTGATGAATCTGCAGGATCCGGCGTCGAAGATGGGTAAGAGCGATGACTCCGGGCCCGGGATCGTCTATCTGCTCGATGAGCCGGATGTGGTGCGGAAGAAGGTCATGCGGGCGGTGACCGACAGCGGGCGGGAGGTCGTGTACGACCGGGCCGCGCAGCCTGGGGTGGCCAATCTGCTGGAGATCCTGGCTGCCTGTACGGGTGGGAACCCATCGGAGCTGAGCGGTGTATATGAGTCGTACGGCTCTTTGAAGTCGGCCACCGCGGAGGCCGTGGTCGAGGTTCTCAGGCCCGTGCAGGAGAGGCACAGGGAGCTGTGCGCGGATCCTGGCTATGTGGAGGGGGTGCTGCGGGATGGTGCGGAGCGAGCTCGGGCGATGGCCCGGCCGACCGTGGATGCCGCGTATCGGGCGATCGGTTTGCTGCCGGCGGCAGCAGCCGATACGGGGGCGGCTGCGACTGCGGCTGCCGATATCGAGATGACCGTCTAGGGGTGTGCTTGGGCCGCCCCTGGGCTGGGGCGGCCCTGGGCGTTACTTCGTGTTGCTGCCGGCGGCCAGTTCGCGGCTGCGGTCGCGGGCGGCTTCGAGGGCGGCGATGAGGGCGGCTCGTACGCCGTGGTTCTCGAGTTCGCGGATGGCGTTGATGGTGGTGCCGGCGGGGGACGTCACGTTCTCGCGGAGCTTGACGGGGTGTTCGCCGCTGTCGCGGAGCATCGTCGCGGCGCCGATCGCGGACTGGACGATCAGGTCGTGGGCCTTGTCGCGGGGCAGGCCGAGCAGGATGCCGGCGTCGGTCATGGCTTCGACCAGGTAGAAGAAGTACGCCGGGCCGGAGCCGGAGAGAGCGGTGCAGGCGTCCTGCTGTCCCTCGGGGACTCGGAGTGTCTTGCCCACGGCGCCGAAGATCTCCTCGGCGTGGGCGAGGTCGGCTTCGCTGGCGTGGCTGCCGGCGGAGATGACGGACATGGCCTCGTCGACGAGGGCGGGGGTGTTCGTCATGACGCGGACGACCGGGGTGCCGGCGGCGAGGCGGGACTCGAAGAAGGAGGTGGGGATGCCTGCGGCTCCGCTGATGACCAGGCGGTCGGCGGGGACGTGCGGGGCGAGTTCGTCGAGGAGGGTGCCCATGTCCTGCGGCTTGACCGTGAGGATCAGGGTGTCGGCGGTCTTGGCGGCTTCCGCGTTGGTGACCGGGGTGACTCCGTAGCGGGTGCGGAGTTCTTCGGCTCGTTCCGCGCGGCGGGCCGTGACCAGGAGGTCGGCCGGGGCCCAGCCGCCGCGGATCATTCCGCTGAGCAGGGCTTCGCCGATCTTGCCGGTGCCGAGGACTGCGACTTTCTGGGTCATGGCTGGGGTGCCCTCCGGGGGTTGCGTCGTCCGGGTTCATCCTCGCACCGGGGGCGGCTTCGGAGGGGGCGTGTCCGCTGGGCGGGACGAGCACGCCACCGGAGCGGTCATGACGTCCTGCGCCTCAGGGTCGCCGCGCCGAGCCCGAGGACCAGCAGGGCGCAGCCGGCCACGATCAGGACGTCGCGGACGAAGGCGGCGGTCATGTCGGTGTGCTTGAGGACTTCGTTCATGCCGTCGACCGCGTAGGACATGGGGAGGACGTTGGAGATGGCTTCCAGGGCGGGGTGCATGTTGTCGCGGGGTGTGAAGAGGCCGCAGAGGAGGAGCTGGGGGAAGATCACGGCCGGCATGAACTGGACGGCCTGGAATTCGGAGGCCGCGAACGCCGAGACGAAGAGACCGAGCGCGGTGCCGAGCAGTGCGTCGAGCAGGGCCACGAGCAGGAGCAGCCAGGGACTGCCGGTGACGTCCAGGCCGAGGAGCCAGAGAGCGAGTCCGGTTGCCAGGGCGGACTGGATGATCGCGAGAGTGCCGAAGGCCAGGGCGTAGCCGGCGATCAGGTCGCCCTTGCCCAGGGGCATGGCGAGGAGGCGTTCGAGGGTGCCGGAGGTGCGTTCGCGCAGGGTGGCGATGGAGGTGACCAGGAACATCGTGATCAGCGGGAAGATCCCGAGGAGGGAGGCACCGATGTTGTCGAAGGTGCGCGGGCTGCCGTCGAAGACGTAGCGCAGCAGGAACAGCATCACGCAGGGGACGAGGAGCATCAGCGCGATGGTGCGCGGGTCGTGGCGGAGCTGGCGGAGGACCCGGGCGGCGGTGGCGGCGGTGCGGGCCGGGTTCAGCGCGCCGGTGGGGGCGGGCCGGAGTGTGGTGGTCGGGCTCGTCGTCGTGGTCATCGCGTGGTCTCCTTCGCGCCGGCGGCCGCGGTGGCCTCGTCGACCAGGTGCAGGAAGGCCGCTTCGACCGTCTCGGAGTTCGTACGGGTGCGGAGGGCGTCCGGGGTGTCGTCGGCGAGGATCCGGCCCTCGCGCATGAGAAGGAGGCGGTGGCAGCGCTCGGCCTCGTCCATGACGTGGGAGGAGATGAGGAGGGTGGCGCTGCGGGAGGCGGCGATGTCGTGGAAGAGGTTCCAGAGGTCGCGGCGCAGGACGGGGTCCAGGCCGACTGTCGGTTCGTCGAGGACGAGGAGTTCGGGGGTGCCGAGTAGGGCGACGGCGAGGGAGACGCGGCTGCGCTGGCCGCCGGAGAGGTTGCCGGCCAGGGCGTCGGCGTGGCTGGTGAGGTCGACGTCGTCGATGGCGCGGGTGACGTTTTCGTGGCGGCGGTCGCCTGCCGCGCGGCCGGGGTCGAGGATCGCGGCGAAGTAGGCGAGGTTCTGGCGGATCGTCAGGTCGTCGTAGACGGAGGGGGCTTGGGTGACGTAGCCGATGCGGGTGCGCAGGGTGGGGTGGCCGGCGGGGCGGCCGAGTACGTCGAGGGTGCCGGTGACCTTGGCCTGGGTGCCGACGATGGCCCGCATGAGAGTCGTCTTGCCGCAGCCCGACGGGCCGAGGAGGCCGGTGATCTGGCCGCGGGGGACGGTGAAGTCGAGGTCGCGGAGGACCTGGCGGGTTCCGCGTACGACGTTCAGGGTTTCGGCTCGGATGGCGGCCTCGTCGGGAGGGTCGGATCGGACGGCAGAGTAATTCATCATGCGATGAATAATCCTCCGATGGGTGGGCGGCGTCAAGCGGCGGGCATGGGCTGGGGGCCGAGGTATGGCGAGACATGGCTCGCCCGCCGTCGCCGGGTCGTGGCGGGGCGGGCGGAGGCGAGAAGAGAGCGGCGAGGGCCGGTGTCGCTGGTCGAGAGGGTCAGGAGGTGGTGGCGACCAGGAGGTCGACGTCGTAGGTCTCTTCGATGATTCCGTCGGGGAAGGCGCCGAGGAGGTGTTGCTTCTCCTCGGTGAGGAAGGCGGTGCTCGCCTCGGTGCCGTGGACCAGGAAGATCGAGTGGCTGCCGAGGTTCGCGAGGTGCATGTCTATGGGGACGCGGCGGCTCCAGCGGACCTTGCGGCGGGTGAAGTCGAGGCGGCCGGTGGGGTCGGCCAGGGCGGCTCGGGCGCCGCTGCCGTTCTGTTCGACGACGGGATGGTTGCCGAAGCGACGCTCGATGCGCTGGGCCTGCGCGATGTGCCAGGGGATGTCGAGCGGGGTGGTGTTCCACCACAGGGCCAGTGCGCCGCCGGGGCGTAGGACGCGCAGGGCCTCCGGCGTCGAGCGGGTCGGGTCGGTCCAGTGCCAGGCCTGGGCGTAGGTGACGAAGTCGGCGGAGGCGGTGGCCAGGGGGAGGGCGTTGCCGTTGCCGCGGACGATCGGTATGTCGGGGTGGTTGAGGCGGAACTGGGCTGCCATGCCGTCGCCGGGCTCCACGGCGAGTACGTCGGCGCCGCGCCCGCGCAGGAGGGCCGTGCCGATGCCGGTGCCCGCGCCGACGTCGACGACGCGTGCGCCGGTGAGTGAGCGGCCGGCCAGTTCCTCGATGGCGTCGAAGAGGGCGGACGGGTAGGAGGGGCGGTTCGCCGCGTACTGGGCTGCGGCAGCGTTGAAGGAGTGGGCGCGGTCGGTGTGGGAGGGGGCCGTCATAGGGCCATGGTGACCCTGGTCGGTGCGACGTGCACCGAGTTTGGCGGGAGGGGGTCGGAGGGGGCGCGGCGGTGTGAGGGGGTGAGGGTTGGGCGCGGGGTGCTCTTGCCCGAGAGCAAGGGGGAGGGCGCGACTGGGCGGGAGGCGGCGGGAGCTCAGGGGATGAGGAGAGGTCGGGTCGTCGGCGCTAGGGGGTGTTTCGAAAGTCCCGCGCGGTGCCCGCGCCCGCCGCGGCAGCGGCTGATGCCACAGCCGGTGCGTGCCCTCGGCGCGCCGCACGAAGGCCCTCGTGCTGGACGTACTTGGGCCTTTGGCCGGTGCGGCGCGTGGGGGTGCCCCCTCTGGGGGAGCGTGCCGGGCGCCGTGGGTGCTGTGCGGGACTTTCGAGACACCCCTAGCTGCGGCGGCGCTTCTTCGAGGGGTTGCCTGTGCGGCGGGTGGTGCGGTTCTCGTGTTGCTTGCGTGCTGCCTCGTATTCCGCGCGGTGGAGGTTCTCGCCGGGGGCCTCGGTGAGGGAGCGGAAGAAGTAGGCGAGGAGGGAGCCGACGAAGCCGACGGCCAGCAGGCCGCGGAGGGAGGCCTGGCGGTCGGGGTCGGGGCGCTTGCTGAAGCCGTCCCAGGTGTGGCGGTAGGCGAGCGCGCTGCAGACCGCGAACATCACGACCATCAGGACGGTGACGAAGCCGCCGATGTCGGAGAGCTGGAGCCCGTCGTAGGCGAGGCGCAGCACCAGGCAGGAGACGGCGGCGGTGATCAGCGATCCGACGGACACCGCGATGCGGCGGGCGGTGTAGCCGTTGTCGTGGTCGACCCAGGTCGTGCCGAAGAAGCGGAGGGGCTCGGGGCTGGGGCCGCTGGAGCCCGCGGGGGTGGCCGGGGTGCCGTTCTTCTCGCTCACGCGTCGATTATGGCTCCGGCGTGTCCGCGGGCTCCTTTCGGGATGCGTACGTGTTTGCTACGCGGTCCGGCGATCAGAAGGAGCAGCGCGGGCGGACGTAGCCGTCGCTGCCCGTGTGCACGTAGGCGTCCGAAACGAACTCGCCGTCGTCGATGTTGTCCCAGATGTTCGAGGTGCCGTACGGACCGGTCACGTTGGTGCCCGGTGTCTGGCAGAAGATCTGGATCTGGGCGCCCTCGGGCAGGACGCGGACGACGGAGTAGTTGGTGCCGGGGCCCCTGCGGACGTTCAGGCGGACGCCCGGGGCGACCGAGTAGTAGCGCAGCTCCGAGGCGCTCGCGGTGGCCGTCATCGTCGCCACGGCCTCCTCGGTGTCTGCGCCCCCGACTTCTTCGGCTCTTTCGACACCTTCGACGCGATCTGCGGACATGGCAAAACCTCCCCCGTTGATCCCCATGGCTGCCATGGGGTCCCGTTGATTCCCCTAAATCACGCCACGCACACATGTGCGTGTTGGGAACACGGAGGCTAGCAAGTCGCCTCTGTCTCGTACGAGTCATCGACTAGGCTCCGTGCGTCGCGCGAGCGGACGAACAGCACGGGGGTGGTCCCATGGCGCCACAGCAGAACGCCGGAGCGGGCGCGGAAGCGGAACTTCCCGAGTACGCCGGTCACTACCGCCTGGAGTCGCGCCTGGGGTCCGGCGGCATGGGCATCGTCCATCTGGCCCGGAGCACTTCGGGCATGCAGCTCGCGGTGAAGGTCGTGCATGCCGAGTTCGCCAGGGATCCCGAGTTCAGGGGGCGGTTCCGGCAGGAGGTGGGGGCGGCGCGCCGGGTCAGCGGGGCCTTCACCGCGCCGGTCGTGGACGCCGACCCCGAGGACGCACGGCCCTGGATGGCCACGCTGTTCATCCCCGGTCCGACGCTCTCCGACCATGTGAAGCGGAACGGGCCGATGGAGCCCGCGCAGTTGCGGCGGTTGATGGCCGGACTGGCGGAGGCGCTGCGTGACATCCACCGCGTCGGCGTCGTGCATCGGGACCTGAAGCCCAGCAATGTGCTGCTCGCCGACGACGGGCCGAAGGTCATCGACTTCGGCATCTCTCGGCCAAAGGACAGCGAACTGCGCACCGAGACCGGGAAGCTGATCGGTACGCCGCCGTTCATGGCGCCCGAGCAGTTCCGGCGGCCGCGTGAGGTCGGGCCCGCAGCCGATGTCTTCGCGCTCGGGTCCGTGATGGTGCACGCGGCGACGGGGCGGGGGCCGTTCGACTCGGACAGTCCGTATGTCGTCGCCTACCAGGTCGTCCATGACGAGCCGGATCTGACCGACGTACCGGCGAATCTCGCCCCGCTCATCGCGCGTTGTCTGGCCAAGGAGCCCGAGGACCGGCCCACGCCCGACGAGTTGATGCGGGAACTGCGGTCGGTTGCGGCGTCGTACGACACCCAGGCGTTCATACCGGCGCAGCGGAGCACCGAGGAGCAACCCGTGCCGGGCGTCGAACCGGGCATCGAACCGGGGGCCGTGTCGGAGTTCGAGTCGAGGGCCGAACCGAGGGCCGGGGTGAAGGCCGAGCGGAAGCCGCGTGTCGAGGGGCAGGCCGGGCGGCTGCCCGGCGAACGCCGCCGCCGGAGAAGGCTGCTGGCCCTCGCGGCCGGGAGCGTCGCGCTCGCCTCGGTCGCCGCGCTCGTCTCCGTACAGTTGCTCGACGGTCTGGAGCCGACGCCGGAGCCCAGAAGCTCGCGGACCACGGCCGCTTTCGGCGGGTGGGCGACGCCGGGGCCCGAGAAGGACACGCCGCTGTGCTCCCACAGGGCGGGCAAGCTGGTGTGCGCGCAGGACGGGCTCGTCTTCGCGCTCGACCCGCTGGACGGCCGGCTGCTGTGGCGGCACCCCGTCGACACGTCGCAGGTGGGCGGCGCGCCGGCCGTGGCGGGCGGCCTCGTCCACCCGTGGTCCGGGCAGGGGCGGCGGCTGGAGGCGCTCGATCCGGCGACGGGCAAGGCGCGTTGGCAGCGGGACGTGCCCGCGCACGGCGATTCGGTGGCCGTCGCAGGCATGCTGCTGCTCACCGGCGCCGACGGCACGGTCACCGGCGTGGACGCCGGGTCGGGGGAGACCAAGTGGAGCCGACGCGTACCGGGTGTCCAGGCGCCGAACTTCGTTTCGTTCGCCGGAGACTCTCTGGCGTACGCGACGAGCGCGTCCGTCGACGGTTCGGGCACGCGGGTCGTCGCGGTCGATCCGGCCACGGGTGACGTGCGTTGGGACGCCCGGCTGGAGGGGACGCTGGAGCCCGTCGGCACGTCGGACGGCTCGGTCTTCTTCGTCTCCATCGAGGGCGTCTACAGCGATGCGCGGGCCCTGGTCCGCTACTCCCCCGCCGACCGGACCTCGCGACGGGTGCCGCTGCCCCTGCCGCTCTCGCGTGTGCACGGCACCGTGCGCGGGGATGTCGTCTACCTCGTGGGCGGCGAAGGGAAGGTGAGCGCCGTCGACATGGAGGCGGGCAAGCAGCTGTGGAGTCTGGAGACGTCCGTGCTGCGTACGTCGTCGCCCGTCAGTGACGGCCGTCATGTGTACGTCAGTGCCCCTGACGGCCGGCTGCTCGCCGTGGACGCCGACGACGGTCGGCTCGTGGGCCAGACGCCCCCGCGGCTCGGTGCGAGCTCGGACCGGGTGGCGGCCGATCTGCCCGAACCTGTGCTCGACGACGGCCACGTCTACGCGACCGCCCCCGACGGCACCGTGTTCGCCGCCGACACCGAGGACCCGTCGGCCTGGTGACAGACGCAGGGGCCGTCCCCTGAGGAGACGGACCCTGCGATACGTGCGCTTACGTCAGCCCAGCCAGGTCATCAGCCCAGCTTGGTCACATCCCGGACCGCGCCCTTGTCCGCGCTGGTCGCCATCGCGGCGTAGGCCCGCAGTGCCGCGGACACCTTACGCTCGCGGCCCTTCGGGGCGTACGCCCCGTTCAACGCCTGCTCACGGCGGGCGAGTTCCGCGTCCTCGACCAGCAACTCGATCGAGCGATTCGGGATGTCGATGCGGATACGGTCGCCGTCCTCGACGAGGGCGATCGTGCCGCCGGACGCGGCCTCCGGGGAGGCGTGACCGATGGACAGGCCGGAGGTGCCGCCGGAGAAGCGGCCGTCGGTGATCAGGGCGCAGGTCTTGCCGAGGCCGCGGCCCTTGAGGAAGGACGTCGGGTAGAGCATCTCCTGCATACCGGGGCCGCCCTTGGGGCCCTCGTAACGGATGACCACGACATCCCCGTCGGTCACCTGCTTGTTGAGGATCTTCTCGACGGCCTCTTCCTGCGACTCGCAGACGACCGCCGGGCCCTCGAAGGTCCAGATGGACTCGTCGACGCCCGCCGTCTTCACCACGCAGCCGTCGACGGCGAGGTTGCCCTTGAGGACCGCGAGGCCGCCGTCCTTGGAGTACGCGTGCTCGGCGCTGCGGATGCAGCCGCCCTCGGCGTCCTCGTCGAGGGCCGCCCAGCGCTCGGACTGCGAGAAGGCCTCCGCCGACCGGACACAGCCGGGGGCGGCGTGCCACAGCTCGACGGCCTCCGGCGAGGGCGAGCCGCCGCGCACGTCCCAGGTCTTCAGCCAGTCCGCCAGGGAGGGGCTGTGGACGGCGTGGACGTCCTCGTTCAGCAGCCCGGCGCGCTGCAGCTCGCCCAGCAGGGCGGGGATGCCGCCGGCTCGGTGCACGTCCTCCATGTAGTACGTGCGGTCCTTGGCGACGTTCGGAGCGACCTTGGCCAGGCAGGGGACCCGGCGCGAGACCGCGTCGATCTCGTTCAGCCCGAAGGGGACGCCCGCCTCCTGGGCCGCGGCCAGCAGGTGCAGGATCGTGTTGGTGGAGCCGCCCATCGCGATGTCGAGGGCCATGGCGTTCTCGAAGGCCGCGAAGGTGGCGACGTTGCGCGGGAGGACGGTGTCGTCGTCCTGCTCGTAGTAGCGGCGGGTGATGTCCATGACCGTGCGGGCGGCGTCCTCGTACAGGGCCTTGCGGGCCGTGTGCGTGGCGAGGACCGAGCCGTTGCCGGGCAGGGAGAGACCGATGGCCTCGGTCAGGCAGTTCATCGAGTTGGCGGTGAACATGCCGGAACAGGAGCCGCAGGTCGGACAGGCGTTCTCCTCGATACGGAGGATGTCCTCGTCCGAGATCTTGTCGTTCACGGCGTCGGAGATCGCGTCGACCAGGTCGAGCGTGCGGACCGTGCCGTCGACCAGCGTGGCGCGGCCGGACTCCATCGGGCCGCCCGAGACGAAGACGGTGGGGATGTTGAGCCGCAGGGCGGCGTTCAGCATGCCCGGGGTGATCTTGTCGCAGTTGGAGATGCAGATCAGGGCGTCGGCGCAGTGTGCCTCGACCATGTACTCCACGCTGTCGGCGATGAGATCGCGGGACGGCAGGGAGTAGAGCATGCCGCCGTGCCCCATGGCGATGCCGTCGTCGACGGCGATGGTGTTGAACTCGCGCGGGATGCCGCCGGCCTCCCTGATCGCCTCGCTGACGATCCGCCCGACGGGCTGGAGGTGGGTGTGGCCGGGCACGAACTCGGTGAACGAGTTCGCCACCGCGATGATCGGCTTCCGGCCGATGTCCGCACCGGGTACACCGGAGGCGCGCATAAGGGCGCGGGCGCCCGCCATGTTGCGGCCGTGGGTGACTGTGCGGGACCTCAGCTCGGGCATCGTCGCTCGCTCCTTAGGGACTGCAGAGACTGCGATCAGAGACTTCTGACTGCTAACGAGCGTACGCCGGTCATCCAGAGGGCGGGACGAGGTGTCCGTAATACGGGACGAATGTCTCGCGGAGCAGCCATCCGGGGTCGGCCGACCGCCGAAATTCCCCCGGCAGCGCAGGGCGAGACCGGCCTGCCGCGCCGTCACCGCCCGGTGAGATGCCCCTGCACCACCGGCGCCACCCGCCCGATGATCTGCTCCACGTCCACCGAGGCGATCGGCTCGATCTTGATGACGTACCGCATCATCGCGATGCCCACCAGCTGCGCGGCCGCCAGCTCGGCGCGCAGATCCGCGTCCGGGGCGTCGATCTCGCCGGCGATACGGCGGAGCAGCTGAGCGGAGACGAGGCGTCGGAAGACGGCGGCCGCGGCGTCGTTGTTGACCGCGGACCGCACGATCGCCAGCAGCGGCTTTCGCGTGACGGGGTTCTCCCAGAGCCCGAAGATGACGCGGGTCATACGTTCCCCGACATCATCGAGGGGTCCTTCCAGCACGACGTCCCGCACCTTCAGGGCGGGCGCGAAGGCGACCTCCACCGATGCCTCGAAGACCTGCTCCTTGGTGCCGAAATAGTGGTGCACGAGCGCCGAGTCCACCCCGGCCGCCTTGGCGATCCCCCGCACGGACGTCTTCTCGTAGCCCCGCTCGGAGAACTCCTCGCGGGCCGCGGCCAGGATGCGGTCGCGGGTGTCGGCGGATTCCGTACGCGGGGGTCGGCCGCGGCGTCGGGAGCTCACCCCGCCCGGTCCGGAGGTGGTGTCGGTCACGGCCGGGGAACCTTCACCGCGGAGGCCAGGTGCAGCCGCGTGAAGGCGAGGGCCTCGGCGAGGTCGGCCTCACGTTCGGCGCTGGACATCGCGCGGCGGGTGTTGACCTCGATGACGACGTGCCCGTCGAACCCGGTCAGGGCGAGCCGCTCCAGCACCTCGGCGCAGGGCTGGGTGCCGCGGCCGGGAACGAGATGCTCGTCCTTGGCCGACCCCCTGCCGTCGGCGAGGTGGACGTGCCCGAGCCGGTCGCCCATGCGGTCGACCATCTGGAGCGCGTCGCTGCGGGCGGTGGCGGTGTGGCTGAGGTCGATCGTGAAGTGCCGGTAGTCGTCGTTCGTGACGTCCCAGTCGGGGGCGTACGCGAGCATCTCGCGGTCGCGGTAGCGCCAGGGGTACATGTTCTCGACGGCGAACCGCACATCCGTCTCGTTCGCCATCCGCCAGATTCCCTCGACGAAGTCGCGGGCGTACTGGCGCTGCCAGCGGAACGGGGGGTGTACGACGACGGTGCCGGCCCCCAGCTTCTCGGCGGCCGCCTGGGCGCGCTGGAGCTTGGTCCAGGGGTCGGTGGACCACACACGCTGGGTGATCAGCAGGCATGGGGCGTGGACGGCGAGGATCGGGATGCGGTGGTAGTCGCTGAGCCTCCGCAGGGCCTCCATGTCCTGGCTGACCGGGTCGGTCCACACCATGACCTCGACGCCGTCGTACCCGAGGCGCGCCGCGATCTCGAAGGCCGTCGCCGTCGACTCCGGATAGACCGAGGCCGTCGACAGGGCGACCTTCGCATCCGGGATGCGCACCACTGGTTCTGCCACGGGGACAGCGTACGGGGCGGGGGTGGGGGCGGGGGAACCGATGGCTTTGTGGCTGGGGGGAGGGGTTGCAATCGGCCAAGGGTGCGAACTGGGGTTATGCCGGGGGTGGGGGTGGAGCGGTGCGGGGTGGTGTGTGGCGGGCCTCACGCGCCCCCCGGCCCCCGCTTTCCTCGCCCCCGCCGCCCCTACCCGTCCCATCCCCAGGGGCTCCGCCCCTTCGACCCCGCCAAGGGGCTCCGCCCCCTGGACCCCCATCGGCCTCAACGGCCTCGTCCTCAAACGCCGGACGGGCTGAGGGGTGCCTTGGGCAGCGAAGCCCCCTGCGGGTGGGTGGGGGCTTGGGACGGCCTTGTCCTCGGACACCGGGTGGGCTGAGGGTCACTGGAGACCGGCGAAGCCACCTGCGGGTGGGTGGGGGCCTGGGACGGCCTTGTCCTCGGACACCGGGTGGGCTGAGGGTCACCGGACCGGCGAAGCCACCTGCGGGTGGGTGGGGGCCTGGGACAGCAATGGCCCGTCCTCGAATGCCGGGCGGGCTGGGGGTGCCTGGGGTGGCGTAGCGCCTGTGGGTGGGTGGGGGTCGGGACGGCAATGCCTCGTTCTCGAATGCCGGGCGGGCTGGGAGCGCCCGAACCGGCGTGGCACCTGCGGGGGGGCGGGACGGCAATGGCCCGTCCTCGAATGCCCGGCCGGCTGGGACGCCCGGACCGGCGAAGTCCTGCGGGGGGCCGGGCGGCAATGCAACGGGCCGCCGCAGGCATCAATCCACTGACAAGTGATCCAACTTCCGCAGGATCACGCCCTCCCGCAGCGCCCAAGGACAGACCTCGAGCGTCTCCACCCCGAACAGATCCATCGCCCCCTCGGCCACCAACGCGCCCGCCAGCAGCTGCCCCGCCCGTCCCTCGGAGACCCCGGGGAGTTCCGCGCGCTGGGCCACCGTCATCCCCGCAAGGCGCGGGACCCACGCCTCCAGGGACTCCCGCTTCAGCTCGCGCTGGGTGTACAGGCCCTCCGCGGAGCGGGCGGCGCCGGCGATGCGGGCCAGTTGTTTGAAGGTCTTGGACGTCGCGACCACATGGTCCGGCGCACCGAAACGGCTGAATTCGCCGACCGTGCGAGCGATCTGCGCCCGGACGTGCCGCCGGAGCCCACGTATGTCCTCCGCCTCCGGCGGATCGCCCGGCAGCCACCCCGCCGTCAGCCGTCCGGCCCCGAGCGGCAGCGACACCGCCGCGTCCGGCTCCTCGTCGATGCCGTAGGCGATCTCCAGCGACCCGCCCCCGATGTCCAGCACGAGCAGCTTCCCGGCCGACCACCCGAACCACCGCCGAGCAGCGAGGAAGGTCAGCCGAGCCTCCTCGGACCCGGTGAGAACCTGCAGCTCAACGCCGGTTTCAGCCTTCACGCGCGCGAGCACGTCATCGGCGTTGTCGGCCTCCCGCACCGCGGACGTCGCGAACGGCAGCACTTCCTCGACGCCCTTGTCCTCGGCAGCCTGGAGCGCGTCGTGAATGACGCCGATCAGCTTGTCGACCCCCTCGGGACCGATGGCGCCGCTGTCATCGAGGAGTTGGGCAAGACGCAGCTCCACCTTGTGCGAGTGCGCGGGCAACGGGCGCGCGCCAGGGTGCGCATCCACCACCAGCAGATGCACCGTGTTAGATCCCACGTCGAGGACACCGAGTCTCATGTACGGAACGCTACTGCCACCGGCCGTTCCTCCGACCCTCAAGGTCCTCGAAGCCGCAGGTACGGACGCCGTACCCTGGACCCGTGCCAAAGACGAAAAAGGCGAAGAACGGTAAGACGCCCAAATCCGACAAGGGTTCTTCGCAGGCGAAGGCGGCCACCAAGGCGAAGAAGCCCCAGAAGGACTCCCCGGAACCGGACGAGAAGGGGCTCGACTTCGCCCGCGCATGGGTGGAGTTCCCTGATCCGGCGGACGACGAGCAGGTCTTCCGCTGCGATCTGACATGGCTGACCTCCCGTTGGAACTGCATCTTCGGCAGCGGCTGCCAGGGCATCCAGGCGGGCCGCGCGGATGACGGCTGCTGCACGCTGGGGGCCCATTTCTCGGACGAGGACGACGAGAAGCGCGTCGCGGAGCATGTGGCGAGGCTCACGCCGGAGATCTGGCAGCACCATGACGAGGGCATGGAGCACGGCTGGATCTCGGAGGACGAGGACGGCGACCGCCAGACCCGCCCGTTCAACGGCTCGTGCATCTTCCAGAACCGCCCCGGCTTCGCGGGCGGCGCGGGCTGCTCGCTGCACATCCTCGCCCTGAAGGAGGGCCGCGAGCCGCTGGAGACCAAGCCGGATGTCTGCTGGCAGCTGCCGGTCCGGCGGACGTACGACTGGATCGACCGGCCCGACGACACCCGTGTGCTCCAGGTGTCGATCGGTGAGTACGACCGCCGAGGCTGGGGTCCGGGCGGCCATGACCTGCACTGGTGGTGCACGTCGGCGACCTCGGCGCACGGCGCGGGCGACCCGGTGTACGTGTCCTACCGGCCGGAGCTGACGGAGCTGATGGGCAAGGCGGGATACGACCGCCTGGTCGAGCTGTGCGAGCAGCGGCTGGCCTCGCAGCTGCCGATGGTGGCCCCGCACCCGGCGGATCCCGTCGACTAGCCACCCTGGCCACCCAGCGGATCCCGCCCACCCGGCGGATCCCGTCGACCACGGCCTCCCTGGCCACCCGGCGGCACCGGCGCCTACGACCCCGCCGGGCTCGGGTCGCCGCTCCCGCTCGGCGGCGGCGTCGAGCCCCCCGGGCCGGACGGACCTGACGGACCTGACGGATCCGACGGGCCGGACGGCGACGGATCGTCGGCCGTGGGCGACGGATCGGGGTCGGGAGACGACGGCGGCGGCTCGCTCGGCGTCCCAGGGTCGGTCGGGGCCGGAGTCGTCGGCGTCGGGTCGGGTCCGGAGGACGAGGGCGGCGGCTCGCTGGGCGTCCCGGGGGCGGTCGGGTCGGTGGGGTGTGGGGCCGGACCGGGGCCATGGCCCGGGTCGGAGGGGCTCGGGGCGGTGCCGTAGCCCTCGATGGAGACGAGGGCGCCGGCCGGTGAGATCGCCACGCGCGCGCTCCAGTGCCCGGACGGCTCGCGCAGATGGTCGACGTACACCCTGATCGTCAACGACTCGCCGGGCGCCAGCGTTCCCGCCGACTGGCTCAGATAGAGCCAGTGCGCACCGGTGCTCGCGGACCAGCGCACCGGCGTACGCCCCGTCGCCGTGAGGGTGACGGACGTCGTGTCACCGCTGTTGCCGGCCGACACCTCCAGCCGCCCGGCGCCCGCCGCGTGCGCGCCGCTGACGCTGATGACCTCCACGGAGACGTCCGGTGTGCCGCGCTCGCCGAGACTCTCCCCCCGCTTGGCGCTCGCGTTCCCGGCGTTCTCGTAGCCGTCGCCCGCGGCGTCGCCGTCGAGGGCGCCCGGGCCGTGTGCCTCGCTCGCGCTGGCCGAGTGTCCGTCGACGCCTTCGCCGGTCGCGGTGCCCCGGTAGGCCGCCCACAGGGCGAGGACCGGGGCGGCGACGACGGTGGCGACGACGGTCGTGGTGACGGCACGCGCGCGCAGACGGTCCCTGCGGGCGGCGCGGTCCTTCGGATCCATCGGGAAGCCGCGCCGGTCGAAGCGCGGTACGGCCACGCCCCGCGCGCGTGGGGCGTGCGCGAGAGCCATGTGGAGGGCCGCGCGAGGTGCCTGGAGGACGGGCAGTTCGGCGGGGGTGACGGCCGCGCCGGGCCACCGGCCCGGGATGGCGCGCTCGGCGGTGCGGCGGCAGCGCGGGCAGTCGTCGACGTGCCGGACGAGTTCGCGGCGCAGGGCGGTGCCGAGGACGACCTGGTTGTCGCCGGTGAGGCGGGCGACGCTCGGACAGGCTCCGGTCTCGACGACGGCGAGAGCCGCGCGCGTGCGCTCGACCTCGCAGGCGGCGGAGGCGAGCAGCTCGCGGGCTGCGGCCAGGTCGAGGCCGAGGACGGCGGCGACCTCGTGGGCGGCGAGGTGGTGGCGTACGGCGAGTTCGAGGGCCTCGCGCTGCTCCGGGGTGGTCCCGGCGGCCTCCGGCCAGGCCAGCAGGGCCAGTTCGCGGCGCCGCTGCTCCTGGACCTCCTCGGAGACACCCGGCCGGGCGGACTGCGCCCCCGCCTGCCGATGGACGCCGGGGCGGCCCGCCGCATGGCTGCCCTGACGTTTCTGCTTGGCCTCGGCCAGCTTCCGCAGACACGCCCAGCGGGCCAGCGCGTACAGCCAGGGCCTGCGGTCCGCGGCGGTCTCCGGCACCCGCTGCCCGCGCCGCTCGGCGAGCGCGAGGGCGTCGCCGAGAGCGGCGGTCGCGGTGTCGTGGTCGCACAGCACGGACAGGCAGTAGGTGAACAGCCCGTCCAGATACGGCTCGTAGCGCGCGGGCGGCCGCTGCGCCATGGTGCGCGCCGCCGCACGATCACGCGCCTCCCGATGCGCCCGATGCGCGCCGGCGGTGCGGGTCGAGGTCTCCGGACTGCTGCTCGTCATTGGTGGACCGTAGGCGGCCCGGCGTGGCGCCTTCTGCCTGCTTGAGCAGTTTTAATCCGTACGGGTGAAACGATCCCTCAATGGGGTACGGGAACCCGGGATTCCATGGCTTGTGCATGACGAGTGGCCCCCGCGGAAGCGCGCCGAGCGCCCCCTGCGCCGTCCCGGAGAGCAGCGGTGTGCGCGACCGTACGGCGTTGTCAGTGGGCTCGGTTACGGTTCTTCGCATGGCTGCCCGTACCAAGACCACGAAGGACCGCCCGTCCTACCGCTGCACGGAGTGCGGCTGGCAGACGGCCAAGTGGCTCGGCCGCTGCCCCGAGTGCCAGGCATGGGGGACGGTCGAGGAGTACGGCGCGCCCGCGGTCCGTACGACGACACCGGGCCGGGTGACGAACTCCGCGCTGCCCATCGGACAGGTCGACGGACGGCAGGCCATCGCGCGGTCCACCGGCGTGCCCGAGCTGGACCGGGTGCTCGGCGGCGGCCTGGTGCCCGGCGCCGTGGTCCTCCTCGCGGGCGAGCCCGGCGTCGGCAAGTCCACCCTGCTGCTGGACGTGGCGGCCAAGTCGGCGAGCGACGAGCACCGCACCCTCTATGTCACCGGTGAGGAGTCGGCGAGCCAGGTCCGGCTGCGCGCCGACCGCATCGGCGCCCTCGACGACCACCTCTACCTCGCGGCCGAGACCGATCTGGCCGCCGTGCTGGGCCACTTGGACGCGGTGAAGCCGTCGCTGCTCATCCTCGACTCCGTGCAGACCGTGGCCTCCCCGGAGATCGACGGTGCGCCCGGCGGCATGGCCCAGGTCCGCGAGGTCGCCGGCGCCCTCATCCGGGCCTCCAAGGAGCGCGGGATGTCCACACTCCTCGTGGGACACGTCACCAAGGACGGCGCCATCGCCGGGCCCCGGCTCCTGGAGCACCTCGTGGACGTGGTGCTCCACTTCGAGGGCGACCGGCACGCGCGCCTGCGCCTCGTACGGGGCGTCAAGAACCGCTACGGCACGACGGACGAGGTCGGCTGCTTCGAACTGCACGATGAGGGCATTACGGGCCTTACCGACCCAAGCGGACTTTTCCTGACCCGTCGCGCCGAACCGGTCCCAGGGACCTGCCTGACGGTCACGTTGGAGGGCCGCCGCCCCCTGGTGGCCGAAGTCCAGGCACTCACCGTCGACTCGCAGATCCCCTCCCCCCGCCGTACGACGTCCGGCCTGGAGACCTCACGCGTCTCGATGATGCTGGCCGTACTCGAACAGCGCGGGCGGATCAGCGCGCTCGGCAAGCGGGACATCTACTCCGCGACGGTCGGCGGGGTGAAGCTCTCGGAGCCCGCGGCGGACCTCGCCGTCGCCCTCGCGCTGGCCTCCGCCGCGAGTGACACACCTCTCCCCAAGAACCTCGTCGCGATCGGCGAGGTCGGCCTCGCGGGCGAGGTCAGACGGGTCACGGGCGTGCAGCGCAGACTGGCCGAGGCGCACCGGCTGGGCTTCACCCACGCCCTCGTACCGGGCGACCCGGGCAAGATCCCTCCGGGCATGAAGGTGCTGGAAGTGGCCGACATAGGGGACGCGCTCCGGGTCCTTCCGCGGTCGCGTCGGCGAGAGGCCCCACGGGACGAGGAGCAGCGCCGGTAGACTTTGCCCTGGTCTCGCCCGTGCGTACGAACCAAGTGTGCGAAACGGGAGCGCCCCAGAACCTGCGACCGGAGGAGTGCAGTGGCAGCCAACGACCGGGCAGCAGCTCCCGGAAAGTCCGGTGGGAGCTCCGGTGCCGATGGCCTGATGCGCGCCTCACTGAGCGCCGTGGCACCCGGCACGGCCCTGCGCGACGGCTTGGAGCGGATCCTCCGCGGCAACACCGGCGGACTCATCGTGCTCGGCTCCGACAAGACCGTCGAGGCGATGTGTACGGGCGGATTCGTCCTGGATGTCGAGTTCACGGCGACGCGGCTGCGGGAGCTGTGCAAGCTCGACGGCGGCATCGTGCTGTCGTCGGACCTGTCGAAGATCCTGCGCGCCGGTGTCCAGCTGGTCCCGGACCCGACGATCCCCACGGAGGAGACCGGCACCCGGCACCGTACGGCGGACCGGGTCAGCAAGCAGGTCGGCTTCCCCGTGGTGTCCGTCTCCCAGTCGATGCGGCTCATCGCGCTCTACGTCGACGGTCATCGCCGCGTCCTGGAGGACTCGGCGGCGATCCTCTCCCGCGCCAACCAGGCCCTGGCGACCCTGGAGCGCTACAAGCTCCGCCTCGACGAGGTCGCGGGCACGCTGTCGGCGCTGGAGATCGAGGACCTGGTGACGGTCCGCGACGTCTCGGCGGTGGCCCAGCGGCTGGAGATGGTGCGCCGTATCGCGACCGAGATCGCCGAGTACGTGGTGGAGCTGGGCACCGACGGCCGTCTCCTGGCACTCCAACTGGACGAGTTGATCGCGGGCGTGGAGCCCGAGCGCGAGCTCGTGGTGCGTGACTACGTGCCCGAGCCCACGGCCAAGCGCTCCCGCACGGTCGACGAAGCGCTGTACGAGCTGGACGCCCTCACCCACGCCGAGCTCCTGGAACTGCCCACGGTGGCACGGGCGTTGGGCTACACCGGCTCCCCGGAGGCGCTGGACTCGGCGGTCTCCCCGCGCGGGTTCCGGCTGCTGGCCAAGGTGCCGAGGCTGCCGGGCGCGATCATCGACCGTCTGGTGGAGCACTTCGGCGGCCTGCAGAAGCTGCTCGCCGCCAGCGTGGACGACCTCCAGACGGTGGACGGCGTCGGCGAGGCCCGGGCGCGCAGCGTGCGGGAGGGGCTGTCGCGGCTGGCGGAGAGCTCGATCCTGGAAAGGTACGTCTGATAGGCACCCGGCATTGACGCCGAGGCCGGGGCGTTGCGCGGACCAGCGCTGCGGGGTGCCGCCTTTCCTTTCTGCGGGCCGGGAGCGGCCCCCAGCGGCACGACTGCCCGCAGACTGCGCCTGTTACTAGTCGTTCTCCAGTACGAACGACGTCTGTGCCGTCCCGAACCCCGGCGCTTTCGCCTCCACCAGGTAGGTGCCCGCTGCGGCGGCCCCCGCGGGCGGTGTCGCGCACTGCGGGGCGCTCGCCTTGCGGTCCCACTTCACGGTGTAGGTGATCCTCTCCCCGGCGGGCACCCGGAACTTCAGGCTGCCGGCCACCTTCGGGCAGTCGGCGGAGGACCAGAAGTCGTCCTCGGATCCCGCCTGAGTGACCGTCACCACCGTGTTCTTCGGGCCGAGATCGATCTTGCAGTCGTAGCTGGAGGAGTTGGTCGCGGTCAGCAGGAGGGCGGGCTTCTCGCCGGGCTCGTAGGCGTTGTGGAGGCTCTTCACCGTCACCTTCACCGCGCCCGCGACACAATCGGGCAGCGCGGAGCCGGCGTCGACCGTGTCGTCCACCCCGACGCCACTGCCCGAGCCGCCGCCCGCGGATCCGCCGCCCGAGCCGTCCGAACCGCCGGAGTCCCCGGAACCGTCCCCGGACCCGCCGTCCTCACCGGACCCCGTGTCCGACCCGGAGCCGCCGCCGGCTCCCGAGCCGCCGGGCGACTCGTCGCGCCCGCCCGGCGCCTGACTGATCGCCGGACCCGAACCCGAGGGTCCCGGGGTGATCGTCGAGGGCGCGGGATTCTTGCCGTCGGACCCGCCCGCGTTGTTGTTCTTTCCGCCACCGCCGCCCGAGGTCAGTACCCAGGTGACCAGTAGCGCCAACAGGGCGACCACAGACAGCAGTACGACCCTCCGTCGCCAGTAGATGGTGGAGGGAAGCGGCCCGACCGGATTGCGCAGAGATCCCACGGCGCAAACTGTACGAGAGATCGGTGCGCCAACAGGCTCCACCCGCCGCCCTGGGCCGCAACTTTTCCGGATCATCATCCTGGAAACCGCCCCGTGAGGTCCGCGCCACCCCTGTCTTCCGTCAGGTGCGGCCCCTGCCGATCGCAGGATGTGACGGGATCGGCCCGCCGCCTACGGTCCGTGACCATGGACTTCGAGGACGCCGAGCTCTACCGCGACATCACCGACTTCGCCCGCGACACCCCAACGTGGGTACAGCACACCGCCGAGACAGGGACGGAGGCCGGGCTGCTCCTGTTCGGCGCGCTGTTCGTCACCACCTGGTGGCGGGCCAGGCGGGGCACCTCCCGGGCGTTCGCGATAGCGGTCCTTGCACCTCTGGCCACGGCTGTGGCGTATGTGTGCAGTGAGCTCCTCAAGTCGGTTGTCACACAGGAACGTCCGTGCCGGGCGGTACCGGGAGCGACCGCCTCGCTGACCGCCTGCCCGCCGCCCGGCGACTGGTCCTTCCCCAGCAACCACGCCACCATCGCGGGCGCCGCGGCGCTCACCCTGGCCCTGGCCAGGCACACCCTCCTGTGGCTGACGGCTCCCCTGGCCCTGCTGATGGCCTTCTCCCGCGTGTTCGTCGGCGTCCACTACCCGCACGACGTCGCCGCGGGCCTCGCCTTCGGCGCGCTGGTCGCGGTGGCGGCCGTACGACTGACGACGGGCCCGGCGACTCGGCTGGCCGAGGCGATGCGCACCACGTCGATGCCGGCGTTCGTACGGTGGCTGACGGGGCCGGAGGGGTCCCGGCCGCCGTATCGCCGCTGACCAGCACGGCCGCTGGACGCGACTACTCCACCAGCCCCGCCTCGTACGCCACGATCGCCGCCTGTACCCGGTTGCGTACGCCCAACCGGTCGAGTACCGCGCTCACATACGCCTTCACCGTGCCCTCGACGAGATGCAGCCGGGCGGCGATCTCCGGGTTGGACAAGCCGGTGCCTACCAGGCCGAGCACCTCACGCTCGCGCGGGCTGAGCTCGGCCACGCGTGCGCGTGCGGCGGCCTCACGGCCGAGTCGGCCGTCGCTGCCGCCCAGTCCGTCGATGACGTACCGGGCCACCCTCGGCGACAGAAAGGCGGCGCCGCCCGCCACCGCCCGTACTCCCGCGATCAGTTCGTACGGGTCCCCGGACTTCAGCAGGAAGCCGGTGGCGCCACCGCCGAGCGCGCGGGCCACGTAAGCCTGTTCGGAGAAGGTGGTGAGCATCGCCACGGCGGTGCCGGGGACGGTCCGTACGATCTCCTCGGCGGCGGCGAGCCCGTCCAGGCGGGGCATACGGATGTCCAGCAGGGCCACGTCCGGGCGGTGGGCCCGGGTCAGCTCGACCGCCTCGCGCCCGTCACCCGCCTCGGCGACGACCTCGGTCTCCCCGCCGCTCGTCAGGATCGCGCGCACACCGGCCCGCACCATCGCCTCGTCGTCGGCCAGCAGTACGCGGATCACTGTGCGAACTCCTCATTCGGGGAGGGGTGTTGGGAAAGGCCCGCCCGCCCTCGGGATCACGTCCTTGGCGACGAGGTGTCCCTCGCCGTCGAAGCACAGCCTGAAGTGGTCGACGGAGACGAGGAGTTCGCCGCTCGCGCGGTAGTAGCGGCAGTCGCTGCCCGGCGGGGGCGGCGCGGGGGCGCGCTCCACGGGCGCGTCCCGGACGGTGCGGTCCGGCAGGACGCCGGCGAGGTCGTGGTCCGACATCCCGAGCCGCAGCCCGGCGTAGGCGGCCGGCGACAGTACCGAGTGGGTCTCCGTGTACGCGTACCAGGCGAAGGCTCCGCCGACGAGCACGACGCCCGCGCCCACGGCGGCCGCGGCGGCGAGGGCGACGCGGCGGCGGGCGTGGGTGAAGGGGGCGTACGGCGCCGGGGACGGCCGTACGGCCACGGCGGCGGGCTGGTCGGGGACGTAGGCCCGGACGCGGAAGCCGTCCGGGTGCGGGCCGGCCTCGAAGTCGCCGCCGACCGAGGTGACGGCGGCCCGCATGGCCTGCAGGCCGGTGCCGCCGGAGGACGGGGCGGGGGCGTCGCCGCGCCCGCTGGTCACCGTGACCGTCGTGCCCTCGGCCTCCCGGCCCGCCGCCACGGTGACCGAAGCGCCCGGCGCGTGCCGGGCCGCGTTGGTGAGCGCCTCGCGGACCACCCGGTACAGGACCCGTTCGGCGACGCCGCCCGGCTCCGGCACGGCGCGGACCGCCTCGTCCCACCGCACGGGCAGCCCCGACTCCGCGGCACGGGCGACGAGTTGCTCGACGGTCTCCCCCGGCGGGGCCAGGGGCACCGGCTCGTCCTCCTCCCGCAGGACGCCGATGACGCGGTGCAGCCGGTCGGTGGCGTCGGAGGCGGCCGCGCGCAGGTCTGCGGCGGCGGCGCGATGGTGGTCCGGGAGGTCGGGCGCGATCTGGAGGGCGCCCGCGCGCAGCGCGATGAGGCTCAGCTCGTGGCCCAGGGAGTCGTGCATGTCCTGGGCGATCCTGGCCCGCTCGCGCAGCCGGGCCCGCTCCTCGGCGAGGCGCTGCTCGCCCTCCAGCCGCGCCGCCCGGCTCCAGCCGGCCTCGGTCAGCCGACGGCTCTGCCGCCAGTAGCGTCCGCCGAGCCACGGGAAGACGCACCCGAACAGCAACGTGCCTGTCAGCACGGCCCATTCCGGCACCGGGTCGACCCCGACGAGCGCGATCCGCGCCGTGCCGAGACAGCCGACGGCCCCGAACAGCACCGCCGCCGCTCGCACGCCGTCCGCGCGCAGCCCGAGCAGCAGCGCGAAGACGCTGAGCGCGGGACCGTAGGAGACCGTGAACAGGGCGGGGGCGGCGGCCAGACTCAGTACGGCCGTCAGCGCGAACGCCGCGGGCGGCTGCCGTCGGCACACGACGACCGCGGCGGCGAGCACGACGAGCCCGGTCGCCTGCTGCCACCCGGCACGCGGCTCGTTCATCCCGAGGCGGTCGGCCGTGAGCGCGGGCAGCGCGAGGGCGGCCCAGAGCAGACAGGCCCGCCAGGTGCGAGGACGTTCCATCCGTCCGACGCTACAAGCGAGGGGCGGGGCGCCACTGCTGCCGATCGTCAGGTGGGGCGCGACCTTTCTGCCGTGGAGGTGCACCCCCGAGGCCGCAAAACGCACCGCCACCGCCGCCTACCCACCCGGCCGCCACCGGCATGGCAGGATCGGAAGGCCATGACTGCGCCCACAAAGCCCTCACCGAACAGTCCCGACGCTTCCGCCGACGCCGCCTCCTGCGGCTCCGCTGTCGGAGCGGACCTACACAGCCCCGTAATCGACTGGTTCGACGAAAACGCCCGCGACCTGCCCTGGCGGCGCCCCGAGGCGGGCCCCTGGGGCGTGATGGTCAGCGAGTTCATGCTTCAGCAGACGCCGGTGAACCGGGTCCTGCCCGTCTACGAGCAGTGGCTCGCCCGCTGGCCCCGCCCCGCCGACCTGGCCAAGGAGGCCCCCGGCGAGGCGGTCCGGGCCTGGGGCCGGCTCGGCTATCCACGCCGCGCGCTGCGGCTGCACGGCGCCGCCGTCGCCATAGCGGAACGGCACGGCGGGGACGTACCGACCGACCACGCCCAGCTGCTCGCGCTGCCCGGCATCGGCGAGTACACGGCCGCGGCGGTCGCCTCCTTCGCCTACGGTCAGCGGCACCCGGTCCTGGACACCAACGTCCGCCGGGTCCTGGCCCGTGCCGTCAGCGGCACGCAGTACCCGCCGAACGCCACGACCGCCGCCGAACGCAAGCTCGCCCGCGCCCTGCTCCCCGAGGAGGAGCGCACCGCCGCTCGCTGGGCCGCGGCCTCCATGGAACTCGGCGCACTGGTGTGCACGGCGAAGAACGAGTCCTGCCACCGCTGCCCGATCACCGCGCAGTGTGCCTGGCGGCTCGCGGGCAAGCCGGAGCACGAGGGCCCGCCGCGGCGCGGTCAGACGTACGCCGGTACCGACCGTCAGGTGCGCGGCAAGCTGCTCGCCGTCCTGCGCGAGGCCCATGTGCCCGTGCCGCAGACCGCCCTGGACCGGGTGTGGCACGAGCCGGTGCAGCGGGCCCGTGCGCTGGACGGCCTGGTGGCGGACGGTCTGGTGGAGCCGCTGCCCGGCGGGATGTACCGGCTGCCGCTGAGCTGACGCCAAGACACATCACAGCCGTGGGGCCTCCGCAACATCCAGACGCACAGCCACCCTAGGGACAACTCGGACAAACCATCACATACAACCCTCAACTCCCTTGTCGTTTTACCCCTTTCCTTCTTCCGTTACACAACCGACGGACAGCCGAGCGCTAGCCGCAGGCTGCTTCGGACAGCCCCGTGACAACGCCTCCGTAGCTTCATTTCCGTACCCGACAGACGGGGACGACTACGAACCACAGGCAAGTGACACCGACGGCGAACGAGCCGGCCGGGAACGGGGAATCGGGAGGCGGTCAGCATGGCGCAGGGAGAGGTGCTCGAGTTCGAGGAGTACGTCCGCACCCGGCAGGACGCGCTGCTGCGCAGCGCCCGCCGGCTGGTCCCGGACCCGGTGGATGCCCAGGACCTGCTGCAGACCGCGCTGGTACGGACGTACCACCGCTGGGACGGCATCGCGGACAAGCGGCTCGCCGACGCCTACCTGCGCCGCGTGATGATCAACACGCGGACCGAGTGGTGGCGGGCGCGGAAGCTGGAGGAGGTGCCGACCGAGCAGCTCCCGGACGCCTCGGTCGACGACTCCACCGAGCAGCACGCGGACCGCGCCCTGCTGATGGACATCATGAAGGTTCTGGCGCCGAAGCAGCGCAGCGTCGTGGTGCTGCGACACTGGGAGCAGATGTCCACGGAGGAGACGGCCGCCGCCCTCGGCATGTCGGCCGGAACGGTCAAGAGCACGCTGCACCGGGCGCTCGCCCGGCTCCGCGAGGAGCTGGAGAGCCGCGATCTGGACGCACGCGCGCTGGAGCGTGAGGAGCGGGAGCGTTGCGCGGCCTAGGCACGACAACGGGCGGCACCGGGCACAGGGACAGGGGTGACAGGCACAGGCACACGGACCCGGACGGGGACTCCGAGTCCGCGGACACGGGCTTCGCCCCGCCCGGACCCACGCGGGTCCGGGGGAACTTGCAGGCGGCGTTCACGGCGGTGGCCGTGGTCGTCGCCCTCGCCCTTTTCGCCTCCGCCTGCGCCACCGGCGGCACCGGCGCCCGCGACGAGGGGCCGGCCCACGCCGACTCGGTGAGCGGCGCGGACGCCTTGTCCTCGCTCGCCCCCACGCCCGCCGCCTCCGCGTCGGCCTCGGCGGTCCCGGACCGGAGCGAGGCCGTCCGGCTGGTCAAGGCCGATCCCGCGGTCTCGGCGGAGGTCAAGCGGGCGCTGCGACCGTGCGTGTCGGACGACTATCCCGTCGACGTGTCGTACGGCGATCTGACCGGCGGGCCGGTCGACGACATCGTGGTCAACGTCCTGTCCTGCGGCGACGCGGTCAGTGTCGCCTCGTATGTGTACCGGGAGCAGGGCGGCGCGTACCACAATGTGTTCAAGACCGAGGAGCCCCCGGTCTACGCAGAGATCGACCGTGGCTACCTGGTGGTGACGAAGCAGGTGTACGCCAAGGATGATGCGTTGTCGAACCCGTCCAGCGAGAACGTGCTGTCGTACCAGTGGGTGTCCGGCCGCTTCGTCCAGCGGGACGACACACGCACCGACTACGGCAACCTCGGCGGCGACGAGGAGTCGGCGGCGCCCGACGGCTGAGGACCGGCCGGGGCGTCAGTGAACGCTTCGCCCGGTCCACGCGTCCCCCAAGTGGGCACCCTCCATGGACATGTCCCACGCACCCCCAGCAGAACACGAGGACTGAGAGCACCGGGATGGCAGACCAGACCCACGTCCTGTTCGTCGAGGACGACGACGTCATCCGCGAGGCCACCCAGCTCGCCCTGGAGCGGGACGGCTTCGCGGTCACCGCCATGCCCGACGGGGTGTCGGGCCTGGAGGCGTTCCGGACGAACCGGCCGGACATCGCGTTGCTCGACGTCATGGTCCCCGGCATGGACGGCGTCAGTCTGTGCCGCCGTATCCGCGACGAGTCGACCGTGCCGGTGATCATGCTGTCGGCGCGCGCCGACTCGATCGACGTGGTGCTCGGCCTTGAGGCGGGCGCGGACGACTACGTGACCAAGCCGTTCGACGGTGCCGTGCTGGTCGCGCGGATCCGGGCGGTGCTGCGCCGGTTCGGGCACGCGAGCGGCGGCGACCGGGGTGTGGACCAGGGCGACGCGGCCGCCGCCGGCGGCGTGCTGGCCTTCGGGGACCTGGAGGTCGACACCGAGGGCATGGAGGTGCGCCGGGGCGGGCAGCCGGTCGGTCTCACGCCGACCGAGATGCGGCTGCTGCTGGAGTTCTCCTCGGCGCCGGGCACCGTGCTCTCGCGGGACAAGCTGCTGGAGCGCGTGTGGGACTACGGCTGGGGCGGGGACACGCGGGTCGTCGACGTCCATGTGCAGCGGCTGCGGCAGAAGATCGGCCAGGACCGGATCGAGACGGTCCGTGGCTTCGGCTACAAGTTGAAGGCCTGAGCGGGGCGGCATGAGGGGGATGTTCAGACGCGCGGCTCCGTCCGGGATGGCGCACGCGGCGGGCCTGACGGACGCGACCGACGTGGGCGATGCCACGGGCGGCGCCGCTGTCGCGGGCCGACGCACAGGGGTCCGTACGCGCACGGACACGGGCGGTGACATGGGTGACCGGAGGGGCGCGGGCCTCGGCACGAGTGGTCGCACGGGCCTGCGGGTACGGCGGCTCAGGGGCAGCCGGGTGGCGATCCGCACGGGTCTGCGGTGGAAGCTGAGCGCGGCCATCGCGCTGGTCGGCGCGCTGGTGGCGGTCGTGCTGAGCCTGGTGGTGCACAACGCGGCCCGGGTCTCGATGCTCGACAACGCGCGCGACCTCGCCGACGAGCGGATCCAGATCGCCCAGCGCAACTTCGAGCAGTCCAAGCGGCTGAACTTCCCGAACGCCACGATCGACGACCCGGAGCTGCCTCCGGCGCTGCGGGAGAAGGTCGAGGAGGGCCGGCGGGCCACCTACGTGGCGGACTCGCCGAACGGCACACCCGACATCTGGGCGGCCGTGCCGCTCAACAACGGGAAGGTGATGTCGCTGCACACCGGGTTCACCGACCGCAGCGAGGACATCCTCAAGGACCTCGACCAGGCGCTGATCATCGGCTCCATCGCGGTGGTCCTCGGCGGCAGCGCGCTCGGCGTGCTCGTCGGCGGGCAGCTGTCGCGCCGGCTGCGCAAGGCGGCGGCCGCGGCGCACCAGATGGCGAGCGGGGAGCCGGACGTCCGGGTGCGGGACGCCATCGGGGGTGTCGTACGGGACGAGACCGACGACCTGGCGAGCGCGGTGGACACCATGGCGGACGCGCTCCAGCAGCGGCTGGAGGCGGAGCGCCGGGTGACGGCGGACATCGCGCACGAACTGCGGACGCCGGTGACGGGCCTGCTGACGGCGGCGGAACTCCTTCCGCCCGGCCGGCCCACGGAACTGGTCCTGGACCGGGCCAAGGCCATGCGCACACTCGTCGAGGACGTCCTGGAGGTGGCCCGTCTGGACAGCGCTTCGGAGCGGGCCGAGTTGCAGGACATCCTGCTGGGCGAGTTCGTCAGCCGGCGGGTCGCGGCGAAGGATCCCGCCATCGAGGTGCGGGTCGTCCACGAGTCGGCGGTCACCACCGATCCGCGGCGGCTGGAGCGGGTGCTGTTCAACCTGCTGGCGAACGCCGCGCGGCACGGAAGGCCGCCGATCGAGGTCACCGTCGAGGGCCGGGTCATCCGGGTCCGCGACCACGGGCCCGGTTTCCCCGAGGCCCTGCTCGCCGAGGGCCCGAGCCGCTTCCGCACGGGCAGCAGCGACCGCGCGGGCCGCGGCCATGGCCTCGGCCTGACGATCGCGGCAGGTCAGGCCCGGGTCCTCGGGGCCCGCCTCACCTTCCGCAACGTACGTCCGGCAGGCGCCGCCGACCATGTCCCGGCGGAGGGCGCGGTGGCCGTCCTCTGGCTCCCGGAGCACGCGCCGACGAACACGGGCAGCTACCCGATGCTGCCGTAGCGGCGCCGGGGCGGGCTCACCCGAACGACTTGGAGAAGTCGAGCTCCGCGCTGCGCTCGGTCAGCGAGTACCAGTTGCCGTTGTCGTCGCGGAAGATCGCCTCGATGCCGTAGGGCCGCTCCTGCGGCTCCTGGATGAACTCCACGCCGCGCGCCTTGAAGGTCTCGTAGTCCCCCCGGCAGTCATCGGTCCTGAACGCCCCGGCCCCGATGACCCCCTTCCCCACGAGCGTCTTCAACGCCTCGGACGACTCCGGATCGAGCCCGGGCCCGTCCAGGCTCATCAACGCCAGCTCGACGTCCGGCTGGTCCTTGGCGCCCACGGTGACCCACCGCATATCGCCCATCGAAAGATCGTTCCGCACCTCGAAGCCGATCTTCTCCGTGAAGAACGCCTTGGTGCGCTGCTGGTCGAACGTCCATACGGTGGTGATGCCGAGACCCTTGATCATGACCCTGCTCTCCGTACTCCTCCGCCTGCCGCCTCTTGCGGTTGCTTCCTGCCGCCAAGGTAGGCAGAGGCGCTCTCAGCGCGCTTCTCCGGAGTTGCTCTCCCGCCGCCGGAACCCCCCGGCCCACAGCATCGCGTAGCACCCCGGAATCAACGCCGCCCCACGCCCGACGTGCTTCTCCCGGTACTGCGTCGGCGACAGCCCGGTCCGCGCCTTGAACTTCGCCGAGAACGTCCCGACGCTGCTGAACCCGACCAGATGGCATATCTCCGTCACGGTCAGATTCGCCCCCCGCAGATACTCCTCGGCCCGCTCGATCCGCCGATGCGTCAGGTACTGCCCCGGCGTCTCCCCGTACACCGCCTTGAACGCCCGCACGAAGTGATACCGCGAATACCCCGCCCGCCCGGCAACGGCATCCAGATCCAGCGCTGAATCGGCCCACTCCCGATCCATGGCGTCCTTGGCCAACCGCAACTGCCGCACCTTGCCCATGGCTCCGATGGTGGCACGGGCCACTGACATTCCAGCGGGTAGGGGCGGCGGGGGCGAGACAAAAGGCGGGGCCCCGGGCGAAACTCCACCCGAAGACCCCGCCCGCACCACCGACTCAGACGGCCTCCACCACCGAGACCTTGGCCGCGACCCCGGCATCGTCCCCCTTGGGTCCCGCCCCCCTCAGCGGCACCTCCTTCACGAACACAGCCGCGACCAACGCCACCACAGCCACCGCAGCCCCCAACAGAAACGCCGAATGCGTCCCCGCGGACACCGCATGCTGATACGCCTCCCGCACAGCCGCCGGCAACTGCGCCAACCCCGCCGCGTCCACCTGCGCCGACTGCTCGGTCACCTTCGCCCCCAGCTCACCGCCCCGCTCGGCCATGACGTCCTGCACCCGGCTGTTGAACAACGCCCCCATGATCGCGACCCCGAACGAGGACCCGAGCGTACGGAAGAGCGTGGTGGACGACGACGCGACCCCCATGTCCTTCATCTCGACACTGTTCTGCGCGACCAGCATGGTGATCTGCATCAGACAGCCCATGCCGAACCCGACCACGGCCATGTACACCCCGGAGGTGAACCGGCTCGTGTCGGTGTCCATCAACGACAGCAGATACAGCCCGACGACCATCAGCACACTGCCGACGACGGGGAACGCCTTGTACCGCCCGGTGTTCGTGGTCACCCGGCCCGCGACCATCGAGGTGACGAGCATCGCCCCGAGCATCGGCAGCAACAGCAGTCCGGAGTTCGTGGCGGAGGCACCCTGCACCGACTGCTGGTACAGCGGCAGGAACAGCGTCGCCCCGAACATCACGAACCCGGTGATGAACCCGATCACGGACATCAGCGTGAAGTTCCGGCTGCGGAAGATGTGCAGCGGCACCACCGGCTCCGCCGCCTTGGTCTGCCAGAACACGAACCCGACGAGCGCCGCGACCCCGATCCCGATGAGCTCCATGATCCGCGCGGAGGTCCACGCGTACTCCGTACCGCCCCAGGTGGTGACCAGCACGATCGCGGTGATGCCCACGGTCAGCAGCGCCGCACCGAGATAGTCGATCCGCGCCTGCGCCCGCTTCTTCGGCAGATGCAGTACGACACTGATCGCGGCGAGCGCCACGACACCGAGCGGCAGGTTGATGTAGAACGCCCAGCGCCAGCCCCAGTGGTCGGTGATGGTGCCACCGACCAGCGGCCCGGCGATCATCGCGAGCGCCATCACGCCGGCCATCATGCCCTGGTACTTGCCGCGCTCCCGCGGCGGAATCAGATCGCCGATGATCGCCATGACGCCGACCATCAGACCGCCGGCGCCCAGCCCCTGCACGGCCCGGAACGCGATCAGCTGCCCCATGTCCTGCGCCATGCCACTGAGCGCGGACCCGATCAGGAACAGCACGATGGACGCCATGAAGACGCCCTTGCGGCCGTACATGTCACCGAGCTTGCCCCACAGCGGAGTGGAGGCGGCGGTAGCCAGGGTGTAGGCCGTCACGACCCACGACAGATGCTCCAGGCCGCCCAGCTCACCCACGATCGTCGGCATCGCGGTGCCCACGATCATGTTGTCGAGCATGGCGAGCATCATCGTGACCATCAGCGCGAGCAGGACGACCCGTACGTTCTTCGGCTGTTTCGCGCCGCCGGGCTCTTCGGCCCCCGGTCCAACTGTCTTTGTCTCCGCCATCGTTCCCACTCCCCCGGCCGCTCCCCGGCCACTTACTCGCACTTACTTGCCGCCCGGCTAGTTGTCTACACTCAGGGAAGGTAGATGCGTAACTAGCCGGGCGTCAAGTAAGTTTTGTGGAAAGTCAAGAGGTACGAGGATGGGCGGCACCATGGACGGCACCAAGCAGCGGCGCCGCGGGAACACCCGCCAGCGCATCCAGGACGTAGCCCTCGAACTCTTCGCCGAGCAGGGCTACGAGAAGACCTCCCTGCGCGAGATCGCCGAGCGCCTGGACGTCACGAAAGCGGCCCTGTACTACCACTTCAAGACCAAGGAAGAGATCATCGTCAGCCTCTTCGAGGATCTGACGCAGCCGATCGAGGACCTGATCGAGTGGGGCAGGCGCCAGCCGCACTCCCTGGAGACCAAGCAGGAGATCGTACGGCGTTACCACCAGGCCCTGATCGATGCGGAACCACTGTTCCGGTTCATGCAGGAGAACCAGGCGACCGTTCGCGAACTGAGCATCGGCGAGATGTTCAAGAACCGCATGATCGGCATGCGCGACATCGTCATCGACCCCGACGCCGACCTGGTCGACCAGGTGCGCTGCATCAGCGCCCTGTTCACGATGCACGCCGGGATGTTCGTGATGAAGGACGTCGAAGGCGACCCCGAGGAGAAGCGCAAGGCCGTCCTCGAGGTCGCCATCGATCTGATCACCCAGGCGCACAAGGGCGCCTGACCGACTCCGGGTCTCAGATCTTCAGACCCTTGGCCCGCAGGAAGGCCACCGGGTCGATGGCGGAGCCGTAGTTGGCGGTCTTACGGATCTCGAAGTGCAGGTGCGGGCCGCTGGAGTTACCGGTGTTGCCGGAGCGGGCTATGTGCTGGCCGGTCTTGACGACCTGGCCGATCTTCACGTCGATGCGCGACAGGTGGGCGTACTGGGAGTACGTGCCGTTGCCGTGCTTGATGACGATGGCGTTGCCGTACGCGGGGCCGTCACCGGCGCCGTTGCCACCGGCCTTGACGACCGTGCCGCCGTGCGCGGCCATGACGTCGGTGCCGCTCGGGACGGCGAAGTCCTGACCGCTGTGGGTGGACTGCCACATGCCGCCGGCCTGCGCGAAGCTGGCGGACTTCGTGTACTTCTTCACCGGGCTGACCCAGGACGCGGCCTTCTTCGCGGCGGCGCTCTGCGCCTGCACGGCGGTGGCGGCACCGGGGGCGGAGGTCATCTCGGCGGCGACCGCGCCTCCGGCGCCCAGCACGACCGAGGCCCCCAGGCCGGCGGCCAGCACAGCGGCACGGGTGCGGAAGGTGGACGTACGGGACGAACGGAAGGAGAAGCGCGGGGACATGCGAAACCTCATGGGGAAGACGACAGAGGGAACCACCCGACGCACAGGCATTCGCCGGATGGCCATCCCTTGGTAACCCCGACCCCGCCGCTGACCAAAACCCTCTATCTACGACGGAAGCTAGTACTCCCCCATAAAAATCGCTGCATCTTGACAGGGCAGCCATTCCGGACGAACCAGTACGGATACCGAAACCTACGGACGACTTCGGCGTAAAAAGTCCGTTTTCTCCCGGCGGCCGTTTCCACTATTCCCACTAGTAACGGACAAATCGCCTGTGCGGCATGTCACCGCTGAGTGCAATCGCGGGACCCCGGAATGTGACGGGCGCTACGCCGCCGAACGCGGCTCCCGCAGCGCCCCCCGCGGCAAGTTCAACGACGTCATGTGACGCACGCCTCTAGCGACTTACCGCCCAGTAACCCTATCTTTCCCCTCACGCCATCCCCACCCACGAACATGCACGCGACAACAACACAGCGCACCGTGACGTGAGAGGACCCCACATGACTCTTCGCCGCCCCTGGGCGCGCCGGATAGCGGTCGGCACCGTCTCCGCAGCCGCCCTCGTGGCCCTCGCGGTTCCCGCCGAGGCCGCGACGACCGCCAGCGCGACGAGCACCTCCACCGCCACCACCACGGCCGCCACGGCGTCCTCGGCGGATGTCGACTACGACACCTGGCAGAAGGACTGCCAGGCGGTCATGGACCAGGCGCTGCCCTATCTGAAGCAGCGGATCGCCGACACCGCGCCGGGAGAGAAGCAGGCGATCGTCTTCGACATCGACAACACCACCCTGGAGACGGACTTCGGCTTCAGCTACCCGCAGCCGGCCAACGGCCCCGTCCTGGAGGTCGCCAAGTACGCCCAGGAGCACGGCGTCTCCCTGTTCTTCGTCACCGCCCGCCCCGGGATCATCTACTCGGTGACCGACTACAACCTCAAGCACGCCGGCTACCAGGTCTCCGGCCTGCACGTGCGCAACTTCCTCGACCTGTTCAAGAACGTCGCCGACTACAAGACGGCCCAGCGTGTCGCCATCGAGAACAAGGGCTACACGATCATCGCGAACATCGGCAACAGCGCCACCGACCTGTCGGGCGGCCACGCCGAGAAGACATACAAACTCCCGGACTACGAGGGCCAGTTGTCCTGATCCACGAGCGCTGGATCCGCTTCGGGCAGAGCGTGTACGCGCACGTCGTGGGGCCGGTACCTTCGGGTACCGGCCCCATCACGCATTCCGGCAGGAAGAGGATCCATGAGCGCTGCGGACGAGTCACGCATCGAACTCGCGGACGCCGTACAGACCATCCGCGACGAACTGCTGACCGCGACCCGGCGCTCCGCGGGACAGGACGTCGTCTTCGAGCTCGGCGACATCCAGATGGAGTTCACGGTGGAGATCCGTAAGGAGGTCAAGGTGGGCGCGAGAGTGAAGGCCTGGGTGGTCGACGCGGGCGCGGACGGCGCGAGGACCGACAGCCGTACCCACAAGGTCTCCTTCACTTTGCGCGCCCAGGACGCCCGCACCGGCGCTCCTCTGAAGGTCGGCAACGAGACCGAGGGAAGCGTCCGGGCCTTCGGCCGGGGCACCCCCGCGTCGCGGTGATGCTGCGCTCGGCGGTCGAGCGATCCGTGGTCGTGCTGGCCGGATCGCAGGGCAGCGGAATCATGCTGTCGCCCCGGCTGGTACTGACCAGCGCCCACGTGCTGCGCGACAAGGAGTGGATCCGCACGGTCCACCCCGAGAGCGAACAGCCCCTGCCCAGCCGGGCGGTGTGGCAGGACGAGGAGAGCGACGTGGCTCTCCTGCTCACCGGCGAGGAGCTGGTGGATCCGGAGCGGTGGGCACTGGCCAGGCTGCGGTGGGGGGTCGTCGGGTCGCCCGATCCGCTCCCCGGCTGCCAGGTCGTCGGGTTCCCCGCCGTCCAACGCTACGGTCCGGACGGCCAGTTGGAGTACGACCAGCTCACCGGCACGGTCCTGCCGATGGCGGGACGGCTCAGATCGATGCTGGTCTGCGAGTTCGACCGGGCCCCGGTCGCCGCCCCGAGGCCGGGCGAATCACCGTTCGCGGGACTGTCCGGTGCCCCGGTGTTCGCCGGCTCCGTGCTGATCGGTGTGGTCACCCAGGTGCCGGAGGGCCGGGACCATCGCCGCATCGAAGCGGTCCCGGTACAGCGCATTCTGGAGGCGCATGGCTTCCCCCAGCATGTGATGGGTGCCGAGCCGGGCCATGTGCCCCCGGTGCTCGAGAACGTCGTATGCGGTCATCACCTTGCGGACGAAAGGTTCGAGCGGCACTACGCACGGGCTCTGAAGACCCGGTACCGCAAGATCGAGATCTTCGGGATCGACGAACTGGGCACGACCGAGACCAACTGGGACCTCGACACCGCGTATCTGAGTCTGGAGGCCCTGTCCGTCTCGGAGGCGAGGGACGACGCACCGGTGTCCAAGACCGTCTCAGCACCCCGCCGGATCAACGACCTGCTCGCCGACCGGCCGCGGGCGGTACTGCGCGGGGAGGCCGGCGCGGGCAAGACCACGCTGGTGTGGTGGCTCGCCTCCCACGCCGCCTGTGGTGCCCTCGACCACGAACTCGCCGAGCTGAACGGCCTGGTGCCCTTCGTCATCCCCATGCGCAGCCTGCTCGCCCGGACGATGGCCTTCCCCAAGCCACACGAGCTGGCCGCGGTCGCCGAGCTGCAGATCGACGAGATCCCCGAGGGCTGGGCCCGACGCGTCCTGGAGGCCGGGCGGGCTCTGCTCCTGATCGACGGCATGGACGAGGTGCCGCCCGCGGACCGGGAGGAGGCCCGCCACCGCCTCGCCGATCTCCTGGCGATGTATCCGCACAACCGCTGCCTGGTCACCGTACGGCCCCTGGCAGTGGCCGCCGACTGGCTCGCCGCCGAGAACTTCGAGGAGTTACGGCTGCTGCCCATGCGGGACGAGGACGTCCTGGCCTTCTCGAAGGCCTGGCATGCCGCCGCCCGCCTGGAGTGCGCGGGCTTCCGCGACCCGCATCGGGCCGCCGCCGAGGACGAGAACCTCCATGCCCTGGAACTGGCCCTGGAACGGGAACTGGGCCACAATCCGACCCTGCTGAACCTGTCCCGTACTCCGCTGCTGGCCGCCGTGGTCTGTGCGTTGCACCGCCGCCGCCGCGGCTTTCTGCCCGAGACTCGCTGGTCGCTGTACAACGCGGCGCTGACCATGCTGCTGGGCAGCAGGGACATCCTGCGCCGGGTGGCGGCGCCCGAGGGCATCACCCTGGGGGTCGAGGAGCACCAGCAGTTACTCCAGCGGATCGCGGCCTGGCTGGCCCGCAGCGGCTACGCGGAGTTCAACCACGAACAGGCACGGCATCAGATAGAGCTGGCCATGCGGGGCATGCCCCAGGTGCACCGTCAGGGCTCCGCCGAGGCCGTGCTGACCCATCTCCTCAACCGCAGTGGTCTGCTGCAGGAACGCAACGACACGGCCATCCAGTTCATCCACCGCACCTTCCAGGACTATCTGGCGGCGAAGGAGCTCCAGGAGAGCGATGGTCTGGGGGAACTGCTGAGCCACGCGACCGACGAGGAGTGGCAGGACATCATCCTGCTGGCCGTGGGCCACTGCCACCGGGGCGAGGTGCGCAGGCTGATCGAGGCGATGATCGCCAAGGGCGACCAGTGCGCGGATCTCCGCACCCGTGGCGACATCCACGTGCTCGCCGCGCGGTGCGCTCTCAGCGCGGTGGTACTGGAGGAGGAGATACGGGAGCAGATCGCGGACCGCATCCGGGCGCTGATACCACCGCCCGACGACACCGCTGCCGCCAAGCTGACGTCTCTGGGCTCCTACGTCCTTTCCCTGGTCCCGGGTCCGGAGGGGCTCACCGACCGGGAGGCGAGGGCGGTCGTCCAGGTGATCCGGGACGTAGGCGGCCTTGCATCCCTGCCGCTGCTACGGCGCTTCGCCGGGCACCCGTCCCGCGACGTCCGCGGAGTTCTCCTCACCGCCTGGCCTCGTCATCCAGCCGAGGAGTACGCGCGTGAGGTCCTCTCGCATGTGCCGCTGCACGACGCCCAGATCATCGTGGTCAACCGGGCGGAGGCTGCGGCGCTGCGGTACTGCGTTCCGCTCGGCCACGTGATGATCGACATGCCCATCAGCGGCACGGATCTGGCAAAGCTGCTGCCTGAGCAAGGCATTCATGCCCTGACGCTGATCGGCAACTCCCTGCTCGGCGACCTTTCCTTCGCTCGCAAGCTGTCCGGGCTGACCGCCTTGGCCCTTACTCTCTGCCCCAGGGTCCGGAGTTTCTCAGCGCTGGAAGGGCTGCCTCTCACCTCACTCCGCCTGGAGCTCAACGAGATCGAGAAGTCCGAACTGGGCTCTCTCCAGCGACTCGACCGGCTGACCGATCTGTCCCTGGACGGGACGCTGTTCGACAGCAGCATCCCGCTGCCCTCAGGGCACCCGACCGTCGAGCGGCTCCAGGTGAGCAGTCCGACGAAGATGATGATCAACGACCTGTCCCAGTGGCCGGCCCTGCGCGAACTGGCCGTCCACGGCGACTGCCACGCGCATTCCCTCCTGCTCGCGGCCTCGCGGGCCCCGTCGCTGAGCAGTCTGGAGTTCTCCATCACCTCACTCCACCTGCCCCGCCAGATCGTGCCGCCGGCCGTCGACAAGGACGGACGGCTACGACGCCGCCCCCGCGAGCTCGAACCCCTGCCGACGATCCGCAGCCTAACGCTGCGGGAAGTGAGCCGGGGCGGATCCACGAGGGATCTCGCGCGGGTGTTCCCCAACCTCACCTTCCTCGCCCTGGAGTACGCAGAGGACACCGCCCTCGATCTGACCCCGTTGCGCCACCATGCCGGGCTGTCGATCGTGGTCAACGGCCGACAGGTGCAACCGGAGGAGCTCTCATAGCGTTGGACATGGCGAAAGGGGCCGGTACTCGAAAGCACCGGCCCCTTCAGCTGTTGACGCCTACGCGTCCTTGCTCAGGTTCGGACCGCCCGAAGGACCGGCCGCCTGCTCGATCGGCGGGACGTCCGGCAGGGCCGCCTTCTCCTCACCGCGGAAGGTGAAGGTCTTGGTCTCGCCCTCGCCCTCGGTGTCCACGACCACGATGTGACCGGGGCGCAGCTCGCCGAAGAGGATCTTCTCCGACAGGGAGTCCTCGATCTCGCGCTGGATGGTCCGGCGCAGCGGCCGGGCGCCCAGCACGGGGTCGTAACCCTTCTTGGACAGCAGCTCCTTGGCGGACTGGGAGAGCTCGATGCCCATGTCCCGGTCCTTCAGGCGCTCGTCCACCTTGCCGATCATCAGGTCGACGATCCGCAGGATGTCGTCCTGGGTCAGCTGCGGGAAGACGACCACGTCGTCGACGCGGTTGAGGAACTCGGGACGGAAGTGCTGCTTGAGCTCGTCCGACACCTTGTTCTTCATGCGCTCGTAGTTGGTCTTCGTGTCACCCGAGGCCGCGAAGCCCAGGTTGAAGCCCTTGGAGATGTCCCGGGTGCCGAGGTTGGTCGTCATGATGATGACCGTGTTCTTGAAGTCCACGACCCGGCCCTGGGAGTCGGTCAGGCGACCGTCCTCCAGGATCTGCAGCAGCGAGTTGAAGATGTCCGGGTGGGCCTTCTCCACCTCGTCGAAGAGGACGACGGAGAACGGCTTGCGGCGGACCTTCTCGGTCAGCTGGCCGCCCTCTTCGTAGCCCACGTAGCCGGGGGGCGAACCGAAGAGACGCGAGACCGTGTGCTTCTCGCTGAACTCCGACATGTCGAGGGAGATCAGCGCGTCCTCGTCGCCGAAGAGGAACTCGGCGAGCGCCTTGGACAGCTCGGTCTTACCGACACCGGACGGGCCGGCGAAGATGAACGAACCACCCGGACGCTTCGGGTCCTTCAGACCGGCACGCGTACGGCGGATCGCCTTCGACAGCGCCTTGACGGCGTCGTTCTGGCCGATGACCCGCTTGTGGAGCTCGTCCTCCATGCGCAGCAGGCGGCTGGACTCCTCCTCGGTCAGCTTGAAGACCGGGATGCCGGTGGCCGTGGCGAGGACCTCGGCGATCAGCTCGCCGTCGACCTCGGCGACGACGTCCATGTCGCCGGCCTTCCACTCCTTCTCCCGCTTGGCCTTGGCGGCCAGGAGCTGCTTCTCCTTGTCGCGCAGGGAGGCGGCCTTCTCGAAGTCCTGCGAGTCGATCGCGGACTCCTTGTCGCGGCGCACGCCGGCGATCTTCTCGTCGAACTCGCGCAGGTCCGGCGGCGCGGTCATCCGGCGGATGCGCATCCGGGAACCGGCCTCGTCGATCAGGTCGATCGCCTTGTCCGGCAGGAAGCGGTCCGAGATGTACCGGTCGGCCAGGGTGGCGGCCTGGACCAGCGCCTCGTCGGTGATGGAGACGCGGTGGTGGGCCTCGTACCGGTCACGCAGACCCTTGAGGATCTCGATCGTGTGCGGCAGGGACGGCTCGGCGACCTGGATGGGCTGGAAGCGGCGCTCGAGGGCCGCGTCCTTCTCCAGGTGCTTGCGGTACTCGTCCAGCGTGGTCGCACCGATGGTCTGCAGCTCACCGCGGGCCAGCATCGGCTTCAGGATCGAGGCCGCGTCGATGGCGCCCTCGGCGGCACCCGCACCGACCAGCGTGTGAAGCTCGTCGATGAACAGGATGATGTCGCCGCGGGTGCGGATCTCCTTGAGCACCTTCTTCAGGCGCTCCTCGAAGTCACCGCGGTAGCGGGAGCCGGCGACCAGCGCGCCGAGGTCCAGGGTGTAGAGGTGCTTGTCCTTGAGGGTCTCGGGCACCTCGCCCTTGACGATGGCCTGGGCGAGGCCCTCGACGACGGCGGTCTTGCCGACGCCGGGCTCACCGATCAGGACCGGGTTGTTCTTGGTACGGCGGGACAGCACCTGCATGACCCGCTCGATCTCCTTCTCGCGCCCGATGACCGGGTCGAGCTTGGACTCACGAGCGGCCTGGGTGAGGTTCCGGCCGAACTGGTCGAGGACCAGGGACGTCGAGGGGGTGCCCTCGGCAGGCCCGCCGGCGGTGGCGGTCTCCTTGCCCTGGTAGCCGGAGAGCAGCTGGATGACCTGCTGCCGCACCCGGTTGAGATCTGCGCCCAGCTTGACCAGGACCTGGGCGGCGACGCCCTCGCCCTCACGGATCAGGCCGAGCAGGATGTGCTCCGTGCCGATGTAGTTGTGGCCCAGCTGAAGGGCCTCGCGGAGCGACAGCTCCAGGACCTTCTTGGCACGGGGGGTGAAGGGGATGTGCCCGGACGGGGCCTGCTGCCCCTGCCCGATGATCTCCTCCACCTGCTGGCGGACCGCCTCGAGCGAAATCCCGAGGCTCTCAAGGGCCTTGGCGGCGACACCCTCACCCTCGTGGATCAGGCCCAGGAGGATGTGCTCGGTGCCGATGTAGTTGTGGTTGAGCATCCGGGCTTCTTCCTGAGCCAGGACGACAACCCGCCGCGCGCGGTCGGTGAACCTCTCGAACATCGTTAATCGCTCCTCAGAGCGGTCAGGCAGTGGGGGGAACTTCCCCTCCCTGTCCTTCCGCAGCTTAGTCCCGCAAGCGGGGACCGCTCATTCCAACTGCCGACACCGTCGATGGCCTCCTGACCCGTGACGCCGACATCTGCTCCAACCCGATGGTGCGAGACGATGTTCCCGCAGGCCAGGTGGTTACCCTCACCATCAGTACGCCGATGGCGAACGTGAGACCCACTGTCCTGCGTGTCGCCCCCTCCCACTAGGGATGTCTTACCCGCTGGGACTGACACTCCATGCCGCGCCCCCCGGTTCCCTCCGCTACGGGCGAACAACCTTGCGCCACCCCACACCCCCGCGCGCCCCCGCTTTCAATACTCTGCGCATACGCCAGAACACCCAGCGTAACCCGTACGCCTTTTCGGTGGTTTCACTTGGCATGGCTGGCACGCGCCCCGCGACTCTCACGGACTCCGCCACGATCCCCCTCCCCCGTCCGCCGCTCGATCCGAGCGATCAGGTCCGCCGGTGGTACGAGAACGAACTGGGCTGGCCGGTGGTGCCCGGTGCACCCGGATCGCCGCCGCTGCTTCACGTGGGCCCGTGTTTCGACGTCCTGGACGTCCCGACCGAGGCGGGCCTCGCGGCACTGCGGCATCTGACGGCGCGGTCGCCGGTGGCGGTCCAGGGCGACCGGATGCGGCTGCTCCTGGCAGCGGGCAGCGCGCAGGAGGTTCCGGGGGTGCTGGACTGGCTGGAGTGGGGCGCACTGCCCCTGGACCTGACGGCGCTCGGCGAGGGCGATCTCATGGACGCGCCCCTGCCACCCGAGCAACGGCCGCTGTCGGCCTTACGGCGTCCTGTCGACCAGGCGCCGAGGGGGGCCGTACGGCAGTGGCGGGCCGGCCTGCCGGGGCCCCGCGGGGTGCGGCCGCTCCCCCTGGACCGGTCCGCTTCAGTACAGGGGGCCGCCGTGTGGCTGCGACCCCCCGAGCCTGGGGGCGAGGTCGAGGCCTCGCTGCCGACGCTGTCGGCCCTGGGGGGCGGTGGGGGCGCCCCCGATCTCGTGCGGGTTCTGGACACGGTGGCAACGCGGTGCCACCGACTGTGGCTGCGACGTGCGTGCGCCCAGCCGTCGGCCTGTCCGTAGATCAGGCGTTGGCCTTCTCGTACGCCTCGCGAATGGTCGCCGGGACGCGGCCGCGGTCGTTGACCTCGTAACCGTTCTCCTTGGCCCACGCGCGGATCTGCGCGGTGTCCTGGCTGCCACCGGAAGCGGCGCGCGCCTTTCCACGCCCACCCGAAGCGCGACCTCCGGTACGACGGCCACCCTTCACGTAAGGGTCGAGAAGGCCGCGGAGCTTGTCCGCATTGGCAGTCGTGAGATCGATCTCGTACGTCTTGCCGTCCAGCGCGAACGTCACGGTCTCGTCCGCCTCGCCGCCGTCGAGGTCGTCGACAAGAAGGACCTGAACCTTCTGTGCCACCGGATTTCCTTTCATCGATAACTTGAGGGCCGGGGGTCTGCGGCGTCCGCCGTTTCGCCGTCCCCTGTTATATGCAGTACTGCAGTACGTCGGAAAGCAAACCGCTTTTGCTGGAAAAACACAAACCCCCGGGAGAGACCCACAGGCCGAGTGCGGTCCGGAAACATACGCGTTTCGGACATAGGGCACCTGGGCACGGGCGGCCCGGGCGGAATACGCCTTCCGGAAGCTTGACGAAGCTTCCGGAACCCTTGGCGAAGGGGTGGTGAAGCTTGCGGACGTTGCGGAACGTCGAGGAACCTCGGCGATCACAGATGCAGAAGCATGCGGCTGTTGCCCAAGGTGTTCGGTTTCACTCGTTCGAGACCGAGGAACTCCGCGACGCCCTCGTCATAGGAACGCAGCAGCTCCGCGTAGACATCGGTGTCCACCGGTGTCTCGCCGATCTCGACGAAGCCGTGCTTGCCGAAGAAGTCCACTTCGAAGGTCAGACAGAAAACCCGTCGAACGCCGAGCCAGCGCGCGGTGTGCAGCAACTTCTCCAGCAACTGATGACCGACGCCGGCGCCCTTCAGGCCTGGCTTCACCGCGAGAGTGCGGACTTCCGCCAGGTCTTCCCACATCACGTGCAGGGCGCCGCAGCCGACGACCTCGCCGTTGTCGTCCCGTTCCGCGATCCAGAACTCCTGGATGTCCTCGTAAAGCGTCACCGTGGCTTTGTCGAGCAGGATGCGACGCCGGACGTACTCGTCAAGGAGACGACGCACCGCGGCGACATCGCCGGTACGGGCCCGCCGGACGGTGATGGCTTTAGCGGTGACTTCCGGGCTCTCCGCCGCGGGGCTCTCGGCCGAGTGACTCTCTGCTGACATGAGCGGACGCTATCGCCCGTCGGGCTCCTGCGCCGAGGCGGGGTTCTCATGGGCGGTATCGGGACGGGTATCCGGGGCGGTATCGGCGCGGGTATGCGCGGTGGCCGTATCGGGCCCGGTATCGGCGCCGCGCGTATCCGGCCTGCCCGTATCTGCGCTGCCGGTATCCGGCCTGGCGGTATCCGGCCTGCCAGTATCCGGCCTGGCGGTATCTGCGCTGCTCGTATCGGTACCGCTCGTATCCGTACTCGTAACGCCTCGTGTATCGGGCGGTTCCGTGGGCTCGGGTGTTTCGGGGCCCTGGACGATGCGTACGGCGTCCCGCAGGGCGTTGCGCTGTTCGTCGCTCATCATGCCGAAGAAGGCGACGAGTGCCGCTGCGGGGTTGTCGCTCTGGGACCAGGCGTCGTTCATCAGGGCCGCGGCGTAGGCGGCTCGGGTGGAGACCGCCTCATATCGATAGGCCCGGCCTTCCGCTTCGCGGCGTACCCAGCCCTTCTGATGGAGATTGTCCAAAACGGTCATCACCGTGGTGTACGCGATGGACCGTTCCTGCTGGAGATCTTCCAGGACTTCTCGAACGGTCACCGGGCGGTTCCACTTCCACACCCGCGTCATGACCGCGTCTTCGAGTTCTCCCAATGGGCGAGGCACAACTCAGCACAATAGTGGGAGATCTGGGTGTTGGCGTGCCGGACGGGCACTTTCTCCAGAAAACAGGAACAAAAAGGGCGTACGACTCGGAAAGCGTTGCGGCTTGAGTCGTACGCCGGGTTCGGGCGCCTGGGTCTGGGCGTCCCGGTCTGGGCGCGCCGGTCTAGGCGTCCGGGGTCGGGGAGGCCTGACGGGGGGCCTCCACGCGCGCGAGGGCGGCGTCCACGACCGCGTCCTCCTTGGCCTTGTTGGCTCCGCCCTGCGTCTTCACGATCACCCTGATCACACCGATGAAGAACACGGCCATGACGACCGGGGGGAGGAGTGCGGAGACGTAGTCCATGCGTCCAGAGTAGCCAGGGCTCAGCCTGCGGCCAGCTGCTGGGGCGGGGTTTCGGAGGGTGGGGTCGGTTTGCGGCGGGGGAAGACCTCGCCGGGGGTGGGGATGGGGCGGGGCGGTTTGGGGGCGGGCTGGGTACCCGGGCCTGGCCCTGGGGCCGGGGAGGGCTTGGGGGCGGCCGGGCGTTCGGCGGGCTTCTTGCGGGGCTGCTTGGCGGGGTCCTGGCCGCCCGCGGCCTGGGCAGGGAGGTCGACCGGGGGGTGGGGGGTGGCGGTCGGCTCGGAGAGGCCGCCGGGGAGGGCCAGGAGGTGCGTACGGGACGCGGGGATGGCCGGGCGGGCGGCGCTGGGGGCGCCGGGCGCGAGGCGGGCTCGTACGTCCTGGAGGAGGGTGGCCGCGGTGGGGTTGCCGCGCAGGGCGCGGAGGGCGGTGAGGTCGGCGGAGTGGGGGTGGTAGCCGGCGCCGAGGGCCTCCTCGAGGAGGGCGAGGTAGCCGGCCGCGGTGCCGGGGAGGGCGGCGCGGTAGCGGGCGAGGTCGGCCACCAGGAAGGCACGCAGCCGGGCGCCCTCGCGCATCGCCTCGTCGAGGGACTCGGCGAGGCGGAGACAGGCCTGGACCTCCTCGGGGGAGGCGGGGCTGGGGTTGAGGGCGAGGGCGAGAGCGCGGCGGAGCACACGCAGCTCCTCCGCGCCGAACGCCATGCCGCCGCGGGATCCGTAGGGCGTGGGCATGCGGTGACGATACGCGCTAATCAGACAAACGCGGCATAGGGGGGTGGGTGTGGCGTGGGGTGCCACTCGGGTGGAGGCGGGATGCCTGCGGCGGCCTGCTGATGTTGGGTGGGGTTCGCGTAGCGCGGTTCGGTGGGGTGGTGGGTCGGGGCCGTGGGCGACCGCCGGTTCGCGGGGTACGCGATCCAGCGCCGCACGCCCTCCAGCCCGTCCGGCGTTTGAGGACGAGGCCCCTTCAGGGCCGACAGCGGGGCCTGGGGCGGCAGCCCCGGTGGGGTCGAAGGGGCGGAGTCCCTGGGGGTGGGACGGGCAGGGGCGGCGGGGGCGAGGTCACATTCGGGAGACGTTGCGTTCGTAGACGAGGCGCAGGCCGATCAGGGTCAGCCACGGCTCGTGCTCGTCGATGACGGAGGATTCGCCGAGGACCATGGGGGCCAGACCACCCGTCGCGATGACCGTGACCTCGTCGGGATCGTCGGCCAGCTCGCGGGCCATGCGGTTGACCACGCCGTCGACCTGGCCGGCGAAGCCGTAGATGATGCCGGACTGCATGGCCTCGACCGTGTTCTTGCCGATGACGCTGCGAGGACGGGCCACCTCGATCTTGCGGAGTTGGGCGCCACGGACGCCGAGAGCCTCGACGGAGATCTCGATACCGGGGGCGATGACACCGCCGATGTACTCGCCGCGCGCGCTCACCGCGTCGAACGTCGTCGCCGTACCGAAGTCGACGACGATCGCCGGACCGCCGTAGAGGTCGACGGCCGCCACCGCGTTGATGATGCGGTCGGCGCCGACCTCCTTGGGGTTGTCGGTGAGGATCGGTACGCCCGTCTTCACCCCGGGCTCCACGAGCACCGCGGGGACGTCACCGTAGTAGCGGCGGGTGACCTCGCGGAGTTCGTGGAGGACCGAGGGGACGGTCGCGCAGATGGCGATTCCGTCGATGCCGTCGCCGAGTTCGTCGCCGAGGAGCGGATGCATACCCATCAGGCCCTGGAGGAGGACCGCGAGCTCGTCGGCGGTGCGGCGGGCATCCGTGGAGATGCGCCAGTGCTCGACGATGTCCTCGCCGTCGAACAGGCCGAGGACGGTGTGCGTGTTGCCTACGTCGATCGTGAGGAGCATGCCCGTTCCTACTCCGCCGCTCGCAGGTCCAGGCCGATGTCCAGGATCGGCGAGGAGTGGGTGAGGGCACCGACGGCGAGGTAGTCGACGCCTGTGTCGGCGTACGCCTTGGCGTTCGTGAGGGTCAGGCGGCCCGACGCCTCCAGGGCTGCCCGGCCGTGCACGATCGCCACCGCCTCCTCGCACTCGCCCGGCGTGAAGTTGTCCAGGAGGATCAGGTCCGCGCCCGCGTCCACCACCTCGCGGAGCTGGTGGAGGGTGTCCACCTCGACCTCGATGGAGAGGTCGGGGAAGGCTTCGCGGACCGCCTCGAAGGCCGCCGCGACGCCGCCGGCGGCCACCACGTGGTTGTCCTTCACCAGGGCCGCGTCGGACAGGGACATGCGGTGGTTCACACCGCCTCCGCAGCGCACCGCGTACTTCTCCAGGGAGCGCAGGCCCGGCGTCGTCTTGCGGGTGTCGCGGACCCTCGCCCCGGTGCCGTCGAGTACGTCCGCCCACGCGCGCGTGGCCGTCGCGATGCCGGAGAGGCGGCAGAGGATGTTCAGGGCGCTGCGTTCCGCGGTCAGGAGGTCACGGGTGCGGGTGGTGACGGAGAGGAGCTTCTGGCCCGCCTCCACCTTGTCGCCGTCCTCCACGTGGCGCTCCACCTCGAACTCGTCCTCGCAGACGATCGAGACGACCGCTTCGGCGACCCTGAGGCCCGCCACGACGCCCGCCTCGCGCGCGACGAAGTCGGCGGTCGCGGTCGACTCCTCCGGGATCGTGGCGACGGTCGTGACGTCCACGCCGTGGGCGAGGTCCTCCTGGATGGCCACGTTGGCGATGTCCTCGACCTCGACCGGGTCGAGACCGGCGTCGGCCAGGAGCTGGGCGAGCGCGGGGTCGAGCCCGCACTCCAGGTACTCCTCGTCGGCACCGCAGGCGCAGTCGTCGCCGCAGCCGCCGCTCGAGGCGAGGGGAAGGTCGGGGGTGGTCACTTCTGTCACTGCTCCTGCTGTGGCTGCCGGGTCGGGGGGAAGTCTGCGGTTTCGGTGGTGTGCACGGCCAGTGTGCGGTCGGGGTTCAGGCGTACGACGATGTGGCGCCGCCAGGTCGCGTCGTCGCGGTCGGGTTCGTCCTCGCGCCAGTGGCAGCCTCGCGTCTCCTCGCGGAGCTGTGCCGCGGTGACCAGGACCCGGGCCACGCACAGGAGGTTGGTGGCCTCCCAGGTGTCGACGCCGGGCTCGGCCGTCTTGCCGTTCTCGGTGAGGGCGTCCCGGGCCTCGGTGTGCAGCTTCTGGAGCTGGTCGGCGGCCTGGGCGAGGGAGGTCGCGGAGCGCAGGACCCCGGCGCCGTTGGCCATGATCCGCTGGATCGTGAAACGGGCCTCGGGGGCGAGCAAGGGGTGCTCGGGGGTCTCGGGGTACGGCACCGGGTGCGGCACGCGTGCGTGGAGGCCGTTGGCCGCGCGGGCGGCCGCGATGTCGGCCACGATGCGCTCGGCGTAGACCAGGCCTTCGAGGAGCGAGTTGGAGGCCAGGCGGTTGGCGCCGTGCACGCCCGTGCAGGCGACCTCTCCGCACGCGTACAGCCCGGGGACGGTCGTACGGCCGTGGGAGTCGGTGCGGACGCCGCCGGAGGCGTAGTGGGCGGCCGGAGCGATCGGGATGGGGGCGGTGACCGGGTCGATGCCGTTGGCGCGGCAGGCGGCCAGGATCGTCGGGAAGCGGTGCTCCCACATGTCGGCGCCGAAGTGGCGGGCGTCGAGGAACATGTGCTCCGCGTCCCGCTCCTGCATGCGGCGCATGATGCCCTTGGCGACGATGTCCCGGGGGGCGAGTTCGGCGAGTTCGTGTTGGCCGAGCATGAAGCGGACGCCGTCGGCGTCGACCAGGTGGGCGCCTTCGCCGCGCACCGCCTCGGAGACCAGGGGCTGCTGGCCCTCCGCGTCCGCGCCGAGGAACAGGACGGTGGGGTGGAACTGGACGAATTCGAGATCGCTGACCTCGGCGCCCGCGCGGAGCGCGAGGGCCACCCCGTCGCCCGTGGACACGGACGGGTTCGTCGTCGCCGAGAAGACCTGGCCCATGCCGCCGGTCGCCAGGACCACGGCAGGGGCGTGGACCGCTCCTACGCCGTCGTGCTGGCCCTCGCCCATGACGTGCAGGGTGACGCCCGCGGTACGGCCCTCGGCGTCCGTCAGGAGGTCGAGGACGAGCGCGTTCTCGATCGTGCGCAGCCCACGCGCGCGTACCGCCTCGACAAGGGCGCGGGAGATCTCCGCGCCGGTCGCGTCGCCGCCCGCGTGGGCGATACGGCGGCGGTGGTGGCCGCCCTCGCGGGTGAGTTCCAGGCCGCCTTCCTCGGACTCGTCGAAGTGGGCGCCGGTCTCGATGAGGCGGCGTACCGCGTCGGGGCCCTCGGTGACGAGGATGCGGACCGCGTCCTCGTCACACAGCCCCGCGCCCGCCACCAGGGTGTCGTCGAGGTGCTGCTCGGGGGTGTCGCCCTCACCGAGGGCCGCGGCGATGCCCCCCTGGGCCCAGCGGGTGGAGCCGTCGTCGAGACGGGCCTTGGTGACGACGACCGTCGTCAGGCCCGCGGCCTCGCAGCGCAGGGCCGCGGTGAGGCCCGCGACGCCGGAACCGACGACCACGACGTCCGCGGAGATTGACCACCCGGGCGCGGGCGCGTGCAAACGGGGGCGAGCGCGAAGCGCTCTCGTTTGAGGGTGGTGGCGGGCGACGGGCGGGCGTATGCCTGTGCTGGTCACGAGGCGGCTCCGAAGGTGAGGGGGAGGTTGTCGATCAGCCGGGTCTTCCCGACCCGGGCGGCGACGGCGAGGACGGCCTCGCCGGTGAAGCCGTCGTCGATCTCGGTGAAGTCGGACGGGTCGACCAGCGCGAGGTAGTCCAGTTCGAGCGGCGGGTCGAGGCGGGCGGCCTCGTCGAGGACCAGGCGGGCGGCGGCGCGAACGGCCGCCGGGGAGCCGGGCACGGCCTTGGCGACGGCGTGCGCGTCGGCGGCCGCGCGGGACTCCCCTATGGCGCTGAGCGCCTCGGCACGCGCACGCGTGGCGGGCACTTCGCGGGCCCGCGCGCGCAGTGCCTCCTGTGCCGCGTGCCGGTCGCGGCCGGCGAACAGGGACTGGGACAGGGCGAGTGCCGTGCGCCGCTCCTTGGGCGCGAGGTAGCGGTTGCGGCTGGACAGTGCGAGGCCGTCCTCCTCGCGCACGGTCGGGACGCCCACGATCTCGACGCCGAAGTTCAGGTCGCGCACCATGCGGCGGATCAGGGCGAGCTGCTGGGCGTCCTTCTGTCCGTACAGGGCGACGTCGGGGCGGGTGAGGTGGAGCAGCTTGGCGACGACGGTGAGCATGCCGTCGAAGTGGCCGGGGCGGGAGCCGCCTTCCAGGCGCTCACCCATGGGGCCGGCGCTGATACGGACCTGGGGCTCGCCGCCCGGGTAGACCTCGTCGACCGAGGGGGCGAACACGGTGTCCGCGCCCGCCTGTTCGGCGATCTTGAGGTCGGCCTCCAGGGTGCGCGGGTAGCGGTCGAGGTCCTCGCCCTTGCCGAACTGCAAGGGGTTCACGAAGACGGTGACGACGACCTCGCCCTCCGGTCCGGCGATGGTGCGCGCGGTGCGGATCAGGGTGGCGTGGCCCTCGTGCAGGGCGCCCATGGTCATCACCACGGCACGGCGGCCGGTACGCGTGCGTGCGTGCAGTTCGTCGGCGGTGCGCAGCAGGGTGGTCGTCATCGGGCCCCTCCCTCGGCGCCGTCGGATCCATGGGCGAGTACCCCGAGGAGGTCCTCGGCGAGCTCCGGCTTCAGCAGCCCGTGGGCGAGCGCCCGGTCGGCGGTAGCGCGGGCCATCGCGAGGTAGCCCGCGACGGTCTGCGGGGCGTGCCTGCGCAGCTCGGTCACGTGCGCGGCGACGGTGCCCGCGTCCCCGCGCGCGACGGGGCCGGTCAGGGCGGCGTCACCGGAGCGCAGAGCGTTGTCGAGGGCGGCGCCGAGCAGCGGGCCGAGCATGCGGTCGGGGGCCGTGACGCCCGCCTCGCGCAGCAGCTCCATGGACTGGGCGACGAGCGTGACCAGGTGGTTGGCGCCCAGCGCGAGCGCCGCGTGGTAGAGCGGGCGCATGTCCTCGGCGACCCATTCCGGTTCGCCGCCCATCTCGATGACGAGGGCCTCGGCGGCCAGTCGCAGCTCGTCGGGCGCGGTGACCCCGAAGGAGCAGCCGGCCAGGCGCTGGACGTCCACGGGGGTGCCGGTGAAGGTCATCGCCGGGTGCAGGGCCAGCGGCAGGGCGCCCGCGCGCAGGGCCGGATCGAGCACCTTGGTGCCGTAGCGCCCGGAGGTGTGCACCAGGAGCTGCCCCGGCCGGACGGCCCCGGTGTCGGCGAGGCCCTCGACCAGCCCCGGCAGGGCGTCGTCGGGGACGGTCAGCAGCACCAGTTCCGCGCGCGCGAGGACTTCGGCGGGCGGCACGAGCGGCACGTCGGGGAGCATCTGCGCGGCTCGCCGCCGGGAGGTCTCGGAAACCCCGGAGACGGCCACCGGACGGTGCCCGGCGAGCTGGAGGGACGCGGCGAGCGCGGGGCCCACGCGGCCGGCGCCGACGACGCCGACGGTGAGGCGTGCGGGGCGGTCCCTGGGGTCTGGCTGTTGGCTTGTACTCACTCGACGGCGGCCTTCCCGTTCCAGTCCGCTCTGGGTACCGGACGATTTCTCGTCATGTTAACGCGATCGGTTCGGGAGGGGTTCGGTTGTCCACAGGCTGTGGGTTATCGCACGGACCGGACTGTGGAGAAGATGCGGGCAGGCGCACGGAAAATGCGAGTGCTTGGGCGCGCCCATGCGAGGCATCATCCGGGGATGAGTGATACGGCGCCGCAGAGCGGCCACCAGCTGGATCAGGCGTCCGACGAGGAACGGCGCGGGCAGCTCCGCGACCGGCGCATCGCCGCCCAGCGCAGCGCCCGGCGGGTGTTCGCCCGCCACGGTTTCCAGAAGACTCTCCGCGAGCGCCTGGCCCTGCTGGACGACGCCAAGGACGTGTACGACCTGGACGAGCCGTCGGACATCTACGGCAACGGCGTCGTCGAGGTGCTGGAGGAGAAGGTCGCCGCACTGCTCGGCATGGAGGCGGCCGCCTTCTTCCCGACCGGCACGATGGCCCAGCAGGTGGCCCTGCGCTGCTGGGCGAGCCGGACCGGCGACCCGACGGTCGCCCTGCACGCGCTGAGCCACCCCGAGGTGCACGAGCGCCACGCGTTCAGCCAGGTGAGCGGCCTGCGTCCGGTGCGGGTGACGAGCGAGCCCAGGATGCCGACCGCCGCCGAGGTGCGCGACTTCGCGGAGCCCTTCGGGACGCTCATGCTCGAACTCCCCCTGCGGGAAGCCGGTTTCGTGCTGCCCACGTGGGAAGAGCTCACCGAGGTCGTGGAGGCGGCGCGCGAGCGGGACGCCGTGGTGCACTTCGACGGCGCCCGCCTGTGGGAGTCCACCGTCCAGCTCGGCCGCCCGCTGGAGGAGATAGCGGGCCTGGCGGACAGTGTGTACGTGTCGTTCTACAAGTCGCTCGACGCTTTCGGGGGTGCGGCCCTGGCGGGCCCGAAGACCCTGGTCGAGGAGGCCAGGACCTGGCGGCACAGGTACGGCGGCCAGGTCTTCCAGCAGTTCCCCACCGCGCTGTCGGCGCTCGTCGGCCTGGACAGGCAGCTGCCCCGGCTGCCGGAGTACGTGGCGCACGCGCGCGTGGTGGCCACCGCGCTTCGCGAGGGCTTCGCGAGGGCCGGCCTGCCGTGGGCGCGCGTGTACCCGGAGGTGCCGCACACCCACGACTTCCAGATCTGGCTGCCGTACGAGGCCGACGTGCTCACCGAGGCGGCGGTGCGCCAGGCCGAGGAGACCGGCACCATGCTGTTCATCTCCCCCTGGGACCCACGCGGGCCCGGCCTGTCCTTCACCGAGGTCCATGTACGGGCCCCCGGCCTGGAGTGGAGCGAGGAGGACGTGAAGGCGGCGGTCGCGCGGTTCGTGGCCCAACTGCCCCCGCAGATCACCCCGTAGAACGCCGCAGCCCACGCAGCCACCGCCCCAGGGCCTCCCGGGCCGTCCCCCGGGCCGGCCGCCCGGCGACGACGGCCGCCCTGAACTGCCGGTGGTCGCGCCACTCGCGGACGACCTGCCAGTCGTGCGCGCCCGGCGCCGGAGGGGCGGGCTCGCCGAGCTGCCGGGTGCGGTAGACGTCGAGGAGGTGGTGCTGCGTGATGCTCATGGTGGATCGCCTTCTCGGGACGTTGGAGACATGACGTAGGGATCGGGCTCCGCGGCTGCCCCGGTGGTCCCAGGCTGCGTCCGATGCCCTGGTCGCGTCGCGTGGATTGACGGCCGCCGTCAATCGACGGCCGCGTTGTCAGTGGCGGGGTGCACCATGAGGGCATGAGCGTGAGCATCGACATCGCGGGGCTGCGGCCGGAGAGGGTCGTCGTGGTCCCCTCGCCCCTGGCCGAGCTCGGCACGGCGCTGCACGCGCTGTCGGAGTCGGGGCATCATCCGGGGCTGCGGGGCTGGGCCACGAGCGTCACCACGCGGCTCGATCCGCATCTGGCCGACCGGATGTGCGAGGCCGACTTCCTGTGGCGGACGACGTTCTCGGATCTGTTCCTGCCCTACGCGGGCGTCCCGGGCGGGGCCCTGCCCGGGACGACGCTCGCCGAGGAGCTGGATCTGCTGGACAAGCTGACGGACGAGCAGTTCGTGGACGCGGCCCTGGAGTTCACCTGCGCCCTGCCCTACGCCACGCCGAGCCGGGACGTGCTGGCCGACGGGGAGCTGCGCCGCCGCGCCCTGGAGCTGGCCGCCGCGCGCGGCCCGCAGCAGTTGCGGTTCAGTCAGCGGCTGCTCGACGACCCACCGCGGATCCGGGCCTGGCTGCGGCAGTTCCTGGAGGACTGCGACAAGGCGTTCTTCGCCGACACCTGGTCCCGGCTGCGCCACCAGCTCGCCGCGGACGCCCGTCACCGGACCGACCTCCTGCGGCACAAGGGGCTGGCCGAGGCGCTGACCTCGATCTCCGCGGCGGTGGTGCTCGACGAGGCCGCCGGACGGATCACCATCGACAAGCTCCGCCAGGGCCACAGCCTGATCAGGAACGGCAGTCTGCTCCTGGTGCCGACAAGCCTGGGCTGGCCGCATCTGATGGTGCTGCACCGGCACGGCTGGCAGCCCGTGCTGCACTACCCCGTCAGCTCCCCCGAGCTGGCGTCACCGCCCTCGGTCGAGCAGCTCACCCTGCGTATGACCGCCCTGTCCCACCCCGTGCGGATGCAGCTGTGCCGCAACCTCGCCCGCAGCACGTACACCACGAGCGAGCTCGTACAGATCCACGGCATGACCGCCCCGGAGATATCCCGGCACCTGAGCGTCCTCAAGAAGGCGGGCCTGATCAGCACCCGGCGCCGGGGGCGCTACGTCCTGTACCAGTTGGACGTCACCGCGGTGGCCCGGCTCGGCAGCGACTTCCTCGAAGCGCTCCTGAGGTGACCGTCAGTCGAACCGGATGTGCCTGATCCCGACCCGCACCTGTCGCAGCCGTGTCCGCAGCGCGCCCTCGTTGTTGGGCCGGAGCCTCAGTCCGGCCAGGACGGCGATCCGGTCGGCGATCTTCGGCACGGTCGAGTGGTCGGTCCACAGATGCTCGGCGAACTCCGGCTCGCTCAGCCGCTCCAGACAGTGGTCGAGCTGCTGCACGGCCCAGCTCTCCCGGCGCAGCCCGGCGTTCTTCCCGGCGACGACCTGCGCAAGGTGCCCGAAGCCGCGCTCCCGAAGCCGGTTCAGGACGGTCTCGCGCTCGGCGAGGAGGGTGAAGTGCCGTACGTCGTGGCCGAGTTCACGCAGTCGGCCGACGGTCTCGGCGAAATGGCCGGAGTTCGTGACCGTCATGGGCGCGATCACCACACCCTCGTGCTTGGCGAGGGCGAGGTCGAGGACCTCCACGACGCCCTGCCGCCAGGACAGCAGGTCCTGGAAGTCCCCGCGCAGGTCGGGCGGGAGCATGCGACGCAGGCCGAAGCCCGGGTGCTCGGGGTCGCAGATGACGCTGCCGGGCAGGCGCCGCTGGATCTCGTGTGCGGTCTGTGTCTTGCCGCCCCCGAAGGGGCCGTTGATCCACAGGAGCATGCGCAGACCCTAGTGGCCGCGGGTCACGCCCGTGTGACAAGGGCGGGTTCAGCCGTGCCCGCCGGCCCGCACCAGCCCCGTCTCGTACGCCAGGACCACCACCTGGACCCGGTCGCGCAGCCCCAGCTTGGTCAGGATGCGGCCGACGTGGGTCTTCACCGTCGCCTCGGACAGGACCAGCCGGGCGGCGATCTCGCCGTTGGACAGGCCCTGGGCGACCAGCACCATGACCTCGCGCTCGCGGTCGGTGAGCCGCTCCAGCTCCTTGTGCTGGGGCTCCTTGCCGGCGGAGGGCAGCATGGGCGCGAACCGGTCCAGCAGCCGCCGGGTCGTCGAGGGGGCCACCACGGCGTCGCCGCTGTGCACGGAGCGGATGGCGGCGAGGAGTTCGCCGGGCGGCACGTCCTTGAGCATGAAGCCGGAGGCGCCGGCCTTCAGCCCGGAGAAGGCGTACTCGTCGAGGTCGAAGGTGGTGAGGATCAGCACCTTCGGCGGCTCGGGCTCGGAGCAGATGCGGCGGGTGGTCTCCACGCCGTCCAGCTTCGGCATGCGCACGTCCATCAGCACGACGTCGACGGGGGTCTCGCGCAGCACCTGGAGGGCCTCGACGCCGTCGCCCGCCTCCGCGACGACCTCCATGTCCGGCTGGGCGGCGAGCACCATCCGGAACCCGGTGCGCAGCAGCACCTGGTCGTCGACGAGCATCACGCGGATCGTCATCAGGTCCTCTTCCGTGTCTTCCGTATCCGTCTACTTGGCCGTTCTACAGGGCCGTCGGCACGCCGTGACAGGTGTCAACGAGGGGCATGCGCAGGCGTCAGTGTGCTGGTTTGAGCGGCAGCAGCGCACTGATGCGGAATCCTCCGCCCGGGCGCGGTCCCGCGTCCAGGGTGCCGCCGACCATGCCGACGCGCTCGCGCATCCCGATCAGGCCGTGCCCCTCGCCGTCGGCGCCGCCGTCCTCGTACAGCTCGTGCGGGGCGCCCTTGCCGTCGTCCTCGACGAGCAGGCCGAGCCCGTCGTCGAAGTAGACCAGGCGCACGCTGGCGCCCGCGTTCGGTCCGCCGTGCTTGCGGGTGTTGGTGAGCGCCTCCTGCACGATGCGGTACGCCGTGAGTTCGACGCCGCTGGGCAGCGGGCGCGGGGTTCCCTCGACCTTGAAGTCGACCGGCAGGCCGGAGCTGCGGCACTGCTGGACGAGGTCGTCGATCTGTTCGACGTCGGGCTGCGGGACGTACTCGCCGCTCTCCTGGTGCTCGCCGGTGCGCAGCACGCCGAGCAGGCGGCGCATCTCGGCGAGGGCCTGGCGGCCGGTGGAGGAGATGGTCTCCAGGGCCTTCTTGGCCTGGTCCGGGGCGGAGTCGAGGACGTAGGCGGCGCCGTCGGCCTGCACCACCATCACGGAGACGTTGTGCGCGACGACGTCGTGCAGTTCCCGCGCGATCCGGGCGCGTTCGGCGGCGACCGCGACCTTGGACTGCGCCTCGCGCTCCTTTTCGAGCCGGGTCGCGCGCTCCTCCAACTGCTCGTAGTAGGCGCGGCGGGTGCGGATCGAGTCGCCGAGCACCCAGGCGAGGGCGAAGGGCACCGATGTGAAGATCATCAGGACCACCGTGCCCAGGACGCTGGAATCCTGCTCCGGCCAGCGCAACTGCGCCACGGGCGCCGCGCACAGGCCGACGGCCAGGGCGACCCGGGAGGCCCAGCGGGCGCCGGTCGCGGCCACGGTGTAGACGATCACCAGGAAGGCGAAGTTGGCGGCCGTGGTCGCCACGTCCAGCGCCAGCTGGGCGAGCCCGACCCCGATGGCCAGCAGCAGCATCTTCTCCGGCATGCGCCGGCGCAACGCGATCACCAGGCACAACAGGAGGATGACCGGGACGATGACCGCCTCGGAGCGGATGCCCGGAACGTCCTGCCCGCCCTCCTCCTGGACGGCCACGGTCAACACAGAGATCCCGAACAGGAAGACGGCCCAGAAGCTGTCGACCCCTGTCGGGTGCCTGCGGAGGAAGTCATAGAGGCGCTGCACGTAACCCAGCGTAGGGAAGCGAGATGCGTGCAGGGGTCAACCGGAGGGCCGATCCGCACCACCCGCGTGTACTCCGCAAGGTGGAGGCTGCGTTCCCCTGTGCGCTTACGCCCTGTCTAGCCTGGGCCGGTGAGAGCAGAGGCGACGGGTGAGTGGCGCGGGTGGCGTGCGGCGGCGGAAGCCGCTCTCTACGGTCCGGACGGCTTCTACCGCCGGCCCGAGGGACCGGCCGGCCACTTCCGTACGTCCGTCCACGCCTCGCCGCTCTTCGCCGGTGCCGTGGCCCGGCTGCTGTGCCGGGTCGACGAGGCGCTGGGCCGGCCCGGCTCGCTCGACTTCGTCGACATGGCGGCGGGGCGCGGCGAGCTGGTGACCGGCGTCCTGGCCGCCCTGCCCGCCGAGGTGGCGGCACGCACGCGTGCGTACGCCGTCGAGCTCGCCGACCGGCCGGAAACCCTCGATCACCGGATCGAGTGGCTGCCCGAGCCGCCGCGCCGGATCACGGGCCTGCTGTTCGCCAACGAATGGCTGGACAACGTGCCGCTGGAGGTCGCGGAGGTGGACTCCGCGGGCGTGCCGCGCCTGGTGCAGGTACGGCGGGACGGGGCCGAGCGCCTCGGTGAGCCGGTCAGCGGTGCGGAGGCGGAGTGGCTCGCGCGGTGGTGGCCCTCGGCGAACGCCCCGGAGGGCACGCGGGCCGAGATCGGGCTGCCCCGGGACGAGGCCTGGGCCGGCGCCGTGTCGGCCCTCGACCGGGGCCTGGCCGTCGCCGTGGACTACGCGCACACGGCGGCGACGCGGCCGCCTTTCGGCACCCTCACCGGCTTCCGTGAGGGCCGTGGGACGGCGCCCGTGCCGGACGGCTCGTGCGACATCACGGCGCATGTGGCGCTGGACGCGTGCGCGCTGCCCGGGGCGCGCCTGCTGTCCCAACGCGACGCCCTGCGCTCCCTGGCCCTCACGGGCGCACGCCCCCCGCTCGAACTGGCCTCGACCCGCCCCGCCGAGTACGTACGAGCCCTCGCGACCGCGGGTGAGGCCGCCGAGCTGACGGCGACGGGCGGACTGGGGGACTTCGGGTGGCTGGTACAGCCGGTTGGAATTCCGGACCTACTGGCGGACTGAGGGGTCGAGCCGGTTGGAATTCCGAACCGACCCCTACTTACCGAACGGGCGGACCCCTGCTTTCCGAACGGTCGGACCCCTACTTGTCGATGTCCCCCACCACGAAGAACATCGACCCCAGGATCGCCACCATGTCCGCGACCAGCGTCCCCGGCAGCAGCTCGACCAGCGCCTGGATGTTGTTGTACGAGGCCGAGCGCAGCTTCAGCCGGTACGGCGTCTTCTCGCCCTTGCTGACGAGGTAGTAGCCGTTGATGCCGAGCGGGTTCTCGGTCCACGCGTACGTGTGGCCCTCGGGTGCCTTGAGCACCTTGGGCAGCCGCTGGTTGATCGGTCCGGGCGGCAGCTCGGCGAGCCGGTCCAGGCAGGCGTCGGCGAGGTCGAGGGCGTTGTGGGTCTGCTCCAGCAGGCACTCGAACCGGGCGAGGCAGTCACCCTCGTCCCGGGTCACCACCTTCAGGACGTCCCCGAGCTCTCCGTAGCCGAGATAGGGCTCGTCCCGGCGCAGGTCGAAGTCCACGCCGGAGGCGCGCGCGATCGGCCCGCTGACGCCGTACGCGTGCACGGCCTGCGGCGTGAGGGCTCCCACGCCCCGGGTGCGCCCACGGAAGATCTCGTTGCCGAGGACCAGGTCGTCGAACCGGTCCATGCGGGAACGCACGTCGGCGACGGCGGTACGCGCGCGTGTGGTCCACCCGGCCGGGAGGTCCTCCTTCAGGCCGCCGACCCGGTTGAACATGTAGTGCATCCGGCCGCCGGAGACCTCCTCCATGACGTGCTGGAGTTCCTCGCGCTCGGTGAAGGCGTAGAAGATCGGCGTGATCCCGCCCAGCTCCAGCGGATACGACCCCAGGAACATCAGATGGTTGAGCACCCGGTTGAGCTCCGCGAGCAACGTCCGCGTCCACACCGCCCGCTCGGGCACCTCCATGCCCAGCATGCGCTCCACGGCGAGCACGACGCCCAGCTCGTTGGAGAAGGCCGACAGCCAGTCGTGGCGGTTGGCGAGCATGATGATCTGGCGGTAGTCGCGGGCCTCGAAGAGCTTCTCGGCGCCGCGGTGCATGTAGCCGATCACCGGCTCCGCGTGCTGGATGCGCTCGCCGTCCAGGACGAGCTTGAGGCGCAGCACGCCGTGCGTGGACGGGTGCTGGGGACCGATGTTGAGCACCATGTCGGTGCTCTCCGCGGCGCCGCCGATACCGACCATGGTCTCCGTCGTAGGAGTCATGGACACAGTCTCTCCTACGTACGCTGGCCTCATGGAGACGGGGAGCCCACAGAACACGGGGACGACGGGGGACGAGCGGGCGGCGGACGAGCCGGGGTGGACCGGGCTGCCACCGGGGCTGCTCCGGATGCGCCGCCTGCTGCTGGTGGTGTGGCTGGGGCTGCTGGCGGTCGGGCTGGGCCTGCTGCTCGGTCTGCTCGTCGGCCCGGGCTGGGCCGCCTTCGCGCTGCTGCCGCTGGCGCTGATCGCCTGGGGCTGGGTGATGCTCGGCCGCAACTGGCGTTCGTGGCGGTACGCCGAGCGCGCCGACGACCTGCTGATCAGCCGGGGCGTGCTGTGGCGCGAGGAGACGGTCGTGCCGTACGGCCGGATGCAGCTGGTCGAGGTCACGTCGGGGCCCGTCGAGCGGCACTTCGGACTGGCCAGCGTGCAGTTGCACACGGCCGCCGCCGCGACCGACGCCACGATCCCCGGTCTCGACCCGGCGGAGGCGGAACGGCTTCGCGACCGGCTCACCGAGCTGGGCGAGGCCCGTTCGGCGGGCCTGTGACGGCGCCGGGCGTCGATGACGCCATGAGCGGGAAGCGACCCGTGACGGATCGGCGGCTGCACCCCGTGACACCGCTCAGACGCGCGTGGGCGCCGGTCGCCGTGCTCATCGGGTGGGCGGTGCACGACCCCGACCAGGCGCAGCGCCAGCTGACCCGGCTGACCACCACCACGATCCTGATCGCCCTCGCCGTGCTCATCCCGGCGGCCGCCCTGTACGGCTTCCTGACCTGGTGGTTCACGCACTTCGCGGTGACCGACAGCGAGCTGCGGATCCGTACCGGACTGGTGTTCCGACGCACCGCGCACATCCGGCTGGAACGCATCCAGGCCATCGACATCACCCAGCCGCTGCTCGCGCGCGTGGCGGGCGTCTCGAAGCTCAAACTGGACGTCATAGGAACGGACAAGAAGGACGAACTCGCCTTCCTGGGCGCGGACGAGGCGCGTGCGCTGCGCGCGGAACTCCTCGCGCGCGCCGCCGGTTTCGCGCCCGAGACGGCGCACGAGGTGGGCGAGGCCCCGGCACAGGAGCTGCTGCGCGTGCCGTCGGGCGTCCTGGCCGTCTCCCTCCTCCTGACCGGCGCCACCTGGGGAACGCTGGCCGCCGCGGTCGTCGTACCGACGATCCTCTGGCTGATCACGGAGAGCCCGTGGTCGGTCCTGGCGACCGCCGTACCGCTGTTCGGCGCGGCGGGAGCGAGCAGCGTGGGGCGGTTCGTCGCGGAGTACGACTGGACGGTGGGCGAGTCCCCGGACGGGCTGCGCCTCGACCACGGTCTGCTCGACCGCGCCCACGAGACGGTGCCGCCCGGCCGCGTCCAGACCGTGCGCATCGTCGAGCCGCTGCTGTGGCGGCGGCGCGGCTGGGTTCGAGTGGAGCTCGACGTGGCGGGCTCGTCCAACTCGGTCCTGCTGCCGGTCGCCCCGCGCGAGATCGCCGCCTCGGTCGTCGCACGCGTGCTGCCCGGCGCGACCGTCCCGCCGCGCGCCGCCCTGTCGCGTCCGCCGCGGCGGGCGGGCCGGTGCGTGCCGGTGTGGTGGCGCGGGTACGGCCTCGCCGTCACGGACGCGGTCTTCGCCGCCCGGACCGGCCTCCTGCGCCGAAGCCTGGCGCTCGTGCCGCACGCGAAGGTCCAGAGCGTACGACTGTCCCAGGGGCCGTGGGAGCGGCTGTGGGGCGTCGCCGACGTCCACCTGGACACCGGGGCCGACAAGACCGTGACCGCCCGTCTGAGGGACACCCAGGAGGCCGCGGAGCTGCTGCGGGCGCAGGCGGAGAGGTCCCGCACGGGCCGCAGGGACGCACGGCCGGACCGGTGGATGGCCTAGGGCCGGCCGGGGACGTCAGGAGACCGCGCTGCGCAGCCCCTGCACGTCGATCTGTTCCGTCTCGTCGTGCGCCGTCAGATCGATGACCTGGCCGATGCCCCGGGACTCCTCGTCCGCCGGCTTGAACTCCGCCTCGGCCTCGGCCTTGTGGAGCGCGAGGGCCTCCTGGCCCACGACGTCGGCGAGGTCCTCGTTCTGGACGGACTCCAGCGCGGAGGGCGCGGCCCCCTTCTTCGTACCGAAGAAGTCGAAGTCACCCTCGACCGCCGGACGCCGTGCGGGCGTCGCCGGTACGACGGCCACGGCGGTCGGCGCGATGAAGTGCCCCGAGGGCTGCTGGGCCGCGGGCAGGGCGGGCTGGGCGGCCGGGGTGGGGGTGCCTGCCGGGGTGATGGCGGCCGCGCGCTCGTGCCCGTCGACCGCCTCGGGCTTCCCCTGGGCGTCGTCCTCCAGTGCGGGTTCCTTCTCGGACTCGCCGGTGCCGGCGGGCTCGGTGGCGCGGACCTCGGTGGCGCCCGGACCGGCCTTCACGGACTCGCCGTCGGAGGGTGCGTCGCCCTTCGGGGGGTCGTTCTTCGGCGGGTCGTCCTTCGGGAACTCGCCCTTGGGGCCGTTGGAGTCCTTAGGAGCGTTCGAGCCCTCCGGCTCCTTCGAGGACTCGGCGTCCCGCTCGGAGCCGTCCTGGTCGGAGCCGTCCTGGTCGGAACCGTCCTGGTCGGAACCGTCCGCCTCCAGCGTCACCGGGGCCTCGTCATCGAACCGCGCCAGCGCCTCCTTGGCCCGCAGGAACAGCCGGGACCCCTCCGGGGAGAAGACCGCGGGAGCCGCCGCCTTGTCCTCGGCGTTCTCGGCGCTCTCAGCGCTCTCGGAGACCTCCGCGTCGCCCCCCGCGTTCTCGGCGACCTCGGTCACCTCGGCGGCGTCCGCCGTCTCCTTCACCGTCCCGGCGGAAGGCTTCGCGGCGACCGGAACCGGCGGCAACGCACGCGCGGGCGTGGCCGCCTCTATCTCCAGGACCCGGCGCTCCTCCAGGACGCTCGCCCGCTCGGTCTCCGCGGTGGCGTACCGGCGCAGCAGCGACGCGTGCTCGTTGCGCAGCCCGGCGAGCTCCGTCCGCTTGGCCCGCAGCCGCTGCTCCAGCTTCACGCGCAGTTCGCGCGACTCGTCGAGGTCGCTCTCCAGCTCCGCGACACGCTCCTCGTGCCGCCACTCGTCGCTCGCACGCGCGCGCGTGAGGTCGGCGACCTGCTTGCCCGCCTGCGTGTCCCAGCGACGCATGACGACCGCGCCGACGACCGCCGTCGCCGCGGCGGCCGCGGCAAGGCCGCGCAGCACCAAGGGCTCGGTGAACACCCACGGCGCAAGGGCGCAGACGACGGATACGCCTGCTATCGCCGACGGGGGCAGCAGCCTGTGCAAGGGCGGTGAATGACGGTGACGTCCACGTGGCATGGCCAGAAACTTACCGCGCGTAGGCGAATCTTGGCGCCCCGCCCCGTAAAAACACAGCCATCCCGAGTCGTTCATCCGGCATCAGGAATCAGATCTGTCCTCGAATTGACCAAGAACCAAGATCAAAAAGCCTCGCGGGCCGGGTCACCTGCCGCCCAGCCGCCCGCTCATCCACTCCAGCGTCCCCGGAATCTCACGCCGCCAGGTGTTGAAGTTGTGCCCTCCGCTTTCGAGGATGATCGACGAGATCCGCGTCAGCTTCGTGGCCTTCACGCGTTCAATGAACTTCAACGTGGCCTTGTAGTTGGATTCTCCAACTTTGCTGCTGCTGACAAGCAGTGAAGTGTCCGGAGCCGGCATGTGCTTGAGGTACCACCACAGGTTCGCGCGATTGCGCAGTTCCTTGTCGCCGTGGAAGAGATCGCCGGTGGTGGGGTCGATCGGCGCGTTGTAGTAGGCGGAAAGACCCGCCCCGGCGGCGTACACACGCGGGTGGTGCATGGCGAGCTTCAGCGCGCAGTAGCCGCCCGTGGAGTCGCCGATGATGCCCCAACTGCCCTGCCCGCGGGCCACCCTGTAGTGGCCGCTCACGGCATCGGGCAGGTCCTTGGCGAAGAACGTCTCGGTCTGCGGGCCGCCCGGAATGTCCACGCACTCCGTGTCCCTGGGCGGCGCCACCGTCGGCCGCATCATCACGAGGATCATCGGCTGCATACGGCCGTCCTCGGCGAGCTTCGCGGCCGTACGCGGATAGTCGAGCTTGTCCACCAGCGCCTGGGCCGTTCCGGGATACCCGGTCAGCACGACCGCCGCCGGGAACGTGCGGGTGCGGTACCGCGGCTGGAAGTACTCGGGCGGCAGATACACGTACGCGGGCGTGGCGATGTGTGTCGTACGGCCCACGACGGCGATCTTCTGGATCTGTCCGCCCGACTGCGGCCGCGCACTGGCCGCCCCCGGGACCCGTCGGGTCTCCACGACCTTCAGCGGCGCGTCGGTCGGCGTGTGGTCCACCACCACGCCCTGGCCCTTCTCCTGCCCGAACAGGTCGGCCCAGGTCGCATAGAAGCCGAAGGCCTGGTTGGCGGCGAGACCGACCGCCGTGAAGAGCATCAACTGTGTGGACAGCAGCAGGCCGACGCGGCCGCTCACGGCCCGCCAGCCGCGCCGCGCCAGCCGTGGCCACAGCCAGACCGTGCCGACGAACAGCCCTAGGGCGGCCAGCACCGCCAGCGCCAGCACCTTGTCGCTCGTGAGACCCATCGATGGTTACCTGTTCGCGCTTTCCGCCCGGTCCCACGCTTCCCCCGCGCTGCCTCCCCTGCTCCTTCGCAAGGGCTTGCCCCGGACTTTCCTTGGCCTTTGAAATGGTTTTGGGGAGCCGAGTGAACCTCTCCCCTCCAGACACCGTCCTAGAGGGCGCAATGTCGCCGGATGCCCGAATCGGCACCGGATCCAAGGTCTCTCGCAGAACTAATGGGATGCGATGTCTGTCAGGACAGATGTGGAAATGTCGGGTGTGGTTCCCCAGCGATCAAGTCAGACGCGGCACCTGCCGGGCCGAGTACGGCATCTGCTCCGCGGCCCGCGCCCGGAGGCCGTGCCGGTCCTCGTCGGCAGGGCCTGCGCCCTGGTGGGGCTGCTGGACATCGCCGCGGGCGTCTTCCCACGGTTTCGGCACAGCCGTATGCACGCCATCGCCGAGGTGCTGCCGGGCTCCACGGGCCCGTTCGCGGCCGCGCTGTCGCTGAGCGCCGGTGTGCTGCTGCTCCTGCTCGCCCACGGCCTCAAGCGGGGCAAGCGGCGGGCCTGGCGGGCCGCCGTCGTCCTGCTGCCGGCCGGCGCGGTGGCACAGTTCACGTACCGCCACTCCGTGGTGGGCGTCCTCATCTCACTGGCGCTGCTGGCCCCCCTGCTCATCCACCGCGACCAGTTCAGGGCCCTGCCCGACCCGCGCAGCAGGTGGCGGGCGCTCGCCAACTTCATCCTCATGAGCGCCGGTTCGCTCGCCCTCGGCCTGATCATCGTCAGCGCCCACCCGAACACCCTGGTCGGCGACCCCAGCCTGGCCGACCGCATCACACACGTCCTGTACGGCCTGTTCGGCTTCGAGGGCCCCGTCGACTACCAGGGCAACACCTCCTGGACCGTCGCCTTCTCCCTCGGCGCCCTCGGCTGGATCACCGCGGTCACCACGATCTACCTCGCCCTGCGCCCCGAACACCCCGCCGCACGCCTCACCGAGGACGACGAGGCACGCCTGCGCGCCCTGCTGGAGAAGCACGGCGCCCGCGACTCCCTCGGCCACTTCGCGCTGCGCCGCGACAAGGCCGTCGTCTTCTCCCCCAGCGGCAAGGCGGCCGTGACCTACCGCGTCGTCTCCGGCGTGATGCTCGCCAGCGGCGACCCGATCGGCGACGTCGAGGCCTGGCCCGGCGCCATCGAGCGCTTCATGGACGAGGCCCGCGCCCACTCCTGGACCCCGGCCGTCATGGGCTGCTCCGAGACCGGCGCCGAGGTGTGGACCCGCGAGACCGGGCTCGACGCCCTCGAACTGGGCGACGAGGCGGTGGTGGACGTCCCGGATTTCTCGCTCACCGGCCGCGCGATGCGGAACGTACGACAGATGGTCAAGCGCATCGAGCGCGCCGGTTACGAGACCCGGGTACGGCGCGTCCGTGACCTCGGCGAGACCGAGTTGGAGCGCATACGCCTCGCCGCCGACGACTGGCGCGGCACCGACACCGAGCGCGGCTTCTCCATGGCGCTCGGCCGCATCGGCGATCCCACCGACGGCGACTGCCTCATCGCCACCGCCCACAAGGCCGACGAGGAGCCGGGACCTTACGGCGACCTCAAGGCGATCCTCCACTTCGTGCCCTGGGGCACCGACGGGGCCTCCCTGGACCTGATGCGCCGCGACCGCTCCGCCGACCCCGGCATGAACGAACTGCTCATCGTGGCCGCCCTTCAGGCCGCCCCGAGGTTCGGCATCGCGCGCGTGTCCCTCAACTTCGCCATGTTCCGCTCCGCCCTGGCCCGCGGCGAGAAGATCGGCGCGGGACCGGTCCTGCGCGCCTGGCGGGGCCTGCTGGTCTTCCTGTCCCGCTGGTTCCAGATCGAGTCCCTGTACAAGTTCAACGCCAAGTTCCGGCCCCGCTGGGAGCCCCGCTTCGTGGTCTACCGGGCCTCCGCCGACCTGCCCCGGCTCGGCTTCGCCGCCATGCAGGCGGAGGGCTTCGTGAACCTGGCCCTGCCCCTGCCGCGCTTCCTGCGCCGCCGTACGACCGCCCCGCACCCATGCGCCCACGCGGTGGCGGAACGCGACGTCCGGGCCGCATAGTGGCAGACCGTTCGGCAGCGTCCCGAAGGGGCGCGGGGCTGTGTCTGACGTGCGGCTCCACCGCGTGGGCGCGACCAGCACAACGGGCCCGCAGCCGCCCACCGACCTGTTCCGGCACCTACAGTGGAGCGCTCAGCCCCCCAGCGGAGCGCCTACGCTGAACGTATGAGCAAGCAGAGCGGACGCGGGCGCGTCACGGGCCTTCCGCAGTGGGACCGGTGCGCGGTCATGGGAGTCGTCAACGTGACCCCCGACTCCTTCTCCGACGGCGGCCGCTGGTTCGACACGACGTCCGCCGTCAAGCACGGCCTCGCCCTGGTCGAGGAGGGCGCCGACCTGGTCGACGTCGGCGGCGAGTCCACCCGCCCCGGCGCCACCCGGGTCGACGAGGACGAGGAACTGCGCCGGGTCGTCCCCGTCGTCCGCGGCCTCGCCGCCGAGGGCGTCACCATCTCCGTCGACACCATGCGCGCCTCCGTCGCCGAGCAAGCCCTCGCCGCCGGCGCCGCCCTCGTCAACGACGTGAGCGGCGGCCTCGCCGACCCCGCGATGATCCCGGTCGTCGCGGACGCCGGCGCCCCCTTCGTCGTCATGCACTGGCGCGGCTTCCTGGAGGGCGGGAACGTCAAGGGTGTCTACGCCGACGTCGTCGCCGAGGTCGTCGACGAACTGCACGCGCGCGTGGAGGCCGTGCTGGCCGGCGGCATCGCCCCCGACCGCATCGTCGTCGACCCCGGACTCGGCTTCTCCAAGGACGCCGAGCACGACCTCGTCCTCCTCGCCCACCTCGACCGCCTCATCGCCCTCGGCCACCCCCTGCTCGTCGCCGCCTCCCGCAAGCGGTTCCTCGGCCGTGTCCTCGCCGGACCGCAGGGCGCGCCGCCGCCCGCCCGCGAGCGCGACGCCGCCACGGCCGCCGTCTCGGCGCTCGCCGCGCACGCCGGCGCCTGGGCGGTGCGCGTGCACGAGGTGCGCGCCACAGCGGACGCGGTGCGCGTCGCACGCGCCATCGAGGAGGCGCGCACTCCGGCGAGCACTCCGGGGACCACTCCCGGCGCGGACACCGCGGAAGGAGCCCGGTGAGCGCCCCCCACACCGACGTCGAGCAAGTCGAGGCCGCCAACACCGCCTTCTACGAGGCACTGGAGCGCGGCGACTTCGAGGAGCTCTCCTCGCTCTGGCTCACCCCGTCCGACCTGGGCGTCGACGAGACGTACCACGACCCGGCCGACGCCGGCGTGATCTCCTGTGTGCACCCCGGCTGGCCGGTACTCACCGGACGCGGCGAGGTGCTGCGGTCGTACGCGCTGATCATGGCGAACACCGACTACATCCAGTTCTTCCTCACCGACGTACATGTCTCCGTCACCGGCGACACCGCCCTGGTGAACTGCACCGAGAACATCCTCAGCGGCGGCCCCGCCCCCGACGGCGACGGGGAGCTCGGACCGCTCGTGGGCCAGCTCGTGGTCGCCACGAACGTGTTCCGGCGCACGCCCGACGGCTGGAAGCTCTGGTCGCACCACGCCTCACCGGTTCTGGCCGAAAACGACGAGGCCGAGGACGACGACACCCCGTCCTGAGTGGGTAGGCGACGGACAGGTACGACGCGAGAGCCGACGCGCGGGAGCCACCCGCAAGGAGGCCCGCGGGACCCCGCCGGGACCAAGAAGTGGTTGGAATCACGCCTGCGCGGGTAGGCGCGGCTACCAACCCATGAGGCGCCGGGTTCCCCAGGGGAAACACGCGATGAATCCTCTGGCCCCGGCCCGGACCCACGCCCCCGTGGCCCGGCCCTGTCAGTGCCCGCAGGTAGATTCGTTCGAGGCCGGTGTGCCGCCCGCACACGGCATCGACCGGCCGTCACCGACGATTGCAGGAGTGATTCGCGTGGATCGTGTCGCGCTGAGCGGCCTGAAGGCCCGCGGGTACCACGGCGTGTTCCCCGAGGAGCGCAAGGAGGGCCAGACCTTCGTCGTGGACCTCGTCCTCGGCCTGGACACCCGACCGGCCGCCGCCGACGACGACCTGGCGAAGACCGTGCACTACGGCGTCGTGGCGGAGGAGGTCGTGGCCGTCGTCGAGGGCGAACCGGTCAACCTCATCGAGACGCTCGCCGAGCGCATCGCCCAGGCCTGTCTGAAGCACGAAGGGGTCCAGGAGGTCGAGGTCCGCGTCCACAAGCCGAACGCGCCGATCACGGTCCCCTTCGACGACGTGACCGTCACCATCACCCGGAGCCGAGTATGACTGCACCCTTCATCAAGGGCCCCAGCGACCCGACCGTACAGCCGGTACCCGCCTCCGTCGTCGAGCAGGTCGACGCCGCCGACACCACCCTCCACAACCCGAAACGGGCCGTGATCTCCCTCGGCGCCAACCTCGGCAACCGCCTGGAGACCCTGCAAGGCGCCATCGACGCCCTGGAGGACACCCCGGGCGTACGCGTCAAAGGCGTCTCCCCGGTGTACGAGACGGAGCCCTGGGGCGTGGAGCCGGGCACCCAGCCCTCCTACTTCAACGCGATCGTGGTCCTCAAGACCACCCTCCCGCCGTCCTCCCTCCTGGAGCGGGCACACGCGGTCGAGGAGGCCTTCCACCGCGTACGGGACGAGCGCTGGGGCGCGCGCACCCTCGACGTCGACATCGTCGCGTACGCCGACGTCGTCTCCGACGACCCCACCCTGACGCTCCCCCACCCCCGCGCCCACGAACGGGCCTTCGTCCTCGCCCCCTGGCACGACCTGGAGCCCGAGGCCCAGCTGCCCGGCCGCGGCGCGGTCGCCGACCTGCTCGCCGTCGTCACCCGGGACGGCGTCAACCCGCGCATGGACCTGGAACTCCAGCTCCCCGAATAGTCGTTAAGGTCAAGACGGCCCACACTCCGTGGGCACCCGGGGGAGCTGAAGGGACACCGTGAGAGAGCTGCGCATCAGGATGCTGGCGGGCGTGTTCGTCGTCGCCGGCGTCCTGTCCTGGGCGGGTGCCCGCCTGTGGAACTCCGTCGGGACCCTGCCCAGCGTCCCCCTGGCCGCCCCCATCGTCCTGGCGGTCATCGCCGTGGTTCTGCTTGCCACGGCCCTGTCGATCCGCGCCCGCCTCAAGGCCCAGCGCGAACGCCGCCCCGAGGCCAAGGGCGTCGACCCCCTGATGGCCGCCCGTGCGGTCGTCTTCGGCCACGCCAGCGCCCTGGTCGCCGCCCTCGTCGCCGGCATGTACGGCGGCACCGGCGTCTTCCTCCTGGAGTCCCTCGACATCCCCGCCCGCCGTGATCAGGCCATCTACGCCGGCTTCTCCGTCCTGGCGGGCATCGGCGTGATAGCGGCGGCGATGTTCCTGGAGCGCGTGTGCAAGCTCCCGGAGGACGACGAACACGATGGGGCGGGGACGGCGCCTACGGTCTGACAGCGCCCGGTTCACCAGGGCCGGCGGACGAGGTGGCCGTTCACCAGGAAGCCGGGGTGGGGGTCGAGGCGGTAGCTGTAGAGGGTGAAGGGCTTAGCGCCCTCGGCCCTGCGTAACTGAACGTCGCGATGATCTGGGCCGGGGACGTCACGCTTGAGGTATCCAGAAGGGCGCGTGACCGGCTCCAGCCGAGCGGGGAGTCCATTGGCTTTGGTCAGGCACTCGGCGTACCGCGCCGCGAAGTGCTCCTCGTTGACGACGAGGGACACGCAGTTCTTGCCGACTGTCCCGTCAGCGCACGTGGCCCCGACGAAGTAGCCGAACTCATAGCCGGGCCGGATCGTCAGCCGCTCTCGGCACAGCTTCTTCGTATGAGTCCACGCAAGCACGCACCCTGCCGCGTCTACCGCAGGCATCCAGCCATCTGCGTGCTCAGCTCCTGATTCGCGGCCACAGTGAACGTCACGCGATCGGTCACCACATCGACGACCTCGCGCGCCTTGACCGCCGTCACCTCAACGACGGCCGTCTGCACCGTCCGCGTACCGTCCAGGCTCCAGAGCTTGGAGCCCACTTCGACGTTCCTCGCCGCGATCCCCCTTGATCAGCGATCAACTCACTGATCAAGGACGGTATCGGGCACCACTGACAATCGGGTCAGCGTGCCAGTATCAGGCTCATTGCCTCGGCCCGGGTCGTAGCGTCTCGAAGCTGACCGCGCACCGCCGACGTCGTGGTCTTGGCACCTGGCTTACGAATGCCGCGCACCGACATGCACATGTGCTCGGCCTCGATGACGACGATCACGCCCCGGGCTTCGAGAATCTTCATGAGGGAGTCGGCGACCTGCGTGGTGAGTCGTTCCTGCACCTGGAGGCGACGGGCGAACACCTCAACCAGCCGCGCCAGCTTCGACAGGCCCGTAATCTTGCCGCTTTCCGCCGGAATGTACCCAATGTGAGCTACGCCATGGAATGGCAACATATGGTGTTCACAGAGGCTGACGATTTCAATGTCCTTGACCAGCACCATCTCGTCATGCCCGATATCGAACGTAGTCGTCAGGACATCCTCAGGCTGCTGCGTATGTCCCGCCAGAAGCTCCCGATAAGCCCGCGCCACCCGCGCCGGCGTCTCCTTCAACCCCTCCCGATCGGGGTCCTCGCCGACCGCGATCAGCAGCTCACGCACGGCGTTCTCGGCGCGCTTCTCGTCGAACTCTCCGATGCGGCCCTCGCCGTCCAGCGTCACGGGGTCGGTCATGTGGTGCCTCGTTCCTCTGCGGGTCGCGCGCGTGTGGGCCACGTGCGCGTCTGAACTGCGGGCATACGAAAATGCCGCGCCCCCCAGGCTAAAACCTGGGGGGCGCGGCATCCATTCCGGGCCTGGTGGGGGTACCAGGGCCTGGGCGTCAGCTCTCCGGACGGTCCTCGGGGGCCGGCTCGGCCGCCGGGGCGGGCTCCGTGAGCGTGGACTTGGCGGTGGAGATCGCCGGGGTCGCGCCGTTGGCGCCGTTCGTCAGTGCGAGCTCCTTCGGGGAGAGCACCGGCGGACGGGTGGACGGCGTGCGGCGGGAGGAGCCGGTCCAGGCGGGACGCGGCGGACGCTTGACGATGGGGGCGAAGATCTCGGCGATCTCCTCCTTGCCCAGCGTCTCCCTCTCCAGCAGCTGAAGCACCAGGTTGTCGAGGACGTCGCGGTTCTCGACCAGGATCTCCCAGGCCTCGTTGTGCGCGTTCTCGATCAGCTTCTTGACTTCCTCGTCCACCAGCGCGGCGACCTCTTCCGAGTAGTCGCGCTGGTGAGCCATCTCACGTCCGAGGAACGGCTCGGTGTTGTCGCCGCCGAACTTGATGGCTCCGAGACGCTCGGTCATGCCGTACTGCGTGACCATCGCGCGGGCCGTGGTCGTGGCCTTCTCGATGTCGTTCGCAGCGCCCGTGGTCGGGTCATGGAAGACGAGTTCCTCGGCCGCGCGGCCGCCCAGCATGTAGGCCAGCTGGTCCAGCATCTCGTTGCGGGTCGTGGAGTACTTGTCCTCGTCCGGCAGGACCATCGTGTAGCCGAGGGCACGGCCTCTGGAGAGGATCGTGATCTTGTGGACCGGGTCGGAGTTCGGGGAGGCCGCCGCGACCAGGGCGTGTCCGCCCTCGTGGTACGCGGTGATCTTCTTCTCCTTGTCCGACATGATCCGGGTCCGCTTCTGCGGGCCCGCCACGACGCGGTCGATGGCCTCGTCCAGCATCTGGTTGTCGATGAGCTTCTTGTCCGAGCGGGCCGTGAGCAGCGCGGCCTCGTTCAGGACGTTCGACAGATCGGCACCCGTGAAGCCGGGGGTGCGGCGGGCGACCGCCGACAGGTCGACGTCCGGGGCGACCGGCTTGCCCTTCTGGTGGACCTTGAGGATCTCCAGACGGCCCTGCATGTCCGGGCGGTCGACCGCGATCTGGCGGTCGAAGCGGCCGGGGCGCAGCAGCGCCGGGTCGAGGATGTCGGGGCGGTTCGTGGCGGCGATCAGGATCACGCCGCCCTTCACGTCGAAGCCGTCCATCTCGACGAGCAGCTGGTTCAGGGTCTGCTCGCGCTCGTCGTGACCGCCGCCGAGGCCGGCGCCGCGGTGGCGGCCGACCGCGTCGATCTCGTCGACGAAGACGATCGCCGGGGCGTTCGCCTTGGCCTGCTCGAACAGGTCTCGGACTCGGGAGGCACCGACACCGACGAACATCTCGACGAAGTCGGAACCGGAGATCGAGTAGAAGGGGACGCCCGCCTCGCCGGCGACGGCGCGCGCGAGGAGCGTCTTACCGGTGCCGGGAGGCCCGTAGAGCAGTACGCCCTTGGGGATCTTGGCACCGACGGCCTGGAACTTCGCCGGTTCCTGGAGGAACTCCTTGATCTCGTGGAGTTCCTCGACCGCCTCGTCCGAGCCGGCGACGTCCGCGAACGTCGTCTTCGGGGTGTCCTTGGTGATGAGCTTGGCCTTGGACTTCCCGAAGTTCATGACTCGGGAGCCGCCGCCCTGCATCTGGTTCATCAGGAACAGGAACACGACGACGATGAGAACGAAGGGCAGCAGGGAGAGCAGGATGCCGACGAACGGGTTCTGCTTGGACGGCGAGACCGTGTAGCCGTCGGGGATCTGCTTCTGCTGGTACTTGTTCTGCAGCGTGTTGGCGATGTCGACGCCCTGGTCGCCGATGTAGCTCGCCTGGATCTTGGTGGCGCCCTCGACCTTTTGGCCGTCCTTGAGTTGCGCCTTGACGATCTGTTCGTCGCCGGTGGTCAGCTTGACCGACTCGACCTTGTTTTCATTGATCGCCTGAACGACCTGGCCGGTGTCCACCGTCTTGTAGCCGCCGGACGAGCCGACGACCTGCATCAACACGACCACGGCAAGGACGGCCAGCACGATCCACATGACCGGCCCACGGAAGTATCGCTTCACGTCCATCCATACGGAGCGGTGTCGCCCCGTCCCTCCTGCCATAGTGAGTTTGATAAGACAGTTCTTCTGACGGTACCCCAGCTTCGACGACCGTAGCCGCACGGGAGGGCTGGCAAGCCCGTCTGCATGCTCCAACGGCGCGAGGCCCGCCGGGGTTCCCGATCTTCGTACGGTGCTTGGGCCCTTCGGGTCCGGTCGCCCGGACCGGCGGGCTCAGCCTCCGTAGACGTGGGGCGCGAGCGTACCGACGAACGGGAGGTTGCGGTACTTCTCGGCGTAGTCGAGGCCGTAGCCGACGACGAACTCGTTGGGGATGTCGAAGCCCACCCACTCCACGTCGATGGCGACCTTCGCGGCGTCCGGCTTGCGCAGGAGCGTGCACACCTTCAGGGAGGCGGGCTCGCGGGAGCCGAGGTTGTTGATCAGCCAGGACAGGGTCAGGCCGGAGTCGATGATGTCCTCGACGATCAGGACGTGCCGGCCCTTGATGTCGGTGTCGAGGTCCTTGAGGATCCGCACGACCCCGGAGGACTGGGTGCCGGCCCCGTAGGACGACACCGCCATCCAGTCCATGGTGACGGGGGTGGACAGCGCCCGGGCGAGGTCCGCCATGACCATCACCGCGCCCTTGAGGACGCCGACGATGAGCAGGTCCTTGCCCGCGTACTCCGCGTCGATCTTCGCGGCCAGCTCGACCAGCTTGGCGTCGATCTCTTCCTTGGTGATGAGTACCTCTTGGAGGTCGGCACCCATGTCTTTCGCGTCCACCCGCATCACTTTCGGTCGTCCCACCGGCCGGTCCGGCCGCTCCCGCGACCCCGCTGGAGGGGGCCGGTGGGAGGTCCGGTTTCAGCCTTGCCGAATCACCAGTCTGCCACCCTGACGCTGGGCGACGACTTTGCCGGGGAGATTGATGGCTCCCTGGCCGCGCCAGCCGGTGATCAGGCGGTCGACTTCCTCGATGTGGCGGGCGAACAGCGCACCGGCGGGTGCTCCGGCCTCGATGGCGGCGCGGCGCAGGATCCGGCGGCGTACGGCGGGCGGCAGCGCGTAGAGCTTGGCGCATTCCAGGAGGCCGGCCGAGTCGCGTACGGCGGCCTCGGCCTGGCGGGCCCAGGCGTCGAGGGCGTCGGCGTCGTCGCGGGAGAGCTGGGCCGTCCGGGCGAGGGCCTCGACGACGCCCTTGCCGAGGGCCTTCTCCAGAGCCGGCAGGCCTTCCTGGCGCAGCCGCGAGCGGGTGTACGCGGGGTCGGCGTTGTGGGGGTCGTCCCAGACCGGCAGGGACTGGACCATGCAGGCTTTGCGGGCGGTCTGCCGGTCGAGTCCGAGAAAGGGGCGCCGGTAGCGGCCGCCGGCCCCCGAGACCGCGGCCATTCCGGACAGGGAGCGGATGCCGGAGCCGCGGGCGAGGCCGAGCAGGACGGTCTCGGCCTGGTCGTCGCGGGTGTGGCCGAGCAGGACGGCGGTGGCGCCGTGGCGGACGGCGGCGTCGTCGAGGGCGGCGTAGCGGGCGTCGCGGGCGGCGGCCTCGGGTCCGCCCGCGCGGCCGACGGTGACGGCGACGGATTCGGCCGGTTCGAGGCCGAGTTCGCGCATGCGCAGGACTACTTCCTCGGCGCGTAGGTCGGAGCCGGGCTGAAGGCCGTGGTCGACGGTGATGCCACCGGCGCGGATGTCGAGTTTGCGGGCCTCGAAGGCGAGGGCGGAGGCGAGGGCCATGGAGTCGGCGCCGCCGGAACACGCCACGAGCACGAGCGGGGAGGGGGGTCGCTCGTGCGGGGCGGCGCGCGGGGGCTCCTGCGGGGTGGCGCCGGGGAGCTCGTACGACGGTTCGGGCGCCGTGTCGTGCGCGGCGGGTGTGGCGCCGGTCGAGGGCGCGGGCAGCACCGCGGGCGGCGTGGCGTGCGCGAGCTCGTACGAGGTCGCGCGCGGGCGGCCGGGCGCGGGGGCGTCGGCGGTGCGGCTGTGTTCGGTGAGGATGTCGTGGAGGACGCGGCGGACCGCCAGGCGTATCGCCGCGACCGCAGGATGGGGACCCATGTCCGGTTCCCTTCATGAAATTGTCGGGGGGTGAGCCCGAGCTCGGTCACTCAGAGTGTGTAGATGGTGACAGAACCGGGCGGTTCCCCGAGCATTGCACGCCTACCCATGGCTCACGGTCCCTCGGACGGGTGATTGGAGGGGCGTTCGCCTGCCGTCGGCCGGATTCGGTTCACGACGTTCGTATGAGATGCACGCCGCGGCGCGGGATTCACGACTCCGCCTTGCGGTGCACCCGCGCGATCCAGTCCGCGGGTTTGGCGATCTCCGCCTTGGTCGGGAGGGTGTTGGGGGAGGTCCACACGCGGTTGAAGCCGTCCATGCCGACCTGGTCGTGGACGGCCCGTACGAAGCGTTCGCCGTCGCGGTACTGCCTGAGTTTGGCGTCGAGGCCGAGCAGTTTGCGCAGGGCCATGTCCAGCCTTGAGGCGCCCTTGGCCCGTCGCTGCTGGAACTTCTCACGGATCTCGGCGACGGTCGGGACGACCTGGGGGCCGACGCCGTCCATCACGAAGTCGGCGTGGCCCTCCAGGAGGGACATCACGGCGGTGAGGCGGCCGAGGATCTCCCGCTGGGCCGGGGTCTGCACCAGTTCGACGAAAGAACGTCCGCCGTCGTCCTCCTCGGCCTCGGGGCGGCCGCCCGAAAGGGACTGCGCGGCCTCGCGGATGCGTTCGAGGACGGTCATGGGGTCGACGTCGGTCTCCCCCAAGAAAGACTGGATTTCGCCCTCCAGGTGGTCCCGCAGCCACGGGACGGCGCTGAACTGCGTGCGGTGCGTCTCCTCGTGCAGGCACACCCAGAGGCGGAAGTCGTGGGGCTGTACGTCCAGTTCGCGCTCCACGTGCACGATGTTGGGGGCGACGAGGAGGAGTCGGCCGCCGCCGTTCTCGCCCGCCGGGAGTTCGCGGGTGGCGGGGGCGAAGGTCTCGTACTGGCCGAGGACGCGGGAGGCCAGGAAGGACAGCAGCATGCCGAGTTCGACGCCGGTGACCTTGCCGCCGACGGCTCCGAGGACCGCGCCGCCGGTGCTGCCGCTGCGCCGCTCCTGCATCTTTTCGAGCAAGGGCTTGAGGATCTGGCGGAAGCCGGCGACGTTCGCCCGTACCCAGCCGGGGCGGTCGACGACGAGGACGGGGGTGTCGTGGGTGTCCTCCGTGCCCATACGAGTGAAGCCCCGGACGTGTTCCTCCGAGGCCTTGGCATGTCGGCGCAGCTCGGCGACGACGGCCCTGGCCTCGTCGCGGCTCACCTCGGGGCCCGGCCGCACGAGCCGGGTCGCGGTCGCCACCGCGAGATTCCAGTCGACCATCTCGGCACCACCGATGCTCGTCATGTGTCAACCGTACGTGAGCGTTACCACTTGGGGCAGGCCGTGGGGGTTGGTGGGGGCACGGGGTGTTTGACGGGGCTCGGCGTCGTGGCGGGCGTCCCGGGTCGGCAGGGGCCGGGGCTGCCAGGGCGGCGGTCGGCGTTGCAGGCCGTGCGGGTCGGTGGGCCCGGGCCACAGGTGTTGGGAGGCGACTCGGCGTCCTGAGCGCCGCGATCGGGTCGGCAGGCGCCGAGGGATGGTCGAGCGGTGCCCGGGGCCGCAGGCCGTGCCCACCCGTTCCGCCGTGCGGAACGACTGCCCGCGGCGGGGGACGGCAGCGGGGGCGCGCGGTGGACGGCGGCAGGGGGCGTGGGCGGGTGGCGGCAGGCGGCGGCTGGCGGCAGCAGGGGGCGTGGGCGGACGGCTGAGAGCTGACGGCTGACGGCTGACGGCAGCAGGGGCGTGGGCGGACGGCGGGGGTCGGAGCCGGACGGCGGGGGTGGACGACGGCCGGCGGGCGGGGGCCGCTAGGCGCAGCCGCAGGACGCCAGGGCCGTTGCCGTTCTGTCGAGGGCCGCTCGGGCCGCTTCCGTGTTGGCGCCGGTGGACAGGAAGGCGAAGGCGAGGAGGTGGCCGTCCTGGTCGACGACTGTGCCGGCCAGGGAGTTCACGCCGTTCAGGGTGCCGGTTTTCGCTCGGACGACGCCGGCCGCGCCGTCTGTGTAGCGGGTGGTCAGGGTGCCGGTGAAGCCGGCGACGGGGAGGCCGGTCAGGACCGGGCGGAGTTCGGGGTGGGCCGGGTCGGCCGCCTTGGCGAGGAGGGCCGTGAGCAGGTCCGCGGTGAGTTTGTCGTCGCGGTCGAGGCCGCTGCCGTCCTTGAAATCGGCTCCCGTCACCGGCAGCCCGAGCTTCTTCAGCCGGTCCTCGATCGCCTTGCCCGCGCCGTCGAAGTCGGCGCGCGCGCCGCTCGCCACGGCGGTCTGGCGGGCGAGGTGCTCGGCGATGTCGTTGTCGCTGTTGGTGAGCATCCGCTCCACCAGGGCGGACATCGGCGGTGAGGTGACCTCGGCCAGCGACTGGGCCCGGTTGGTCGCCTTCGACGGGCCCGGCGCCGTGGTCTTGACCCCGCGGTCCGCGAGGAGCGCCGCGAACTGGGTCGCCGCGTCCTTGGCCGGATCCTCCACGCGCCTCACCGGCCCGCTGGTGGAGTCGTTCGTACGGGCCTCGTCGACCATGAGGGCGCTGACCGGGGCCAGGTTGCCGTTGACGCCGATGGGGTGCAGTTCGGGGCCGGCGTAGAGCGTCTTGTCGTACGAAAAGGTGACCTCGCGTACGTCCCGTTTCTTCAGGGACTCGGCCGTGCGGTCGGCGAGGTCGCGCAGGCTCGCCCAGCCGTCGGCGTCCTTGCGTGCGGTCAGCGTGGGGTCGCCGCCGCCGACCAGGACGAGTTCCTTGGTGTCGGGTTCCAGGACCGTGCGGGTGGTCAGGCGGTGGTCGGGGCCCAGTGCGGTGAGCACGGCCACGGCGGTGGCGATCTTCGTCGTGGAGGCGGGGGTGAGGGGCTCGTCGGCGGCCTCGCCGTAGAGCCGCTTGCCGGTGGCCACGTCGACGACCGCCGCCGTCCTGCGGTCACCGAGCTCCGGATCGTCCAGGAGCGGTTCCAGGAGGCCGGCGAGGGCCTTGGCGCTCGGGGCGGCCTGGGCGGTGCCGACGCCGCCGCCCAGGCCGGGCAGGACGGAGGCCGCGCTGGGGGCGGGACGGGGCGTGTCGGCGGCCGTATCGGACGTATCGGAATTACGGCCGTGATCTGCGCCACCCGTGCGCTCCTGGACGGCCGCCCGGTCCCGCTCGGCCGTACGCTGACCGCTGGAGTCCCAGGGGCCGGCGACGGTCACCACTCCGGCGGCCAGCGCCAGTCCGGCGGTGGCGGCACCGGCGGTGTACTGCCAGGTCTTCGGCTTGCGTGTCCGCGCGACCTGCGGGGAAGCGGCTCGCGCGAGCCGTACGACCCGCGGTTTCACGGCCGTCGCGGCGCGTGCGAGACGTGGCCGTACTGCCTCCGCGGCCCGTGCCAGACGGGGTCGTACGGCGCCCGCGACCCGCGTCACATGCGGTTTCGCGGCTCGCCACGGCCTCAGCTCTGGCACGACCACCAGCCCCTTTCGCGATCACACACCTGCGTGAGGGACACTTAACCACCAGAACTATGTGCTGATCATGGAGGAGCCACCGGTGGAGTTCGACGTCACGATCGAGATCCCGAAGGGTTCGCGGAACAAGTACGAGGTGGACCACGAGACCGGTCGGATCCGCCTGGACCGTCGACTCTTCACCTCGACCGCCTACCCGACCGACTACGGCTTCGTCGAGAACACCCTCGGCGAGGACGGCGACCCGCTGGACGCGCTGGTCATCCTGGATGAGCCGACCTTCCCGGGCTGCCTCATCAAGTGCCGCGCGATCGGCATGTTCCGGATGACGGACGAGGCCGGCGGCGACGACAAGCTGCTGTGCGTCCCGGCGACGGACCCGCGGGTGGAGCACCTGCGTGACATCCACCACGTCTCCGAGTTCGACCGCCTGGAGATCCAGCACTTCTTCGAGGTCTACAAGGACCTGGAGCCCGGCAAGTCCGTCGAGGGCGCCAACTGGGTGGGCCGGCAGGACGCCGAGATCGAGATCGAGCGGTCCTACAAGCGCTTCAAGGAGCAGGGCGGCCACTGAGCCGTGCTCCCGGCCACGGTCCTGAGCGGCCGTCGGCTCTCAGCCATGTGAACAGGCTGCACGCGTGCGCGTGCAGCCTGTTCGCGTGTGTGTGCGCATACTGAGTGCGGCAGGAGGTGTCGTACAGGGAGTGCTGCGCACGTGACGGACGCGGAGGACCGCAAGCCGCAGTCGGACGAGGCGAGGATGGCGTTCATCCCGCCCGCCGGTGTGGAGGTGGGGGACAGCGAGTCGGAGACCACGTCCGAGTTCGCCCTCCCCCAGGGCCTGGGCGTGCCACAGCCGCCGGTCCAGGAGCCCGAGGGGTCGGCGTTCAGCACGCCGAGCGGCTACAGCGTCGAGGACGCATCGCCCGCTTTCACGCCCGCCGGTGGCATACCGCGGATCAGCCTGACCAAGGACCTGCCCTGGCAGGACCGGATGCGCACCATGCTGCGCATGCCGGTGGCCGAGCGGCCCGCGCCGGAGCGGATGCCGAGGGCGGAGGAGGAGGGTCCGGCCGTCCCGCGCGTGCTGGACCTGACCCTGCGTATCGGCGAGCTGCTGCTGGCGGGCGGCGAGGGCGCGGAGGACGTCGAGGCGGCGATGTTCGCGGTCTGCCGGTCCTACGGCCTGGACCGCTGCGAGCCGAACGTCACCTTCACGCTGCTGTCGATCTCGTACCAGCCGTCGCTGGTGGACGACCCGGTCTCGGCGTCCCGCACGGTACGGCGGCGCGGCACCGACTACACGCGTCTGGCCGCCGTGTACCAGCTCGTAGACGACCTCAGCGACCCGGAGAGCCATATCTCCCTGGAGGAGGCCTACGGGCGGCTCGCGGAGATCCGCCGCAACCGGCACCCGTACCCGACCTGGGTGCTGACCTCGGCGAGCGGGCTGCTCGCGGGCGCCGCCTCCGTGCTGGTCGGCGGTGATCTGATCGTGTTCGTCGCGGCCGCGCTGGGCGCGATGCTCGGCGACCGGCTGGCGTGGCTGTGCGCGGGGCGCGGGCTGCCGGAGTTCTACCAGTTCACGGTGGCCGCGATGCCGCCGGCCGCGATCGGCGTCGCGCTGACGCTGGCGCACGTCGACGTGAAGGCGTCCGCGGTGATCACCGGTGGACTGTTCGCGCTGCTGCCCGGGCGGGCGCTGGTGGCGGGTGTGCAGGACGGGCTGACCGGGTTCTACATCACCGCCTCCGCGCGGCTGCTGGAGGTCACGTACTTCTTCGTCGGCATCGTCGTCGGCGTGCTGGTGATCCTGTACTTCGGCGTCAACCTCGGCGCCAAGCTCACCCCGGACGAGGCGCTGGGGGCCTCCGACCGGCCGTACTGGCAGATCGCCGCGTCGATGCTGCTGTCGCTGACCTTCGCGGTGCTGCTCCAGCAGGATCGATCCACCGTGACCGCCGTGACCCTCAACGGAGGTGTCGCGTGGGTGGTGTACGGCGCGATGCACTACGCCGGTGAGTTCTCGCCCGTGGCCTCCACGGCTGTGGCGGCCGGATTGGTGGGCTTGTTCGGGCAGTTGATGGCGCGGTATCGGTTCGCGTCGGCGTTGCCGTACACCACTGCGGCGATCGGGCCCCTGTTGCCGGGTTCGGCCACGTATTTCGGGCTGTTGGCGATCGCGCAGAACGATGTGAACAAGGGGCTGGTGTCGTTGGCCACGGCGGCTTCGTTGGCCATGGCCATCGCTATTGGGGTGAACCTCGGGGCCGAGATCTCGCGGATGTTCTTGCGGATCGGGTCGCCGGAGAAGCGGCGGGCCGCCAAGCGGACGCGGGGGTTCTGAGCGCCTGCCTTCCGGCCCCGCACTCCTAAGGGCGTTTCAGTAGCCCTCGTTGTAGGGGTACTGCTGGTTTCGCTGGGCGTTGTACTGCTGGTGGTCGCCGTAGCCCTGGGGATATTGCTGGGCGTACGGCTGCTGCTGGGGCTGCTGGTCGTAGTACTGCTGGTCGTAGCCGTACTGCTGCTGGCTGCCCTGCCCGCCCTGGTTGCCGTACTGCTGCTGGGGCTGGGGCTGGGGCTGGTCGTCGGACGGGATGCGGCGGAGTTGGGTCGTGGCGTCGTCCATCATCATGTGCTGCTGGGCCGACGCCGGGGCCGCCGGGGTCTCGGTCGCCGCCCGCTTCTTCTTGGCGCGCTCGCGCAGGTACTCGATGATGATCGGGACCACGGAGACGAAGACGATCAGGACGAGGATCGCCTCGACGTTCTTGTTGATGAAGTCGATCTGTCCGAGCCAGTAGCCCGCGAGGGTGACGCCGATGCCCCAGGCGATGCCGCCGATGATGTTGTACGTGAGGAACGTGGCGTACCTCATGCGGCCGGCGCCGGCCACGATGGGCGCGAAGGTGCGCACGATCGGCACGAAGCGGGCGAGGACGATCGCCTTGGGGCCGTACTTCTCCATGAACTCGTGGGCCTTGTCCAGGTTCTCCTGTTTGAAGAGCTTGGAGCCCGGCCGGTTGAAGATCTTCGGGCCGAAGAACTTGCCGATCATGTAGCCGACCTGGTCGCCGATGACGGCGGCCAGCACGATCAGGGTGCACACCAGCCACAGCGGCTGGCTGATGTACTGCCCCTGGGCCACGAACAGACCCGCCGTGAACAGCAGGGAGTCCCCGGGCAGGAAGGCGAAGAGGCCGGACTCGGCGAAGACGATCAGCAGGATGCCAGGCAGGCTGAACGTCTCGATCAGATAGTCCGGGCTGAGCCACTCGGGGCCGAGCGCAAGCGTGGTCACGGGATCGTGGCTCCTGCGGGGAGGGGGCGGGGGGTTGAAGCTGGCTGCTCAAATTATCAACGCTGCACCGGCCGCCCAGGTTCCATGGACCCCCTCAGGATGCACTGTGCCCCGGCTGGGACAAAGCTGTGGTTCATGGGCATCGAAGAGTTCGGCGGCGGTCAGGGACCCCGGCCCGACGTTCTGGTCGTGACCACGAACGACGTCCCCGGCCACCGCGTCACAGAGGTCGTCGGCGAGGTCTTCGGGCTGACTGTGCGCTCCCGGCACGTCGGCAGCCAGATCGGCGCCGGGCTGAAGTCGCTGGTCGGCGGTGAGCTCAAGGGGCTCACCAAGACGCTCGTGGAGACCCGCAACCAGGCCATGGAGCGTCTCGTGGACCAGGCACGCGCGCGTGGCGCGAACGGCGTGCTGGCCTTCCGCTTCGACGTGAGCGAGGCGGCCGACGTGGGCACCGAGGTGTGTGCCTACGGGACGGCGGTGGTCCTGGCCCGGGAGTAACCCGTACGGGGTCCGGCCCGGGAGTAACCCGTACGGGGTCCCGGGCCGGGCGCTATGCGGCGTGTCGGGCCGCGTTCGCGAGGATGGCCCCCCTGAGGTGTTCAGCGAGGCCCTCGTGCATCGAGTCGTAGTACGCCTTGAAACGCTCGTCGGAGACGTACATCTCGGCGAGACCCTTGTGCATCTCGTACGGGCACTCGAAGTACCACGTGCCGATGTGCCCGCGGTGTTCCTCGGCCATGTCCATGGCCCGCTCGCCGGTGGGCGGCTCGCCCGCGGCCACCAGGGCCGTGTAGCGCTCGCCCCAGTCGTTGACCTCGGCCTGGATGCGTTTCCAGTCCTCCTTGGTGTAGCGGGCGGCCCGGCGCTGTGACTCGGCGTACGCCTCGGTGCCGCCCCAGCGCTGCTCCGCCTCCTCGGCGTACTGCTCGGGGTCCTTGTCCCCGAACACCTCGAACTTCTCCTCCGGCGTCAGATTGATCCCCATCTTGCGTGCCTCCATGGCGTGCTCCACGGCCGCCGCCATCTTCTGCAGCTTCTCGATCCGTGCGGTCAGCAGTTCGTGCTGCCGGCGCAGATGTGCGCGCGGGTCCGCGTCCGGGTCGTCGAGCAGGGCGGCGACCTCCTCGAGCGGGAAGCCGAGTTCGCGGTAGAACAGGATCTGCTGCAGCCGGTCGAGGTCGGCGTCGCTGTAGCGCCGGTGGCCCGCGTGGCTGCGCTCGCTGGGTACGAGCAGGCCGATGTCGTCGTAGTGGTGCAGGGTGCGCACCGTCACCGCGGCGAATCCGGCGACCTGTCCCACGGAGTAGCTCACTTCCGCTCCCTTCTGTGTTACGCACTCCACGGTGAGTCCTCACGTGGCGTGAGGTGCAAGCCGGTTTCCCTTCCGGATGTACCGCCCGTTTTGCCCGCTTATCGTGAGCCTGTGGCCCAGGACACCGCGCAGTTACCCGCCCCGGCAACCCCGGCCCGCACCTTGCTGCCGCTGATCCTCCCCGCGCTCGTGGTGGGCGTGGGCGCGAGTCTGCTCCTTCTCGGGGTGGAAGCGGCGGCCGAGGAGCTCCAGGGTGTGCTGTGGCGGAACCTGCCGGACGCGCTGGGGGTGGGCCGGTACTCCGTGCTCTGGATGATCGTCATGCTCACGGCCACCGGCGTGGCCGTGGGGCTGGTGGTGTGGAAGGTGCCGGGGCATGCCGGGCCCGACCCGGCCACGACCGGGCTGGACACTCCCGTGCTGCCGCTCGCCGTGCTGCCGGGGCTGCTGCTGGCGACCGCGCTGATGCTCGCGGGAGGGCCCAGTCTCGGCCCTGAGAACCCGATCATCGCCGTGAACGTGAGTCTCGCCTTCTGGCTGGGCCGGCGACTGCTTCCCCGCGCGCCGGGCGGCGTGTGGGCGGCACTGGCGGAGGCGGCGACGATCGGCGCCCTGTTCGGTACGCCCGTGGCGGCGGCGCTGCTCCTCTCCGAGGCCCTGGCCGGGCGGCAGCTGAAGGGGGCGCTGTGGGACAACGTCTTCGCGCCGCTCGTCGCCGCCGCCGCGGGGTCGTTGACGACGACCCTGCTGGCCCGTCCGACCTTCGACCTGCACCTGCCCTCGTTCGGTCGGCCCGGCTGGGGGGATCTGCTGGCGTCGATGGTGATCGCGTCCGTCGCCGCGCTGCTCGGCATGTGCGCCGTCCGCGCCTTCCCGTACGTCCACGGCGCGTTCAAGCGACTGCGGCACCCGATGGTGGCGCTTCCGGTGGGCGGGCTGGTGCTGGGTCTGCTCGGCGCGCTGGGCGGCCATCTCACCCTCTTCAAGGGGCTGGACGAGGTCGGGGAGATCGCCGCCGACCCCGACGGCTGGTCGGCCGGGGAGTTCGCGACGATGACGGTGGTCAAGCTGGCCGCGCTGCTCGTCGCCGCGTCCTGCGGCTTCCGCGGCGGGCGGATCTTCCCGGCCGTGTTCGTCGGCGCCGCCCTCGGGCTGTGCGCCCACGCGCTCGTGCCCGGCGTCCACCCCGCCGTCGGTGTCGCCGCGGGCGTGCTGGGCGTGCTCCTCGCCATCACCCGGCAGGGCTGGGTGAGCCTGTTCACGGCCGCCGTGCTGGTCGCCTCTCCGGCGATCATCGCCCTGCTGTGCATGGCCTCGCTGCCGGCCTGGCTGCTGGTGACCGGACGCCCCCAGATGCAGCTGCGCGAGGACGGAACCCCGGTCCGCTGACCCCCGCTGACCCCGCTGACCCGTTCAGGAGACTCGGAAGACTCAGGAGAAGAGCCCATGCCGCTGCACAAAGGCCCCGAGGGGCCCGACGAGCGCCCGCTGGCCGTCAACCCCTTCTACGGGGAGGCGAATCCGGTCGGCGGCATGACGGAGGCACCGCCCGAACACCGGCTGCCGGACGCTCCCATGTCGCCCTCGACGGCGTACCAGCTCGTCCACGACGAGCTGATGCTGGACGGCAACTCAAGGCTCAACCTCGCCACGTTCGTCACCACCTGGATGGAGCCGCAGGCCGGGGTTCTGATGAGCGAGTGCCGGGACAAGAACATGATCGACAAGGACGAGTACCCGCGCACCGCCGAGTTGGAGCGCCGCTGCGTGGCGATGCTCGCCGACCTGTGGAACGCCCCCGATCCGTCGACGGCCGTGGGGTGCTCGACGACCGGGTCGAGCGAGGCGTGCATGCTCGCCGGGATGGCGCTCAAGCGGCGCTGGGCGCAGCGCAACGCCGACCGCTATCCCGCGCACGACGTCCGCCCCAATCTGGTCATGGGCGTCAACGTCCAGGTCTGCTGGGACAAGTTCTGCAACTTCTGGGAGGTCGAGGCCCGGCAGGTCCCCATGGAGGGCGACCGCTTCCACCTCGATCCGCAGGCGGCGGCCGCCCTGTGCGACGAGAACACCATCGGCGTCGTCGGTGTCCTCGGCTCCACCTTCGACGGCTCCTACGAACCGATCGCGGAGCTGTGCGCCGCCCTGGACGAACTGCGGGAGCGCACCGGCCTCGACGTCCCGGTGCACGTCGACGGCGCGTCCGGAGCGATGGTCGCGCCCTTCCTGGACGAGGATCTCGTCTGGGACTTCCGGCTGCCCAGGGTGGTCTCCATCAACACCTCCGGGCACAAGTACGGACTCGTCTACCCCGGAGTCGGCTGGGCGCTGTGGCGGGACAGGGCGTCCCTGCCCGAGGAACTCGTCTTCCGCGTCAACTACCTGGGCGGCGACATGCCGACCTTCGCGCTGAACTTCTCCCGGCCGGGCGCCCAGGTGGTCGCGCAGTACTACACCTTCCTGCGGCTCGGCCGCGAGGGTTACCGGGCCGTGCAGCAGACCACCCGGGAGGTCGCGCTGGGCATCGCCGAACGCGTGGCGGACCTCGGCGACTTCCGGCTGCTGACCCGGGGCGACCAGCTCCCGGTGTTCGCCTTCACGACCCGGCCTGAGGTGACGGCCTACGACGTCTTCGACGTCTCGCGGCGACTACGGGAGAACGGCTGGCTGGTCCCGGCCTACACCTTCCCGGCGAACCGGGAGGACCTGTCGGTCCTGCGGGTCGTCTGCCGCAACGGCTTCTCCGCCGATCTCGGCGAGCTGTTCCTGGAGGACCTGGGCCGGGTGCTGCCGGAGCTGCGCCGGCAGCCGCACCCCTTCACCCGGGACAAGGGGGCGGCCACCGGCTTCCACCACTAGGGGGTGGGCGGTGGCTAGCGGCTGAGGCGGGCGAACCGTCGTACCGCCAGCGGGAAGAAGACCGCGAGCAGTACCAGCGGCCAGATGACCGCCGCCCCGACGGTGTCCGCGGCCGTGCCGCCGAACAGGTCCCGTACGGCCGTCGCCGTCTGGGACATCGGGTTCCACTCGACGACCGTGCCCAGCCAGCCGGGCATGGAGCCGGGCAGGGCGAGGGCGTTGGAGAGGAAGCCGACCGGCCAGACCAGGATCTGCACCGCCTGGACCATCTCCGGCTTGCCGGCCACCAGCGCCAGGTGGATGCCGATCCACAGCATGGCGAAGCGGAAGAGCAGGAGCAGGCCCACGGCACCCAGGAAGGCTCCCGGGCCGCCGTCCGCCCGCCAGCCCAGCGCGTGTCCGACGGCCATGAGGACGAACAGGGCGAGCGCCGACTGGAGCATGTCGGCGGCCGAACGGCCCACCAGGACCGCCCCGTTGGCCATGGGCATGGACCGGAAGCGGTCCACGACGCCCTTGTTGAGGTCCTGGGTGACCGCGATCATCGTGCCCTCCAGGCCGAAGGCCATGGTGAGCGCGAGCATGCCGGGCAGCAGATAGTCGACGTAGGAGCCCTGGACGCCCCGGCCGCCGCCGACGAGGTAGCCGAACATCAGCAGCAGCATCACGGGGAAGACCAGGTTGACCACGACCTGCACGGGTTGCCGTGCCCAGTGGGCGAGTTCGCGGCGGGTCATGGTCCAGGAGTCGGTCAGGGCGTGGGCGCTCATGCTCATGCGGGCTCCTTCGCTCGGTGCTCGTCCCCCGTGAGATGCAGGAACACCTCGTCGAGCGTCGGTCGGCGCAGTGCGACGTCCTCCGCCTCGATTCCGGCGGCCTCCAGGGCCCGTACGACGCCGGAGAGCGCCGCCATCCGGTCGGTGACCGGGGCACTGAGCAGGCGCCGGTCGGGGTCGACGGAGACGTCGTCCTTCGGTACGGGCAGCAGGGCGACGGCCGCGCCGAGCTGTCCGGCGTCGCGCAGGACGACGTCGATGCGGGAGCCGCCGGTCAGCGCCTTGAGCTGGTCCGCCGTGCCGTCGGCGATCACACGGCCGGCGTCGACGACCGAGATGCGGTCGGCGAGCTGGTCGGCTTCCTCCAGGTACTGGGTGGTGAGCAGGACCGTGGTGCCGCCGCCGACCAGGGTGCGGACCGCGGACCAGACCTCGGTGCGGCCGCGTGGGTCGAGGCCGGTGGTGGGTTCGTCCAGGAAGAGCACCTCCGGGTCGGTGATGAGTGACGCCGCCAGATCCAGCCGCCGGCGCATGCCGCCGCTGTACTGCCTGACCGGCTTGCGGCCGGTGTCGGCCAGGCCGAAGCGCTCCAGCAGTTCGTCGGCGCGCACGCGCGCGTGGCGGGCGCCGAGGTGGTGGAGGCGGCCGAACATCTCCAGGTTCTGCCGGCCGCCCAATTCCTCGTCCACGGCCGCGTGCTGGCCGAGCAGTCCGATGCGCAGACGCACCTCGTACGCCTGGCGCACCACGTCGTGTCCGGCCACCTCGACCCGGCCGCTGTCCGGCCGCAGCAGGGTGGACAGGACGCGGACCAGGGTCGTCTTGCCCGCGCCGTTCGGGCCGAGCACTCCGTGCACGGTGCCGCGCGCGACCGTGAGGTCGAGTCCGTCCAGTGCGTTCTTTCCGGCTTTGCCGCCGTACTTCTTTCGTGCCTTTTCGACGGTGATCGCCGCGTCGGCCACTGAGACCCCCTCGCTAGTCAAACTTGACTACAAGCTCAAAGTAGACCAGGGCCTGGGATTGGTCAAACTTGATTAGAGGGCATCCCCGGGATGGGATTCCCCCGTCGCGTACGGGTTCTCCGCACCCTCGGCCAGCACGCCGACGAACGGGTCCCCCTCGTCGGCGAAGGTGTAGGCGCCCCCTTCGAGCCGTTCGATCAGCCCGCTGGTCCAGTCCCGCTCGGAGTCCGCCGTGTGGACCCACATGTTCATGATCTCGCCGATGTGACCGAGCTGCCCGGGGCCGTCCTCGGGCACGTAGTGGGCCACGACGGAGGCCCGCCACTCCTCGATCCGCCGGGTCCGCTCCTTCAGCAGCGTCACGGCCTCGGCCCTCGGCAGGTCGACCATGAAGCCGAGGGCCGCCGTCTTCACGTCTCCGCGCTGGTCGTACGTGACCAGCGCGTCGCGCAGCAGCGTGAAGTACTCCTCGGTGCCCGCGTCCGTGAGTTCGTACTCCGTACGCGGGGGGCCGCCGGCCGTGGACGGCGCGATCTCGTGCGCGTGCAGCAGGCCCTGCTTCGCCATCTGCTTGAGCGCGTGGTAGATCGAGCCGGGCTTGGCGTTGGACCACTCGTGCGCACCCCAGTACTCCAGGTCGTTGCGCACCTGGTAGCCGTGGGCGCGGCCGTGCATACGGACCGCGCCGAGCACGAGGAGACGGATCGCTGACATGCGGTCCAGGTTATGACCTGGGTTCGTGGCGGGAGCGGCCAGGAAGCCTCAGAACGGGAACCCGCTCCGGCCGTGCTGCACCGAGATCCACTTGATCGTCGTGAACGAGTCCAGCATCGTCTCGCCGTTCAGGCGGCCGAGGCCGGAGTGCTTCTCCCCGCCGAAGGGGACGATCGGCTCGTCGTGGACCGTCCCGTCGTTCACATGGAACATGCCGGTGTCGATCTGCTTGGCGAAGTTCACGCCGCGCTCGACGTTCCCCGTGTGGACGGCGCCGCTCAGGCCGTACGGGGTGTCGTTCACGAGACGTACGGCCTCCTCCTCGCCGTCGAACGGGATGAGGAAGGCGACCGGGCCGAAGACCTCCTGCTGGAGCAGGGGGGAGCCGGCGGGGACGCCGGTGAGGACCGAGGGCTCGACCAGGTTGTCCGTCGTCGTGCCGCGCACCAGGGCGGTAGCGCCCTCGGCGATGGCCTGCTCCACCGTGGCCGAAAGGGCGTCCGCCTGCGAGGAGTTGATCACCGGGCCGATGACGGTCTCGGGGTCGCGCGGGTCGCCCGCCTTGAGGGTCCGCACCTTGGCGACGAACTTCTCCGTGAACTCGTCCGCCACCGAGCGGTCCACGAGGACCCGGTTCGCGGCCATGCAGACCTGGCCCTGGTGGACGTAGCGGCTGAATACCGCCGCGTCGACCGCGTAGTCGATGTCGGCGTCGTCGAGGACCACGAGCGCGCTGTTGCCGCCGAGTTCGAGGACCGAGCGCTTGAAGAGGGAGGCGCAGACGGTGGCGACATGGCGACCGACCTTGTCGGAGCCGGTGAAGGAGATGACCTTCGGGACCGGGTGCTCGATGAAGGCGTCGCCGATCTCCGCGATGTCCGTGACGACGACGTTCAGCAGGCCGGCCGGGAGGCCCGCGTCCTCGAAGATCTTCGCGACCAGGGTGCCGCCGCAGACCGGGGTGTTCTGGTGCGGCTTGAGGACCACGCCGTTGCCCAGCGCGAGAGCCGGGGCGACCGACTTGATCGAGAGGAGGAAGGGGAAGTTGAAGGGGCTGATGACGCCCACGACGCCGACCGGGACGCGATAGACGCGGTTCTCCTTGCCGTCCGTCGGGGACGGGATGATCTTGCCCTCGGGGCGCAGCGACAGATGGACCGCCTCGCGCAGGAACTCCTTGGCGAGGTGGAGCTCGAAGGCCGCCTTCAGCCTGGTGCCGCCGAGCTCGGCGATGATCGCCTCGGTGATCTCCTGCTCGCGGTCCTCTATCAGGCGCAGCGCCTTCTCGAAGACGGCACGGCGGGCATACGGGTTGGTGGCGCCCCACTGCTTCTGCGCACGGGCGGCCGCCCGGTAGGCGTCGTCGACCTCGTCGACCGTGGCTATGGTGATCGACGCCAGCTTCTCGCCGTCGTACGGGTTGAAGTCGATGATGTCCCAGGAACCTGAGCCCGGGCGCCACTCACCGTCGATGTACTGCTGAGCCAGGTCGGTGAAGTAGGACGACATGTGATCCCTCAATCCCTAGCGGACACCCGCTCGACTGATCACGGACGCCTTGATCGCCTTGGATCGCCTTGATCGGGCGTGATCGGGCTCGCTCGGCCTTGATCGTCTTCACGGTCTGATCACACGTCATCGTACTTGTGATTCAAGAGAGTTGAAGGAGTCCCCTGAGAAGATCCCGGCTCTCGTCCGGTCCCGGGCTGTCCTGCTGGAGCTCCTTCAGCGCCGTCTCGTACTGGGTGACGTCCTCGTGCTTGTCGAGATAGAGCGCGCTGGTGAGCTGCTCCAGGTAGACGACGTCGGAGAGGTCGGACTCGGGGAAGCTGAGGATCGTGAACGCGCCGGACTCGCCGGAGTGGCCGCCGAAGCTGAACGGCATGACCTGGAGCCGCACGTTGGGGCGCTGGGAGATCTCGATCAGGTGGTGGAGCTGGCCGCGCATCACCTCGCGGTCGCCGTACGGGCGGCGCAGGGCGGCCTCGTCCAGGACGATGTGGAACTCGGGGGCGCCGCTCTCGTCGAGCAGGTACTTCTGCCGCTCCAGGCGCAGCGCCACGCGCTTTTCGATGTCGGCCGCGCTCGCGCCCTTCATGCCCCGTTTGACGACGGCGCGGGCGTACGCCTCGGTCTGCAACAGGCCGTGCACGAACTGCACTTCGTAGGCCCTGATGAGGCTGGCGGCGCCCTCCAGGCCGACGTACGTGGGGAACCAGCTCGGCAGGACGTCGGAGTAACTGTGCCACCAGCCCGCCACATTGGCCTCGCGGGCGAGAGAGAGGAGCGAGGCGCGCTCCTGCTCGTCCGTGATGCCGTAGAGCGTCAGCAGGTCCTCGACGTCTCGCGTCTTGAAGCTCACCCGGCCCAGCTCCATCCGGCTGATCTTCGATTCGGAGGCGCGGATGGAGTAACCCGCCGCCTCGCGCGTGATCCCTCGCGCTTCCCGCAGTCGCCTCAGTTGCGAGCCGAGCAGCATGCGCCGCACCACCGATCCGGGCTCTCCCGCGCTCACGTTCGCCAGCCTCCCCAACCGTCTTCAGGGCCCGCAGTCTGCCACTAAATCACTTCGAGCAGTACTCGTCCGATTACAGAGATGGAAAGAAGACAAGGGTTACTGACAGATGGGAGACCAGGAAAGCGGTTGAAGTTGGCGGAAAAAATGGCCAACAAGCGGTACGGGAGCGTCCAATTCGGTCACGTGCACGTGCATCTGCCCTTGCATCTGCCCTGCGCATCGGAAACCATGGTCCCGCGCAACCGCTGCATCGCAACGACCGCGAACTCCCGGGAGTGCCTCGCATGGGGACGAATGGATCGACCATGCTCGAGCCGTTACGGCAGGGCCTTCCGCCGTTGGATCCCGCAGCTGTCTCCAATGCCGCCTCCTGTGCGCTGCCCGCCCGCTATGAAGCGGTGCGTGAGGCGCGGAAGTTCACGCGCCGGACGCTGGAACAGTGGGAACTGGGCGATCGCTTCGACGATGTGTGTCTTGTCGTCTCCGAGTTGGTGACCAACGCGTTGCGGCATGCGTTGCCGGCGGGGGCGCAGTGGGAGTGTGAGCAGGTGGCGCCGCCTGTCCGGCTGCATTTGATGCGATGGACCGAGCGGCTGGTGTGCGCGGTGCGTGATCCCAGTCATGACAGTCCCGTCGCTCGCGATTCCGACGACTTCTCCGCGGAGTCCGGGCGGGGGTTGTTCCTTGTCGACTCCTTCAGCGACAGCTGGGGGTGGCAGCCGCTGGCCGGGGCGCTCAGCGGGAAGGTCGTCTGGGCGTTGTTCCGGCTTCCGGCGCGGGGGGCTGTCGCGGGGGCATCGGGGGAATAGGCGCCGGCGGTCGGCACTCGCCTGCGCCGCGAGTCGTGGGGGCGTTTGTCTACGCGCGTTGCGAGATGAATCGGCGCTGGTGGGGCGAGGGTGGCGGTGGGTGATCAGCCGACGACCAAGTGGTCGAACTCGCCGTCCTTGATACCCAGGAGCATGGCCTCGATCTCGGCTCTGGTGTAGACGAGCGCGGGGCCGTCGGGGAAGCGCGAGTTGCGTACCGCCACATCGCCGCCGGGCAGGCGGGCGAATTCGACGCAGGAGCCCTGCGAGTTGCTGTGCCTGCTCTTCTGCCAGGCCACCCCGTTCAGATCCGTGGCTGCCATGCCGTTGTACACGTCGTGGTCCACAGATCGCTCCCCGGTGGTGCGGCGGTCAACTGCTTCCGGATCATAGCTCTGTTTCACGTGCAGGTGCATGAGCGGATGCACGTGCACGGGGGGTGTTCCTGTGGTTACTCCTGTGACGTATGGGGGCGGGGATGGGTTCCGGGGTGTTTGGGGAATGCCTGCGGCGACGGCCCGCTGGGGTTTGGTGGGCGTTCGCGTAGCGCGGTTCGGTGCGTTGTGGGCCGGGGCCGTGCCGGGGGGTGTGTCCGTCCTCGGGCGGCTCGGTTGCCTGTAGAAGTGCGCTTGCGTTGACGCCCGCCGCTGCGGCCGGACACCCCCCGGCACGTCCCCTTCCCGCCGTACGCGACCGCGGCCCGGCGGGGGGTACGCCGCCGCCCTGGTGGGCTCAGCGGGTGGCGTAAGGGAGGAGGGCCATCTCTCTGGCGTTCTTGATGGCCTTGGCCAGCTGGCGTTGCTGCTGGGACGTTACGCGGGTGACGCGGCGGCTGCGGATTTTGCCTCGGTCGGAGAGGAAGCGTCGCAGGAGGTCGGTGTCCTTGTAGTCGATGTAGGTGATGCCGGCCTGGTCCAGGGGGTTGGGGCGGGGCTTGATGGGCTTGCGGGCGGGGTGGCGGGGCACGGGTCAGACCTCCAGGAGGGTGTCGAAGGCGGGTGGGAGTTGTTTCCAGGCGTCACGGCCGGCGGCGTACTCGGCGTCGGTGAGGAGGCACGATTCGAGGAGTTGCTCCAGGCCGTCGCGGTCCAGGGCGGGGGACGTGAAGACCAGGTGCTGGCAGCAGTCGCCGTGCTCGGGATGCCAGTCCAGCGCGGCGGCGGCGCGGCGGATCGGCGGGACCATGTCCCAGGCCGCGTCGGGGAGGGAGACGAGCCAGGGGCCCGCGCTCTCCACGCACAGGGCGCCGCCCGCGGCGTCCCAGTGGAGGAGGACGTCCGGTTTGTCGGCCAGCCAGAAACGGCCCCGACTGCGGGCCGCCGCACAGGTCAGGTCCTCCAGGGCCGCGTAGAGGCGCTCGGGGTGGAAGGGGCGGCGGCGGTGCCAGACGACGGTGCTGACGCCGTGCGCGTCGGCCTCGGCGGGGAGCAGGGCGCAGGCGGGGTGCTGGGCCGCGTCGGCCGACTCGACGTCGAAGCCGGACAGGGCCGCGCGGGCGAGGGGGGATGGGGGGCGGGTACGCGGTGGCGGCACGGTCAGGTCGTCGTGGGTGATGGGGACCTGGCGGGCCGTCGGATGGAGTTGGGTCAGGAGTTCACGGTCCTCGTCGTCGGCCTCCGGGGAGTCGGTGACGGCGAGGACGGGGGCGTACTCGAGCTGCCGGGCGAAGGTGTCGGCGACCGTGCGCTGGTCGGTCGCCGCGGCCGCGAGGCCCCGTTCGGCGAGGTCGTCGCCGTTGCCCAGGTACGGCAGGACCAGCGCCGGGTCGACCGCGGTGATCACGCCGGTGAGCGTCAGTCCGCCCGCCGTGACCACCTCGGCCATCGCCTTCGGTTCGACCGAGTCCCAGAGTTCGACGACCGCCATGCGTGTGCCGCCGGCCTCCTGGATCCTCAGGAGTTCCGGCACCAGGTCCTCGCGCAGGGCGCAGCAGGCGCAGTCGTTGACGAGGGGGGCCTCGCCGGTGCTGACGAGGCCGGTGGCGTCGCGGATCGTGCGGACGACCGTGCCCGCGGCGGCCGTCGCGAGGTCGTGGTGGAGTACGACGCTGTCGGGGACGTCGGCGAGCAGTTGGGCGACTGTCGCCGTGCGGGCGTCCGCGTGCAGGCCGGCGACGATCACGACGGACAGCATCAGCCCTTCTTTCCGTAGCGGCGTTCGAAGCGCTCCACGCGGCCGGCCGTGTCCAGGACGCGGGCCGTGCCGGTGTAGAAGGGGTGGCTCACGTTCGAGATCTCGACGTCGACGACCGGGTAGGTGTTGCCGTCCTCCCACTCGATCGTCTTGTCGGTGGGCACGGCGGCGAGCGTCGAGCGGGTGAGGAAGGCGTGGCCCGCGGCTCGGTCGCGGAAGACGACCGGGCCGTATGCGGGGTGGATTCCGTCGCGCATGATCAGCGCTCCTCTCGGAAGTCGACGTGGCGGCCGGCGACCGGGTCGTACTTGCGCAGGGTCATGCGGTCCGGGTCGTTGCGGCGGTTCTTTCGGGTCACGTAGGTGTAGCCGGTGCCGGCGGTGGACCGGAGCTTGATGACCGGGCGGAGTTCGTTGCGTGCCATGCTGCTATCTTACTGAAAATGAATTCCATTAACAGAAGCCAGCGAGGAGAGGTTCGTCACCTGTGTCCGCCCACTGCATGCTGACCGGCGCCCAGCCCGGTTTCGGCAACTCCATTTCCCATTCGCATCGGCGGACCTCCCGCCGGTTCGACCCGAACATCCAGACCAAGCGCTACTGGCTGCCCAGCGAGGGCCGGTATGTGCGGCTGCGGCTGAGCGCCAGGGGGATCAAGACCGTCGACGTCATCGGCGTCGAGGCGGCCGTCGCCCGGATCCGCGCTCGGGGGGTGAAGGTCTGATGGCCAAGAAGAGCAAGATCGCGAAGAACGAGCGGCGGCAGGAGATCGTCGCCCGGTACGCCGCCCGGCGGGCCGAGCTGAAGGAGATCATCCGTCGGCCGTCGTCCACCGACGCCGAACGGCTGGCCGCGCGGCGGGAGCTGAGCAGGCAGCCGCGGGACGCGAGCGCCACGCGGGTGCGCAACCGCGACCAGGTGGACGGGCGGCCGCGCGGCTACCTCCGGACCTTCGGGCTGTCCCGGGTGTCGTTGCGGGAGCAGGCGCACGCCGGGTATCTGCCGGGGGTGCGCAAGGCGTCCTGGTAGAGGTGGTGAGGCCGGGGGCGCCGGTGAGTCCTGCCCGTGGAAAGGACTCCCTGGTAACTTGCTGCGGTCGTTTCGGCCGACATGGCCGACTCGGCCGTATGCCGACCGCTACAGCTTGGGAGCTTCCAGTGACCTCGGCGACTTTCTCGCGTACGCGCACGATGTCGGGCCGGCGGATGCGGGTCGTGACGGTGGCCGCGTCCCTGGTCGGCGCGCTCGCCCTGACCGCGTGCAGCGGCGGCGACTCCGATGCCAAGCCCACGGACGGTCCCTCGGCCGGCTCCTCCGCGACCGCCAGTGCCGACACGGGCGGCGGTACGGGCGGGTCGGCCTCGGCCTCCGACGAGTTGGAGGGCAGTTGGCTGGCCACGACCGACGGCAAGGCGGTCGTGCTGGTCGTCACCGGCGCCAAGGCCGCGCTCTTCACGACGGGCGGGACCGTGTGCAGCGGGACCGCCGGTGAGCAGGACGGGATGCGGATGATCCGCCTCAAGTGCCCGGACGCCCGCAAGGACCGGGCCGTCGGGATGGTCGACTCCGTCGGCGAGGAGCAGCTGAAGGTCACCTGGGAGGGCGGCATCGGCGCGGAGACGTACACCAAGGCGGAGGGCGGGAAGCTGCCGACGGGGCTGCCTACGGGCGGTCTGGGTTCGTGATGTTTGATCGGTGACCGTCCGCCCCACCTGTGCGGTGATCGACACCCGGTCGCCGACGTCTCCTCCAGAGGACCCATGCGCGCAACTTCCCTCACTGTCGCCGCCCTCGCCGCGGCCCTCCTCCTGACCGCCTGCGACGACGGGGGTGAGGACGAGGACAGCAAGGCCGGCTCCTCCTGCGCCGAGTTGAGCGTGCGCTTCGGGCCCGGCAACGCCGCGCCCGCCACCGGGGACACCGGGAACGTGCCCGTCACGATCACCAACCGCGGCGACGCCGAGTGCGTCCTGGAGGGGTTGCCCGGCGTCGAGTTGGACTCGGGTGACGCCATGACCGGCGTCGCGGCCGACGAGGCGGCCGAGGCCGCCGGGGTGAGGAAGACGACCCTCACGAAGGAGGCCTCCACCTCCTTCACCCTCACCTATGTCCGGGGCGAGGGCGGTGGCACCAAGAGCCTGGGCGTGCGGCGGGTGAAGATCCAGCTGCCCGGAGTCGACGGGACGCGCGACTTCAAGTGGTCGTACGGCGATGTCGCGCTGAAGAGCGACGGGCAGACGCCGGACGCCTCGGTGAGCGGGTTCCAGCAGTCCGGCGACTGAGGTCTCCCGGGGTCAGCGCAGCGGGCGGCGCGGGGCTACCTGTGCCCTGTCGGCCGCCTGCGAGCCCTCGACCCAGCCCGCCTCGTCGCTGACGCCGCGCAGGCGGGTCGTGGTCGTCTCCGGGAACATACGGTCCAGGCGGTCGGTGACGGCCACCTCTCGGGAGGCCAGGACCGGGAGCAGGTCCTGGGTGACCTGGGTCTGCGCCGCTTCGGCCAGGCGGGCGCCGATGCGGTGGGCGTAGGCCGCGAGGAACGACTGCCGGAAGGTCTTCGTACGCTTGCGGCCGCCCGCACGCTGGGCCGCCTCCGCCCTGGTCATCGCGGTCTGCGCCTGCACGAGCAGCGAGGTGTGCAGGAGCTCGACCACCTCCAGGTCGGCCTCGAAGCCGACGACCGTGGAGAAGGCGAAGGGTTCGTTCCACACGGCGCGGCAGTGGTTGGCGGTCGCCACCGCGTCCAGCAGGACGGCCTTCGCCTGCTCGTACGGCGGTTCGACACCGATCCGGCAGGCGCCGGGGACGTCCTTCGTGGCGTGCGGGGCGTGCGTACGGCTCGCGAGGAGGGCGTCGTCGATGCTGTGCCGGGCCATCAGTTCCTGTGCCTTGGCGCTGAGCGCCTCCGCCTCCTCCGGAAAGCCGGTCGCCTCCGCCTTCGCCAGCAGCGCCCGGATACGGCCGAGCATGCGGGACTCGGGCCGGGGCTGCCCTGCGGCCGACGTGACCGGCTCGTCCAAGGGCTCCAGCGCGGGCAGGCGCAGCAGCAGGCGGTACAGCTCCAGGACGGCGGTCGCGTGCGAGAAGCGGTCCGTGCGGGGCGGCGCCTCGGTGGGCAGGTCGTCGAGCTGCGCGGTCCAGCGGGGGCCGCGGGGTCGGTCGTCCGGCCGCTGTGCCCGGATCAGCGCCGAGAGCAGCCGTACGTGCACGTCGTCCAGCTCGCGCCGCGCCAGCCGTACGACATCGGCGGGCTGCCAGCCCCGCCGCCAGGCCGCCGCCACGAACTCCAGCCCACGCCGATCGAGCTCCGCGTCCGCCTCGGGGGCGGCGGCAAGGAGAGAGGCACCGGTGTCGAGGGCGTCGTCGCTGTCGGCGTAGAGGGCGTGCCGGAAGGCTCGGTCGACGGGGCCGGGAGTGTCGCTCCGACTGTTCGTGCTGCTCACTCGGTGATGGTGCCATGGGGTGGGATCGGGGCGGCTCGGCGCCTGTGGCGTTGGTGGGCGGCGGCGTTGATGGACGGGCTGGATTGATGGACGGGCGGGGTTGATGGACGGGCTGGGCTCGGACGGGTGCGTGCGGCGGCAGCGGGCGCGTGGAGCCAAGGACGGGGTGGCGTAGGCGGGCCGGGAAATCCGGTTGGGCCAGGACGACATGACCCCGTCGCAGATGTCAACTGAAGGTTGACAGTCCAGGAGTGTCAACTTATGGTTGACACATGTCGACGAACCCGAGCATCACGTCATCCGTACGTCTCGACGAGCTCATCGCGGCCATCAAAAAGGTCCACGACGAGCCGCTCGACCAGCTCCAGGACGCGGTGATCGCCGCCGATCACCTCGGTGAAGTGGCCGACCACCTGATCGGTCACTTCGTGGACCAGGCCCGGCGTTCCGGTGCCTCCTGGACCGACATCGGCAAGAGCATGGGCGTCACCCGGCAGGCCGCGCAGAAGCGGTTCGTGCCCAAGGAGTCGGTCGACCTCGACCCGCAGCAGGGCTTCGGCCGCTACACGCCGCGTGCCCGCAACACGGTGATGGCCGCCCACAACGAGGCCGTCGCGGCGCGCAACACCGAGGGCCGCCCCGAGCACCTGGTCCTCGGTCTGCTGGCCGAGCCGGACGGGCTGGCCGCGAAGGCGATCACGGCACAGGGTGTCCTGCTGGACTCGGTGCGCCAGGCCGCCACCGCAGCCCTGCCGCCGGCCGCCGACGACGTCCCCGAGCTCGTCCCCTACGGCTCCGACGCCAAGAAGGTGCTGGAGCTGACGTTCCGCGAGGCCCTGCGCCTCGGCCACAACTACATCGGCACCGAGCACATCCTGCTCGCCCTGCTGGAGTTCGAGAACGGCACCGGCGTGCTGTACGGGCTCGGGCTCACCAAGCAGACGGTGGAGGAGTACCTCGTCGAGATGCTCTCCCAGTTCCTGAACAGCGGTGTGCAGACGGTCAAGGAGGCCGGCGGGGAGAGCGGCGAGGAGGGTGGGGCGCAGAGCTGAGGGCGTTGTCAGACCCGGGTGCCACACTCGCCGCATGACCGATCGGTGGGCGCTCGCTCCGGCCGAGGACGGTGGCGTGGAGTTCGCCCCCCTCGGCCCGGACGGGCTGCCCGCGGGGCCGGTGCGCCGGGAGGCGGACCTGGGTGCGGCCGTGCGGGGGCGGCCGGAGGTCGCGCGGTGGGTGTGGCGGTCCACCGCCGAGGTCTATCCGCGCCTGCTCGCCACGGGAGTGCGAGTGGAGCGGTGCTACGACATCGAGGACGCCGAGACCCTGCTCCTCGGCCACGAGGGGCGGCACGGCGAACCGAGGTCGGCCGCCGCCGCCCTCGCCCGGCTGCGCCGCCTCCCGGTGCCGCCCGACCCGCCCCAGCGGGCCGCCGAACCGGGCGCGCAGTCCCCGCTGTTCGAACCGCAGGCGGTCCATGTGCCGCTGGCCGACCTCGTCGAGGTCTACGCCGCCCAGCAACGCCGGCACGACGCCACCGCCCACCCGGAACGGATGCGGCTGCTCACCGCGGCCGAGTCGGCGGGGATGCTCGTCGCCGCCGAGATGAACCGGGCGGGGCTGCCGTGGAGCGCCGAGGCTCATCGAGGAGTCCTGCACGAACTGCTCGGCGAGCGGTACGCCGGGGGCGGGGAGCCGCGGCGGCTGGCCGAGCTGGCGGACGAGGTGTCGGCCGCGTTCGGGCGCCGGGTGCGGCCCGATCTGCCGGCCGATGTGATCAAGGCCTTCGCACAGGCCGGGATCAAGGTCAGATCGACCCGCCGCTGGGAGATCGAGTCCCTCGACCATCCGGCGGTGAAGCCGCTGATCGAGTACAAGAAGCTGTACCGGATCTGGGTGGCCCACGGCTGGTCCTGGCTCCAGGACTGGGTGCGGGACGGGCGGTTCCGGCCGGAGTTCCTCGCGGGCGGGACGGTCACCGGACGGTGGGTGACCAACGGCGGGGGCGGGCTCCAGATCCCGAAGGTCATCCGGCGTGCCGTGGTCGCCGACCCCGGCTGGCGGCTCGTCGTGGCCGACGCCGACCAGATGGAACCCCGGGTGCTGGCGGCGATCTCCCGTGACCCCGGGCTGATGGAGGTGGCCGGCCGGGAGACCGACCTCTACCAGTCCGTCTCCGACCGCGCCTTCTCCGGCGACCGCGCCCAGGCCAAGCTCGCCGTGCTGGGTGCCGTGTACGGCCAGACGTCCGGGGACGGGCTCAAGAACCTCGCCGCGCTCAGACGCCGGTTCCCCCGGGCGGTGGCCTACGTCGACGATGCGGCGCGGGCCGGTGAGGAGGGGCGGCTCGTGCGAACCTGGCTGGGGCGGACGTGTCCGCCGGCGGCCGGGGCGAGCGACGACGCCGCCGAGGAGGCGGGCATTCCGGTGCCGGACGCCGAGGACGAGCCGGGCGCAGGCTCCGGTCCGCAGGAGTGGGTGCCGGGCTACGCCTCCACCAACGCCCGCGCCCGGGGCCGCTTCGCCCGGAACTTCGTCGTCCAGGGCAGCGCCGCCGACTGGGCTCTGCTGCTGCTCGCCGCGCTGCGGCGCACCTGTGCGGACATGGCGGCCGAGCTGGTCTTCTTCCAGCACGACGAGGTGATCGTGCACTGTCCCGAGGAGGAGGCCGAAGCGGTCGTGGCGGCGATCCGGGAGGCGGCGGAGCTGGCGGGGCGGCTGACGTTCGGGGAGACGCCGGTCCGGTTTCCGTTCACCACGGCGGTGGTGGAGAGCTATGCCGACGCGAAATGATCAGCGCGGCACGGCGTCGGTGCCGGCGCTCAACTCGACGGACCCGTTGGCCAGATGTCAACGATCCGCCGACATGGCTTATTGTGATCATCTCATCGGATCCGGCACGACGGCGCGCGCGTACGACGCGCAACTCGGGGGAGTGTCGCCGCCGCGCCGGATCCTGGGACGCATGTGGGTCCCGGTCGGCGGAGGTGAACGACCGGGACCCGCGTCCCTCCCCCGGCCCCCCACTTCGATGACCGGCCTCTCAGATGACCGGCGGCCGGCCGAGTCGGCACAGCCCCCACACCGTGCGCCAGCGCATGGGACGCCGCTCGCCCGCCGGTTCCCGCAGGCCCTCCAGGAAGCCGCCGAACCAGGCGCGCAGCCCGGCCGGCGAGTTCCGGTTGCGTACGACGGTGAGGAGCATCCACACCCCGAGGTGCACCGGGATCAGCGGGAGCGGCAGTCTGCGGCGGGTCAGCCAGACGCGGTTGCGGGCGTTCACCCGGAAGTAGATGGCGTGCCGGGCGGGCGAGGTCTTCGGATGCCGCAGGAGCAGTTCGGGCGCGTAGAGAATGCGCCAGCCGGCGTCGGCGGCCCGCCAGGCCAGGTCGGTCTCCTCGTGGGCGAAGAAGAACTCGGCGGGCCAGTCCCCGGTCTCCGCCAGCATCGCCATGCGCAGCGCGTGCCCGCCGCCGAGGAAGCCGGTGACGTACCCGCCCCGCATGGGGTCCGACCTGCCGATCCTCGGCACGTGTCGCTGCTGGGTCTCGCCCTGCTCGTCGGCGATGCGGAAGCCGACGATGCCGAGCCGGTCGTCGGCCGCGTACAGATCGCGTACGCGGCGCAGGACGTCGGCGTCGACGAGGAGCCCGTCGTCGTCCAACTCGACCACGACGTCGACGTCGCCGAAGGCGCGCAGCCTCGCGAGGGCCGCGTTCCGTCCACCCGGACAGCCCAGGTTCTCGTCGAGCTCGATCGGCGTGACCGCGCCGGGGAGCCCCAGCCGCGCGGCGAACTCGGGGAGCGGGCAGCCGTTGCCGACGACGACGATCCGGTCGGGGGCGAGATCCTGCTTGGCCACGGACTCGAGCAGCGCGTCGACCTCGGCGGGGCGGTTCCCCATGGTCACCACGGCGACAGCGATCCTCGGTTCCGTCATACCCCGCCCTGCCCTCACCTCGTACCGGCTGCGATTACCGGCGCGATGCTAGTCGTTCACGGTAAGGACGTCTCAAGTTCGCCGGTTCGCGCGGTTCTCCCTACGTCTGACGAACTTCAGGCCCGACCAGTCCGTCCCCAGCGCCGCGACCTTCACGTCGACGACACCGAGCGGGAGGAAGAGGTCCCGCAGTCCGTTCTCGGTGATGTCGCTGACGTGGCCGGCCGCCCGTCTGGGCCAGGCGATCCAGAGCATGGCGTCATCGGCGAGGTCGTCGACCAGGCCGGGGGCCTCGGCGACGAGTTCGACGTAGGACCCGTAGAACGCGACGGCGACGTCGGCGCCCCGCGGGCCTCCCTCGGCCAGGTCGCAGCCCTCCGGCAGCCCGGGGATGGCCCAGCGTGCGGGGGCGTGACAGAGCCGGATGCGGTGGCCCGGCCGTACACCGATCTTCCGGGCGAGCGGCGTACCCGTGGCGCCCGCGCCGGCGGCACCCGTACCGGAGTCGGACACGGTGACCTCCTCTCGTACCTGCACAGGTTATGCATGCACAGGAATCCGACTTGTCCGATTCTCCCGCGACGCGCACGCTAGGAACCGTGTGGTCACCAGATGCCGCTACCGCCACCATCAGCCTTGAGGGCATCGTCACGGGGTGGAGCGAGGGTGCCCGGCGGCTGCTGGGATACGTCGCCGCCGAGGTGGTGGGGCGGGCCGCGGCCGATCTGCTCGTGGACCGCGAGGCGACGGGCTTCTCCCCGGTCGACTCCGAGGAATGGAGCGGTACGGCGGTCCTCAGGCACCGCGACGGACACCGCGTCGAACTGACCCTGCACGCGCATCCCTCGCTGGACGGCGGCGGCGCGACCCAGGCGTTCGTCGTCACCGCGACCACGGGCACCGCCGCCTCCGACCGCGACCGGCGGATGGTGGAGTGGGCCTTCGCCCAGTCCTCGATCGCCCTGTCGACCTACAGCGCCGCGTCCGGCTCGTGGCGGCTGAACGCGGGCGCGGAGACCGACCCGCTGGGTGAGGCCCGTTCCGACGAGGGCTTCCTCAGGTGTGTGCGGCGGGTCGCCGAGGAGGCCATGCCGATGCGGTACGAGGGGTTCGCCCCGGCGCCGCCGGCCGCAGCGGGCCGGCAGCGCTCCTGGATCGTCGAGCTGTGGCCCGTCCGGGACCCGGTGTCCGGCGAGGTGGCCGGGGTCGGCACCGCCGCCTTCGACAGCAGCGAGCAGTACGCCGCGCGGCAGCGGCTGGCGCTGCTGAACGAGGCGGGCTCCCGTATCGGCACCACGCTGGACGTCGCCCGCACCGCCCAGGAACTCGCCGATCTGGCCGTACCGCGGCTGGCCGACTTCGTCAGCGTGGACCTGCTCGACTCGGTGATGCGCGGGGAGGAACCGGTGCCGGGGACGGTCGACGCCGCCGTGATGCTGCGCCGGGTCGCCCATCAGTCGGCGGCGGAGGGCGGGGGTGTGCCGGAGGCCGCCGTCGCCCTCGGCGGGATCGACACCTATCCGTCGTTCTCGCCGCCGGCCCGCTCCCTGACCAGTGGGCGGCCGGTGCTCAGCGGGGCGGACGACCCCGACTTCGCCCGCTGGGTCGGCGAGCACGAAGCACGGGCCGCCGTGGTCCGGGAGCACGGCTTCCACTCGGTCATGGCGACCCCGCTGCGGGCCCGGGGCATCACCCTCGGCGTCGCGGTCTTCGTCCGCGGCAAGGGCTCCCCGCCCTTCCAGCAGGACGACCTGATCCTCGCCGAGGAACTCGCGGGCCGGGCCGCCGTCGGTGTGGACAACGCCCGCCGCTACACCCGCGAGCGCACCAACGCGCTCACCCTCCAGCGCAGCCTGCTCCCCCGCGACCTGCCGAGACAGGCGGCCGTCGAGGTGGCGTACCGCTATCTGCCCGCCGGTACGGGTGCGGGCGTGGGCGGCGACTGGTTCGACGTCGTCCCGCTGTCCGGCACCCGGGTCGCCCTGGTCGTCGGCGACGTCGTCGGGCACGGCATCCACGCCTCCGCGACCATGGGGCGGCTGCGCACCGCCGTACGCACCCTCGCCGACGTGGACCTGCCCCCGGACGAGCTGCTCACCCACCTCGACGACCTGGTCACCCATCTCACCTCGGACGACGACAGCACCGTCCGCGACCTGCCGTACACCGGCGGGATCGGCGCGACCTGTCTGTACGCCGTCTACGACCCGGTCTCCCGGATCTGCACCCTCGCCAGCGCCGGCCATGTCCCACCGGTGCTGCTGCTGCCCGACGGCACGGTCAGCGTCGTCCGGCTCACGCCCGGTCCGCTGCTCGGCGTCGGCGGGCTGCCCTTCGAGGCGACGGAGCTGGAGCTGCCCGAGGGCAGTCTCCTCGCCTTCTACACGGACGGTCTGATCGCCCGGGACCGCGACATGGGCCTCGGTCTCGAACGGCTCTGCGAGGCCATGTCCGCCCCGGTGCCCTCGCTGGAGATCACCTGCGACGCCGTCCTGCGGGCCATGCTCCCCGAGAGCCCCGCCGACGACGTGGCGCTCCTGCTGGCCCGCACCCGCGCCCTGCACGCCGACCAGGTCGCCGCCTGGGCCCTGCCGTCCGACCCGGCGATCGTGGCCGACGCCCGCGCGCAGGCCACCCGGCAGCTCGCGGCATGGGGGCTTCAGGAGGCGGCGTTCGTCACCGAGCTCGTGGTGAGCGAGCTGGTCACCAACGCCATCCGCTACGGCGACGTGCCGATCGGCCTGCGGCTGATCCGGGACCGCACCCTGATCTGCGAGGTGTCCGACGCCAGCAGCACCGCCCCGCATCTGCGCCGGGCCCGCACCTATGACGAGGGCGGCCGCGGGCTGCACATGGTCGCCCAGCTCACCCAGGGCTGGGGCACCCGGCAGACGCCCACCGGCAAGACGATCTGGGCCGAGCAACCCCTCCCGGTCGGCTGACCATGCCCGAGCACCCGCGCGCCCCCACGAGGCCATCGGCCGGGGGAGACCACGCCACGCACACCCTCGGGCTGCTCTACCCGCCGTCCGGCCGCAAGGGCGACTACACCACCATGCAGCTCGCCTTCATCGGCGGCGTCGCCGAGGCCGCCGCGGCGCACGGCTACGACATGCTGCTCTCCCCCGCCGAGACGGCCGACGACGAGTCGTTCCGGCGGATGGTCAGGCCGCGGGCGGAGCAGGTCGACCGGCACGGGGGCGGCGGTGCTCCGCGGGTGGACGGTGTGATCGTGATGGAGATCCGCCGCGAGGACAGCCGGGTCGAGCGGCTGGCCGGGGCGGGCTTCCCGTTCGTGGCGATCGGCCGCAACCACAGCTGCGACGGGGTCGGCTGGGTCGATCTGGACTTCGCCGGGCTGGCGAGTGGCTGTGTACGGCACCTCGCCGACCTGGGCCACCGACGGATCGCCTTCGTCAACCGCTCCGAGCAACTGTTCAACGTCGGCTACGGCTTCGCCCGGCTCGGCCACGAGGGCTACACCACCGCGATGACGGACCTGGGCCACGAGCCGCGCACCTACCTGTGCGGCGACGACCTCGCCTCGGGCGAGGAGGTCGTGGCGCGGATCCTCGCGGACGACCCGGCGACCACCTCGCTGGTCACCATGAACGAGGCGGCGCTGGAGGGCGTCTACCGCGGCCTGACCCGGCACGGCCGCAGCGTCCCGCGCGACTTCTCGGTCGTCGGGGTGGCGGCGAGCCCCTGGGCCGAGCAGGTGTCGCCGCAGCTGACCGCGGCCGAGATCCCTGCCAAGGAGATGAGCCGGGTCGCCGTCGAGCTGATGGTGGAACGCCTGCGCGCACCCGGCTCCACGCCCCGGCACGTCCTGCTGAAGCCGCTGATCACCCTGCGGGCCAGCACAGGACGGTGCCATCCGGTGCCCGGTTCGGAACCCGAGCCGGAATTCCCCGATTTCGACCTGGATTTCTGATACGTCGAGGTATGCCGAGCCACCACCTCGAACACCCCCGGGAGGGGAGCATGCCGTACCCGGTCGACCGCCGCCGGTTCCTGCGTACCGTCGGCGCGGGCGCCGCCGCCCTCGGCGCCGGCGGGACGCTGGCCTCCTGCGGCGGCGGGACGCTGGCCTCCTGCGGCGGCTCCGACGAGCCGAGCACGACCACCCTGACCTGGTGGGACTACTTCACGCTGGACAACTTCCAGCCCGGCATGACCCGGCTGATCAAGGACATCGAGGCCGGGGTGCCGGACGTACGGATCGAGCGGCGGACCTTTCCGTTCGCGGAGCTGGAGCGGCAGATCACCCTGGGCGCGATCTCCGGCGACCTGCCCGACATCGCGATCGTCGACAACGTCTCCATGAACACCCTCGGCGGCAGCGATCTGCTCGCCGACCTCACCGAACGGGTCGAGGAGTGGGGTCAGGCCGGGCAGTACTACAAGGGCCCGTGGGACGGCTGCCAGGTCGACGGCAGGACGCTCGGCATCCCCAACCAGAGCAACTGCCTTGCCCTGTACTACAACACCCGGATGCTCCAGGACGCCGGCGTGGAACCGCCCACCACCTGGGGCGAGCTGGCCTCCGCCGCCGAGCGGCTGACCCGGGGGGACCGGTACGGCCTCGCGCTGAGCGCGATCCGGACCGAGGAGGGCGTCTTCCAGTTCCTGCCGTTCCTCTGGCAGGCGGGCGGTGACCTGGACACCTTCGCCACGTACGGCGCCACCGCCCTGTCGTTCCTGGACGACCTGGTCGCCAAGGGCTCCCTGTCCGAGCAGTGCGTGGGCTGGACCCAGCAGGACGTCAACACCCGGTTCCTCAACCAGCGTGCGGCCATGCAGATCAACGGCCCCTGGCAGATCCCCACGCTGAAGGAGGCCGACTTCGACTGGGCCGTCGTCGCCCTGCCCCGCGACAAGGAGGCGGCCACCTGTCTGGGCGGCGAGAACTGGGTGCTGATGAAAAGCAGTGACCATCTGGACAAGGCGTGGGAGGTGCTGGAGTACACCCAGCGCCCCTCGGTGCTGACGCCGTACCTCGTCTCCTTCGGCAACCTGCCCGCCCGCAAGGACCTCGCCGACCGGGGCGCCTGGGCCTCGGACCCGGCGCTGCGGCTCTTCCTGAGCCAGCTGCCGCTGGCCCGGCCACGCCAGTACGGCCCGCACTACGCCGATGCCTCGCAGGCCGTCGCGGAGGCGGAGCAGGCCGTACTGACCGGGTCGGCGGCGGCCTCGGCCGCGGCGCGAACGGCGGCCGGCAAGATCGACAAGGCGCTGGGCGAGCGGTGAGAGGGCGTCAGGCCCTCGCGCTGGAGCTCCGCCGAAGAAAGGCCGGTCTCCCGTCGGCCGACCCCGGCCCGGTGCGCGGACCCTCCACGCGCCGTCGCCGCACCGGCTACCTCTTCTGCCTCCCGGGCCTGGCCTTCCTCGCCCTGTTCCTGGCCTATCCGCTCTTCTACAACGTCTGGACCTCGGTCCACGACGTCCGGCTGAGCGGACTGCTCGGCGGGGCGGAACGCTTCAACGGCCTCGACAACTACCGGGTGGTCCTCGACGACCCGGCGTTCTGGCACTCCGTACGCCTTTCGCTGCTGTTCACCCTGGGCTCGCTGGCCTGCCAGTTCACCCTCGGCTTCGCCCTGGCCCTGCTCTTCGCCCGCCCGTTCCCGCTGAACGGTCTGCTGCGGTCCCTGCTCCTGGTGGCCTGGCTGCTGCCGCCCATCGTCAGCGGCACCCTCTTCCGCTGGCTGCTGGACGCGGAGTCCGGCGCGTACAACGCGCTGCTGAGGGCGGTCGGCCTGGACGCCCTCGCCCACCACTGGCTGACCGACCCGTCCACCTCGCTGGCCGGCGTGATCCTCGCCAACATCTGGGTCGGTGTGCCCTTCAACATGCTGCTGCTCCTGGTCGGCCTGCACACCATCGACCCCGAGCTCCACGAGGCCGCCGCCCTCGACGGAGCGAACGCCTGGCAGCGCCTGCGCCGCATCACCCTGCCCCTGATGCGCCCGGTCTGCGTGACCGTCCTCCTGCTCGGACTGCTCTACACCTTCAAGGTCTTCGACCTGATCTTCGTGATGACGGGCGGCGGCCCGGTCGACGCCACGCGCGTGCTGTCCCTCTACGTCTACGAGGTCTTCTTCCGCTTCTTCCGGTTCGGCGAGGGCGCGGCCGCCGGCCTGCTGCTGCTCGTCGTACCGCTGCTCACGGGCGTCTTCTACGTACGTCGACTGCGCCGCGAGGACGCGGTGGGAGGTTCCACGTGAAACCTCCCCGCCACCCCTGGCTGCTCACGGCCGTCGCCACCCTGATCACCGCGGCCTTCCTGCTGCCGGTGTACTGGATGGTCAAGACCAGCCTGACCCGCCCGGACCACATCCTCGCCCCGACCCCGCAGTGGCTGCCCGCCCCGCTCACCACCGAGAACTACCGGACGGCCCTGGCCTACGCGGGCCTGCCCCGGGCCCTCCTCAACAGCCTGGTGATCTCCAGCGGCGTGGTGGCCCTCACCCTCGCCCTCGGTGTGCCGCTCGCCTACGCGCTCGCCCGCGTCCGGCTGCGCGGCTCGGGCGCGATGGTGCTGGCCCTGCTGGTCGCCCAACTGCCGCCCGCCATCGTGCTGGCGGCACCCCTGTTCATCCTGGAGCGCCGGGCCGGTCTCGACGACAGCTACCTCGGTCTGATCGCCGCGGACACGACCCTCACCCTGCCGTTCGCCGTGATCGTGCTGCGCCCGGTGCTGCGGTCCTTCCCGCCGGAGCTGGAGGAGGCCGCGCTGGTCGACGGCTGCGGGCTGCCCGGCGTGCTGCTGCGGGTCGTCCTGCCGGTCATGGCGCCGAGCCTGGTCGCCACGGCCGGGCTGTGCTTCCTGATCGGCTGGGGCGAGTTCCTGTTCGGCCTCACGCTGGCCGAGGGTCCGGACATCCAGCCCGTCACCGTCCTGCTGAACGCGTTCGTCGGGCAGCACGGCACGGCGTGGGGCGCCCTGATGGCCACCGCCACGCTCATCAGCGTCCCGGTGGTCTGTGTGTTCGCCCTCTTCCAGCGCTTCATCGTGGGCGGGTTGACGGCGGGCAGCGGGCGGGGATGAGGTGCCGGCCGACCGGCGCGTCAGACCCGCAGCGGGTTGGCGCGCACGGCGGCCATCAGATACCAGGCGGTCGCCCCGAGGTGCCGGTACGGGTAGTAGCCGAACCCGAAGCCGGTGTCTAGCGGGCTGCTGGCCGACACGACCCCGGACCGCTCGGGCAGCGCCCGCCCGCCGACGGTCTGACCGCCACCGAGCAACTCCTGCGCCCGCTCGATGGAGTCGAGCAGCCGCCGCGCCCGCGCCTCGTCCCCACGCCCGTGCCGCTCCCGCAGGGCCAGCGCGAGATGAGCCGTCCCCTCGAACCACACGCCGTTGCGGTCGGGCTTGGGCTGGCCTTCGGCGATCGGGGCGTCCTCGTTCGCGAGGAGCCCGGCCGAGCTGAAGGTGACACCTTCGTACGACTGCCCCGCGGGAACCGTGCTGTTGCGCCGCTCGGCATGGTCGAGGACGGCCAGCTCCCGCGCGGCCCAGTCCAGCGAACGGGCATGGGCGCGAGAGTCGAGAGCCAGATAGGTCCAGGTCTGGGTGTCCGCGGGAATCGGCGACTTGTTGACGGTCACCCCGTCATTGGTCCCGGTGTAGAAGAACCCGCCGTCCGCGTCCCACATGTGGCTGAGGAAGGCCCGGGCACGAGCACGCCGCTCCAGCCAGACCCCGTCCCCCGTCAACCGGGCCAGCCGCCCGAACAGGCAGACGAGGTCGGTGTTGTGCTCGGTGGAGGTGAAGGGCAGCCTCTGGTTGGCCCCGTCGACCCCGAACTTGTATCCGCCGAGGGGTTCGTCGGTACGCCCGGTCCGCTCGATCCACTCCCCGATCCGCACCGCCCCGGCCAGGAACCGCCGCTCCCCGGTCCGCCCCGCGAGGGCGCTCAGCGCGATCCCGGCCCAGGCCATGTCCCCCACGGCCGTCCCCGTGAACCCGAACTGGGTCCCCACGTTGGCGCTGCCGTCCGCCCGCACGAACCCGTCCGGCTGGAGCGAGCCGTCGTAGAAGGTGTACGGCCCGACGTTGTACGCCTGCCGCAACCGGCCGTCGCCGTACGCCGGGTCGTGCTCCTGCGCGTACAGCAGTGCGTCCCCGAGCGCCACGGCCCGGGCCCGCCCGTCGGCGGTGCGGGCGGCGAGGTGGGCGAGGATCGCGAGGGCGTTGTCGTAGGTGAAGGCGGTGCTGAACAGGCCGGCCTGGTCGGCGTAGCTCTGGGCGAGGCGGACGGGGCCGTGGTCGGGGTAGGCGTCCATGGCGGCAGCGAGGAAGGCGTGGCCGCGGCGCCGGGCGGAGGCCGCGTGCGGGTGAACGGCACCCGCCCCGGCCTGCGCCGACCCCACCCCGGCCGCGGTGAGCACCGCGGCGCCGAGCCCGGCCCCCAGAATCCCACGGCGACTGACCGACGGGCCCCGCCCTGGTCCCTGTCCGTCGGTCACGTGGTTCACGCGGGTCACGCCGGTCATGCCGTCCATGGGTCTCCCTCGCCGGGCCTTGAGAGCGCTCTCACAAGTGCGGAGTCATTCTGCTGGGCAGGGTGGGGTGGGTCAACGTCCGCGCGAGGGCGAGCAGTTGAAGGTGGCACCACGCCCGAAGAACCTGATGAAACCAGACTGCCTCCCGGTGGCCGCCTGCCAGTAACCTGGCGTAGACAGAGCGCATACATTGCGTCAGACGGAGGGGGCGTTGTGGCGCTGCGGTACTACGTCTACATCAGCGATGCCAAGGTCGACATGCTGCTGCCGCAGGTCGACGCCGGGTTCACACGCCGGCGCGCCACCGAGGTCGGGATCAGCCTGAAGTTCGTCAGCGCCCGGCGGAGCGTGGAGTCAGCCGCGTCGGACCGGGTGGCACGGCTGGAGCGGGTGGTGCGGCACCTGGATGACTTCGGCGACGTGGGCACCGTGGATGCCCCCGGCCAGTACGTCCGGGGGCGGCTTCCGATGCGCTGGGGGCCGCTGCCGCTCGGGCCGTCGCCGCTGGTCTACTTCGGTGGCCGTACCGAGCGGACGATCGTCGGGCTCGGCGGGGCGAGCGGCCATGTGCTGGGCGCCCCCGTGCCCACGCAGGGGACCGCGCCCGCCGAGCAGGAGCTGCCCTTCGCACCCTCCACGGCACCGGGACTGCTGGCCGGGCTCACCGCGGCCGTGACGGCGGACGGTGCGGACGGAGCCCCCCAACCCGACGCACTCGCCTCCGTCCAGCTCGCGAACCGGACGCTGCGCGGCGCCGAGCAAGAAGTGGAGTTCCTCGCCAAGCGCCTGCTGCACGGCCCGATCCCCTACCCCGAACTCGACGGCCACGACGGGGTGACGGTGCTGCTCGGCAGCCCGCTCTTCGTCGCGCTCGCCGACTGACCCCGTGGCCGCCGAGCGGGCCCGGACCTGGCAGCCGGGCGAGGTGGTCCTCGGTCTGTACGAAGTGCTCGACGTGGTGCACAGCGGCGGCATGGGCCTGGTGCACCGGGTCCGGCACCGCGACTGGCAGGTGGACCTGGCGGTGAAGACACCCCGCCCCGAACAGGTGCGCACCACCGAGGGTCGCCGCCGCTTCGAGACCGAGGCCGGTACCTGGGTGGGGCTCGGGCTCCATCCGCACACCGTCAACTGCGTGTACGTCCGCACAGTCGACGGTCTGCCCCGGGTGTTCGCCGAGTGGGTCGACGGCGGCAGCCTGTCCGACGCCGTGCGTGGCGGCGGCCTCTACGCGGGCGGCCCCGACCCCGCCCTGAGCCGCGTTCTCGACATCGCCGTGCAGATGGCGTGGGGGCTGGCGCACGCGCATCACAGCGGGCTCGTCCACCAGGACGTCAAACCGGCGAACGTGATGCTCGAACCGGACGGCACCGCCAAGGTCACCGACTTCGGTCTGGCCGGGGCACGAGGGAACAACGAGGCCCGGCAGGACACCGAGAGCCCGGCGGACGAGCCGCTGACCGTCACCTTCGGCGGCATGACCCTCCCCTACTGCTCCCCGGAGCAGGCGGCCGCCGCCGCGGGACACCGGGGCATACGGCTGACCACCGCGACGGACGTGTGGTCCTGGGCGGTGAGCGTGCTGGAGATGTTCGCCGGTCGTCGGCCCACCCCCTACGGCCAGGCGGCCGGGGCGGCTCTGGAAACGTTCCTGCGCGACGGCGGGCCCGACGACGCTCGCGTGCCGCCCATGCCGCCGCAGGTGGCCCGCCTGCTGCGGCGATGCTTCGCCGAGGACCCCGCGCACCGCCCGGCCGGGCTCGCGGAGGTCGCGGCGATTCTGCGCGACCTGCACCGCGACTTGCTGGGCACCCCGCATCCGCGCCCCGCCCCCAAGGCGGTACGCCTGCTGGCGGACGGCCTGTCCAACCAGGCCCTCTCCCTCCTCGACCTCGGCCGTTCGGAGGACGCCGAGGAACTGTGGCTGGCGGCGATCCAGGCAGACCCCCACCATCTGCCCTCGGTCTACAACTTCGGCCTGCACAGATGGCGTTCGGGACGGCAGACCAGCGAGGAAGTCGTCTCCAACCTGGAGGCGGCCCGCGCCGCCGACACCGGCGCCCCGCCCGGCCTCGGCGCCCAGCTCCTGGGCTCCGTGGAACTGGAACGGCACGAGAACGCGCGGGCCGGTGCCCTGCTGCGGGAGGCGGCCGACGCCGACCCCGGCTCCCCGGACACGGCCGCCGCCCTGGCCGAGTGGGAGCGGCGCCCGCCCCGGATCCGTGCCGACCTCGAAGGGCATACCGAGGATGTCCGCGCGGTCGCGATCACCGCGGACGGCGGCGCGATCCTGTCCGGCGACCAAGCGGGCAGGCTGCTGCTGTGGACGCGGCGGGAGGCCACCGGCCGCTGGGCCAAGCGCACCCTGACCCGGCGCGGCGAACCGGTCACCGCCCTCGCCATGGACGCCGGCGGCATGCTCGGCGTGGCTCTTCGGGGCGAGGGCCGCCCGGAGGTGTGGGACCTGTCCCGGGGCCGCCGCCACAGCCGCACCCTGCCGTCCGGACGCGATTCCCCGGCCGCCCGCGCGGTGGCGGTCAGCGGGGACGGCCGGTACGTGGCGACCGGCCACGGCGACGGCGTGATACGCGTCTGGGAACCGGGGGAACGGGGCCCGACGGCCGTACTCCCCGGCCATTCAGGTCCGGTCACCGCCCTGGCACTCAGCCGCGACGGCCGCCGGGCGCTGTCCACCTCCGCCGACCGCCACGACGGCACCGTCCGCTCCTGGGACGTGTTCGGCAGCCGTGGCATCGGCACCCTCGTCGGACCGGTCAGAGGGACGCTGCACGGCCGGGAGGTGCGTGCCCACCCCCTCGACCATGTCGCGCTCGCCACGGACGCCCGCTGCGCGGTGGCCGTCTGGCGGGACGGCCCGCTCGCCGTGTGGGACGCGCGGCGGAACACGGTCGTCAGCGAGGTGCCGCACCGGCTGCGGACGGCGGCGTCCCTCGCGGCCGCCACGGCCGGGCCCACCCTGCTGACCGGGGGTCTGGGCGAACCGACGCAGGTGTGGCATGCGCCCACCGGCCGCTGTCTGCGCACGCTCGACCAGGACCTGCCCGCCGACGCCCACCGGGTGCACTCCCGCGCCATCAGCGCGGACGGCCGCGTCGCCGTGCTCGGCGCGGGCCGCGGCGGACTCCTGGTGCGGTCGCTGCCCGCCGCGGACTTCCTCGCCCCCTGGTGCTACGCGCGACCCCGGCCCGCCGGCGAACTCACGCGTACGGAGGAGGAGTTCGGGCAGCTGATGGACCGCGCCCGCGCCCACACCGAGCACGGCGACCTCGCGCAGGCGGCCGAGGCGCTGCGTGCCGCCCAGCGACTGTCCGGCTTCGCCCGCCACCCGGAACTGCGCCGGGCCTGGGTGCGGGTGGCCCCGCACGGCCGCCGTTCCACCCTGCTCGGCGCCTGGGGGCTGTACGAGTTCGACGGGCACGGGGAGCTGACCCAGCCGGTGAGCCTGGCCGTCGGCCGGGACGGCGCCTACATGGTGACCGGCCGGTGGACCGGCGAGGTGGACGTCTGGGACTTCGCCGCCGGGGAGCGGCTGCACACCTTCGACCACGGTGAGGGTGGCAGCGCCAGGGACATCCAGTTCGCCGTCGGCGGACGGCTGCTGACGGTACGGACCAACAAGGGCACGATCCGCCAGCTCAGCCTGGAGACCGGCAGCAAGCGGATCTTCACCGACGACGACGGAGCCCTCACCGCCCACGCCCTCGACGAGACGGGCGACCGGATCCTGATCGGCAACGAGCACGGCACCCTGAAGCTGCGGAACCTGCCCCAGGGCGAGATCCTGCGCGAACTGCCCGCGCACGGCGGCAAGGTCCACGCCGTAGCCCTCAGCCGGGACGCCCGGTACGCCGCGTCCCACGCGGGCACCCACCCGCGGGCGAACCAGTTCGGCGGCCCGTCGAACGAGAACGAGATCTGCCTCTGGCCGCTCGACGCGGATCGCCCCGCCTGGACGCTGGAGGGGCGCCCGTCCGACGAACGCCTGGACTTCAGCCCGGACGGCCGCCTCCTGTTCGTCTCCGGCGGCCTGTACGCGACCGCCTGGGACGTCGCCACCGGCGAGCTGCTCCATTCCTTCAGGGACAGCGGGGTGTACGGCAGCGGGCAGAGCGTGGTGGCCTTCACCGCCGACGGCCGGCTCGGCGCCACACCGAACGGCCGTGCCCTGCAGATCTGGGACACCGGCACCGGCCGGGTGCTGCACTCCCTGTCGCTGCCCGACAAACCGTGGGCCTTCACGCTCAGCGCCGACGGCGCGTTCGCCGTCACCGGTGGTCACGACCGCCTGGTCCACCTGTGGGACGTGCGCTCCGGCCGTCGCCTGCGCACCCTGGAGGGCCATCGCACCACGGTCGGCCACGTGGCACTGAGCGAGGACGGCAGCCTGCTCGCCACCGCCGACCTGGGCTCGGGGGTGTGGGTGTGGGAACTGGCCTGGGATTACGATGTCCCGCCCGGGGCCGGTGGCTGACGGTGCCGTGGTCCCTGGGGATGCTGGTCACCACCGGCCGCGCGGACGATGGAGCGGAGATCACCGAGGAGTACGTCTTCGAGAGCCCTGGCGCGTTCCTGCTCGGGCGTGGCCGGGAGTGCCGGATCCGCTTCGCGGCCGAGCAGCGCAAGGTCTCCCGTCGGCACTGCCAGGTGGAGGTCCGGCCGCCGGACGCGTATGTCCGCGACCTGGGCAGCCACAACGGCACCCGTCTCAACGGCGAACGGTTGCGCGGCGAACGCCGGTTGGCCGACGGCGACGAACTGCGCCTCGGCGGCGTGACGGTGCGCGTCGTCCTGGGCACCGGACCCCGCCCCGAACCCGTCCCCGGTCTGCGGACCCTGCGCGAACTGGGCAGCGGTGGACAGGGCGTGGTGCGGCTGGCCCGGCACACGGACTCCGGCAGGCTCGTCGCCGTCAAGACACTGACCCCGCAGTGCCGCGTCGACCCCGCCGCGCGCGAGGCCTTCCGGCGCGAGATGGACTGCGTGAAGGCGCTACGGCACCCGAACATCGTCCGCTTCCACGGCAGCGCCGCCCCGGACGGCACTCTCTGCCTGGTCTGCGAGTACTGCGCGGGGGGCAGCGTCGCCGACCTGGTGGTGCGGCGCGGCGGCCGCCTCCCCGTCGACGAGACCGTACCGCTGGTGCTCCAGGCCCTCGACGGGCTCGCCCACGCCCACCAGGCGCCGATCCCGGTGCGGCTCGCCGACGGGACGACGGCGATCGGGCGCGGACTGGTGCACCGCGACATCAAGCCGCAGAACCTGCTGCTCGCCGGGCCCGCCCGAAGACGGGTACTGAAGGTCGGCGACTTCGGACTCGCCAAGGCCTTCGACCAGGCGGGCCTGTCCGGGCGTACCCACACCGGCGCGATCGGCGGCAGCGTCGCCTTCATGCCGCGCCGTCAGCTCATCGACTACAAGTACGTGCGGCCGGACGTCGACCTGTGGGCCGTCACGGCCTGTCTGTACTGGATGCTGACGGGCAGCACACCACGCGACTTCCCGCCCGGCGCGGACCCGGTCGCCGTGGTGCTGCGCGAGCCGCCCGTGCCGGTGCGGGACCGACTGCCGTCGCTGCCCCGACGGCTTGCCGAGCTGATCGACGCGGCGCTCGACGAAAGCACCGCACCGGAACCCTCCTCGGCGTCCGCCCTCTCCCAGGCACTGCGCGAGACAGGCTGACGACCCCTTCTGCGGCAGAAGGCCGACCGCCTCGTGAACGAGCTCGGTTACGACGAGGCCATCATCCGCGGTGCCGGACCACTCACCGAACAGCTGGCGAAGGCCGCGCCGGAAGGCATCGACGTCTTCTTCGACAACGTCGGGGGCGAGCAGCTCCAGGCAGCCGTGGAGGCCGCGCGTCCGGGCGCCCGGTTCGTCCCGATCGGCGCCCTGGCCGGGCAGCTCTCCGAGCACGGCACCGGTACCACGGCACCCGTCCAGCTGGACTCCATGCCGCTCATCCGCAAAACGGATCGTGATGCGTGGCTTCAGCTCGGACGACTTCGACGACGAGTCGGAGTGGACCGAGCGGTTCGCTGCGTGAACCTGGAGCGGGACACGGCAACCCGCGGTCTGCCGGTGCTCGCCACGTCGATGAGGTCAAGCAGTTCGGCTGACGAGGGTTGCCGATCAGGCCTTCCGCCAGCGTGACAGCACGGCGGCGGGGGTCAGCCGGCTACTGATGGCCCGTTGAGGTTCAGCGGCGGGGCGTAGCGGGGCGGGTTCAAGTCCGGCTTCCCAGCAGAAGGAGGACCGGAAGTTCACCAGGGTCTGGCGGCGGATGACGGTGTCGGAGCGGACCTGGAGGCAGGGCCGTCGGATCGCTGGTGGCCAGCACAAGCCGGGTAGTGCTGTCCGGCCCCTCAGAAGCCCGAAGTGGCGACCGAGGCCGTCGCGTGCGATGCGACGTCTATGACGTCGAATCGCGTGGTCGTCAACGTTCTCGGCGGGTGAGTCCTCTCGGGAGCCCAGCGGCGGTACGCGGTGGCCTGCCCACCCCAGGTCGAACTGCCCCTCGCCGCCGGTCGCCACGCTCGCGGTCAGTTTCGGCCTCGCCATGTCCTCACGCGCTTGTAGATACTCGACAGAAAGCTCTGTACTCCCGATCTTCATAGATCACATGTCACAGGTGCCCCACCGCCAAGAAAACTACGCGTCCGTCACTGATCACGCCCAGGATCCGGTGCATGTGCCACGGGCTCGCTCGACCCCGACCACAATCCCAGCCACCGACACGCCGACCGGCCGGTGCGACCGGCCCCCGCGCTGCCGATCGAGAGTCACTCTCCGTGGTAGAGGCGGGCCAGGTCGATCAGTTGAATCGTGGGGTCGTTCTGTGCGAGGTGGTTCAGCTCATCGGTGAAGCCGGTGCCGCTGAAGCAGTGGAGCCTCGTTGCCTCGGTAGCAGTACCGCTTCTGATCAGGAGGGAACGGATGTGCCGGAGGCGTTCCAGGTGGCCGGCCCCCATCACCTCACTCCACTTCGCTTCGCCGATGGCGAGCAGCATCTGGCGACCCTCTTGGCTCTCGCCGTGGACTGCGACGTCGACCTCGTGGCTGGTCCTGGCAGCCGGGTCGTTGACGGTCCCGCCGGCAACGCGTGTGACGTGTCCTCCCTGGGTGTCGGGTGCCGCATGCCAGCGGGCCCATTCCCGGCAGACCTGCTCGAAGTGCGGACCGACGACCTTGCTGCGGAAGGTGGACTGGGTTCGGCGCCACACGTCGGGCGCCCGCCCGGGGCGTTCCAGATCACCCCAGGCCGGGCGCATGACCGCGTGGTAGAAGGTGACGAGCGGTTCGGCAATGCGGTAGGCGGAGCGGTTACGGCGAAAGGCATCGGCTTCGTGGGTGATCATGCCGACGTCCTGGAGAACGCTCAACGGGTGGGCGAGGTCGGTGGACTTGCGCCCCAGGTAGTCGGCGATGCCGCCACGAGCAGCGTTACCGGCGGCGATCGCTGCCAGTACCGAGTGGTACAGCGCGGTGTCGTGAAGTTCGGGCTCCTCGGCGAGAAGGTAGCGGGCTTCCCGGAAGAGCGGACGCGCCGGGTTGAGGACGGCTCGGACGACCCAGGCATCGAAGTCGTCCGGCCCGGCAGGAGTGTCCCCCTGGGTGAACTCACGGCGGTAAGCGGGGGTACCCCCGACGATGGCATTGGTCAGCAACGCCGTGCGCGGGTCGTCGATCTGCCAGAACTCGGCCGCGAGCCGGAAGTCCAGGGTCGGGACCACGAGTTCGAGGCCGGCCCGGCCACGCAGCGGAGCATTGCCGGACAGCAACCGGCCCATGAACGACAGCGCGGAGCCGCACAACAGCAGACGCACAGGAGTGTTGGTGTGCTGGGCAGCAGGATCCAAGGCGCGCTGGATGATCGAAGGCAGGGAGGGAGATGCCTTCGCGAGGAAGGGAAACTCGTCGATGACCGCCACGGTGGGGCCGCCCGCGTCGGCGATGCGCATGAGTTCCGCGACCGCCTCGTCCCAGTGCGCGAACCGGAACGGAGTGGGCTGCCCGCGATACCGGGCCAGCGCCTCACCGAACTGACGCAGGGCGTCGGCCTCGGTGGTCTCAGTGGCGGTGAACATGAAGCCGCCACTGGCACGAGCGACGGCGTCGAGCAGGAAGGTCTTGCCCTGCCGGCGACGACCGGAGACCACGCCCAGCGTGGCCCGCAGGCCCGGGAGGGTGGCGAACCGGGTCAGCTCGGCCCATTCGAAGGCACGGTCGAACATCTCGGCGGGCTTGTCCACAGCACCAGCTCCCACATATAGATGCAGTTATTATAGCTGGACTTATTCTCCACATCGAGCCGCCATACCGACTCCGGATCCCGCGAGGCGAACACCCCGGACGGCACCGCCGGGTCGACGGAACCGCACCCACCTTCCTGCACAGGATTGTGCGACATCGACAACCTGGCCGAAGTCAGCACTTCCCGCCCGGACACCCGCCATCAACGCCGGCTGCCGCACCGCAGTTGCACCGATGCGCTCCCCTCCTGCACTCCATTGCCAGCCAGAACCGATCAGGCAGCGGCGAATTTTGAAACCACAATGGCCAGAGGGGAATAACAGAAAACCCCAGGTCAGATACCTGACCTGGGGTTTGAAAAGAGCCGCCTTCGGGATTCGAACCCGAGACCTACGCATTACGAGTGCGTTGCTCTGGCCATCTGAGCTAAGGCGGCGCGCCGTCCGCACTATGGTGCGATCAGCAACGTCGGTAAGTCTACACAGTTTCCGAGGTGCTCCGTACCAACCCCTTCCGGGCCCTCCCCGGCCCGCCCAGGCGCCCCGGCTGCCCCGGAGCGAGGTGCTCCGGGGCAGTTCAGGGCGGCTGTCGGCGCCCACCTTGCGCCCACCTTCAGCACCCGGCGTCAGGGCCCGCCGTCAGCGAAAGCCGTCAGGGCCCGCCGTCAGGACCGGGAGTCAGCCACACCCCTCAGCACCGCTTGTCCCGCGCCGGCGGCGTCCCCCGCACGAGATACGCGTTGATCGTCCTGTCGATGCACTTGCTCCCCCGCCCGTACGCCGTGTGCCCGTCGCCCTCGTAGGTGAGGAGGCGGGCGGAGGAGAGCTGGCGGGAGAGGGCCTGGGCCCAGCGGTAGGGGGTCGCCGGGTCGCGGGTGGTGCCGACCACGACGATCGGGGCCGCGCCCGCCGCCTCGATGCGGTGCGGCTCGCCCGTGGGTGCCACCGGCCAGTACGCGCAGTTCAGGGTGGCCCAGGCGAGACCCTCGCCGAAGACGGGGGACGCCTTCTCGAAGGCGGGGAGGGACTTGCGGACCTCGTCGGGCGTGGCGAAGGCCGGCGGAAGGTCCAGGCAGTTCACCGCCGCGTTGGCGAACATCAGGTTCGTGTAGCGGCCCTCGGCGTCGCGCTCGTAGTAGCTGTCGGAGAGGGCGAGGAGGCCCGCTCCGTCGTTCTCCCGCATCGCCGCGGACAGCGCGTCACGCAGATGCTGCCAGGCACCCTCGTCGTACATCGCCGCGATCACGCCCGTGGTGGCGAGGGATTCGCCGAGTTCACGGCCGTCCGCGTCACCGGTCGGGATGGGGCGCGCGTCGAGCTTCTCGAAGAAGGCCTTGAGGTTGCTGCCGACGGCACTCGCCTTCGTGCCCAGCGGGCAGTCCCGGTGGTGCACGCAGTCCCGGGCGAACGCCTGGAACGCCGTCTCGAAGCCCGCCGTCTGGTCGAGGTTCAACCGGCGGGCGGGCAGGGACGGGTCCATCCCGCCGTCCAGGACCAGCCGGCCGACCCGGTCCGGGAAGAGCCCGGCGTACGTCGCCCCGAGCAGGGTGCCGTACGAGGCCCCCACGTACGTCAGCTTCTCGTCCCCCAGCACCGCGCGCAGGATGTCCATGTCGCGGGCCGCCTCGGTGGTGGAGACGTGCCGGAGCAGGCCGGCCGCGTCCTCGCCGCAGCCCTCCGCGAACTTCTTGTACGCGTCGACGAGCCGGCCCGTCTCCTTGGCGTCGTCGGGCGTGAAGTCCGTCTGCGTGTACGCGTCCATGGCCCGGCCGTCGAGGCATTCGACCGGCTCGCTGCGCGCGACGCCGCGCGGGTCGACCGCGACCATGTCGTACTGGGCGCGCACCTCGACCGGGTAACCGATCCCCGCGTACTGCTGGAGATAGCCGATCGCAGAGCCGCCGGGGCCGCCCGGGTTCACGAGCAGTGAGCCGAGCCGCTTGCCCGGACCCGTCGCCTTCTTGCGGGCCACGGCGAGCCGCGTGTCCCCGGCGTCCGGCTTCGTGTAATCGAGCGGCGCCTTCATCGTGGCGCACTGGAAGCCGGGCACCCCGCAGCTGCGCCAGGTCAGCTTCTGCGCGTAGTACGGCGCGAGGGTGGTCGGCGTCGCCCGCGGCAGCGCGGCCAGCGCCGCCCCGGCCGCCGGGCTCCCTGACTTCGTCGCGCTGGTCGTCGTCACACCGCCCGAGGTGCAGGCGGAGACGAGCAGCGCGGCGGCGGCGAGGAAGGCACCGATCGTGCTGGTTCGCCGGCCGTTCGAGCGACGGTCGCGTGGGCCCTGTCCACAACGGTTGCGAGGGCCCTGCCCGCTGGAACTCGGGGCTGGGCCGGCTGGAGAGCTGCGCCTGGTGTACATCAGGCGAGGGTAACTCTGCGCAGCCGTTTGAATGCCGTGCGTGCACGCCACGGCTCGTACGTGTTACATGGTCAACCTCCCGTTGATCACCTGTGAACGACTACCGGGCCGGTCCCGGGCCCCGCCCGGCTCAGCCCGCTCTCAGCGCCATGGTCATCGCCTCCACCGCCAGCAGCGGCGCCACATTGCGGTCGAGGGCGTCACGGCAGGCGGCGATGGCCTCGATCCGGCGCAGGGTGGACTCCGGGGCGCTGTCGCGGGCCAGACGCTCCAGGGCGTCCTCGGCGTCGGTGTTGGCGAGGGCCACACGAGAGCCCAGCTGGAGAGCGAGGACGTCGCGGTAGAAGGCGGTGAGGTCGGTCAGGGCGAGGTCGAGGCTGTCGCGCTGCGTGCGTGTACGGCGCCGCTTCTGCTTGTCCTCAAGGTCCTTGATCACGCCCGCCGTGCCGCGCGGCATGCGACCGCCCTGGGCCGCGCCCAGTGCCGCCTTCAGCTCCTCCGTCTCCTTGGCGTCGATCTCCTCGGCGAGGTGCTTGGCGTCCTCGGCCGCGGCGTCCACGAGTTCCTGCGCGGCCTTGAGGCAGCCGCCGATGTCGCCGAGACGGAGGGGCAGCTTGAGGACGGCGGCCCGGCGCTCGCGGGCGGCCGGGTCGGTGGCCAGGCGGCGGGCCCGGTCGACATGGCCCTGCGTGGCGCGGGCCGCGGCGGCGGCGACCTCGGGCTCGATGCCTTCGCGCCGTACGAGCATGTCGGCGACGGCGTCGACGGAGGGCGTGCTCAGGTTCAGGTGGCGGCAGCGGGAGCGGATGGTCGGCAGGACGTCCTCGATGGAGGGGGCGCAGAGCAGCCAGACCGTGCGGGGAGCGGGCTCCTCGACCGCCTTCAGGACGGCGTTGGCCGACTTCTCGTTCAGCCGTTCGGCGTCCTCGACGAGGATGATCTGCCAGCGGCCGTTCGCCGGTGAGGTGAAGGACTTGCGGACGGTGTCCCGCATGTCGTCGGCGAGGATCTGGGTGCCGACGGCCGCCACGGTGGTGACGTCGGCGTGCGTGCCGACGAGCGCCGTATGGCACCCGTCGCAGAACCCGCATCCGGGGGCACCGCCCAGTGCCCGGTCAGGGCTCACGCATTGAAGCGCCGCGGCGAAGGCCCGCGCCGTCTGGTTCCGGCCCGCGCCGGGCGGGCCCGTGAACAACCAGGCGTGGGTCATCTTGGACGCCTCGGGGGGCGGCGCGTCGGTGGCAGCGGCGGTGACAAGGGCGTCGGCGTCCCGGGCGGCGGCATCCAGCTGCTCGCTCACCCTCGCCTGCCCCACCAGGTCGTCCCACACGCTCATGGGTCCCGCCGCCCTTCGTTCACATTTCGCGGTGCGGGATCCATTGTGCGGGGCGGCACTGACAACGGGTGCCGGTCCGGGCAGCGGGCGTCACAACGGGCACGGGTGCCGGACCGGCCGGTACGGGTTCCGGAACAGGCGGCACTCATGCCGGAGCATGCGGCACGGAAGCCGGAGCAGGCAGAGCCGACCAGCGGCCCTGCCGAGCCTGGCCTCAACGCCTGCGGCCCCGACCCCGGCCCCCGTCCTCGTCGTACTCGTCCTCGTGCGGGCCCAGCAGTTCGTCGGCCAGCGTGGGCAGATCGTCCAACGGCGTCTCCTCGGCCCAGTCGGACCGAGCCCTGCGCCGCGGCGTCCCCGTCTCGTCGACCTGGGGCATCTCGCGCGTACGTTCCTCGGCGCGGACGTCGTCACGGAAGTACCCCGGCGGAGCCTGATCCGCCCGGTCCCGATCCACCCGCCCCTCGCCCGACACGGCAGGCAGCACCGCCGTCTCGTCGGCGGCACCCGGCACCACCGGTGGCAGCACCGCCGTCTCGTCCGCGGCCCCCGGCACCGGCGGCTGCGGCAGCTTCGTCGTCACCTCGGATTCGGACTCCTTGGCAGCACGGCCACCGCGGGCCCGGTTGCCCGCAGAAGTGCCGTCGGAAGTGCCGTCTGCGGAGGCGCCGTCCCCGGCTCCGGAGGAGGGCGCACCGCCGGTCTCGCGCCGCTCCTCGTCGCGCACCGGCCGCAGCACAGTCGTCTCGTCCGACGCCCCGCCCGGCGCAGTCCCCGGCGTCACCACCGGCGTGGGTACCGTCATCGCGTCCGCGGGGGCGGCCCCGGCCCCGGGCGCCGACGGCCTCGGGCCCGCCTGGGCCTGCGCGGCCGCCTGCTCCGCGAGCCGTCGTGCCTCCTCGGCGCGCAGCAGAGCCTCCTCGGCCTTGCGCTGCTTCTCCAGGCGGAGCGCCTCCGCCTCGGCGCGCAGCCGGGCCTCCTCCTCGGCCTCCTTGCGGCGGCGGTCCTCTTCGGCCTTGCGGCGCGCTTCCTCCTCGGCGCGCGCCTTCTCCTCCGCGAGGAGGCGCTGGCGCTCCTCCTCGGCCCGTCGGCGCGCTTCCTCGGCCCGCAGCCGGGCCTCCTCCGCCTGCCGTTCGGCCTCCCGGCGCTGCGCCTCCTCCAGCTCGCGCCGCTTGCGCTCCTCCTCCTCGGCGCGCAGCCGGGCGAGCTGCTCCTGGCGCTCACGCTCCAGGCGCTCCTCCTCGGCCTTGCGGGCGGCCTCTTCCTCGGCCTTGCGGCGGGCCTCCTCCTCGGCCTGACGGCGCGCTTCCTCCTGGGCCTGGATCTCAGCCTCGGACAGCGGCAGCATCTGGTCGAGCCGGTGTCGGACGACCGTGGTCACCGCCTCGGGCTCCTGCCCCGCGTCCACCACCAGGTAGCGGCCCGGGTCGGCGGCGGCCAGCGTCAGGAAGCCGGAGCGCACGCGCGCGTGGAACTCCGCCGGCTCCGACTCCAGCCGGTCCGGCGCCTCGGTGAACCGCTCGCGGGCGATCTCCGGCGAGATGTCCAGCAGCACGGTCAGGTGGGGGGCCAGTCCGTTCGTCGCCCAGCGGTTGATCCGGGCGATCTCCGTCGGCGACAGGTCACGGCCCGCCCCCTGGTAGGCGACGGAGGAGTCGACGTAGCGGTCCGAGATGACGACCGCGCCGCGCTCCAGCGCGGGCCGGACCACCGTGTCGACGTGCTCCGCGCGGTCCGCCGCGTACAGCAGCGCCTCCGCGCGGTGCGACAGGCCCGCGCTCGACACGTCCAGCAGGATCGAGCGCAGCCGCTTGCCGACCGGTGTCGCGCCCGGTTCGCGGGTGACGACGACCTCGTGGCCCTTGCCGCGGATCCACTCGGCGAGCGCCTCGGCCTGGGTGGACTTCCCGGCGCCGTCACCGCCCTCCAGGGCGATGAAGAAGCCGGTCGTCGCGGGCACCTGCTCCGGATCGTCCCCGCCGAGCACCGCGTCCCGCAGGTCCTGGCGCAGCGGCACGCCGGAACGGTCGTCGACCTTGGCCAGCACCAGCGCGGCCACCGGCAGCAGCAGCGCCCCGGCCAGCATCAGCGTGAACGCCGCGCCGCCGTGTGCGAAGACGAACTTGCCGCTCTCCAGGCGGTGCGGCCCGATCAGCGCGGCCACCAGCGGCGCGATCACGGCGCCGAGCGCCACGCACACGCGTACGACCGCGTGGAGGTGCTCCGTGGTGCGCGGACGCCGGAATTCCTCAGCCTCCTGGTCGAGCAGGGTGTGCCCGGTGTTGGCGGCCATGCCCGCGCCGATCCCGGCCAGGGCGATGATCAGCAGCACGGTGGTGACGTCCGGGACGAGTCCCGCGGCCAGCAGGGCGACGCCGGTGAAGGCGATCGCCAGGGCCAGCAGCCGGCGCCGCGACAGGGAGGGCAGCACGGAGGGGGCCGTACGGATGCCGACGACCACGCCGCCGGTCAGCGCGAGCACCAGCAGGCCGTACAGCACCGGGCCGCCGCTCAGGTCCTTGGCATGCAGCACGGCCACCGCGACCCCGGCGGACACGGCCCCGGCGACGGCCGCGCACGCTGTCACCAGCAGCGGGATCGCACCAGTACGGCCCTTGTCGACGCCCGAGCCGGTCTTGGGCCGGCGCAGGCCCTCCAGCGGCGACCGCGCGCGCGGGGTGCGCGTGTCGGGCAGCTCCAGGAAGGTCAGCACGGAAAGGGAGGCGGCGAACAGACCGGCCGCGACATAGGAAGCGAGGGCCGCCTGGTGCTGGTCGAACCAGTCGAGTCCGGTACCGAGCAGATTGTTGAGCAGCGCGGCGGCGACGAGCGCGGCGGCGGCCAGGGGGATCGCGACGAAGCCCGTACGCAGCGACAGGCGGCGCAGCGCGTCCATGTGGTCCGGCAGCGGTCGCACGGTCGCGCCCTCGGGCGGTGGGGGCGGCAGCAGCGCGGGCGCCGCGCTCTCCCGGCACACCGTCCAGAAACGCTCGGCGACGCCGGAGACGAAGCCGGTGACCAGCAGGACGGCCAGCGCGTTGTCCGGCGTCCAGTCGATCCACAGAGGCGCCACGATCAGCAGGCCGGCTCGCAGGCCGTCCGCGCCGACCATGGTCCAGCGCCGGTCGAGCGGGCCTTCCTGGGAGGTGAGCGACGTCAGCGGGCCGAGGAGTACGGCGCCGAAGAGCAGCGTCGCGAGGATGCGGACGCCGAAGACGGTCGCCACTGCGAACGCCACGCCCCGGTACCCACCGCCGAACGACCCTTCGGTGATCGCCGCCTGAAGGGCCAGCAGGACCAGCACCAGGAGGGCGAGGATGTCGCCGACACCGCCCACCAACTGCGCGCTCCACAGCCGCTTGAGCTGCGGTCGGCGCAGCAGGGCGCGGACGGCGCGCTCGCGGGAGTCCACGACCAGGGTGTCGTCGGAGGCCGGGTGGTGGGCCGTTGGCTGCTCGGCTCGCGTCATGCTTTCAGCCTATCGGGATGCACTGACAGCCCGACGCGCCCGCCCGAACGTACGCACGCCTCGACACCAAACTGATGCCGAGGCGTTCGTTTTGCGAACCGAAAGTGAAGAACCAGGCCCTCAACCGGACCCCGAAAGAGCCCGGTTGGACCTCACGCCGACCGATCGACCCCGTGCGGAGTGGCGTGGCGTGGCCCGAAGGCGACGGCTCAGGACACGGAGAGGACGGTTCAGGAGGAGAGGGGACGATTCAGTCATCGCTCGCCGACTTCGAAGCCGCCGTCTTCTTCGCGGTGGTCTTCTTCGCCGTCGTCTTCTTCGTGGCCGTCGTCTTCTTCGCCGCGGTCTTCTTGGCAGCCGTCTTCTTGGCCGGGGCGGCCTTCTTGGCGGCCGTCTTCTTCGCCGGCGCCTTCTTCGCCGTCTTCTTGGCGGGCCCCTTCGCCCGCTTCTCGGCGAGCAGCTCGAAGCCGCGCTCCGGGGTGATCGTCTCGACGCTGTCGCCCGAGCGCAGGGTCGCGTTGGTCTCCCCGTCGGTCACGTACGGCCCGAAGCGACCGTCCTTGACGACGACCGGCTTCTCGCTCACCGGGTCGGTCCCCAGCTCCTTCAGCGGCGGCTTGGCGGCCGCGCGGCCACGCTGCTTGGGCTGGGCGTAGATCGCCTGGGCCTCTTCCAGCGTGATCGTGAAGAGCTGCTCCTCGGTCTGGAGCGACCGCGAGTCCGTGCCCTTCTTCAGATACGGGCCGTAGCGGCCGTTCTGCGCGGTGATCTCCACGCCCTCCGCGTCCGTGCCGACGACGCGGGGCAGCGACATCAGCTTGAGGGCGTCCTCAAGGGTCACCGTGTCGAGCGACATCGACTTGAACAGCGAGGCCGTGCGCGGCTTGACCGCGTTCTTGCCGGTCTTCGGGGTGCCCTCGGGAAGCACCTCGGTGACGTACGGGCCGTAGCGGCCGTCGCGGGCGATGATCTGATGGCCGGTCTGCGGGTCTGCGCCGAGCTCGAAGTCGCCGCTCGGCTTGGCGAGCAGCTCCTCCGCGAGCTCCACGGACAGCTCGTCCGGGGCCAGGTCCTCGGGCACGTCCGCCCGCTGGTGCTGCTCGGTGTCCTTCTCGCCGCGCTCGATGTACGGGCCGTAGCGGCCGACCCGCAGCACGATGTCGTTGCCCACCGGGAACGACGACACCTCGCGCGCGTCGATCGCGCCCAGGTCGGTCACCAGCTCCTTGAGCCCACCGAGGTGGTCCCCGTCGCCGTTGCCGGCGTCGGCCGCGCCGCCCTCACCTGTGCCCTCACCGAAGTAGAACCGCTTCAGCCACGGCACGGACTGGGCCTCGCCGCGGGCGATGCGGTCGAGGTCGTCCTCCATCTTGGCGGTGAAGTCGTAGTCGACGAGCCGCCCGAAGTGCTTCTCCAGGAGGTTGACCACGGCGAAGGACAGGAAGGACGGGACGAGTGCCGTGCCCTTCTTGAACACATAGCCGCGGTCGAGGATCGTGCCGATGATCGACGCGTACGTCGACGGGCGGCCGATCTCGCGCTCTTCGAGCTCCTTGACCAGGCTGGCCTCGGTGTAGCGGGCCGGGGGCTTGGTGGCGTGCCCGTCGACCGTGATCTCCTCGGCGGAGAGCCGGTCGCCCTCGCTGACCTGCGGCAGCCGGCGCTCGCGGTCGTCCAGCTCGGCGTTCGGGTCGTCGGCGCCCTCGACGTAGGCCTTCAGGAAGCCGTGGAACGTGATCGTCTTGCCGGACGCGCTGAACTCGACGTCCCGGCCGTCGGCCGCCGTGCCGCCGATCTTGACGGTGACCGAGTTACCGGTCGCGTCCTTCATCTGAGAGGCGACGGTTCGCTTCCAGATCAGCTCGTACAGCTTGAACTGGTCGCCGGTCAGTCCGGTCTCGGCAGGGGTGCGGAAGCGGTCGCCGGAGGGGCGGATCGCCTCGTGCGCCTCCTGCGCGTTCTTGACCTTGCCGGCGTAGGTGCGCGGGGCGGACGGCAGGTAGTCGGCGCCGTACAGCTGCGTGACCTGGGCGCGGGCGGCCGCGACGGCGGTGTCGCTCAGCGTCGTGGAGTCCGTACGCATGTACGTGATGTAGCCGTTCTCGTACAGCTTCTGCGCGACCTGCATGGTGGCCTTCGCGCCGAAGCCGAGCTTGCGGCTGGCCTCCTGCTGCAGCGTCGTCGTACGGAACGGGGCGTACGGCGAGCGGCGGTAGGGCTTGGACTCGACGGACCGGACGGCGAACTGCGTCTGCTCCAGGGCGGCGGCGAGGGCGCGGGCGTTCGCCTCGTCGAGGTGGAGGGTGTTCGCGCTCTTGAGTTGTCCCAGGGAGTCGAAGTCGCGGCCCTGCGCGACTCGCCTGCCGTCGACGGTCTGCAGGCGCGCGACCAGCGACGACGGGTCCGACGAGTCCCCAGCGCGGCCGGTCGCGAAGGTGCCCGTCAGGTCCCAGTACTCAGCAGAACGAAACGCGATGCGCTCGCGTTCCCGCTCCACGACAAGACGTGTGGCGACGGACTGGACACGGCCGGCCGACAGGCGCGGCATGACCTTCTTCCACAGGACCGGCGAGACCTCGTAGCCGTAGAGGCGGTCGAGGATGCGGCGGGTCTCCTGGGCGTCGACGAGCTTCTGGTTGAGCTGGCGCGGGTTGGCCACGGCGGCCTGGATCGCGGCCTTGGTGATCTCGTGGAAGACCATCCGCTTGACCGGGACCTTGGGCTTGAGCACTTCCTGGAGGTGCCAGGCGATGGCCTCGCCCTCGCGGTCCTCATCGGTGGCGAGGTAGAGCTCGTCGGACTCCTTCAGCAGGTCCTTGAGCTTCTTGACCTGCGCCCTCTTGTCGGCGTTGACGACATAGATCGGCTCGAAGTCGTGCTCGACGTCGACGCCGAGGCGGCGGACCTCGCCGGTGTACTTCTCGGGCACCTCCGCGGCGCCGTTGGGAAGGTCGCGGATGTGCCCGACGCTCGCTTCGACTACGTAGCCGGGGCCCAGGTAGCCCTTGATCGTCTTCGCCTTGGCAGGCGACTCGACGATGACGAGTCGGCGGCCGCCCTGTGCGGTCTCGCTGGTCGGGGACAACTTCGCTCTTCTCTCCGGTCGACGCTTGGGCCTTCCCAGGGTCAAACGGCTCCGGGGAGATGCAGGTGCGGTCCCGCGCCCGCCGCGGCGGCGGCTGTGTTCACAGCCGGTGCGTCCTCTCGGTGCCGGACGAAGGCTCTCGTAGCGGGGCTACCAGGGCCTTCGGCCGGTGCGGCGAGAGTGCGTGCCGGGCGGCGCGAGGTCGTGCCTGCATCTCCCCGGGGTCGCTTGGGCCCGGGGTCGGGTGGTGGTGACGCTGCGGAGTGTGACGGTACATCCCGCCCCGTTGTCAAACGGGAAAAGCCCGCAACGGCCACTCGAACGGTAACCCGACTTCCGCCATTCCTGCCGCCCGGAGTGCTCACCGGCCTTTTCGAGCCTTTCCGGAAGAGGCCCTCCCAAATATCGGCCGCGCAGCTCGCAGGCGGTTCTCAGAGTCGGGTGAAGCACCATGTTCCGAGGCTCAGCGCGATCACCGAGACAAGGCCCGCGACCGTCGCCGATGCGACGGGACTCACACCCTGGGCGACGGGCAGTCGCTGTCGGACCCGTACCGCGGTCCACGTCAGCAGCCCGCCTCCGAACAGGGCGAACACGAGCCCGGCGAAGATCGCCGGTCCACTTTCCATGGTTCCGCTTGCCCCTTTTCTCCTGTCCGCGAGCGCCCAGCCCGGCGAGGCTGTCACGCACGGGCGGCGCGCAGGCGAACCTCGGGTGAACGCGGGACCGACTCGGGGCCGACGCGGGGCCGACGCGGCGGTGGACTCTCCGTGACCGAGGTCCCGGCGGTCACGGCAGCCCCTCAGGGCTCGGCGCCCTCACAGACCTCTGTAGCCGAACCACGCCGCATCCGTCGCCGGAGATCGTCTGAATTTGTCGCCCCTCGGCTCGGCGACGTACTCGAACCGGTCGCGCGGCACATTTCTTTCCGACGCAAGCATGATCCCCAGCGACGGAACCCCGGCAAAGTCACCGTGCCGGTTCGAGGAACCCCTGCTCCACCAGTAGCCGAATCTGCGCGGGCGTACGGTCGCGCAGCAACACCGGATCCTCGCCCATCAGCTGGGCGATCGCGTCGAGAATGCGGCCCGCGCTCAGCGAGCCGTCGCAGACGCCCGCGAAGCCCGCGCCGACCGTGTCCACCTGGGTGGCCCGCCGCATGCCGCGATGCTGGCGCAGCACCACATGCTCCGGGTCCTCGGCGCCGGGCAGCCCGACCTGCTCCTGCACGACCTCGCCGACGAGCCTGAAGTGGTCCTCCAGCAGGGCCGCGTCGTCGCGGGCACGCAGATAGTCGAGCCGGGCGAAGTGCGCCAGGACCGTGTCGCCGAGCGGCTGCTCGACGGGGTGCGGCCACTCCTCCACGGTGATCGAGGGCACGGCGGCCGACGCCTTGCGCAGGGTGATCCACCCGAAACCCACGGCCTTCACCTTGCGCGCCTCGAACTCGTCCAGCCACGCGTCGTACCGCGCCTGGTACTCGGCCACGTCACCCCGGTGGTCGCCGGCGTCCCGGAGCCACAACTCGGCGTACTGCGTGACGTCCTGGACCTCGCGCTGCACGATCCACGCGTCGCACCCACGCGGCACCCATGACCGCAGCCTGTCCTGCCAGTCCTCCCCTTCCACGTGCTGCCAGTTGGCGAGGAACTGCGCGAACCCGCCCTCGTTCAGCCGCTCCCCCGCCCCTTGAACGATCGAGCGGCACAGATCGTCCCCGCCCATCCCGCCGTCGCGGTACGTGAGCCGGGCGCCCGGCGAGATGACGAAGGGCGGGTTCGACACGATCAGGTCGTACGTCTCGCCGTTCCTGAGCGGCTCGAACAGCGAGCCCTGGCGCAGATCCGCGGCCGGGGCGCCGGACAGCGCGAGGGTGAGCGCGGTGATGTGCAGGGCGCGCGGGTTGAGGTCGGTCGCCGTCACGCGCGTGGCGTGCTGCGCGGCGTGCAGCGCCTGGATGCCGGAACCGGTTCCGAGGTCGAGGGCGGCCGCGACGGGCGTGCGGACGGTGATGCCGGCGAGGGTCGTGGAGGCGCCGCCGACGCCGAGGACGACCCCTTCGTCCTTGCTGCCGATGCCGCCCGCTCCTCCGACCGCGCATCCGAGGTCGGACACGATGAACCAGTCCTCGCCGTCGGGCCCGCCGTACGGCCGTACGTCCACGGTCGCGGCGACGTCGTCGGAGTCGTGGCCGGCCCGGACCAGCCACCCGCTGTCCAGGCAGGCGGCGACGGGCAGGACGTCCGCCACGCGCGCGTGCGGCACGGGCTGCTGCAGCAGGAAGAGCCGTACGAGCGCCTGGAGCGGGGTGTCTCCCCGGGTCGCCCGGAGCGCGGGCACGGTCTCGCTCCGGGCGAGCGCCGCGTACGCGGGCGCATCGAGCAGTTCGAGCAACCCGTCCGCGGTGAAGGAGGCCGCTAGCAGGGCCTCCCGCAGCCGGGCGGCGACATCGGGACGGTCGGAGGCGGGCAGGGCAGACAGGCTGGAGTCACTCACGCCCTCATTGTGACCCGCGCCCGCCCCGAAGGTGGGTCAGCTGTCGGTGGCCGACGTGGACGCGGAGGCGGCTGCCTGCTTGCAGCCCTCCTGCTTGAGCAGCGCCTGCTTGGTGTCGCCGCTCGACTCCAGCTTCTTCAGCGCGTCCAGCGCGCTCTTGCGCTGGCTCACCACGTCCTTCATCTCCTTGCCGACATCGCTCAGCCCGGACGCGAACTTCGCCTGGTCCTTGGTGTTGAGCCCGTCCATCTGCTTCTTCAGGTCGGCGTAGCTCGCGGAGAGCGCGGTGAGCTTCTTGATGGCGTCCTGCTGCTTCTGCGCGCCGTCCTCGACCCCGGGGGGCGCCCCGGCACTGTCGAGGAGGGTCGCGCGCGCCTTGAAGCCTTCGGCGAGGTCCTGGAAGGCCTTGGCGTCGACCTTCTGGAGCTCCGCGGGCGGGCTGTCCTTGGCGGCCTTGGTGATCGCGGCGTCGGCCGCCGCGATCTTCGCGTTCTGCGTCGGCGCCGTGTCACAGATCTTCTTGGCCCAGGCGTCCAGCTCCGGGTTGCCCTCGTCGCTCGTGCATCCCGTCAGCGCCAGCACCAGCACCGCACCGCCGGACAGTGCGGCCGTGAGCTTCTTGTTCACCGGTTCGGTCCCTTCCGTGGCTCTCGGCCAACGGACCTTACACGCCGTACGGAAGACAGCCATGCACCGAATGCAGCATTAGTGGCGTTATAAGACTCTTTACACCATGTGAGAGAAGGGTCACGGCTGGGGCGTGAACACGCACGAGGCGGGCGGGCGGCACGTCAACGCGCGCCGCCCGCCCGCCTCTTGAGCTGGGCCGTCCTGAGACCGCCTACGAAACCACCGCGGGATCGGCCGGTTTGGCAACCCTGTCGGCGTTGCCTTCGTCACCCATGGCGATGCCCCGCCGCTTGGAGACGTAGACCGCGCCGACGATCACGAGGAGCGACAGCACGGCGATCGTGACCCGAACGCCGACGTTCTTGTCCTCGCCGTAGCTGAACTGGATGACCGCGGGCGCGATGAGCAGCGACACCAGGTTCATCACCTTCAGCAGCGGGTTGATCGCGGGACCGGCGGTGTCCTTGAAGGGGTCACCGACCGTGTCGCCGATCACCGTCGCGGCGTGGGCCTCGCTGCCCTTGCCGCCGTGGTGGCCGTCCTCGACGAGCTTCTTGGCGTTGTCCCAGGCGCCGCCGGAGTTGGCGAGGAACACCGCCATGAGGGTGCCCGCGCCGATCGCGCCCGCCAGGAACGCGCCGAGCGCGCCGACGCCGAGCGTGAACCCGATGAAGATGGGCGCCATCACGGCGAGCAGACCGGGCGTGGCGAGCTCGCGCAGGGCATCCCGGGTGCAGATGTCGACGACCTTGCCGTACTCCGGCTTCTCCGTGTAGTCCATGATCCCGGGCCGCTCACGGAACTGCCGCCGCACCTCGTACACCACGGCACCCGCCGACCGCGACACGGCGTTGATGGCGAGTCCGGAGAAGAGGAAGACGACCGCGGCGCCCGCGATGAGGCCGACGAGGTTGTTGGGCTGGGAGATGTCCATCATCAGGCTCATCGGCGCGCCGTCGCCGCTGAGTTTCTCGCCCACGTCCCGCGCGCCGGTGGTGATGGCGTCCCGGTACGACCCGAAGAGCGCCGCCGCCGCGAGGACGGCGGTGGCGATGGCGATGCCCTTGGTGATGGCCTTGGTGGTGTTGCCGACCGCGTCCAGGTTGGTGAGCACCTGGGCGCCCGCGCCCTCGACGTCGCCGGACATCTCGGCGATGCCCTGCGCGTTGTCGGAGACCGGCCCGAAGGTGTCCATGGCGACGATCACGCCGACCGTGGTGAGCAGGCCGGTGCCGGCCAGCGCCACCGCGAACAGCGCCAGCATGATCGACGTGCCGCCGAGCAGGAACGCCCCGTACACGCCGAGCCCGATCAGCAGGGCGGTGTAGACGGCCGATTCGAGACCGACCGAGATGCCGGCGAGTACGACGGTGGCGGGACCGGTCAGCGAGGTCTTGCCGATGTCCATGACCGGGCGTCGGTTGGTCTCGGTGAAGTAGCCGGTCAACTGCTGGATGACGGCGGCCAGCAGGATGCCGATCGCCACGGCGACGAGCGCGAGGATCCGCGGGTCGCCGTCCTTGGCCGCGATGGCGGCGTCGGTGATGCCCTCCAGGTCGGCGTACGACGACGGCAGGTAGGCGAACACGGCGATGGCGACCAGCACGATGGAGATCACCGCGGAGATGAAGAACCCGCGGTTGATCGCGGTCATGCCGCTGCGGTCGGTCCGGCGCGGGGCCACCGCGAAGATGCCGATCATCGCGGTGATCACGCCGATCGCGGGCACGATCAGCGGGAACGCGAGGCCGGAGTCACCGAACGCCGCCGAGCCGAGGATCAGCGCGGCGACCAGGGTCACGGCGTACGACTCGAAGAGGTCGGCCGCCATGCCCGCGCAGTCGCCGACGTTGTCGCCCACGTTGTCGGCGATGGTCGCGGCATTGCGCGGATCGTCCTCCGGAATGCCCTGCTCGACCTTTCCGACCAGGTCGGCGCCGACGTCGGCGGCCTTGGTGAAGATGCCGCCGCCGACACGCATGAACATCGCGATCAGCGCGGCACCTAGACCGAATCCTTCGAGCACCTTCGGCGCGTCGGCCGCGTACACCAGCACCACACAGGAGGCGCCCAGCAGACCGAGCCCCACCGTGAACATGCCGACGACGCCGCCCGTGCGGAAAGCGATCTTCATGGCTTTGTGCGAGACGGCGGTGAGATCCTTTTCCGGTTCACCCTCCGCCGGGGTCGCTTCCCGTGCGGCCGCGGCGACGCGCACATTGCTGCGCACGGCGAGCCACATGCCGATATAGCCGGTGGCCGCCGAGAACGCGGCACCGATCAAGAAGAACACCGATCGGCCGATGCGCTGATTCCAGTCGTCCGCGGGCAGCAGCATGAGCAGGAAGAACACGACGACGGCGAATACGCCGAGCGTGCGCAACTGCCGGGCCAGATAGGCGTTGGCGCCCTCCTGGACCGCGGCCGCGATCTTCTTCATGCTGTCGGTGCCCTCGCCGGCCGCGAGCACCTGGCGCACCAGGACACCGGCGACCACGAGCGCTGCCAGTGCGACAACGCCGATGACCGTGATGATGACCCGGTTGTCGTCGGTGAGCACCGCGGCCGCGAGGGTTGTGGGGTGGTCGAGCTGATGAGGGGTAGAAAGCCCCGCCATTCGTCCTCCTTGACGCTTGGGCTGAGCTCAAGATGTGGACGGATTCTAGGTACCGGAACCTGATCAAAACAGAGCGCGGCAAACGGAATTAGCCTTCACATGCCGTTCAGCAAATGATCGACAGCACGCCACTCAACCCGAAAGTGCTAATGCCTCAAAACCATTGACGCTCGCATTTACTTGATCAAATTATCGGCCGATTGATCGTGAATTCCTTCACGAATTCCCCGGCGCTGATGGCGCAAACGCGAAGGGGCCCTGCTGAGCAGGGCCCCTTCGCGTCGAGTCTGGTTCGGGTTCGGCGGTTCGTCAGGTGAGCACCGCGGCCGGCGGTGTGGTCGGCCAGGTCATACGGATCAACCCGCCGTGCTCCCCCGCGGAGACCTCCACGTCGTCGACGAGGCCGCTGATGACCGCGAGGCCCATCTCATCCTCCTCGGCCTCCACTTCGGCCTCGTCGCCCGCGGCGCCGCCTGCGCGCTCACCGGGAACGGCGCGCGGCGCCTCGTCGCCGACCTCGATGGAGAACTGTTTCTCCTCCTCGATCAGCGACACCTTCACCGGCGCCGTGATGCCGACGCTCTGATGCAGTCCGACGGCACGGGTGCATGCCTCGCCGACAGCGAGCCTGACCTCGTCCAGGACGGCCTCGTCCACTCCGGCCCTGCGCGCCACCGCTGCCGCCACCAGACGGGCGGTCCTGACGTGCTCGGGCAGCGCGCTGAAGCGGAGTTCAACGGTGGCCATGCATCCCCCTCCGAACTACGGGCGTGCTGTCCGGAGGACCGGGCTGCCGAAAGCCCGGTCCCCCTTCTCTTTCAACTTCTGCCGCCCCGGACCCGCCCTGCGACGGGCCCGGGTCCGGTGGTCAGTCGGTCGCCGCCACCGCTTCCTCGACCGAGGTGTGGATCGGGAACACCTTGGTGAGGCCGGTGATACGGAAGATCTTGAGAATGCGCTCCTGGTTGCAGACCAGGCGCAGGGAGCCCTCATGGGCACGCACACGCTTCAGGCCGCCGACCAGCACGCCGAGCCCGGTGGAGTCGAGGAAGTCCACGCCCTCCATGTCGACGACGAGGTGGAAACTCCCGTCGTTCACCAGCTCGACCAGCTGCTCGCGCAGCTTGGGCGCGGTATATACGTCGATTTCGCCACCGACCTCGACGACCGTACGATCGCCGACGGTACGGGTCGACAGGGACAGGTCCACGGATCCTCCAGCACCTTGCTAATCGAGCGGTCGTCCCTCGGGACACCTCGGCTTACAGCCCCCAGGACGGTTCGCCAGCCGCGATGGCATTCAATCACTTACCGGCAGGCGTGCACGACGCCTTGGGTCCCATTGTCCGTCACGCCAGTGACACACTCGGTGCCGATGGCCAAGAATCACCGATCCGATCGATCCCCGACGGGCCCCGTTTCCCGGGTGGACCCGGGCACGGTGCTGGGCCGACTCGCCTCGGGTCCGAGCCGAGCTGCGCGCATCACTCATACGGAGCATGTGCCCCCGCGGGCGGGTCGCCATGCCGTCTGGCCCGACCGGATCCGCGCGGAGGTCATCGCCGCGGTGCGGACCGCGGGAATCGAACATCCCTGGGCCCACCAGGCACGCGCCGCCGAGCATGCCCTGGACGGCGACTCGGTGGTCGTCGCCACGGGCACGGCGTCCGGCAAGTCGCTGGCCTACCTCGTACCGGTCCTCTCGACGCTTCTGGAGGGCTCCGAGGCGCCGAACGGCCGCGGCGCCACCGCCCTCTACCTGGCTCCGACCAAGGCCCTTGCGGCGGACCAGTGCCGTTCGGTGAAGGAACTTTCACATCCCCTGGGCAATTCCGTACGGCCGGCTGTGTACGACGGCGATACTCCGTTCGAGGAACGCGAGTGGATCCGCCAGTACGCCAACTACGTCCTCACCAACCCCGACATGCTGCACCGGGGCATACTCCCGTCCCACCCCCGCTGGTCCTCCTTCCTGAAGTCGCTGAAGTACGTCGTCATCGACGAGTGCCACACCTACCGCGGTGTCTTCGGCTCGCACGTCGCCCAGGTACTGCGCCGGCTGCGCCGCCTCTGCGCCCGCTACGGCGCCTCTCCCGTCTTCCTGCTGGCCTCCGCGACCTCCGCCGAGCCCGCGGCGGCCGCCCGCCGTCTCACCGGCCTCCCGGTGGTCGAGGTCGCCGACGACGCCTCCCCGCGCGGCGAACTGGTCTTCGCCCTCTGGGAGCCCCCGCTCACCGAGCTCCAGGGCGAGAAGGGCGCACCCGTACGGCGTACGGCCACCGCCGAGACGGCGGACCTCCTCACCGACCTGGCCGTGCAGGGCATCCGCTCGGTCGCCTTCGTCCGCTCCCGGCGCGGCGCCGAGCTGATCTCGGTCATCGCCCAGGAGCGCCTCGCCGAGGTCGACCGCTCCCTCACCCGGCGTGTCGCGGCCTACCGGGGCGGCTACCTCCCCGAGGAACGCCGCGCCCTGGAACAGGCCCTCCACTCCGGCGAACTCCTCGGCCTGTCGGCCACCACCGCCCTCGAACTCGGCATCGACGTCTCCGGCCTGGACGCCGTGCTGATCGCCGGCTACCCGGGCACCCGCGCGTCCCTGTGGCAGCAGGCGGGCCGGGCCGGCCGCTCCGGACAGGGCGCGCTGGCCGTCCTGATCGCCCGCGACGACCCGCTGGACACCTACCTCGTCCACCATCCCGAGGCCCTGTTCGACCGTCCGGTGGAGTCGACGGTCCTCGACCCCGACAACCCGTACGTCCTCGCCCCGCACCTGTGCGCGGCGGCCGCGGAGATCCCGCTGACCGAAGACGACCTGGCGCTGTTCGGCCCCGAGGCCGAGGGCCTGCTGCCGCAGCTGGAGGCCGCGAAGCTGCTGCGCCGTCGCACGAAGGCCTGGCACTGGACGCGCCGGGAGCGGGCCGCCGACCTGACCGACATCCGCGGCGAGGGCGGCCGCCCCGTCCAGGTCGTCGAGGCCGGGACGGGGCGGCTGCTCGGCACGGTCGACGTGGGTGCCGCGCACGGCACGGTGCACGAGGGCGCGGTCCATCTGCACCAGGGCCGCACCTACCTCGTGCGCTCCCTCGACCTGGAGGACTCGGTCGCCCTGGTCGAGGAGGCCGCCCCGCCGTACTCGACGGTGGCCCGGGACACGACGGCCATCTCCGTGCTGGAGACGGACATCGAGATCCCGTGGGGCGACGGCCGCCTGTGCTACGGCTCCGTCGAGGTCACCAACCAGGTGGTCTCCTTCCTGCGCCGCCGGCTGATCACCGGCGAAGTACTGGGCGAGACGAAACTCGACCTCCCTCCTCGTACGCTGCGCACCCGCGCTGTGTGGTGGACGGTCACCGAGGACCAGCTGGACGAGGCCCGGATCAACCCGGAGATCCTCGGCGGCGCCCTGCACGCCGCCGAGCACGCCTCGATCGGTCTGCTGCCCCTCTTCGCGACCTGCGACCGCTGGGACATCGGCGGCGTGTCGATCCCGCTGCACCCCGACACACTGCTCCCCACCGTCTTCGTCTACGACGGTCACCCCGGCGGCGCGGGCTTCGCGGAACGCGCCTTCCACACGGCCCGCACCTGGCTCACGGCCACCCGCGAGGCCATCGCCTCCTGCGAGTGCGACGCCGGCTGCCCGTCCTGCATCCAGTCCCCGAAATGCGGCAACGGCAACGATCCGCTGCACAAGCGGGGGGCGGTGCGGCTGCTGACGGTGCTGTTGCGCGGGGCGCCGCAGGAGGGGGAGATGGCGGAGGCGGCCGGTCTGAACGGGGAGGGGGAGCCCGTCCAGGAACCTGAGCGGGAGGGGGAGCCGACAAGGGCCGCGCAACCGGTCAATGGCCCGGCATCGAACGGTTCGCCGCCGCTGGGCCGAACGGCGGACTCCCCGTCGGCGGGGCGTCCTTCCCCGTAGGGCCGGAGAGGGGAGGCCCGGTCGGCGTGATCGGCCCCGCAGGTCCTGCTGGGCCTGCTGGGCCTGCTGGCCCTGCTGGGCCCGATGGTGGCCCCGGTGGCCCGGGTGGCCCGGGTGGCCCCGCCCGCGCCCTGACCTCCGCTGCGAACGGCCCCCGCCCCGACGCCGCCGTCACGTCCGACACCTCCCCGACCAAGGCGCACCGCACGAGCCGCACGCCCTGCGCCCCAGCCACCCGTTCCGCACGGTCGCAGGCCGCCGCGGCGCCCTCCGCCCAGTGGTCAGCCGCCGCGAGCGCCGCCAGATCCGCACCGCCGGCCGCGCGGTGCCGGGTCGTGACGGCATGGCCCAGGGCGAGTACGACGCCGAAGACGACACAGAGCACGGCGATGGCACCGACGCTCCAGACCGTGGCGGAACCTCGGTCGGAACGCAGGCCGGCACCAGGGCCTCGGGCGGCTGCACGCAGGCCGGCTGCCCGACGGCCGAGGGTGCGCCGCCAGGCCCGGGCCCAGCCGGCGGAACGCCCCTGTGAGGAACCCCCTCTCATGTCCCCTCCCCCACCATCTCCTCCGCCGCCGCCACGGCCTCCTCCCGTACCTCGAAGGGAAGCCCGCTCAGCACCGGCGGTTTGGCCACGACGACCACGCGCACCTCGTCCCCCTTCCGGCCCACCGTGACCGTCGCACCGCGCGGTGCCGCCTCGCGGGTCACCCTGATCACCGCGTCGGCCGGATCCTGCCGGGCCGCCGCGCGGGCGCCTGTCCGGGCCGCGTCCACGCACTGGATCTGCGCGGCCATCACAAGCAGCGCCCACACCAGCGCCATCGCGAACATCACCAGCACGGGCAACACGACGGCCGACTCCGCCGTCACGAACCCCCGGTCCGACTGTCGACCTGCCCACCAGCGCTCACATTTCCGCATTGAGCGCCCGTTTCACGATGTCCTGAAGCTCCGCGCTGACCTGCCCGCTCGTCACGACCTTGTAGAGCACCACGGCGAACGCCACCGCCGCGACGATCCCCATCGCGTACTCGGACGTGACCATCCCCGCGTCGCCTCGCGCCGCCCGTGCCCTGCACACCAGGGCACGCATCCGCGCCCGTACTGCCTTGTTCATCTCAACCCCCGTAAGGTTCGGTTCTGTTACTCCAGCTGCTGACCAGCGGCGCTTGCCGTCCCTCAGTCCGCCAGTCCGCCAGTCCGCCAGTCCGCCAGTCCGTCAGTCCGTCAATCCGTCCCGCGTCACCCCTCACCCGTCATCCGTCCCCCGTCACCGACCACCCCCTCCCAGCACCCCGCCCGCCAGCCCGATCACCACTGGCGCCACGCCGACCGCGATGAACGCGGGCAGGAAGCACAGCCCCACCGGGGCGGAGACCATGACGGCCGCCCGTCTGGCCCGTTCCGTCGCAGTGCGCGTCCGGTCGGCGCGGGCGTCCGTGGCGAGCCGCGCGGCCGGGCCGGCCGCGGGAAGTCCGGACACATCGGCCCGTTCCAGCAACCGCGCCAGCGCCCCGGCCCGTGGCAACGACGCCAGCCGCTGCCACGCCTCACCCGGCTCACCACCGAGCCGCACCTCCGCGGCGCCTCGCGCCAGCCCTTCTCCGACGGGACCGCCCAGAGCCTCGCCGACGGCCTGCGCCGCGATCACCGGACCAGCTCCCGCGGCGATGCAGGCCGCCAACAGGTCCGCCGCAAGCGGAAGTTGCCGCGCGACCTCGTCGGCATCGGGCTCCTGCACCGGGCCGGCGGCCTCCTGTCGTCGCCGCCACAGCCACAGCCCTCCCGCGGCGATCGAACCCACCGCCATCCCGGCTACACCGCCGAGCAGCGCCCAACCGGCGCCCACGACAGCCGCCATGGGCAGCACGCGCCGCACGCCGGGCCGAACGTCGTACCGTCGGCGGTTCGACCCCACGTCCGCTGTCGCCATCAACTCGGCGAGCCGCCGCCGTGCTGCGCGCTCACGCCGAGCCACGATCGACCAGTGCGCCAGCCACCCGACGGCCAGCGCCGCTCCCAGCACCATCCCCAACCTGTGGACAACGTCCGCGCTCACACCGTCACCTCCCTCTCCCGCCCCGAGCGGCCCGAATCCCTCATGCCGCCTCCGCTCCCCGCACGATCCGCACGGCCCACCACATCCCGAGCCCCTCCAGGGCGCCACCGACGACCAAGCACGCCATCCCAGCCCCGGTGTGCAGCAGCACATGCAGTGGCTCAGCCCCCATCGCGGCGCCGAGCAGCAGCCCGAGGACCGGCAGACCGGCGAGCATCACCACCGTCGACCGCGCCCCCGCCAACTGGGCTCTCAGGTCGGCGCGCTGGTCCCGCTCGGCTCGCAACGCCCCTTCCAACCGGTCGAGTCCGGCCGCGAGCCCCGCGCCCTGGCCCACGGCCACTCGCCAGCACGCCGCCAGGCCCAGCAGGCCCTCGGCGCCCGGCTGCCGTCCCGCCGACGCGAGCACCCCCGGCACATCCCCGCCGAATCGCGCCGCCGCCAGCACCGCGGCCTGCGCCTCACCGAGCCCACCCGAGTCCCGTGCCGCCCACTGCAACGCCTCCGCCGGCTGCCGTCCGGCCCGCACCTCCCCCGCAAGCGCCGCGCACAGCACGATCACCGCGTCCCCGCGGCGTTCGCGTGCCCGCCGCGCCTCCCGGGCCAGCCGTACCCGCCGCAGCAACGGCACCCCGGCCGCCCCCGCGACAGCTGGCAACACCGACGACCCCAGCACGGCCAGCACCAGTCCGATGGCCGGCGCCCACCACTCGGCCCGCAGCCGCCCCCGCAGCGGCCGCAGTTCCCCGGCCAGCCGCCGCCAGTCGGGCGGACCGGCCCCCACCGCCCCGCCTCCCGCGAGCAGCAACTGCGCCCTGCGAGCCCCGGAGTTCGGCCCGCCCAGCAGCCAGACGGCCGCCCCGAGGCACACCACGGCGGCGCCCAACGACATCTCACCCACACAGATCACCCGTTCCTTTCGCGCCCCGGCCCTCATCGCCTTCGTCGCCCTCACCCCGAAGCAGCCCCCGCAGCCGCTCCCACCCGCGCTCGTGAACGAACCCCTCATCGCCCCACCGCAGCGCCGGCGCCGTCCGCACCCACCCCGCCGGGTCTCGCTCCAGCACATGCACCTCGGCGATCCGCCGCCGCCCGGTCCGGTCGCGTACGAGATGGATCACGACCGACAGCGCGGCCGCCAACTGGCTGTGCAGCGCGGCCCGGTCCAGCCCGGCCGCCGTGCCGAGCGCCTCCAGCCGGGCCGGGACATCGGCCGCCGCGTTGGCGTGGACGGTCCCGCAGCCTCCTTCGTGGCCCGTGTTCAACGCGGCCAGCAGATGGACCACTTCGGCGCCGCGCACCTCTCCCACGACCAGCCGGTCCGGGCGCATCCGCAGCGCCTGCCGCACCAGGTCCTCAAGGGTGACGAGCCCGGCGCCCTCCTGGTTGGCGGGTCTGCTCTCCAGCCGTACGACATGCGGGTGTTCCGGCCTGAGCTCCGCCGAGTCCTCCGCCAGCACGATCCGCTCACCCGCACCGACCCGTCCGAGCAGCGCGCTCAGCAGCGTGGTCTTGCCGCTTCCGGTTCCGCCGCTGATGAGGAACGACAGCCGCGCCTCGACCAGTGCCCGCAGCACCCGGTCCCCGCCCGGTGGCACGGTGCCCGCGGTGACCAGCTCGTCGAGCGTGAACGCCCGCGGCCGTACGACCCGCAGCGACAGGCAGGCGCAGCCGACGGAGACGGGTGGTAGCACCGCGTGCAGCCGGGTCCCGTCGGGCAGCCGGGCGTCCACCCAGGGCCGCGCGTCGTCCAGGCGCCGCCCTGCCACCGCGGCCAGGCGTTGCGCAAGGCGTCGTACGGCCGCCGCGTCCCGGAACGACACCGAGGTCAGCTCCAGACCACCGCCCCGGTCCACCCAGACCCGGTCCGGCGCCGACACCAACACGTCCGTCACCGATGGGTCGGCGAGCAGTGGCTCCAACGGACCGCTCCCGACCAGCTCGGACCGCAACTGCTCGGCGGCCCCGAGGACTTCGGCGTCCCCCAGCACCCTGCCCTGCTCCCGCAACGCCTGTGCCACGCGCGCGGGTGTCGGCTCGCCTCCGCTTTCGGCCAGCCACTGCCGCACCCCGTCCAGCAGCCCCACCGGCATACCCGCTCCGACCGTCGTCCCGTTCGACGCCCATGCCCCAGCCGAGGGACCGACGCGATCGGCCGAAGCCCTCCGCGCGGTGGCCGTACCAGCCGGGACCTCCGGCACCCGCCGCGTCACCATGGCGCCCGCATCACCGGCCGGCACCCGCTGCCCCACGCTGGCGCTCACCGAACCGTCCGACACCCGCTGCCCCACGCCGGCGCTCAGCGAACCGTCCGACACCCGCTGCCCGACAGCACCACTCCCCGAACCCTCCACCGCCCATCGCGGCACGGCCCTACGCCCCCTCCCGTCCGTCCTGCCCTCCGACCTCCCGTCCGTCCTGCCATCCGCGCTCCCGTTCACCGTCCCGCCCGACCGCCACCGCGCAGGGACCACCCGCACCGAACCACCCGTGCCACCGCTCACCCGGTCGAGCCCCGAAGCCGTACTCACACCCACGCTCGTCCCGTCGGTCATGCCGCCCTCGCCTCTAGCAACGCGCCCTCCCAGAACTCCCGGCAGAACCGCGCCAGCGGCCCCCGCCCCGCCGCCCCCGGCGGTTCCTTGCTCTCGTGCGGTCGTGACAGACCTGACTCCAGGGGGACCTCGCCCACCAGCGGCAGCTCCAGCAGCCGGGCCACCTCACGGTCGTCGAGCCCCGGTGCGTACGGTCCGCGTACCGCCACCCGTAGATCCCGCAGGACCAACTGCACCGCGGAGGCCACCTGTCGAGCCGCCGCGACGGCGCGCAGTTCGGCGGGGACCACGAGGATGCCGACGTCGAGCTGGGCGAGGGCCTCCGCCACCCCGTCGTCGATACGGCGGGGCAGGTCGACGACGACTGTGCCGCCCCGGCGCCGGGCCGCTGCGAGCACCGCGCGCATCGCCTGTGGCGGGACCGCGACGCAGTCACCGCGATCCCAGCTCAGGACCCGCAGCGAGTGCAGCTTCGGCAGCGACTCCTCCAGGGCGCCGCTGCCGAGCCGCCCGCGCGAGCCGGCGAACGCGGGCCAGCGCAAACCGTCGGCCGCCTCGCCGCCGAGGAGTACGTCGAGTCCGCCGCCCAGCGGATCGCCGTCCACCAGCAGGGTGCGCAGCCCCTCCCGCGCGGCGGTCACGGCGAGGGCACACGCGAGCGTGGAGGCTCCGGCCCCGCCACGGCCGCCGATGACGCCCACGGTGAGGGCGGGCCGGCCGACGCCCTCGGCGACATCGGCGATACGGTCGACCAGCCACTGCTCGCCGTCGGGCAGCATCAGCACGTGGTCGGCGCCGATCTCGACGGCCCTGCGCCAGACCCCTGAGTCGTCCTGGTCCCGGCCGACGAGCACTACTCCGCGTCTGCGCGCGACCCCGCGCACGCGGCGTGCGGCGTCGTCGCCGACCAGAACGAGCGGCGCGGCCTCCCAGCTGCCCCTGGGTTCGGGCACTCCGTGGTGGACCTCGGGTGTGGCCCCGGCCGCCGCGCACAGGCGCAGCAGATCGTCGAGCAGTCCGGCGTCTTCCGTGACGATCAACGGCTTGCCCGGCCGCCCGGAGGCGGCGGGTGGATCGTGAGTGACGACTGCGGTCACGGTTTTCGTCCCCCTTCGCTGCATGACTCGCGCAGCCCTGCGGCCCCGCGATTCCCAAACATGTGAAGAACCGGCAACCGGCCTCCATATGAACGGCCGATACGAACCGGCCAAACACGCCCGACTAACCAGAACCGGCCATGAAGTCGGCCCTCGGCGGTGCGCGTTGGAATCACGGTGCAGCGAACCCGGAAATCGTGTGGATCTTGGTCGATAACTGTGGACAACTCGGCGGTTGTGAATATCGCCGTCACCCATACCGGTGACCCCCGCACCGACCCCTGTGCGACTTCCGCAGAGCAGCGCGACGACTACACACAGTCACGGATCATGGGCATGCCGAAAAGGCGGCCGCAGCCGCCTCGTCGCGACCCCGCGGCCGCGTTTGAATGAGGAAAACCCACCCGGACGTGCGACGACCCCCGCCGGGGGGGAGAGCGGGGGTCGTCTCCACGGCCGACTCGGGGGGGGAGGAGTCGGACCGGGTTAGCACGGTCGCGAACGATCCGTGACTTCCATGGTGTACCCGAGAGCCCTCTCAGGCAAACCCACGCGCCCACCTTACGCCGAATGGGCTGCGCCTATGCTCAGGGTCGTGGAAAACCACTCCTTGCCCCGCACAGCCGCCTTCTTTGACCTGGACAAGACGGTCATTGCGAAGTCGAGCACGCTCACGTTCAGCAAGTCCTTCTACCAAGGCGGTCTGATCAACCGCCGGGCCGCCTTGCGGACCGCATATGCCCAGTTCGTCTTCCGACTGGGCGGTATGGACCATGACCAGATGGAGCGCACACGCGAGTACCTCTCCGCGCTCGTCCGCGGCTGGAACGTCCAGCAGGTCAAGGAGATCGTCGCCGAGACGCTGCACGACCTGATCGACCCGATCATCTACGACGAGGCCGCCTCGCTCATCGAGGAGCACCACACAGCCGGCCGCGACGTGGTCATCGTCTCCACGTCGGGCGCCGAGGTGGTCGAGCCGATCGGCGAGCTGCTCGGCGCCGACCGCGTGGTGGCGACTCGCATGGTCGTGGGCGAAGACGGCTGCTTCACGGGCGAGGTGGAGTATTACGCCTACGGCCCGACGAAGGCCGAGGCGATCAAGGAGCTGGCCGCGTCCGAGGGTTACGACCTCTCCCGCTGCTACGCATACAGCGACTCGGCCACCGATCTGCCGATGCTTCAGTCCGTCGGCTATCCGCACGCCGTGAACCCCGATCGCGCGCTGCGTCGCGAGGCACTCACACGCGGATGGCCGATTCTCGACTTCCATCGCCCGGTCCGGCTCAAGCAGCGGCTTCCGTCGTTCTCCGTACCGCCGCGGCCCGCCCTTGTCGCGGCGGCCGCCATAGGAGCCGCCGCGGCCACCGCGGGACTCGTCTGGTACGCGAGCCGGCGCCGATCAGCGCTCGCCTGAACTGCGCTTATCGGATTCCACGCACCTCGGCCGGCATAGCGATGACCGTTTGTCTCCGATTTGCGACCAAAAGTAAAGAAGTGCAGCCAGGCCTTCCGCTTGGTTGGGTCCTGGAGTACAAAGGACTCAACGGCCCGCGAGACCAAGGACATCCGAGAGGATCACCTTTAATACGCATTTGGCCCCACGGACCGAGCATGAACATCGGGCACCCACGCGACGTCGACCCGTCGATTACGGGCCAGCCGCACCAGGTGACGGGCAAAGTTCCCGACCTGATGGGCAACATATCGAGGACGCTTGGTAACCCGGTGAACGTGCCAGCGGCGGTACGAACCCTCGTACCGCCGCAACTTGTATGAGCCCTCCCTCGCAGAGCCCCCACAGGGGGCTTTTCGCGCCTTACGCCTTTCGAACCCCTCGACGACGCCCCACGCGCGCGTGGATCACGCCGCGCCGCGCTGCAGCGCCTCGCACACGGCCGTCGACTCGCGCGCGCCAAGTTCGACCGCCTTGCCGCAGTGGGCGATCCAGGCGGCCATGCCTTCGGGGGTCCCGGAGACATAGCCGTCGAGCGCCGCCAGATAGGCCGCGCGCCCCAGTTCGGCGTGGCCGACCTCGGCCGCGCAGACGGACTTCGGGTCGAGGCCGCTGCCGACCAGCACGACACGCTCGGCCGTGCGTGCGATCAGACCGTTGTGCGAGGTGAAGGGGCGCAGCGCGAGGAGTTCGCCGTGCACGACCGCGGCCGTCACCAGCGCGGGCGCCGAACCACCGGCGATGATCAGCTCGGACAGCCCTTCCAGTCGGCCGTGCACCTCCGCCGCGCCCGGCAGCGGCAGCTCGACCAGCGGCTCGTCGACCGCCTCGCCCTCCTGACGCGGCCGTCCCACGCGGTCGTCGTCCTTGCCGGCTGCCGCCACGAGGTGCAGCCGGGCCAGCACCCGCAGGGGGGACTGCCGCCAGATGGACAGCAGTTGGCCCGCCTCGGCCGTCAGCCGCAGGGACGCGCCCATGACGCGTGCCTCGTCGTCACCGCTGAAATCGGTACGCCGACGCACCTCTTCGAGTGCCCAGTCGGCCCCGGACAGCGCGGCCGAGCCGCGCGCGCCGCGCAGGGCCGCCTCGGAGGTGATCGCGTTGCTGCGGCGCCGCATGATCCGGTGCCCGTACACCCGGTCCACGGCCTTGCGCACGGACTCCACGGACTCGGGGACTCCGGGCAGTGAACCGAGGGCCGCGAGCGGATCGGCGGCCGCGCCTGTCGTACTCATGAGTACGACACTACGCACCCCGGACCCGTACCCCACGATCGAGTGGCCTTCTTCACGCCCACCTGCCACGTACAGCTATCACGCGACTACGCTTCGTGAACATGAAAATTGGTTTCGTCGGAAAGGGCGGCAGCGGCAAGACGACCCTGTCCTCCCTGTTCATCCGCCACCTCGCGACGACCGGCGCGCCGGTCGTCGCCGTCGACGCCGACATCAACCAGCACCTGGGTGCCGCACTGGGCCTCGGCGACACCGAGGCCGCCGCGCTGCCCGCGATGGGCGAGCGGCTGTCTCTGATCAAGGAGTACCTGCGCGGCACCAATCCGCGGATCGACTCCGCCCGGACGATGATCAAGACGACGCCGCCCGGCGAGGGATCGCGACTGCTGCGGGTGTGCGAGAGCAATCCGGTGTACGACGCCTGCGCCCGGCCGGTGGAACTCGACGGCGGCGCCGTCCGTTTGATGGTCACCGGCCCCTTCACCGACTCCGATCTGGGGGTCGCCTGCTACCACTCCAAGACGGGGGCGGTGGAGCTGTTCCTGAACCACCTGGTGGACGGCCCCGACGAATACGTCGTGGTCGACATGACGGCGGGCTCGGACTCCTTCGCCTCCGGCATGTTCACCCGTTTCGACATCACGTTCCTCGTCGCCGAGCCGACCCGGAAGGGGGTCTCCGTCTATCGCCAGTACAAGGAGTACGCCTGCGACTTCGGCGTCATCCTGAAGGTCGTCGGCAACAAGGTGCAGGGCCGGGACGACCTCGACTTCCTCCGCGCCGAGGTCGGGGACGACCTGCTGGTGACCATCGGGCACTCGGACTGGGTGCGCTCCATGGAGAAGGGCCGCCCGCCCCGGTTCGAGCTCCTGGAGGACGCCAACGAGCTCGCCCTGCGACGGCTGCGCACGGCCGTGGACGCGACGTACGAACTGCGCGACTGGGAGCGCTACACCCGCCAGATGGTGCACTTCCACCTGAAGAACGCCGGGTCCTGGGGAAACGAGCGCACCGGGGCCGACCTGACGGAGCAGATCGACCCCGGGTTCGTACTGGGCGAGAGCGCCATCGCCTGTCCGGGCGACAACTCCCGCCTGACTCCTACTGCTTGACGGCCGGTGCCCCGGGCACGCCCTTCGGGGCCGGGGCCGGGCCGGCCGACAGGAAGGACGCCCAGCCCTCCTTCGGGGCCTCGCCGACCCCCAGAGTGCGCAGCTTCTTCAAGGTCGCCGGGTCCTGGGCGTCCAGCCAGTCGGCGAGCTGGCGGAAGGAGACGCAGCGCACGTCGGGCTTGTTGCAGACAGCTTCGACGACGTCCTCGACGGCGCGCATGTAGGTGCCGCCGTTCCAGGACTCGAAGTGGTTGCCGATGATCAGGGGCGCGCGGTTGCCGTCGTAGGCCCGCCGGAAGCCCGCGAGCAGACCGTCCCGCATCTGGTCGCCCCAGAAGTCGTGCTTGGCGGGATCCCCCTGGGTCGTGGTGCCCGACTGGTTGACCATGAAGTTGTAGTCCATGGTCAGCTGCTCGTAGGAGTGCCCGGGGAAGGGCACGAGCTGCATCGACAGGTCCCACAGGCCCCCCTTCTTCGCCGGCCACAGCTGGTTGTTGACGCCGCTGGAGTCATAGCGGAAGCCCAGCTGGCGCGCGGCCTTCATGAAGTTCTTGCGGCCCTCCAGACAGGGGGTGCGGGCGCCGATGAGTTCCTTGTCGTAGTCGAAGGGCAGGGGGGCCGCCTTCGTCATGCCGGTGGTGCTCTTCCAGGACTTCACGAACTTCTTCGCCTGGGTGATCTCGTCCTTCCATTCCTCCACCGACCATTCGCCGACTCCGCCTTTGCCGCAGAAATGGCCGTTGAAATGCGTACCGATCTCGTTGCCCTCGAGCCACGCGAGGCGCAGTTGCCTCACGGTGGCGGCGATGCCCTCCTCGTCGTTGAAGCCGATGTCGGAACGGCCCGGGGAGTGCTGGGGCGGCCGGTACAGATCGCGTTTGTGGTTCGGCAGCATGTACACGCCGCTGAGGAAGTACGTCATCGTCGCGTTGTTCGCCTTGGCGACCGCACGGAAATGGGAGAACAGCTTCTGGCTGTCCTCACCGGCGCCGTCCCAGGAGAACACCACGAACTGCGGTGGCTTCTGACCTGGCTTCAGGCGCTCGGGTCTGGGCAGATGCGGCTGCGCCCCGGTATAAGCGGTGGATCCGTCGCCGATCAGCCGCACCACGCTCTGCGGTGCCGGTGCCGCCGGCTTCGCCTTCTCCGGCCCCGGCACCCCCTGCCGGGCATCGTCGCCGGTCGAGCATCCGGCGAGCGATGCGGCACAGACCGCCGCGACCGCAGTGCCGGCGGCGATCCGGTGCGCCGGGGCAATCCTGTGGGGGGTGATCCGCCGCGTCTCGGCGGCCCTGTGCCTCACGGCAGCCCGGTGCGTCGCGGCGGTCATGCGGGGGGCGGCGTTCCTGCGGGTGGCGGCCATGTCCGTCCACCTTCTTCCTTCTCTCGGGAGCCGACAGCGCCGCCAAGGTCGCATGAGACCGAGAAGGAATTAGTACGACAAGCCGACTAATCAACCACTTCACCCTTCAGGGGGATTTATTAGTCCATTTGCTCGGAAAAACTATTCCTGCCCTTTACTCTGCATTACGGTCTGTTTACCGACTGTTGATGCATCCCGCCGCTGCATGCCGTGACCACACGGCCGCGACCCGACCCCTCGCCCGAGAGCGGGGGACCACCAGATCCGCGACCGCGCTGCCCCGGAGGAGACGGGAAGACATGTCAGCCTTCGTTCCCACCCGCGCCGACGAACCGAGTCGAGAGAAGCGCATCCACGAACCCCACAGCCCACCGCCGACCCGACCCCGCCGACCCCGCGTCGAGAGCGCCGACCTGTCGGCCTCGATCGCGGTCTTCCTGATCGCACTCCCCCTGTCCCTGGGCATCGCCCTCGCCACCGGCGCGCCCCTCCAGGCCGGCCTCGTCGCAGCCGCCGTCGGAGGACTCGTCGTCGGCTATCTCGGCGGCACCCCGCTCCAGGTCAGCGGCCCCGCCGCCGGCCTCACGGTCGTCACCGCCGAGCTCATCCACCAATACGGATGGCGTACGACCTGCGCCATCACGGTCCTCGCGGGCATCGCCCAACTGGGCCTCGGCTTCGTGCGCGTGGCACGCGGCGCGCTCGCCGTCAGCCCCGCCATCGTGCACGGCATGCTCGCCGGCATCGGCGTCACCATCGCCGTGGCCCAGCTGCACATCGTCCTCGGCGGCACCCCGCACAGCTCGGTCCTGGACAACATGCGCGAGCTGCCCGCCCAGCTGGCCGGCGTGCACCCGGCCGCCCTGTCGGTCAGCCTCCTGACCCTGGCCCTGCTGCTGATCTGGCCCCGGCTGCCCGGCCGCCCCGGCCTGTTCCTGCGCAAGGTTCCGGCCCCGCTCGTCGCCGTCGCCGGCGCCAGCACCACCGCATCCCTCGCCGGGCTCAGCCTGCCCAAGGTCGACCTGCCCTCGTGGAGCAGCCACGCGCTGGCCACGCTGCCCGAGGGCCCGGTGCTCGGCCTCGTAGCCGCCGTACTGACGATCACGCTGGTGTGCAGCGTGCAGTCGCTGCTCGGCGCGGTCGCCGTGGACAAGCTGGTCGCCACCCGACCCGAGCTGTCCGCCCGCGTCGGACGCTCCGACCTGGACCGCGAGTTGCTCGGCCAGGGCGCCGCCAACGTCGTCTCCGGCATGCTCGGCGGGCTGCCCGTCGCCGGGGTGGCCGTACGCAGTTCGGCGAATGTGCAAGCCGGTGCCGTCAGCCGGAACTCCACGATGCTGCACGGCGTTCTCGTAGTAGTCGCCGCGCTGCTGATGGTCCCGATCCTGGAGCTCATCCCGCTCGCCTCGCTCGCCGCCCTGGTGATGGCCGTCGGCATCCAGATGGTGTCCCTGCACCACATCCGCACGGTGACCCGCCACCGAGAAGTGCTGGTGTACGCCATCACGACCCTCGGCGTGGTGTTCTTCGGCGTCCTGGAAGGAGTGACGCTGGGGATCGCCATGGCCGTCGCTGTGGCCCTGCACCGGCTCACCCGCACCCGGATCACCCATGACGAGAAGGAAGGAGTCCATCACGTACGTGTACGAGGGCAGTTGACGTTCCTCGCGGTGCCGCGGCTCAGCCGGGCCCTGCATCTCGTACCCCAAGGCGCCCACGCCGTCGTGGAGTTGGACGGATCGTTCATGGACCACGCGGCGTACGAGTCACTGCAGGACTGGCAGAACACACAGAACGCGCACGGCGGCACCGTCGAGCTGATCGGCCGCAGGGCCGGGGTCAGGATCGGCGAGCCGACAGGGCCGGTCGGCCTCCACCTCGACACGGAGACGGCCACGGCCGACGCGGCCGACTGCCGTTGCCACCCCTGGACGCCCTGGCGCAACCACCAGTGCGAGATCCCGGACTCCGTCGCATCCGGCGCCGGGCACCCCGGGGCAACGCCCGCGACCGGGTCCGACGGCACGGTCACGGCCGACGGAGGCGGGGCCCTGAGCACTGCCGACGCTGCCGACGTCACGGGCATCTCCGACAGCACCGGTGAACCCGACACGGCCGGCGGCACCGAAGGACCCACCGGGTCCGGCCGATCCGGCGAAGGCTCTGTCGACGGGTCCAGCGGCACCGACGGCACCGACGGAAGTCGGCCGAGCGGACACCAACTGGCCCGGGGCATCAGCGCGTTCCAGCGCAACACCGCGCCCTTGGTGCGGGGCGAGCTGGCGCGGCTGGCTCGCGAGGGACAGCAGCCCTCCCAGCTGTTCCTCACCTGCGCGGACTCCCGGGTGGTCACGTCGATGATCACCTCCAGTGGCCCCGGTGACCTGTTCGTGGTGCGCAACGTGGGCAACCTCGTGCCGCTGCCCGGCCAGGAGAGCGGGGACGACTCGGTGGCGGCCGCGATCGAGTACGCGGTCGACGTCCTGGAGGTGCGGTCCATCACCGTGTGCGGGCACTCCGGGTGCGGGGCGATGCAGACCCTGCTCGGCTCCGAACCGGACGGCACGCAGACCCCGCTCAGAAGGTGGCTGCGACACGCGCACCCGAGCCTGGAGCGGTTGTCCGACGAGAGCCGGCCGTGGGCCAGGCTCGCCGGGCGCGCACCCGCCGACGCGGTCGAGCAGCTCTGCCTGACCAACGTCGTCCAGCAACTGGAGCATCTGCGCGCCCACGAGTCGGTGGCCCGAGCACTGCGGGAGGGGGCGCTGGAGTTGCACGGGATGTACTTCCACGTGGGCGAGGCGCAGTCGTATCTGCTCGCCGAGGAGGGCGGGGACGACGACGTGTTCGATCACGTGGGGGTGGCGGACCTGTCGGCCTGACGTCCAGAGAGCGAGCGCGGCCCCGTTCGGTGCGGGGCCGCGCTTCCCGTGGCGGCGACGCGCCTGGCAGGGGCTGGAATGTGAAAGGGATTACAGAGCTGAACCGCGTCCGTCCGGCGTCCGTGGGAACGGATGACCCCGGCGCCGAAAGAACCTCCGGGCCACCCCCGGGCCAACCCCCGGCCCAACCCCGCCGACAGGTCTAAACCAATTTTCCGTCGACCCTTGTCATCGGACCCCCGGGTCTGATGAGCTGTGGCCTGGGACACAACGGACACCCTGGGAAAGGGAGATGTCGTGAGCAACGAAAGCCTGGCCAACCTGTTGCGCGAGGAGCGCAGGTTCGCGCCGCCCGCCGACCTGGCCGCGAACGCCAACGTCACCGCGGAGGCGTATGAACAGGCCAAGGCTGACAGGCTCGGCTTCTGGGCCGAGCAGGCCCGCCGGCTGACCTGGGCCAAGGAGCCGACTCAGACGCTGGACTGGTCGAACCCGCCGTTCGCGAAGTGGTTCGAGGACGGCGAGCTGAACGTCGCGTACAACTGCGTGGACCGGCATGTGGAGGCCGGGCACGGCGACCGCGTCGCCATCCACTTCGAGGGCGAGCCCGGCGACAGCCGCGCCCTCACCTACGCCGAGCTCAAGGACGAGGTCTCCAAGGCCGCCAACGCCCTGCTGGAGCTGGGCGTTCAAAAGGGCGACCGGGTCGCCGTCTACATGCCGATGATCCCCGAGACGGCGGTCGCGATGCTGGCCTGTGCCCGCATCGGCGCCGCGCACTCCGTCGTCTTCGGCGGCTTCTCGGCGGACGCCCTCGCCACCCGGATCCAGGACGCGGACGCCAAGGTCGTCATCACCTCCGACGGCGGCTACCGGCGCGGCAAGCCGTCCGCGCTCAAGCCGGCCGTGGACGAGGCGATCGGCAAGGTGGACAACGTCGAGCACGTGCTCGTCGTCCGCCGCACCGGCCAGGACGTCGCCTGGGACGACAGCCGTGACGTGTGGTGGCACGAGATCGTCGAGCGGCAGTCCGCCGAGCACACCCCCGAGGCATTCAACGCCGAGCAGCCGCTCTTCATCCTCTACACCTCCGGGACGACGGGTAAGCCGAAGGGCATCCTGCACACCTCCGGCGGCTACCTCACCCAGACCGCCTACACCCACCACGCCGTCTTCGACCTCAAGCCGGAGACGGACGTGTACTGGTGCACGGCCGACGTCGGCTGGGTCACCGGGCACTCGTACATCGTGTACGGGCCGCTGGCGAACGGCGCGACGCAGGTGATGTACGAGGGCACGCCGGACACGCCGCACCAGGGCCGGTTCTGGGAGATCGTGCAGAAGTACGGGGTGACGATCCTGTACACGGCACCGACCGCCATCCGTACGTTCATGAAGTGGGGCGACGACATCCCCGCGAAGTTCGACCTCAGCAGCCTGCGGGTGCTGGGTTCGGTGGGCGAGCCGATCAACCCCGAGGCCTGGATCTGGTACCGCAAGCACATCGGCGCCGACAAGACGCCCGTCGTGGACACCTGGTGGCAGACCGAGACCGGCGCGATGATGATCACACCGCTGCCGGGAGTCACCGCGACCAAGCCCGGTTCCGCGCAGACCCCGCTGCCCGGTATCTCCGCGACCGTCGTCGACGACGAGGCGAACGAGGTCCCGAACGGCGGTGGCGGCTACCTGGTCCTGACCGAGCCGTGGCCGTCGATGCTGCGCACCATCTGGGGCGACGACCAGCGGTTCATCGACACGTACTGGTCGCGGTTCGAGGGCAAGTACTTCGCCGGTGACGGGGCGAAGAAGGACGACGACGGGGACATCTGGCTCCTCGGGCGCGTCGACGACGTCATGCTCGTCTCGGGCCACAACATCTCCACCACGGAGGTCGAGTCGGCCCTGGTCTCCCACCCGTCCGTCGCCGAGGCGGCGGTCGTCGGTGCCGCCGACGAGACGACCGGTCAGGCCATCGTCGCCTTCGTCATCCTGCGCGGCACGGCGAACGCCGACGACGAGAACCTCATCGCCGACCTGCGAGGCCACGTCGGCGCCACCCTCGGCCCGATCGCCAAGCCGAAGCGGATCCTGCCGGTGGCCGAGCTGCCGAAGACCCGCTCCGGCAAGATCATGCGCCGTCTGCTGCGCGACGTCGCCGAGAACCGCCAGCTCGGCGACGTGACGACGCTGACCGACTCGACCGTCATGGACCTCATCCAGGCGAAGCTCCCGGCGGCGCCCAGCGAGGACTGAGCCCGGCCGAAAGCCGAGCACAGCTGACGACCGCATACGGCCGGCCGACGACTGAGTACGGCCACCGAGGGCACCCGGCGACAAACGCGCCGGGTGCCCTTCGCGTACGTACGGTGGACCTCAAGGGGGCTCGACGGATGCACCACGGCGCACCCTTAGGTAAGCTAACCAAAACAGTCTCGATCTCAGGTGCGCCGGGAAGTCTGGTCGGCATGTGTTCCGTCCTGCCCACCGACCGGAGGTCTTCCCCGTGACCGCGCCCCGCAGCAGCACCCCCGTCCGCAAGCTCTTCGGACGGCTGTCCCTCCCCGAGCGGAACTTCGTCGCGGAGGCGCTGCGCACCGAGACCGTCGGCGGTGTACTGCTGCTCGTCGCCGCGATCACCGCGCTGGTCTGGGCGAACGTCCCCGCGCTGCACGACAGCTACGAGAGCGTCGGCCACTATCACCTCGGCCCCGAGGCCCTCGGCCTGAACCTCTCCGTCGAGCACTGGGCCGCCGACGGGCTCCTCGCGATCTTCTTCTTCGTCGCCGGGATCGAGCTCAAGCGGGAACTGGTCGCCGGCGATCTCAAGGACCCCAAGGCGGCCGTACTGCCGGTCGTGGCCGCCTTGTGCGGCATGGCCGTGCCCGCGCTCGTCTACACGCTCACCAATGTCACCGGCGGCGGCTCACTGGCGGGCTGGGCCGTCCCGACCGCCACCGACATCGCCTTCGCGCTCGCCGTGCTCGCCGTCATCGGCACTTCACTGCCGAGCGCTCTGCGCGCGTTCCTGCTCACGCTGGCCGTCGTCGACGACCTCTTCGCGATTCTGATCATCGCGATCTTCTTCACCGAGCAGATCGACTTCGCGGCGCTCGGCGGTGCCGTCGTCGGCCTCGCCGTCTTCTGGCTGCTGCTGAGGAAGGGCGTACGCGGGTGGTACGTCTACGTCCCGCTCGCCCTCGTCATCTGGGGGCTGATGTACAACAGCGGCATCCACGCCACCATCGCGGGCGTGGCGATGGGTCTGATGCTGCGCTGCACCCGGCACGAGGACGAGGAGCACTCTCCCGGCGAGCGCATCGAGCACCTCGTACGGCCCCTCTCGGCGGGCCTGGCCGTACCGCTGTTCGCGCTGTTCAGCGCCGGTGTGGCGGTCTCCGGCAGTTCGCTCGGCGGGGTGTTCACCCAGCCGGAGACGCTAGGCGTCGTACTCGGGCTCGTGGTCGGCAAGACGATCGGCATCTTCGGTGGCACCTGGCTGGCGGCACGTTTCACCAGGGCCTCGCTCAGTGACGATCTGAAGTGGGCCGACGTGTTCGCCGTGTCCACCCTCGCCGGCATCGGCTTCACCGTCTCGCTGCTCATCGACGAGCTCGCCTTCAAGGGCGACGCGGCCCTCACCGACGCGGTCAAGGCCGCCGTACTCGTGGGCTCCTTCATCGCGGCGGTGCTCGCGACGGTGCTGCTGAAGATACGGAACGCCAAGTACCGCCGGTTGTGGGAGGCCGAGGAGCGCGACGAGGACGCGGACGGCATTCCGGACATCTACGAGGAGGACGATCCGGAGTACCACCTGCGGATGGCCGCCATCCTCGAACGCAAGGCCGCCGAGCACCGCCGTATCGCCGAGGAGAAGGCCGCCGCACGCCACAGGCTTGCCGAAGTGGCGGGCGGGGCAGGCGAGGAGGAGCATCGTCGGGCATGATCTGACGGGACGGTACAAAAGACGGAACCGTACGCAGTCAGGCAGAAGACGGAACCGTATCTACGAGGGAGACCGCGATGAGCGCACCCGACGGCAGCCCGGTCGGCGCCGAACGCAGCATCGGCCAGCTGTTCGCGTCGGCGACGACCGAGATGTCGGCGCTGGTGCACGACGAGATCGCACTGGCGAAGGCTCAGCTCAAGCAGGACGTCAAGCGCGGCGCGACGAGCGGCGGCGCGTTCATGGTGGCCGGCGGGTTGCTGTTGTTCTCCCTGCCGATGCTGAACTTCGCCCTCGCGTACGGCATTCGGACCTGGAGCGACTGGAACCTGGCGCTCTGCTTCCTGCTGTCCTTCGCGGCGAACGTCCTCATCGCCCTCGTCCTCGCGCTGATCGGCGTCGTCTTCGCCAAGAAGGCCAAGAAGAGCAAGGGCCCGCAGAAGGTCGCCGCCTCGGTGAAGGAGACGGCGGGCGTCCTGCAGAAGGCCAAGCCGCATCCGCGTCCGGCCCCGGTGACGGCACCGGAGCTGGAGGACCGGGCACCCGCGGCCATCGAGGCTGTGGCACGCTCGTCGTCATGACGGATCCCGCCACCCCCTCGGCGCAACCTGCCTCGGTCGTACGACTGGACGTCCCCGGCGGGAAAGAGGTGACCCATCGGGACGTGGCCGCCAACGGTGCGCGCTTCCACATCGCGGAGATGGGTGACGGCCCGCTGGTGCTGCTCCTGCACGGCTTCCCCCAGTTCTGGTGGACCTGGCGGCATCAGCTCGTCGCCCTCTCCGACGCCGGGTTCCGGGCCGTGGCGATGGATCTCAGGGGCGTCGGCGGCAGCGACCGGACGCCGCGCGGTTACGACCCCGCCAACCTCGCTCTCGACATCACCGGCGTGATCCGCTCACTCGGCGAGCCCGACGCCGCGCTGGTCGGCCACGACCTGGGCGGATATCTGGCGTGGACGGCGGCCGTGATGCGCCCCAAGCTGGTACGGCGGCTCGCGGTCGCGTCCATGCCGCACCCCCGGCGCTGGCGTTCGGCGATGCTCTCGGACGTCAAGCAGACGAGTGCGAGTTCCTACATCTGGGGGTTCCAGCGCCCCTGGATCCCCGAGCGGCAGCTGACCGCCGACGACGGCGCGCTCGTCGCCCGGCTGATCCGGGACTGGTCCGGCCCCCGCCTGCCCGACGACGAGGCGGTGGAGACGTACCGCCGTGCGATCTGCATCCCGTCGACGGCGCACTGCTCCATCGAGCCGTACCGCTGGATGGTCCGCTCCCTGGCCCGACCCGACGGCATCCAGTTCAACCGCCGTATGAAGCGGCCGGTGCGCGTGCCGACCCTTCACCTGCACGGCTCACTCGACCCCGTGATGCGCACCCGCAGCGCGGCCGGCTCCGGCGAGTACGTCGAAGCACCGTACCGCTGGCGGCTGTTCGACGGCCTCGGGCACTTCCCGCACGAGGAAGACCCGGTCGCTTTCTCCACCGAACTGATCAATTGGCTGAAAGATCCCGAACCCGATCGGTGACCGCGTCGATGCGCCCGGTATCCGGATCTGAACACGTGTCCTACGAACAGCCAATTGCCTGGCGCATAGGCCAATTGGGGGCCCTGGGGGCGGTTATCGACCTTGGGGCAGGGGCAGACGTCGGGGTATGGGCTGGACGCACGACTACAGTGACGCAGCACGCAATCGACGCTCGGCCGGAGGCCTGAGCTCCCACCAACGAGGCAGCGCCCCGCAGATGCCGGGCTCGGACCTGCGGGTGGGCATTCCGCGCATCCTGCGCCGCCGGGCCCGCTGGGTCTCGGTACGGCTGCGCCACCCGCGCGGCTGAGCTCGACCGACCGTCAGAGCGCGCAGCTGTCGCTGTCCACCTGCTGGTTGGCGGTACGCCCCTTGACGATGTCCTCCTGGATCTCGTCCGCGGTGAGCGCGTAGCCGGTGTTGGCGTCGTCGAGGGACTTGGCGAAGACCACGCCGTACACCTTGCCCTCGGGCGTGAGCAGCGGACCGCCGGAGTTGCCCTGGCGGACGGTCGCGTACAGCGAGTAGACGTCGCGGCGCACGGTGCCGCGGTGGTAGATGTCCGGACCGTTGGCCGGCAGCCGCCCCCGCACCCGCGCGGCCCGCACGTCGTACGCCCCGTTCTCCGGGAAGCCCGCGATGATCGCGCCGTCGCCGCTCTCGGCGTCGGTCGCCGTGAACTGCAGGGCGGGCGCGCGCAAGTCCGGCACGTCGAGCACGGCGATGTCGCGCTCCCAGTCGTAGAGGACGACGGTCGCGTCGTACTTCCTGCCCTCGCCGCCGATCTGGACGGTGGGTTCGTCGACACCGCCGACGACATGCGCGTTGGTCATGACGCGACGGTCGGCGAAGACGAAGCCGGTGCCCTCCAGGACCTTGCCGCAACTCGGCGCCGTTCCCATGACCTTGACGATGGATCGCTGGGCGCGGGTGGCCACCGGGCTGCCCGCCAGGGCCGGGTCGGGTGGCTGGACCTCGTTGATCGGCTCGTTCGAGAACGGGCTGAAGACCTGCGGGAAACCGTTCTGCGCGAGCACGGAGGAGAAGTCCGCGAACCAGGTGTCGGCCTGGTCGGGCAGCGCCCGCGAGACACCGAGCAGCACCTTGGAGTTGCGGACCTCCTTGCCGAGCGTCGGCAGCGTCGTCCCGGCGAGGGCGGAGCCGATCAGCCAGGCGACGAGGAGCATCGCGACGACGTTGACGAGGGCGCCGCCGGTGGCGTCCAGGGCGCGGGCCGGGGACCAGGTGATGTACCGGCGCAGCTTGTTGCCGAGATGGGTGGTCAGCGCCTGACCGACCGAGGCACACACGATGACGACAACGACCGCGACGACGGCCGCCGTCGTGCTCACCTCGGCGTTGTCGGTCAACGCGTCCCAGATGACCGGGAGGAGGTACACGGCCACGAGGCCGCCGCCCAGAAAGCCGATCACCGACAGGATGCCGACGACGAAGCCCTGGCGGTAGCCCACGATCGCGAACCACACGGCTGCGACCAGCAACAGGATGTCCAGCACATTCACGGCAGACACCCTGTCATGACCGCCAGTCGAGCGGGACCTGCTTCCCCCGGTCCCAAGGCCGCTCCCAACCCGAGAAATGGAGCAAACGGTCGATGATCCCGGCGGTGAAGCCCCACACAAGCGCCGATTCGACCAGAAATGCCGGACCTCGGTGACCGCTCGGATGGACCGTCGTGGCGCGGTTGTCCGGATTCGTGAGATCCGCCACGGGGACGGTGAAGACGCGTGCCGTCTCGTTCGGATCGACGACGTCGACCGGGCTCGGCTCGCGCCACCAGCCCAGAACGGGCGTGACGACAAAACCGCTGACCGGGATGTACAGCTTGGGCAGCACGCCGAAGAGCTGGACGCCGCTCGGGTCGAGCCCGGTCTCCTCCTCGGCCTCCCGCAGCGCGGCCCGCAACGGCCCGTCGCCCTGCGGGTCGCCGTCCTCGGGGTCGAGGGCACCGCCCGGAAACGACGGCTGACCGGCATGGGACCGCAGCGAACTGGCCCGCTCCATCAGCAGCAGCTCGGGCCCGCCCGCACCCTCACCGAAAAGGATCAGCACGGCGGACTGCCGCCCCGCGCCGTCCTCCGGTGGCAGAAACCGGCTCAGCTGCAGCGGCTCGACCGTCTCGACCACCCGCACCACCGGGTCCAGCCAGTCCGGCAGCCCGTCCTTGCTCAGTACCACCGGCCCGTCCTGCGTCTCACTCGCCCGCGTCATCGCCACCCCCGTCGTCCTGCCCGGTCCAACGCCCGACGCCACCTGGATCGTTCCGCCCCCCACTCTCCGATCATCCGGCCCCCAGCGGCGGAGCCGCCTTGCCACCCGCGTCCAGGTAGGCCTTCGGCGGATTGAGCCGCTGACCGGGGAAGCCGCCCTTCTCGTACTTGAGGAGCTTCTTCGCCTTCTCCGGGTCCGTCTCGCCTTCGCCGTACGCCGGGCAGAGCGGCGCGATGGGGCAGGCGCCGCAGGCGGGCTTGCGGGCGTGGCAGATACGGCGGCCGTGCCAGATCACATGGTGCGAGAGGTCCGTCCAGTCGCTCTTCGGGAAGAGCGCGCCGATCTCGGCCTCGATCTTGTCGGGGTCCGTCTGCCCGGTCCACTGCCAGCGCCGCACGAGTCGCTGGAAATGCGTGTCCACGGTGATCCCGGGCCGGCCGAAGGCGTTGCCGAGCACGACGAAGGCGGTCTTGCGCCCGACACCGGGCAGCTTGACCAGGTCCTCAAGCCGCCCCGGAACCTCCCCGCCATGGTTCTCGACCAGCGCTTTCGACAGTCCCATGACCGACTTGGTCTTGGCCCGGAAGAACCCGCACGGACGGAGGATCTCCTCGACCTCCTCCGGATCGGCGACGGCCAGGTCCTCGGGGGTCGGGTACTTGGCGAAGAGCGCCGGGGTCGTCTGGTTGACCCGCAGATCGGTGGTCTGGGCGGACAGCACCGTGGCGACCAGCAGCTGGAACGGGTTGTCGAAGTCCAGTTCGGGGTGGGCGTACGGATAGATCTCGGCGAGCTCGCGATTGATCCGCCGGGCACGACGGACGAGAGCGGTGCGGGACTCACCCGCAGGGGGCTTGGCGGCGACGGTTTTGACGGCAGAGGCACCCTTCACCGAGGCGGCGGCCTTCTCGGGCGCGATGACAGGCTTCTTCTTGATCGCCTTCTTCGCGCTCACCTTCTTCACCGCCGATTTCTCGCCACCAGCAGCCACCGCACCGACCTCACTCTTCGTCGCTTTCGTCCCTTTCCTGCCACCACCAGGGCCCTGTTCGCCCACAGCGGAATCCCGACGTACAACCACCCGCCCAGCCCCCTTGGCCTGTGCTCTCACCGGCGATTTGGACACTCGGCCAGCCTAAAGCCCGACACTGACATCCGCCCCGGACCCTGAAGATCGGCCCCCAATTGGACCCCTGCCGCTTACCTCGGGACACCTGTGCGGCATCCTTGTGACAGATCACACTGTTTGGACCGTCCGGCAAAATGGGGAGCACGGTCCCCTGGTACGCAGGGGAAAGATCCCCTGAGCAGGTCGACAAGGAGAGAACTCGTGGACGACCCTCTGCGGCGCAATCCGCTCTTCGCGGCTCTCGACGACGAGCAGTCCGCGGAACTGCGCGCCTCCATGAGTGAGGTGACCCTCGCCCGTGGCGACTCGCTGTTCCACGAGGGCGACCCCGGCGACCGGCTCTACGTGGTCACCGAGGGCAAGGTCAAGCTCCACCGCACGTCTCCCGACGGCCGCGAGAACATGCTCGCCGTCGTCGGCCCCGGCGAGCTCATCGGCGAGCTGTCCCTGTTCGACCCGGGCCCGCGCACGGCGACCGCCACCGCGCTGACCGAGGTCAAGCTGCTCGGCCTCGGCCACGGCGACCTCCAGCCCTGGCTGAACGTCCGCCCCGAGGTGGCCACCGCCCTCCTGCGCGCCGTGGCCCGCCGACTGCGCCGCACCAACGACGCGATGTCCGACCTCGTCTTCTCGGACGTCCCCGGCCGCGTGGCCCGCGCACTCCTGGACCTCTCGCGCCGCTTCGGCGTGCAGTCCGAGGAAGGCATCCACGTGGTCCACGACCTCACGCAGGAAGAGCTGGCCCAGCTGGTCGGCGCCTCCCGCGAGACGGTCAACAAGGCCCTGGCGGACTTCGCCCAGCGCGGCTGGCTCCGCCTGGAGGCCCGAGCGGTGATCCTCCTGGACGTGGAACGCCTGGCCAAGCGCTCGCGCTAGCCACACACGCCCCCGGGGCCCCACCTCACCACGAGGCGGGGCCCCTCGCGTTTACCCACCAGACCGCCCCACGGCGCGTCAGCCGCGTACCGCCCCGCCCCCACTCCGCGCCCAAGGCGCTACGCGAACCCCCACCGAACCCCAACGGGCCGCCGCAGGCATCCCACCCCCACCACCCCGACGCACAGACCACCCCTCGAACATCCACGCACCAGGAGATAGCCTCCGCCCATGGCAAACGGGCAGTGGTACCCACCGGAATGGCCGGACCGCATCCGCGCACTGGCGGACGGAAGCCTCACCCCCGTAGCCCCGAAACGAGCGTCCACAGTCATGCTGCTCAGGGACGCCGAACCCGGCACAGCCACCGACGCCGGCCCCGCGGTCCACATGCTCCGCCGCCGAGCATCCATGGCCTTCGCGGGCGGCGCCTACGCCTACCCCGGCGGCGGCGTGGACCCCCGCGACGAGCACCCGATCCGCTGGGCGGGCCCCACGCGCGCGTGGTGGTCGGAACGGCTCGGCGTCGACGAGGCGACAGCCCAGGCGATCGTCTGCGCGGCCGTGCGCGAGACGTACGAGGAGGCAGGTGTCCTGCTCGCCGGGCCCACCCCCGACTCCGTCGTGGGCGACACGACCGGCGAGGACTGGGAGGCCGACCGCGCCGCCCTGGTCACCCGGGACCTGTCGTTCGCCGAGTTCCTGGACCGCCGGGGCCTGGCCCTGCGCTCCGACCTCCTGGGCGCCTGGACCCGCTGGATCACCCCGGAGTTCGAACCCCGCCGCTACGACACATGGTTCTTCGTCGCCGCCCTCCCGAAGGGCCAGCGCACCCGCAACGCCTCGACGGAGGCCGACCGCACGGTGTGGATCCGCCCCGCGGACGCCGCCGCCTCGTACGACAAGGGCGAGCTGCTGATGATGCCGCCCACCATCGCGACGCTCCGTCAGCTGACCCCGTACGACAGCGCCGCCCAGGCCCTCGCAGCCGCCCCCGCCCGCGACCTCACCCCTGTCCTGGCCCAGGCCCGCCTGGAGGACGGCGAGATCGTGCTCTCCTGGCCCGGCCACGACGAGTTCACCAAGCACGTCCCGACCGACGGAGCCTCGGCATGACGGCGCCCAAGACTCCCGCACGACCTACAGCCCTGAGCCCGAACCCGAACCCGGACCCGGACTTGGACCCGGACCTGGACCTGGACCTGGAAGGCCCCCTCGCATGACGGACGCAGCAGCCCTCCCCGGCCAGCCGCGAGGCGCGGTCCTCTCCGGCCCCGCCACCCCCCGCGCCGTCAACGTCCTCGCGCCCAACCCCTCCGCGATGACCCTGGACGGCACCAACACCTGGCTCCTGTCCGAGCCGGACTCCGACCTGGCGGTGGTCGTCGACCCCGGCCCGCTGGACGAGGGGCATCTGCGCAACGTCGTAGCGACGGCCGAGCAGGCCGGCAAGCGCATCGCCCTGACCCTGCTCACCCACGGCCACCCGGACCACGCCGAGGGCGCCGTACGCTTCGCCGAACTGACCGGCACACGTGTGCGTGCCCTCGACCCGGCGCTGCGGCTCGGCGACGAAGGGCTGGCCGCCGGGAACGTGATCAGTGTCGGCGGACTGGAGCTGCGGGTCGTACCGACGCCCGGCCACACCGCCGACTCGCTCTGCTTCCACGTCCCGGCGGACCGGGCCGTGGTGACCGGCGACACGATCCTGGGCCGCGGCACGACGGTCGTGGCGCATCCCGACGGCCGCCTCGGCGACTACCTGGACTCGCTGCGGCGGCTCAGGTCCCTCACGGTCGACGACGGCGTCCACACCGTCCTCCCGGGCCACGGCCCCGTCCTGGAGGACGCCCAGGGCGCCGTCGAGTTCTATCTCGCCCACCGCGCCCACCGCCTCGCCCAGGTAGAGACGGCCGTGGAGGACGGCTACGGCTCACCGGCCGAGGTGGTCGCCCACGTGTACGCGGACGTGGACCGCTCCCTGTGGCCGGCGGCCGAGCTGTCCGTACGGGCACAGTTGGACTACCTGGAGGAGCACGGGCTCATCTAGGGCCGGACGCGGGCCCATCAGGCGACAGCACCGGACAGACTGCAGCTCCACGGCTTCGGCCGCCGGCACGCGACGACCGGTCACCACGAGCGGACACCACGTCCGACACCCGGCGACCGGCACCCGACGACCGCACCGCCGAAGGCCTACGCCCCCGTCAGCTCCACCTGAACCTCGACCTCCACCGGCGCGTCCAACGGCAGCACGGCGACGCCCACCGCGCTGCGCGCGTGCACGCCCTTGTCGCCGAGGACCTCAGCAAGGAGCTCGCTGGCGCCGTTGATGACACCCGGCTGCCCCGTGAAGTCGGAGGCCGACGCCACGAAGCCCACGACCTTCACCACGCGCGCGATGCGGTCCAGATCGCCGGCCACCGACTTCACGGCGGCGAGAGCGTTGAGGGCACAGATACGGGCGAGGTCCTTGGCCTCCTCGGCGGTGACCTCGGCGCCGACCTTGCCGATGACCGGAAGCTTGCCCTCCACCATCGGCAGCTGCCCGGCGGTGTACACGTACACCCCCGACTGGACGGCCGGCTGGTACGCGGCCAGCGGAGGGACGACCTCCGGAAGCGTCAGGCCCAGCTCGACGAGTTTCGCCTCGACCGCGCTCACGCCTGCTTCTCCCGCTTCAGGTAGGCCACGAGCTGCTCGGGGTTGTTCGGCCCGGGCACGACCTGGACGAGCTCCCAGCCGTCCTCGCCCCAGGTGTCCAGAATCTGCTTCGTGGCGTGGACGAGCAGCGGCACGGTTGCGTATTCCCAAGAACGATGGCGAGAATCAGCCATGATGACACCCCAGGTGGTGAGCGGTATGAACTTGCACTGCGCAGGATACGGGCGGCAGTCCTACGGACGGCTCAACGGCAGCGAAGCAAGCCCGACAGCCCAGCGCGAAGCCAACTCCGCCCGGTTCGACACGTTCGCCGCTGAGGCTGCGCGCCAGGGTCGTGAGGCTGTCTGGTGTGGCCACTATGAGGACGTCGGTATCTCCGCGTACAGCGGGACCGAGCGCCCCGATTTCGAACGCCTGCTGCGGGATTGCCGCATGGGCCGGATCAACGTCCTCATCATCTACAACATCAGCCGCCTTTCCCGGCTCGAACCGCGTGACGCTATCCCGATCGTCAATGAGCTCATGTCGCTGGGGGTAACGCTCGTCTCTGTCGCTGAAGGCGTGTTCCGTCCCGGCGAAGTGATGGACTTGATCCACCTGATTTTCAGGCTCGATGCCGCCTATCAGGAGTCCAAGAACAAGAGCACGGCCGTCCGCGACACTGCTGCGCTGGCTCGCTCCCTGGGTGGTTACGTGGGTGGTAAGGCGCCTTACGGCCGTCGACTGAAGCAAGAGACCCGAGCTGCGGACAGCGGCAAGCCTGTAGCCATTCAGACGCTCGTAACGCAGCCCGATGAGGCAGCAGTTATCCAGCGCATCGTTAAGGCTCTGATCGCCGGTAAAGACTCCGTTCACTCGATGTGCGCGACGCTGAACGCGGAGGGTGTGGCCACGTTGGGCGCATCGCGCGGCAAAAAGACAGCGGGTAGTGCATGGCACCCCAAGACGCTGATCCGGATGCTTCGGCACCCGCACCTTGCTGGTTTCGACGCTGAGGCGGTCTACGACGCTAACGGGCGCGTAACCGGTCACCGTGTCCGCCGTGACGCTGAGGGCAAGCCAGCGCGCGTATGGGACCCGATCCTTAGCGATGCTGATTGGTACGCCCTGCAAGACTGGCTGGACGCGCGGACGGTCCGAATGAACGCACACAGGACTACGGCGCTGCTGTCGTCCCAAGGAATCCTCGTCTGCGCATGCGGATGTTCTAAGAGCGCGAACAATGCAGCGCGCCCTAGCTACTTCTGCAATCGCCCAGCGGGAAAGCCGGTAGACCCGAACAAGCCCGGCGACCATGAAGGGCGGAGCTACATCAGCCGCACGGCTCTTGATGACTACGTGGTCCGCCGGATTTTCGGGCTGATCTCTGCTGCGGAGTGGGATGCGGAATCGCGGGAAATCCTCGTTCGCGTGGCTGCTCACTACGCCGAGGTAAACGAGACGCCCGAGACAGCGCAGGAGCGGCAAACGGTGCTGCATGACCGCGCTGATGCGTTGCTTGCCCTGCGGCAGCTCTACGACGACGCCGACTTGTACCGGGGCGATGAAATCGGCCGTGCTCGCTGGCAGGAAGACATCAAGACTCAGCAATCCCGCGTAGGCGCCGCAGACCGACGACTTGAGGAGCTCGGCCAGGCTGGTTCGCTGGATCTTCCGATCCTCGCGTGGACCGAGTCCGACAACGGCGACCCGATGGGCCCCGGTTCCTGGTGGGAGTCGACCAGCCTCGCCCAGCGCCGTGAATTCGTCGCGCTGTTCGTCAAGCGCATTGTTGTGCGGAAGGCACTGCCCAGCGAGAAGAGCCGGGGAAACAAGGCGGGTGCCGTTATTGATGGGCGAGTGACCATCGAGTGGGTGTAGGCGCCCCACCTAACTAAGCCACTGCGGGAAGCACCGCAGGAATCATGGCAGCGCTCCGGCCACATCTTGGCGGAAGTACCGGAGCGCTGTCCTTCTCATCACAGAAGGCAGGATCAATGTACCTCCAGCACGAGCAGAGCGTTCACGCGACTGTCACGGCAGCACGAGCACAGCGGCAGGCGGCCGAACGCCACCGCGCGCAAGAGGCGGACCAGTGGGCCAGCGATGAGGCGGCGAAGTGCCGCGCTGATGAGATATCGGAGCTGTGCGCCATTCTCGACGCGCTCTATGCCGCTGTACGGGCCGGGGACCGCACGATACGTACGCGGGATCGGATACGGCGATGGGAAGCTGTGGTAGGTGCCCTCCAGGGCGACGTGGCGGCATTGTCGCGGTAGCCAGCAGCGGATCACGAGGGTCGTCCTGGGGAAACCCGGGGCGGCCCCTTTGCTGTGCGTTCTCGTTATACGTATTACTCCTACATGCTCACGTGAGTGGGTTGCGCACATCTGATGCAGTGTCAGGACTTGCTGACTGCATGTCATATGTGGCCTTGATCACGCCCCATTGCCCGATTGTGTCGTTGGTCACAGCAGGCGCGCTACAGCAGGAGAGGCGGTTTTACACAGTCGCCGAAAAACACAAGCCTCTGACCAGCAATAATGTAGAGATGTAAGTTTCACACAACATTCTTGTATCCAACCCCCGCATATAGGGCCGATACCGAGGTGTAAGCCGAGTTCTGCACTTTTACACACTGCGCTCCGGCCCTTCCCGCTGTGCCGCTCCGCCTGCTGACGCCCGCTCCGCCCGCTGTACCCCTCAGAAGCTCTCAGCGCCCCTCTGGCAGCCTTTGGGGGCGCTCTGGTGTCCTGGCCCGGAGACGGCCCCTGAGAGGCTCTAAGGGACCTTTCTGGCCGTTCTGGCGTGCCACGCGTTCGAGGCACTTCGCGTTCAGCGGGCCTCCGGCAGCGAGGGCGGAGTGCCACCGACTCACTCTCTCCTTTACGTAGGCGTTTTCGGCTGCCGCGCACTCCGCTTGGTAACCGACTCGCTTACTGATAGGCGAGCGCACTTCGGTGCCTCACAGCGGGACCGCGACAGCGAAGCCATGGGCGACGCTTTCCCCGCTCACTCAGTCTCCCTCGCACGCAGGGATGGGCATTGCCCTAACGCGCGTGCAACGACAAGGGCCTCCGGGTGCTGGTCGAGTCTCTAAACAGCGTGTCGCGGCGCTGTGCAGAGTCTCCCAGCCCCGGAGGCCTTTTTTTTGTTATCCGCGACAAGGAGACTCATGGCCGAATACAAGAACGCCCACAACGCGGTGAGGCGCCGTTTCGGGCCCGCTTCGCTGTATGTGTGCACGTGGTGTGGGATCAAGGCCACCCATTGGGCCTACACGCATAGTTCAGCGGATGAGCGGTGCGAGCCCGGTAAGGGACCGTACTCGCTCGATGTGCGGGGCTATCAGCCGATGTGCGTCCGCTGCCATAAGGCGCTTGACGGCCTGATTCGCCGTAAGGCTCCGGTACAGCATTTCGCCAACGCCGCCGTTGCAGCCTATAAGCGCCGACCGTTCCTGCTGAAGATCATTTCGCAGCTTCAGGCTGCCGGAGATCAGCGCGATTATGTGCGGCACTCCGGGCACCAAATCGACGTATGGGAGCGACCGGAAAGCGCGCCCCGACCCGCTGAGGAGACCGAATGAACACGCCTGCCGCAATGCCCGGGGCGCGCCTTACCCCCGCTGGAGCCGTGGCCAAGCTAATCACCGACTTGGCCGATATTGCAGACGATGGCTCCAGCGTGGATTTGGACGTGTGCAGCACCGTTGCTGAGCTCACGTCCGCACTGGCCGCGCTGATAACGGCCCAGACCGATCGTAAGGCCGCGCGTAATGGGTAGGCGCCGCAGTCCCGCAGGCCAGTGGCAGAACATCGTTATTCGCGTCACGGCCGCCAAGATGCACGCCGCTGACTACACGGCCGTCCAACTTGCCGATCCCGCGCTTCGCGACCGTGTTTACGCGGAGATTGTTGAGGCGTTCACAGCCCCGGACAATCTGCCCTACGAAGTGGCTGCCGAGATAACCCAGCGCGAAGTGTGGCGACTCGTCAGTACCTGGGATCCGCGCGGTCCGCACGTAATCCGGCAGGTCTGAGCCGGCTCAGACCGTAACCAACCTACTCACCGTGAGTAGGTTGAATTCGCAGAGGAGAAATTGAATGCCCACCTACCGTTCCGAAGATCTCGCCAAGGACGCCAAGGACGTAGATCCGGTCCTGCTGGTCGCCCGCGATGCTGTTGTGAAGTACAGTGCCGGGCTCGAAACCGCTGGGGCGCCCGCGCTGGCGAATTCCATGATTCAGGCCGTCCTGGACGCTCAGGCCGCGCTGGCCCGGGTGAGCGAGTTCCCGCCTAGCCGCAGGGAGCGCGCGAACGCCATTTTGGCCGAGGCGGCTAAGCGATACAGCGAGTGGACGACTGATATCGGCACGGCCGAGCTGATCTACATGGCTGAGCAGGAAATGGCCATCCGAAAGTCGCTGGCTCCGCAGGAAGCGCTCGTAGCCCGTGAGGATGCAAAGCTGTTCCTGAATGGAGAGCGCACCCTTGGGGAGGCTGTCGCCAAGATGGTGGCCGCTGGCGGAATTGTGGCGAAGCTGGCCATGAGCGACTGGCTGGAGACCGTGTGTGCCGCGAATGGCGGGGACGCGAAGCTGGTGCGCGCTACTGCTCTGGGGGCGTACCTTCGCGCCAATCCAAATGATGAGGCTGCTAAGCGCCTATTGGCTGCCCCGTCGGCTTACGGCAAAATCAAGGCCGCCCTGCAGCATATTTCGTCTCGCCTGCCCGGCACGATGGATTCGCAGTTCGCTAAGCGTGCCATCGCCTGGAACAACGATTCGGCCGCCAAGGACCGTGAGATTGAAGCGCTGAGGGCTCAACTGAAGCGCAAGCAGGGCTAACACACATTCGGCGGGTCATCACAGCAGTGGTGGCCCGCCCCGCCTTTTCAACCACCAGGAGTTACCCCTTATGGCCCGCTTGCTTTTGCCTGTAATCGCGGTCGGCAAGGCCGCCCTAGAACCGTCCATCCCCGCTGTCATTCTCGCCGCTGATGGCGCCGCATGGGTTTCTCAGCCCGGTGACATGCTGCGGCTCACTAACTCGACAGAGGCAGCGGTGAATGTCCGTGTGCCCGCTACCTATCCGCCCGACGAGCCCTATGCGCGCGCCTTCACTATGCTGCCCGGCTCAGTGTGGTACACGAGAGTCGAGTCGGCACACTGGACGCAACCCGATGGGACGGTACACGTCGATACGGATTCTGACGGAGTGTCAGGCTTGGTGTTGACGCCAGGCCATGTCGATTTGTCCGCCGGATGAGAGTACGGGTCGCGGCCATGCGGCGCCTGCTGTATCAGGGCGTGGAGTATGTGGCTGGCGACGACATTGATATACCCGACGAGAACGCCCCCGGGTGGCTGGCTAACGGCCTAGTCGTTCCCGCTGATAATGACTGGCGCGGCGTGATTCCCGGAGCGCCTACAGCAGCGCCTACGGCCGCCCTAGAAGCGCTCCCAGGACCGCGCAAGGCACCACAGCAGCGCGCTAGGCGAAAGTCATGGACGCCATGCACGTGGAAACAGTGCCCCACCCTGGTATACGGCGGCGGGCGCTGCGATGAGCACAAGGGGTTGAACGGGACCACTGGCAAGAAACACGCACGGTCAAGCGCTGGGTACACGGATAAGCAGTGGGCGACCACACGGAAGCGAAAGCTCAAGGCTTCGCAGTGGTGTGAGAACAGCAAGGCGCATCCGCAATTGTCTGCGCCGCTGGCTACTGAGGTTCATCACATTGATGGGCTAGGCCCGTTGGGACCGAAAGGCCACGACCCTGCCAACCTGCTGAGCCTTTGCAAGTCGTGCCATTCACGGATCACAGCGCGAGAGCAACCGGGCGGTTGGAATGACCGCGAGTGATATCACGCAGCGTGATCAACGCACCCCCTCCCCCAGGGGCGGGAACCCGGTGACCACGGGGAGCTACACGCGGGGGAGGGCGGTCAGAGGTGCGCCCGGTTCAAAGAGTCCCTGAGCCGCAAAAATCGCTACGCAAAGTGAGGACCATTGGACATCGATAGCCCATATACAGGTCGTGGCCTGCTGCATATCGAAGACCAGCGGGCATACAACGAGGAGGCTCGCCGTGTTGGCTGGCCGATGCGTATATGCAATTTCTGCGGCCTTGAGGCTCGTACCCCCTGCCCACAACCCGATGGTGGCGCCCATGGCTGGTACTCGAATGCCGAAACGGTTAGCTGCGGCCCATGCCGAAACAGCGAATGGGCATCGGATTCCGAAATCCGCGCAGCCAAACGCGGACTGTCTGACAAGCCGTTCCGCCCCGGAGAGGACATGCATGACTAGCCAACCTATGCTCGCCGCGCTGGCCTGGCTCGAAGCGCACTGCACCGACGGGGAGTTGCCGCCTTACGCGCTGCGTGCCCTGAGTGGGCTTCTAAGCGTCCCTCATGGCCGTGTTAGCCCCGAGGCTGAGTCCATCCTTGCTGGCGTCCTACAGCGGCAATCAGCAGGCGGAGAGGCCCCGTTGCGCTTCGCCGGGTACGCCGAGGGTGGCGAAGTGCTTCGCGACCCATTGAGCGGCTGGAGCTACACATACGCGCCGGGTGAACCGATGGTGCGTATCTAGCGCGCATTCACGTCCATGAACGAATGCGCGCCAAATGCGCACACGAATGCGCCCCTCTTGTTCCCCACAAAGGGATCAGGAGGGGCGCATTTCGCGTCTGTTGGCGGGTGAAAATCCAAGGTCTTCGCCGGCTCGGGGTGCCAGGTGCGCTGACCTGCATGTTTCCTCGGACGTATGTTTGCAGTCACCTGCACAGACGCCAAGCCTTCCGGCGCCAGTAACTCCCGCTTGACCTATCGGCGTTGCTCAGGTACGGGGACGCCGTACGCTGGACAGCGAGGTGGTGTCGATGTCCGCAGGGTTGGCAGAGAACGTCCGCAAGTACCGGCGCCAACGAGGTTGGAGCCAAGAGCGGTTGGCCGAGGAATCAGACCTCTCGCTGAGCACCGTCCGGAAGGTCGAGCAGGGCGGACACGTCAGCATGGACACCCTTGCTGCGCTGGCCCGTGCGCTGGGGGTTGAGACTTCCGCCCTGTTCGCCAGCGAGTCGCCTGAGCCGGTACTAGGCCAGCAGGACGAAGCCAACCGGCGCCACCTTGCAGAGCTACGCCGTGCCCTGATGCCCCCTGTTGGCCTCTCTGCGCCTCTTGCGGCGCCCTCTGAGGCTGCGGAGCCATCGGCCGTCCGCCAGGGCGTAGCTGACGCTCACGCGCTGTATCAGGCAGATCGGTATACGTCTGTCGCCCGGAAGTTGCCCGGCTTGCTGCGCTCAGCTGAAGCGGCCGTAGGCATCCTTGAGGGCGAAGAGCAGCAGTACGCCATGGTTGCGCGGGCTCATGCGCTGCTGTTGGCGGGCAAGTACCTCACTCAGGTTCGCCAATACGACATGGCGTACCTCGCTCTCGCTGAGGCAATCCGGCTTGCCCGCGAGACTGGCCAAACTCAGTTGGCGGCAACGGGAGTTGTGGGCTTGTGCTGGTTGCTGCTGAGGCAGGACCGATTCGACGAGTCGGAGATTCTCGCAGCGCAGACAGCGACGGAGGTTGAGCCACGCATGTCTGAGGCCACTCCGGCGCAATTGGCTGTCTGGGGTGAACTCTGGCTCCGCGTTGCTGCTGCTGCTCGGCGGAACAATCGGCCGGACGTGGCCAAACATGCCCGGCGAATGGCAGGAACAGCCGGTGGCGCCCTTGAGAGGGAACACACCGACTTCCCGACTCATTGGTCGGCATTCGGCCCTGTGACCGCTGAGGCAAAGGCAGTCGAGGATCTTGCCCTTATCGGCGATGCGCGCGGTGTTCTCCGGCGTGCCGACGACGGACCACTCAGCGCAAAGGCCGTGAAGAACTTGGGTCGGCTCAGCACGAACAATTACGGCCGTCATCGGCTGGACGTTGCCCGCGCTCACACGCTGCTCGGCTCTCATCAGGATGCGATGGACGAACTAGTGAACCTGCGCGAGACGGCCGATGTATGGCTGACTCATCAGCCCATGGCACGGCGCGTAATGGTGGACATTCTGAAGACTCGCAAGCGCACGCTGACCGAGGAAATGCGGAGCATGGCGACACACCTTGGGGTAGCTGGGTGAACTACTGCGGAGCGTGTTAGTTCGTCGCGCGGCGCTGTCCAACTACCGCTCTGCGCACGTGGATTGGCGCTGGCGTCGCTCGTACGGTCCCCTTACCGATCAGCGACGAGGGGCGGACGATCATGTGCGCAAGCAGCGCGAGAGCACAGCTGTCGGAGGCAATGGAGCGCTTCGGCGAAGATGGAAAGCTGTTGGTCTTCAAAGACACCGCCGACCCGACCGCTGAGGGCGCCGACCTTACGTCGCTGCGCGAGCGGGTCTCTGAGGCCAATGCGCGCAGCAGGGGCGAAATCCTGTGAGCGAGAGAAGCGCTGAGTGCGCCTTGGCTGGCAAGCCTGGCTACCAAGGGCTTCACAGCGCGTGCAGGCGTACGAGGGACGTGCCCCTTCCCCACTCTTACGGCATCCTGCTGCTGCGTCGGTGCGGCTGTCCCTGTCACCGTAGGCCGAGCGCTTCGTAGCCTGCCCCGAGACTGCCCCCGTCCCCGTGGCGCCGGACGGGGGCTTCGTGCTGTCCGCATCCGCTGGTCAGACGGCCGACTAGTCTTGCCATCGTTCGTGGCGTAAGGTTTGCGTATTCCCACTTGGTCATGTGGCCGACTTTATCCGTTGCCCGCAGGGGGCCATGCGGCCGACCACGTCCAAGTTATCCACAGGCTGCCGCGTGACTCGCGCCGCGACTGGTTAGGCTCGAAGACGTGAGCAGGCTCCAGGTCGTCAGCGGCAAGGGCGGGACCGGAAAGACCACGGTCGCCGCCGCGCTCGCGCTCGCCCTCGCGACGGAGGGGAAGCGGACGCTTCTCGTCGAGGTCGAGGGCAGGCAGGGCATCGCGCAGCTCTTCGAGACAGAGGCGCTGCCTTATGAGGAGCGGAAGATCGCCGTCGCTCCAGGGGGCGGGGAGGTGTACGCCCTCGCCATCGACCCGGAACTGGCCCTTCTGGACTACCTCCAGATGTTCTACAAGATGGGCGGTGCGGGCCGGGCCCTGAAGAAGCTCGGCGCCATCGACTTCGCCACCACCATCGCGCCGGGCCTGCGTGACGTGCTCCTCACCGGCAAAGCCTGTGAGGCCGTACGCAGGAAGGACAAGGCAGGCCGGTTCGTCTACGACTACGTCGTCATGGACGCGCCGCCCACCGGACGCATCACCCGCTTCCTCAACGTGAACGACGAGGTCGCCGGGCTCGCCAGGATCGGGCCGATACACAATCAGGCGCAGGCCGTGATGCGGGTGCTGAAGTCGTCCGAGACGGCCGTGCACCTGGTGACGCTGCTGGAGGAGATGCCCGTCCAGGAGACCGTGGACGGGATCGCCGAGCTGCGGTCGGCGCGACTGCCGGTGGGGCGGATCATCGTGAACATGGTGCGGCCCGAGGTGTTGGACGCCGCCGATCTGGAACTCGTACGCAGTGTGCCGCGCGCCGCCGTCGCCAAGTCACTGTCCTCGGCCGGGCTCGGCGGGGCGCGGCGCGGCGGGAACGCCGAGCGGCTGGTGGACCCGCTGCTGACCCAGGCCGACGAGTACACCGAGCGGTACACGCTGGAGCACGAGCAGCGGGCGGTCCTGGCGGAGTTGGGGCTGTCGGCGCACGAACTGCCGCTGCTCGCCGAGGGCATGGACCTGGCAGGCCTGTACGAACTCGCGGGCGAGCTGCGGGAACAGGGCCTCACATGAGTCCGTTCACAAGTCGGGAGCCGTACGCGGTACGTCGGAAGCAGGGGATGTCATGAGTCGTCCGGAACCGGCCCAGGCGCAGGTCGCGACCCGCCACCACGCCCCGCACCTCTCCCCCGCGCGCGTCCTCGACCTCGACCCGCTGCTCGACGACCCGAAGACCCGCATCGTGGTGTGCTGCGGCTCTGGCGGCGTCGGCAAGACGACGACCGCGGCGGCGCTGGGGCTGCGGGCGGCCGAGCGGGGCCGCAAGGTGGTCGTGCTCACCATCGACCCGGCGCGCCGGCTCGCCCAGTCGATGGGCATCGACTCGCTGGACAACACCCCGCGCCGGGTGAAGGGCGTGGAGGGCGACGGCGAGCTGCACGCGATGATGCTCGACATGAAGCGCACCTTCGACGAGATCGTCGAGGCGCACGCGGACGGCGAGCGGGCGGCCGCCATCCTGGGCAACCCCTTCTACCAGTCGCTCTCGGCGGGCTTCGCGGGCACGCAGGAGTACATGGCGATGGAGAAGCTGGGTCAGCTGCGGGCCAAGGACGAGTGGGACCTGATCGTCGTCGACACGCCCCCGTCCCGCTCGGCACTGGACTTCCTGGACGCGCCCAAGCGGCTCGGCTCGTTCCTGGACGGCAAGCTGATCCGCGTCCTGCTGGCCCCGGCGAAGGTCGGCGGGCGCGCGGGGATGAAGTTCCTGAACGTCGGCATGTCGATGATGACGGGCGCGCTCGGCAAGCTGCTCGGCGGGCAGTTGCTGAAGGACGTACAGACCTTCGTGGCCGCCATGGACTCGATGTTCGGCGGCTTCCGCACGCGCGCGGACGCGACGTACAAGCTGCTCCAGGCGCCCGGGACGGCGTTCCTGGTGGTGGCGGCACCGGAGCGGGACGCGCTGCGGGAGGCCGCGTACTTCGTGGAGCGGCTGGCCGCCGAGGACATGCCGCTGGCGGGTCTGGTGCTCAACCGGGTCCACGGCAGCGGCGCCGACCGGCTGTCGGCCGAGCGGGCGCTCGCCGCCGCGGAAAATCTTGAAGAGCCCCGCATTGTGGATCAGGAGGGCGGGAAAGCTGGACTTCGTAACTCCCCCGACACGTACGACAGTTCAGAACCGGCCGCTTCCGAGGCACCGGCTCCCGACGCAGGCTCCCCCGCCGCCACGGACCCCGAGCGCACCGCGGCCACGGACGAACCGCACCCCGCCACCCCGCATGTGGAGCGGTCCGTCGACCAACTCACCGCAGGCCTGCTGAGGCTGCACGCCGAGCGCATGCGGCTGCTCTCCCGCGAGCAGCGCACACGCGACCGCTTCACCGCGCTGCACCCCGAGGTGGCCGTCGCCGAAGTGGCCGCGCTGCCCGGCGATGTGCATGACCTCGCGGGACTGCGGGACATCGGCAACCGGCTCGCGGCCCATCGGCCGGAGCTGCCTGGCGCCGCGGTCGACGCCTGAGGTCCGAGCGGGTCCGAGTCCGAGTGAGTCCCGCGCGGGCCTCGCCCGAGGAGGCCCGGGAGTCCCCGGAGTCCCGGGCCCTCAGCTCACCGCCGCATAGTTCTCGTACACCTCGTCGTCATCGAGCGGCAGGATGCCTGCCCCCCGCTCGTACTCCGTACGCGCCGTCTCCAACAGCCGGCGCCAGGAGGTCACGGTGGGCCGCCTGCGCAGCAGTGCGCGGCGCTCGCGCTCCGTCATTCCTCCCCACACGCCGAACTCGACGCGGTTGTCCAACGCGTCCGCCAGGCACTCCGTGCGCACCGGGCAGCCGGTGCACACCGCCTTGGCCCTGTTCTGCGCTGCTCCCTGAACGAACAGTTCATCCGGATCGGTAGTGCGGCAGGCCGCCTGCGCACTCCAGTCGACTACCCAGCCCATACCGGCGCCGTCCTCTCCCGAATCGAGGCTCCCCCACGGCGGCAGCGGCATATTCACCGCCGCCAGTTGAGGACGTTACGGAAGGTGGGCACAGCGCAACACCCCCTTCGGGCCCAATCTTGAATGGCCCGAACGGACTATGCGTAAGCGGCAGATCACCCGGGGGAGTGAGCTGGCGACATACGTGACCTTCCCGGCAAACCGGGACAGTTCTGTTGAGTCACAACGGACGCCGGATGACACACAAGGCGGATTCGGACACGCGCCCACCAAAAAAGTGGGGAACCTCCGCAACGATTCGGGGTCGCCGGACGTATTGATACGTGGCCGCACTGCTGTGACAGTTGAGAGCAGCTTAGGCCAAGGCCTGCACGCCTGTCCGGAAAATGGGAAGGTAAGCGGCTGACTTTGCCGTGCCATGGCTCACCTCGGCCCGCCGTGCCCTTCGCGGCTCCCGCACGGTCGGCCCTCGGTTCGCTCATCTCTACGGTTTAGGCTGCCTCCATGCCAAAGAAGCGCTCCGGCGGTGGTCTGTCGCCAACGCAGCAGGCCGCCAAGTTCCTCGGTGTCAGTGTGCTCGCGGGAGCCGTGCTGGCCGGTATCGCACTGCCCGCCGTAGGCGCGCTGGGACTCGCGGCCAAGGGTTCGGTCGAGAGTTTCGACGAGCTACCGGCCAACCTCAAGACGCCACCGCTGAGCCAGCGCACCACGATCCTCGACGCCAAGGGCGGCACGCTCGCCACGGTCTACTCACGCGACCGCACGGTGGTCGACCTCAAGGACATCTCGCCGTACATGCAGAAGGCGATCGTCGCGATCGAGGACGCCCGCTTCTACCAGCACGGCGCGGTCGACCTGAAGGGCATCCTGCGCGCCCTCAACCGCAACGCCCAGAGCGGCGGGGTCAGCGAGGGCGCGTCGACGCTGACGCAGCAGTACGTGAAGAACGTCTTCGTCGAGGAGGCCGGCGACGACGCGACGAAGGTCCAGCAGGCCACCCAGCAGACCCTCGGCCGCAAGATCAAGGAGCTGAAGTACGCGATCCAGGTCGAGGAGGAGCTCGGCAAGAAGAAGATCCTCGAGAACTACCTGAACATCACGTTCTTCGGCCAGCAGGCGTACGGCGTCGAGGCCGCCGCCCAGCGCTACTTCTCCAAGTCCGCCAAGGACCTCAAGCTCCAGGAAGCCGCGCTGCTCGCGGGCATCGTCCAGTCGCCCAGCCGCTACGACCCGGTCAACGACGAGGCCGAGGCCACCAAGCGGCGCAACATCGTCCTCCAGCGCATGGCCGACCTCGGCGACGTCTCCCAGGCGGAGGCCGACAAGGCCAAGGAGACGCCGCTGGGGCTGAAGGTCAGCAAGCCCAAGAACGGCTGCATCACGGCGGTCAAGGGCGCCAGTTTCTTCTGCCAGTACGTCGAGAAGGTCTTCCTCAGCGACCCGGTCTTCGGCAAGAACCGCGAGGCCCGCGCCAAGATCTGGAACCAGGGCGGCCTGACCATCACGACCACCCTCGACCCGCAGGCCCAGGAATCGGTCCAGGCCTCGCTCAAGGAACACGTCTACCAGGACGACAAGGTCGCCGCCGCGACCACCCTGGTCGAGCCCGGCACCGGCAAGATCCTCGGCATGGGCCAGTCGAAGCCGTACGGCTTCGGCAAGAACGAGACCGAGCTCAACTACTCCGTCGACAAGGCGTACGGCGGCTCGAACTTCGGCTTCCCGACCGGTTCGACGTTCAAGCCGTTGGTCGCGGCGGCCGCGCTGGAGGAGGGCCGGCCGCCGACGCAGGAGTACTCGTCGCCGTTCGAGATGCCGTACCCGAGCCCGGTGCAGACGTGTGACAGCACGCCGTGGACCAACATCAACAACGAGAAGCTGGAGAACGAGAGCGAGTCGGAGCGCGGCCCCTACCGCCTGAAGAAGGCGATGGAGCTGTCGGTCAACACCTACTTCGTGCAGATGATCGCCGACATCGGCCTCTGCCCGGTGGTCAACGTCACCGACAAGCTCCAGGTCCGCCAGGGCAACGGCGACAAGCTCCCGGAGAAGCCCGCCATCGCCCTCGGCTCCATCGGCCTCTCCCCGCTGACGATGGCGAGCGCGTACGCCGCCTTCGCCTCCCGGGGCATGTACTGCACGCCGATCGCCATCGAGTCGATCTCGCAGAAGGTCGGCGGCCAGCAGAAGTCCCTGGAGGTCCCGAAGTCGACCTGCTCGCGCGCGATGTCCGAGCAGACCGCGGACACCATCAACAACCTCCTCCAGGGCGTGGTCGACTCCGGTACCGGCAAGGAGGCCGGTCTCACCGACCGCGACAGCGCCGGCAAGACGGGTACGACGGACGAGCGCCGCAACGCCTGGTTCGTCGGCTACACGCCGAACCTCTCGGGCGCCGTCTGGGTCGGCAGCGCCACCCAGAAGGTCAAGATGCGCAACATCTACATCGGCGGCGTGTACAACGACCTGGTCTACGGCGGCCGCGTCCCCGGCCCGATCTGGCGCGACGCCATGATCGGCGCTCTGGATGGCAAGCCCGTCGAGAACTTCAAGCGCGTGCACATCCCGGACGACGAGGACAAGGGCCGGGGTGACGACGACGGCGACGACAACGGCAACGACGACGGGAACAACGGCGACGGCGGCGGCCTCATCGGCGGTCTGATCGGCGGCGGAGACGGTGGCAACAACGGCGGCGCCGACGGCGGCACGGACGGCGGTACGTTCCCGACGCCCACCTTCTCGATCCCCGAGGGCTGGTGGCAGGGCCAGTCGAACGGGAACGGCAACGGGGGGCGCGGCTGAGGCGGCGGCCCGGCCCGCCCGGCCTGAAGGCCGGCGTGACACGGAGAACGGCCCCTGGCGCCTCGTACGTACGAGGCGCCAGGGGCCGTTTCCGACGGGGCCGCTGGTCCCGCTGCCTGAGCGTCAGCCCGCCAGCAGCTTCTTGACGGCCGCGGCTACCCGGCCGCCCTCGGCGAGCCCGGCGACCTTCGGGTTCACGATCTTCATGACGGCGCCCATGGCCCGCGGGCCCTCGGCGCCGGCCGCCCTGGCCTCCTCGACGGCCTGGGCGACGATGTCGTTCAGCTCGTCGTCGCTGAGCTGCTTCGGCAGGTACGTGGCGAGGACCTCGCCCTCCGCCTTCTCCCGCTCGGCCTGCTCGGCACGACCACCCTGCGCGAACGCCTCGGCCGCCTCACGGCGCTTCTTCGCCTCGCGGGTGATCACCTTCTGCACCTCGTCGTCGGAGAGCTCGCGCTTCTCCTTGCCCGCGACCTCCTCCTTGGTGATCGCGGCGAGCGTCAGCCGGAGCGTCGAGGAGCGGAGCTCGTCGCGCTCCTTGATCGCGGCGTTGAGGTCTTCCTGAAGCTTCGACTTGAGCGTGGTCATGGGGTGATTGTCGCAGGTGTGGGGGGCGGAACGCCCGTTGATTTCAAGGGGGGTGCGGGGAGTGCGCCGAGGCTGCCCGGTACGTGGCCCTCCCCCGGTCTGACACGATGGTCGTATGCGTGCGCGATACGGAGTACCCCTGGGAATCACGGCGGTTGGCGCCGCCGGTCTGCTGTACTCGGCGGGTTTCGAGGCCCGTTCCTTCCGCCTGCGACGGGTGACGATCCCCGCCCTGCCCACGGGGATGCGCCCGCTGCGTGTGCTCCAGGTCTCCGACATCCACATGGTCGGCGGCCAGCGCAAGAAGCAGCGCTGGCTGCGCTCGCTGGCCGGCCTGCGCCCGGACTTCGTGATCAACACCGGCGACAACCTGTCCGACCCGGAGGGCGTGCCGGAGGTGCTGGACGCGCTGGGCCCGTTGATGGAGTTCCCGGGCGCGTACGTCTTCGGCTCGAACGACTACTACGGCCCGAAGCTGCGCAACCCCGCCCGCTATCTGCTGGAGAAGACCCAGGGCCGCCACGGCCTGAACGGCAACCCGCCTGCGGTCGGCGCGATCCACAACCCGTGGGAGGACCTGCGGGACGGTTTCGACGCGGCGGGCTGGCTGAATCTGACGAACACGCGGGGGACGCTCAAGGTCGAGGGCGTGTCCGTGGAGCTCACCGGCCTGGACGACCCGCACATCAAGAGGGACCGCTACCAGCAGGTGGCGGGCGGCCCGTCCGGCGCCGCGGACTTCGCGATGGGCGTGGTGCACGCGCCGTACCTGCGCGTCCTGGACGCGTACACGGCCGACGACTACCCCCTGATCCTGGCCGGCCACACCCACGGCGGCCAGCTCTGCATCCCCTTCTACGGCGCCCTGGTCACCAACTGCGACCTGGACGCGGACCGAGTGAAGGGCCTGTCCACGCACACGGCGGAAGGCCGTACGTCCTACTTGCATGTCTCGGCAGGCTGCGGCACGAACCGCTACACGCCGTTCCGGTTCGCGTGTCCGCCGGAGGCTACGTTGCTGACGCTGGTGGGGCGGGAGTAGGAACAGAGGAAACAGAGGGACCGGGGCCGCTAACGCCGCGCGGCGACGCGCTCATGGCCAGGGGGACGCGATCAGGGGGACGGCACGGCCATTCGGCCATGACGTGGTCCTGATCACGCCCCCCTCCCTCTAACCCGCACGGACCACCCATATCGCCCGTTTCGCCCACGCTGCTTAGCGTGAGGGCATGACCGCCCCGATACCCAGGGACATCCCGGACCTCCCCGCGATACCGGGCATCCCCGCGCTGCTGCCCTCCCACGTCCCCGCCACGGCGGTGGTGCCTCCGGTACGCCGCCCCCTGGCCGCCACGTACCGCCTGCTGGTCGCCCTGACCGCGGCGGCGGCGGTGTCACTCGAACTGGCCCTCGGCAGCCCTCTGCGCACCTTGAGTCACTTCGCGATCCAGAGCAACATCCTGCTGGCCGCGGTCCTCACCCTCTCCGCCCGCCGCGCCTGGACCGCCCGCCGGCCCCTCCCGTCCTCACTCACGGGCGCCGCTCTGCTCTACGTCATCGTCACGGGCCTCACCTACCACGTGCTCCTGGCCAACGAGGCGAGCCCCTACACGCTGCCCGGCGTCCTCACGAGCGAGGCCGCCGACCCGACGGGCTGGCACGCGATCACCACCCAGGTCCTGCACACGGCGACGCCCATCGCGGCCCTGCTGGACTGGCTGCTCCTGACGGCCCCCGGCCGACTGCGCCTCCGCCCGACAGCCACCTGGATGCTCTACCCCCTCACCTACCTGGCGTTCACCCTGGTCCGGGGCGAGCTCCTCCTGCCCGGCACGCCGGCCCGCTACCTCTACCCCTTCCTCGACGTGGCCCAGCACGGCTACCGCAGCATCCTGGCGAACGCCCTCCTCATCGGCCTCGCCAGCTACGCCCTGGCCATCGTCCTCGTGGCCCTCGACCACGCCCGCCCCAACCCACTCCGCCACCGCCTGCGCCACCGCGCGAAAACCGGATTTCGTCTCCAGCCACCGGTGGGCTAAAGTAAACGTCGTCGCCGCGACAAGCAGTGACATCGGGGTGTAGCGCAGCTTGGCAGCGCGCTTCGTTCGGGACGAAGAGGTCGTGGGTTCAAATCCCGCCACCCCGACAGTGAAGTACCAGGTCAGGGGCCTGATCCGCTTAGCGGGTCGGGCCCCTGAGTGGTTCCGGGGGCCATTCCGGGTGCTATTTGGGAGCCGCCCGGAATCCGGCTCCCGAGCGCGAACTGCGCCAGGGACTGGCCGGAGGCCGCCGAGCCGATCTGTCTTCGCAGCTCCGTTTCGAAGGTCACGACGGCTCTGCTCAGCAAGTCCGGTCCACCAGGGGTCAGCTCGACAACCGCGGAGCCCCGGGCTTTCGGATGAGGGCGACGCCGGCGATACCCGGCCGCCTCGATGCGGTCGACGACCTTGCTTGTGCCGCCTTGCCGTGATGCCGCACTCCTGGGCGATGTCCTAGCTCTCCGGTAGGCGCGGAGGAGGACCGCCAGACCTTCGCGGACAACATCCTCACCGCCGTCCGTGCGCCCGGGTGGGACGTGGCCTTCGAGCCGATCAGCCCCGAGGAGATGCGTACCTCGATCGCACCCTTGATCGGCGAAGGTCCCGCAGTGGCCGGCGGACATGGGTCTTGCCTGATCACTCGTACGCCGTTCGGGTCGACGAGTTCCCCCCAAGGGCCCGTCCGAAGCGCACACCCGGCGCGCCCTTCGCCGACCTCGTGGCCTTTCGACGACGGCTCGGCCGGGTGCCACGCGCCGTTGTGGGAGCCGTATCGAGGGCCGAAAACGGCGATGGGGTGAAGGTCCTGGAAGGCCTTCACCCCATCGCCAGGGAGAGGATGGATCACACCGCGCCCTCGGCGACCGGGGCGTCCACGGCCGGGGCGTCCTCGACCGGGGCTTCGTCCACCGGAGCGTCGTCAGCCGGGGCCTCGTCAGCCGGGGCTTCCTCGACCGGGGCCTCCTCGACCGGGGCTTCCTCGACCGGGGCTTCCTCCGCGGGCTCCTCCTCCACGGGGGCTTCGTCGGCAGGCTCGTCCTCGGCGGGGGCTTCCTCCGCCGGGGCCTCGTCAGCCGGCTCCTCCTCCGCGGGAGCCTCGTCCGCGGGCTCCTCCTCAGCCGGGGCCTCCTCCGCCGGCTCCTCCTCGTCCTTGTTCTCGTCCTCCTTGTTCTCGTCCTCCTTGTTCTCCTCGTCCTTGTTCTCGTTCTCGTCCTTGTTCTCGTCCTTGTTCTCCTCCTCCTTCTCGTCCTTCTTGTCCTCGTCCTTCTCCTCCAGCTCCTCGGCCTTCTTCTCGTCCTTGAACTGGTTGTTGTTGTTGATGTTGATATTGATGATGTTGATGTTGATGTTGTTCTGGACGAAGAAGTTGGCCTTGTTGTGGCTCTGGACGAAGTAACGGGGGTGGCCGTCCTTCATCGCGTAGAAGCAGTCGTGGTCGTCGTCCCAGTAGAACTTGATCTCCTTCCACCAGCACGAGTACTTCTCGTCCTTGTCCTCCTTGAAGTGGTCCTTGTAGTACTTCTTGTCCCAGCAGTACTTCTTCTTGTCCTTCTTCTTGTCCTTCTTCCCCTTCCCCTTGTGCTTGTCCTTGCCCTTTTGCTCCAGGGTCTTGGTCACGCCCGAGTCGGGCATTGTGGTCGCCGATGCCGCGCCGGCCGGCAGGATTACGGCGCCGCCGATCACTACGGCGGATGCGGTCAGGGTTGCCAGGCCCAGCGCTCGCTTGCCGACGACGCCGTCACGCTTGCGGGTAATGCGGTTCATGGTTTTCTCCTCGTGAATCGAAAGGCGCTTTTCTCACGCCCGGGGCCTCGGTCTCTTTGCGGTGTTTCCGGTGAGGCCCGCACTTCAATGAAGCCGGAGTTTCGGAGCAGGGTCATGCTCCGAAGACTCGGGACTTGACGGAGGAGAAAAAGGTGCGTAAAAGGGGGCCCGCTCCCGCCCTGCGGGCGCCCCGCACTTGCGCGCGTGCAGTCGGTCTTCCAACACGTCCAGGCGGGCACCGGAGAGCCGGACCGCGCGCAAGGGTCGGCTGTTGTCCGAGGGGGGGCCGGTCCGGCTGCTGGTCGGGCTCGCCAGCTCGGTCGACGCGGGGTCGGGGGCGCCGGCCCGTCCGCGGCGCCCGGGTGGCGGAGTGGGAGTACGGGCATCAGCTCGCCCAGTTCGACGCGGCGCTGGCGGACGGTACGGCCGCGCGGCGCGGTGCGTTCGGCCGGCGCCGGGGTGGGCACCGGCCGATCGAGCCCGGCGTCCTGCCGCGGTACTCGACCACCTCTGCTCCATCGGGCTGCCGATCGGCGTCGCGGTGTTCGCCCCGGGCGCCCTGCAGGCGTGCGCCGGCCGGGTGCACGTCACCGACCGGACCGTCGGCGGGAGGGTGTTCGCGGCGGTCGTGATCAGCCCGACGCGGACGGGCGCCGCGTCGGGCTGATCACGCAGTTCGGAATCGTCGGCAGCGAGGTGCACACGGCGTGGGAACACCTCGCGGCATCACTGCCCGGCGTCCGGGCGTCTGGGCCGGGCTTACCGCGTCGTCCGGCACCGGTCCCTCCCCTCGTGGGGACCGGTGCCGGACGGCGGCGAGGTGTCGATCCGTACCGTCCGTGCGGACGGGTCAGCGCGGATCGAGCAGGACGGGGGCGGCGCCGGGTGCGGGTGACGGTTGCGGAAGGTGATCCTTCGGAAGGTGTCCGAGAACATGCGGCGCCATGAGTGGTCTCTCCGGGCTCTGGGCTGGTGGCCTGCCTGAGTGACGCGCGGGAGGTGCGCACTGCCGTCGTGATCCTGCCAGTCGAAGGGTGCGCGCGAGGAGCATCCGGTCTCCGGAGGCCACTCTTACCGCAGGTCAGCCGTATAAAGTGAGTTTTCCGGTCCGGATGTCCAGGTGTGGCGGAGTGAGGAGTGGAGGCCTTGAGTTCCGACTCGGCGGCGCGCACAGCCTTCGCGGAACGGCTTGCGCTGCTCTACAAGGAGGCCGGTAACCCTCCCCTCAAGAGCGTGGCCGAGGCGGTCGTCCGGCTTCAGCGGGTGGACGAGCGGGGGCGGCCCGTACGGGTGTCCGCGCAGCGGATCAGTGACTGGCGTCGGGCCAAGAACGTGCCCGCGCAGTTCGCCGCGTTGTCGGCCGTCCTGCACGTCCTGATCCCGCAGGCCCGGCGGGCGCGGCCCACGCCTGTCTCCGCCGGACTGTACGAGCTGGGCCAGTGGCAGCGCCTGTGGGAGCGGGCGACGTCCGGGGAAGAGGAGGAGCAGACTCCGGCGGTCGAGGCCCCTGCCGTGGCCGGCGGGGTGTGTCCGTATCGGGGGCTGGCCTCGTACCGGCAGGAGGACGCCCGCTGGTTCTTCGGCCGGGAGCGGAGCACCGACGCCCTGGTCGCCCAGCTGCGTGCCGTGGAGAAGACCGGCGGCCTCGTGATGCTCGTCGGCGCCTCGGGCGCAGGGAAGTCCTCCCTGCTGAACGCCGGTCTGGTGCCCGCCCTGCGGAACGGCGTGCTGGGCAGGGAGAACGGCGGCCCGGTCGGCCCGGTGGTGCAGCTGGTGCCGGGCGCCGATCCGCTCGGCGAGCTGACGCGCCGCGTGCCGGAGCTCGCGAAGGTCGTCTCCACCTCCGGGTCGAGAGTGTCGGAGACGTCGCAGGAGCCGGACGGCGCGAGCAGCCCGGCGGGGCCTGGCGGCCTCGACGGGGCGTACGAGACCCGCGTCGACGCCCCCGCCACGGGCCTCGCGGACGCCACCCGCGCCGCCGTCCTCGCCTGGGCCCGGCGCGAGGCGTCCCCGTCCGCGGCTCCGACCACCCCTCCGGTCCTGATCGTCGACCAGTTCGAGGAGACCTTCACCCTCTGCGCCGACGAAGCCGACCGCCGTACCTTCATCCAGCTCCTGCACGCCGCCTGCACCCCCGCCCAGCCCGGAGACCTCCCGCCCGTCCTCGTCGTCCTCGGCATCCGCGCCGACTTCTACGAGCAGTGCCTGGCCCACGCCGAGCTGGCCGACGCCTTGCAGCACCGGCACATGGTGCTCGGCCCGCTGACCACGCCGGAGCTGCGCGAGGCGGTGACCGGGCCGGCGAAGGCGGTGGGGCTGGAGCTGGAGCCCGGACTGGCGGAGCTGATCGTGCGGGAGGTGACGGCGGACGGGCCACGCGGGACACATGACGCGGGGGTGCTGCCGCTGCTGTCGCACGCGCTGCTCGCCACCTGGCAGCGGCGCAAGGCCGGGCGGCTGACGCTGGCCGGGTATCGCGCGGCCGGCGGGATCCAGGGCGCCGTCGCCGCCACCGCCGAGCGTGCCTGGTCCGGCCTCGACCCGGCGGCCCGGACCGCTGCGCGGCTGCTGCTGCTGAGGCTGGTCCGGCTCGGCGAGGACACCCAGGCGACCCGGCGGCGCGGGACGCGGCGGCAGCTTGCGGCGGAGTCGACGGATCCAGGCAAGACGGAGGAGTCCCTCGAAGCGCTGGTGCGGGCCCGGCTGGTGACGCTGGACGCGGAGACCGTGGAGATCACGCACGAGGCGCTGCTGCACGCCTGGCCCCGGCTGCGGGACTGGATCGACGAGGACCGGCAGGACAACCTGCTGCGCCAGCGGCTGGAGGAGGACGGCCGGGCCTGGGAGGGCTCGAACCGTGACTCGTCGCTGCTGTACCGGGGGTCCCGGCTGGAGCAGGCCCACGGCTGGGCACGGTCCGCGGGAGACACCTTCCTGACCCGGAGCGCGGTGGAGTTCCTGGCCGCCTCGGTCCGGCTGCGCCGGCGCACGGTGTGGATCATGCGGAGCGCGGTCGCCGCGCTGGTCGCGCTGGCGATGCTGGCCGTGGGTGCGGCGGTGGTCGCCTGGCAGCAGCGGGACGACGCCATGTTCGCGCAGGTCCTCGCCGAGGCCGACCGGTTCCAGTACACCGACCCGTCGCTGTCCGCCCAGCTCGACCTGGTCGCCCACCGGCTGCGCCCGGACGACGAGGACGCCACCAGCCGGCTGATCTCGATCGTGAACGCGCCGCTGGCCACACCCCTGCTCGGCCACACCGGCGCCGTCTACCTGACCACGTTCAGCCCGGACGGCAAGCTCCTGGCCACCGCCAGCTACGACCGGACCGTACGGCTGTGGGACGTGTCCGACCCGGAGCGCCCCAAGCCTCTGGGCAAGCCGCTGACCGGGCATGAGAGCTGGGTGAGCAGCGCCGTCTTCAGCCCGGACGGCGACACCCTCGCCAGTGCCTCGGACGACGGCACGGTACGGCTGTGGGACGTGCGGGACCCGAGCCGGCCGCGTCCTCTCGCCACGCCGCTGACCAAGCACGGCGGCACGATCTACCTGGTCGCGTTCAGCCCGGACGGCCGCACCCTCGCCTCCGTCAGCGAGGACCGCACAGTACGCCTGTGGGACGTGTCCGATCCGCGGCGGCCGGGGGCGCTCGCCACGCTGACCGGAGCCGGCGCCGCCGTGCGGTCCGTGGCGTTCAGCCCGGACGGCGACACACTGGCGGCCGGGGGCGACGACAAGAAGATCCGGCTCTGGGACGTGTCCGAACCGGGTCGGCCGCAGGCGCTTTCCACGCTGACCGGGCACACCGCCCTGGTGCACTCCGTCGCGTTCAGCCCGGACGGCCGCACCCTCGCCAGCGGCGGCGCGGACGACACGATCCGGCTGTGGGACGTGACCGACCCGCGCCGCGGCAGCCAGCTCGGCGCCCCGCTCACCGGGCACACCGGCCCGATCTGGTCGGTGGCCTTCAACCCCGCCGGCACCATGCTGGCCGCCGCCAGCGCCGACAGCACCGCGAGCCTGTGGAACGTCAGCGACCGTTCGTACCCCTCGCAGGTCGGCGAGCCCCTCGCGGGTGCCAGCGGCGAGATGTACGCGCTCGGGTTCAGCCCCGACGGCCGTACCCTCGCCACCGGCAGCGGCGACAGCAAGGTGCGGCTGTGGTCGATCCCGACGTCGGACATGATCGGCGGCAACGGGGCGTTCCGCCCGGACGGCAAGGTGCTCGCCACGGCCGCGCGCGACGGACGGATCCGGCTGTGGGACGTACGGCATCCCGCCCGGCCGGTGGCGCTGAGCAAGCCGTTCCTGCCCGGGGACACCGGCCAACGCTCCCAGGTGTTCTCGCCCGACGGCAGGACGCTCGCGGTGACGACGGGCCAGCAGAGCGTGCGCCTGTGGAACGTCGCCGACCCGGCCCACCCGGTCTCCTACGGCTCCCCGATCACGCTGCGCACCCGCTTCATGGGGCCCGACGCGCTGGCGTACAGCCCGGACGGCCGCACGCTGGCCACGGCCTACGACGAGCGCACCATCCGGCTGTGGGACGTCAGTGACCCCGCCCATGTCGTACCGCTCGGCCCGCCCGTCACCGGGCACGGCGGCTACATCAACTCGCTCGCCTTCAGCCCGGACGGCCGCACCCTCGCCAGTGGCAGCGCGGACGCCACGATCCGGCTGTGGAAGGTGACCGACCCCCGCCGTCCCACGCTGCTCGGCAGCCCGCTCACCGGTCACACCGGGCCGGTCAACGCGCTCGCCTACAGCCCGGACGGCCATACGCTGGCCAGCGGCAGCGACGACGACGACGTACGACTGTGGGATGTCACCGACCCGAGCGCGGCGGCCCGGCACGGCGACCCGCTCAGCGGCCACACCGAGGCGGTCGTCTCGCTGACGTTCAGCAAGGGCGGTCGCTATCTGGCCAGCGGCGGCAACGACAACACGGTCCGGCTGTGGAACGTCGCCGACCCGTCCGACGCCTCGCCCATCGGCCAGGCGATGAGCCCCAACGCCAAGACGGGCAACTTCCTGTCGTTCAGCCCCACGAGCCACATGCTCGGCGTCTCCAGCGGCACGGACACCGTCCGGCTGTGGAACCTGGACGTCGACCAGGCGGTCCGCCGCGTCTGCGGGACGACGGAGGGCGTACTGACCCGGGAGAAGTGGCACGAGTACCTGCCCCGGTTGTCGTACGAACCGCCGTGCGCGGGATAGCGGGACCAGCTCCGCACGGTCCGTGACAGGGTCGGAACGCTGTGACACGACAGGGGCTCGCCGGACAGCGGTTTCCGTGATCCCGATCACAACCCCTCCTCACAGCGGATCAGGCGGCTCCCGTGAGGCAGGCAGCCTTGTTACTGTGGGCGCAGCCCGATCGCTGGTGCATCCCCCGTCGCCAGCGGTCGGGCCTTCTCATGCCTCCGGGCAGGAGTCGTGAGGGGTCGTGAACAGTCGTACGCTGATCCTGTCCGACCCCGGACAACAAGCCGGTGACCGCCAGTGCCGAAGGCGTACGAAGTGATCACGGACGACCTGCGAGGCCCCCGCAGTGCGCTGCTCCGCGACAACCACCGCCACCAGTGGGAGAAGGACCGGGCCCGCCGCCCCCTCACCACGCGGGCCGCGACCGGCGCCACGGAACGCGATTGCGGCCTTCGGGTGGGGGACCTCGTCTTCCACGCGTGCTACCGCGAGGTCGCCGCGCCCCCGCGACTCGCGGCCGCCTTCGGCGTACCGGAGGGGATCCCCCTGCTGGAGCGCACCTACCGGACCCGGTGCGCCACCGAGAGCGCCCCGTTCAGCCTGGTGACGTCCTACCTGGTGCGCGAGATGATCGCCGCCAACCCCGACCTGCTGGACGACGCCAACGAGCCCTGGCCGGGCGGCACCCAGAACCAGCTCTACACGGTCGGCATCGAGGTGGGCCGCGTCGAGGAACGGGTCACCGCGCGCCCGCCGACGCCGCGCGAGGCCCGGGAGCTGGACCTGCCGCCGGGGACGTCGGTGATCCTGCTGCGCAAGACGTCGTACGACATCACCGAACGCGTCGTGGACCTCTCCGAGGTCACGCTGCCCGGCGACCGCGCCGAGCTGCTCTTCACCACATCCCTGGAAAGGTGGTGAGCGCGGCCTTGACCCGGCGCATCACCGTCGTCACCGCTGTCCACGGCCCGTCGGCGGTGTTCCTGCCCGATGCCCACAAGTCGCTGTGCGAACAGCAGTTGCCGGCCGGCTGGGAGTGGCAGTGGGTGATCCAGGAGGACGGACAGACGGACGCGGTCCGCCCCTACGTCCCCGACGACACGCGGGTGACCTTCCGACAGGGCCGTCCCGGGGGTCCCGGCGTGGCGCGCACCATCGCGCTCGCGCACACCGAGGGTGAGTACGCGAAGATCCTGGACGCCGACGACCAGCTCACCCCGGGCGCCCTCGCCCGCGACCTCGCGGTCCTGGAGGCCGACCCCGACATCGGCTGGACGACCTCCCGGGTCCTGGACCTCCTGCCGGACGGCTCGACGGCCGGCTTCCCGGGTGACCCGGCCGACGGGCCGATCGAACCGGGCGCCGTACTGGACTTCTGGACGGCGAACGACTTCCGCGCCCCGGTCCACCCGGCGACCCTGTGCGTACGCCGCGAACTGCTGCTCGCCCTCGGCGGCTGGATGGCCCTGCCCGCCTCCGAGGACACCGGCCTGCTGCTCGCGCTGGGTTCGGTGAGCCGGGGCTGGTTCTCGGCGGAGGCAGGGCTGCTCTACCGCAAGTGGGACGGTCAGATGACCGGCCAGCCGGCCCACGTGGACCCGGCGGAGCGGCGGGCCCGGATGGCCGTGGTGGCGGCGCGGGCCCGGGCGCTGGCGTCCTTCGGGTGGCGGTGGCCGCCCGCCACTCGCTGAGGGCGCCTCAAGGACCTCTCAACGCCCTTGGTCGAAGGGAAGGTCGAGCATCCGGATCGCGTTTCCGCGCAGCAGCTTGTAGGCCACCTCGTCGGAGAGCCCGCCGACGTGCTCCTCGGCCACCCGTTTGGTCTCCGGCCAGGTCGAGTCGACGTGCGGATAGTCCGTCTCGAAGGTGGCGTTGTCGACGCCGACCGTCTCGATCGCCTCGATGCCGTGCTTGTCACGGAAGAAGCAGCAGAAGATCTGGCGGTAGTAGTACGTCGACGGCGGCTCCGGGATCAGGTCCTTCACCCCGCCCCACGCCCGGTGCTCCTCCCAGACGTCGTCCGCGCGCTCCAGTGCGTACGGGATCCAGCCCATCTGACCCTCGCTGTACGCCAGTTTCAGCCGGGGGAACTTCACGAGCACCCCGGAGAAGAGGAAGTCCATCATCGACGCCATGGCGTTGTTGAAGGACAGGGACGCCTGGACGGCCGGCGGGGCGTCGGGCGAGGCGGCCGGCATCTGCGAGCTGCTGCCGATGTGCATGTTGACCACCGTGCCGGTCTCCTCGCAGGCCGCGAAGAACGGGTCCCAGTAGCCGGAGTGGATGGACGGCAGCCCGAGATAGGTGGGGATCTCGCTGAACGTCACCGCCCGCACCCCGCGCGCCGCGTTCCGGTGGATCTCCGCGACCGCGAGGCCGATGTCCCACAGCGGGATCAGACACAGCGGGATGAGCCGGCCGCCGCTGTCGCCGCACCACTCCTCGACCATCCAGTCGTTGTAGGCCCGCACACAGGCCAGCCCGACCTCCTTGTCCTTGGCCTCCGCGAAGGTCTGGCCGCAGAACCGCGGGAAGGTCGGGAAGCAGAGCGAGGCCTCGACATGGTTGACGTCCATGTCCGCCAGCCGCGCCTTCGGATCCCAGCAGCCGCGCCGCATCTGCTCACGCGTGATCCCGTCGAGCGTCATCTCGTCCCGGGAGAACCCCACGGCCGCGATGATGCGCTTGTACGGGAAGAGGTCCCCCTCGTACTCCCACCAGTCGGTGATCTGGCCGTCCGGGTCCGTGGTGAACCGGTACTTCCCGCCGACGTACGCGAGTTCCCCGATCCCGGCGGTGAGGGGCTTCGGGCCCCGGTCCCGGTACTTGGCCGGGAGCCAGGTCTCGAAGAGGTGCGCGGGCTCGATCACGTGATCGTCCACGCTGATGACCCTGGGCAGGTCCTTGGTGCCGCTCTCGGTACTGGCCACGCCACGCCTCCCGAATCTGACGGTCCATCAGATTCAGGGTAGGGGGCGTCCCCGGGGGCGGCAAGAGACGGTCCTCGTCAGCTGTTCCAGCTCTCGTCGTACGGATCCGTCGGCTCCGGCACCGGCTTGGCCTCCGTGACCTCGATGAACGGGATCGGACCGCCGTTGACCGGGTCCTCGGCGCGGCGCGGCGTGTACGTGCCGGTGACCCGGAGCCAGGTGTCCGGCTGGAGGACGGGTGGGACCTGGCCGGTGAGGGCGACCTTGACCGGCTGGGCGTCGGCGGCGCAGCAGTTGAGGGCCATGCGGACGAGGTAGGGGGTGCCGTCGCGGTCCACGGCCAGGAAGCCGGTGAGCCGGACGTGGCGGCCCCGCAGGGTGCGGCCGTGGTCGTAGACGGCGCGGCCCGCGTAGTCGACGACGCTGAGCGGCAGAGGGTCGGCGGCGGGGAGGTCAGGGTAGGCGAGGGGTTCCTGGAGGGCCGTGCCGGTGCGGGTGGCGCTGTAGGAGCCGAGGGCGGGCGGGGCGACGAGGATCAGGGCGAGGAGGGGGAGGACGAGGAGCCAGGAGACCCGGGGTTCGGGGTGGGGATGGGCTTCGGAGGGGGCGGGGGCTTCGGAGTCGGCGCGGGCTTCGGAGCGGGCGTGGGTCGGCTCCTCCCCGCTCCGCTTGTGCCGTCGCGCACGCTTCCGCTCGTACCAGACCGTCGCCACCGCCGCCGCGATCAGTACCGCGCCCGACACCAGCACCAGCGGGCGCAGGCCCTGTTTGACGTACCGCAGATAGAGGTCGGTGCTGCCCGCGTGCAGCAGGGACGCGCCGAGCAGGAACAGGACTGCCGACTGTGCCTGGCGGTTCACAGGATCACCCATCCCGTCAGTACCGACACCACCACGGCCAGCGTGAAGGTGGCCGGGGCGAAGCGCAGGGCGAAGGAGCGACCGAAGGTGCCCGCCTGCATCGCGAAGAGTTTGAGGTCGATCATCGGGCCGACGACGAGGAAGGTGAGCCGGGCCGTGAGCGAGAACTGGGACAGCGAGGCCGCCACGAACGCGTCCGCCTCCGAGCAGATCGACAGCACCACCGCGAGGATCGCGAGGGCGAGAACCGACAGCACCGGGTTGTCGGCGGCGGCGCGCAGCCAGCTCTCGGGGGCGACCGCCTTGAGGGTCGCCGCCGCCATCGCGCCGACCACCAGGAAGCCGCCGGCGTGCATCACGTCGTGCCGGACGGAGTTCCAGAAGGCCTCGCCCCTGCTCTGGCCGTCGTGGGACGGGTGGGAGGGCGGCTTCAGCCAGTCGGTGCGGCCGAGGCGCAGCCACAGCCAGCCCATCGCGCAGGCCACCAGCAGGCTCGCCACTGGACGGGCGAGGACCATCTCCGGGTTGCCGGGGAAGGCGACGGCCGTCGCCGTCAGCACGATCGGGTTGATCGCGGGGGCGGACAGCAGGAACGCCAGCGCCGCGGCGGGCGTCACCCCGCGCCGGACCAGCGCCCCGGCCACAGGCACCGAAGCGCACTCGCAGCCGGGCAGCACCGCGCCCGCCGCCGAAGCGACCGGGACGGCGAGGGCGGGGCGGGCGGGCAGGGCGCGGGCGAAGAAGGACGGCGGCACGAACACCGCGATGGCCGCCGAGAGCAGCACGCCCAGCACCAGGAAGGGCAGTGCCTGCACCATCACCGCGACGAACACCGTCGTCCAGCTCTGCATGACCGGCGCGGACAGCGCACGGCGGATCGGGCTCTGGAGCAGCACCAGGACGACCATGAGCATGGTGAGCAGGAGGGGGGAGTTGAGGTGCCGGCCCTCCTGCCCGGCTCCCTCGGTCTCCGGCCCGGCCCCCTCGGTCTCCTGCGGGGCCGCTTTGGTGATCGCCACGGGCGAGGTACCTCCGGTGGTGCGGTAGGGCGCTGGTTTCCCTCCCCTCAAGTACGGGCGGCGGGGCGGGACTGTTCAGTCGAGGAGGTTCGGGGGAGGTTCGGGGACGGCGGGCCGCCGGTGGAACCACCCGTCACTATGAGGCAGTCTTTTCCCTCGTGGGGAGCGTTCCGCAGCAGCGGTTGGGGAGTGACACGGCCGCGCACATGGTGGTGTGCGGCGACGACGGTCTTGCGCACCGGCTGGCCGCCGAGTTGCGCGGGGTGTACGGCGAACAGGTCACGCTCGTCGTGCCGCCCTCCGAGCGCACGGTACGGCCGCCCGTGGTGGGCCGGGCCCGGGCCGCGTCGGCGGCGCTGCTCGGGGCGGTGACCGCGGCCGTCAACCGCGCGAACGGCGGGACCGGCGGCGGCAGCGAACCCGCGGGAAACGTCCGGGTGGTGGAGGCCGGCGAGGCCACCGAGGCCGCCCTCGCCGACGCCGGTGTCGAACACGCCGCCGCCCTCGCCCTCGTCTACGACGACGACGAGACCAACATCCGCGCCGCCCTCACCGCCCGCCGCCTCAACCCCCGCCTGCGGCTCGTCCTGCGCCTGTACAACCGCCGGCTGGGCCAGCACATCGAGGAACTCCTCGACCAGGCGGCCGCGTTGGCGACAGGTGCGGGAGACGCCGGTCTGGACGCCTCCACGACCGTGCTGTCCGACGCCGACACGGCCGCCCCCGCACTGGCCGCGACGGCCGTCGTCGGCACCACCAAGGTCGTCCAGACGGACGGCCTGTTGCTGCGCGCGGTCGAACGCCCGCCCCTGCGCCCCGGGCAGTCACCCGCCGCCGGGCTGGCCACGCTCGCGCTGCTGTCCACGACCAGCAACGACCCGGCCGGCGCCGACGGTTCGGAGGGCAGCGGCGAGCAGGGGCCACTGCTGCTGCCGGACGCGGAGGCCGTCCAGGAGGCCAGGGGCCGTGGCACGGTCGTCCTGGAACAGGTGTCCTACGCGGGGCCGTCCCTGCCGTCGGGACGCGGCGTCGTACCGTCCTTCGCCTCGCTGTTCTCACGGCGGCTCCGCTGGTCGCTGGCCGGCCTTGTGGGCTGTGTCGCGGCACTGGCCGTCGCGCTGACGGTGGTGACCGGTGAACACCCGCTGTACGCCACCTACATGACCCTCCTCGACCTCTTCGCCATCAACGAACCCGCGCTCCACCAGTCCCTGGCCCGCCAGATCCTCCAACTGCTGTCCGGGCTGACCGGGCTGTTGCTGCTCCCCGTGCTGCTGGCGGCGGTGCTGGAGGCCCTCGGTACCTTCCGCACCGCCTCCGCCCTGCGCAAACCGCCGCGCGGGCTCGGCGGCCATGTCGTCCTGCTCGGCCTCGGCAAGATCGGCACCCGGGTGCTGACCCGGCTGCGGGAACTGCACATCCCCGTGGTGTGCGTCGAGTCCGACCCCGAGGCCCGCGGGATGGCGACCGCGCGGCGGTTGCGGGTGCCGGTGGTGCTCGGAGACGTCACCCAGGAAGGCGTCCTGGAGGCCGCCAAGATCCACCGGGCGCACGCCCTGCTGGCGGTGACCAGCGCGGACACCACGAACCTCGAGGCCGCCCTGTACGCCCGCTCCGTCCGCCCCGACCTACGCGTGGTCCTGCGGCTGTACGACGACGACTTCGCCACCGCCGTCTACCGCACCCTGCGCGCCGCGCACCCCCACGCCCTGACCCGCAGCCGCAGCGTGACCCACCTGGCCGCGCCCGCCTTCGCCGGCGCGATGATGGGCCGCCAGATCCTCGGCGCGATCCCCGTCGAGCGCCGCGTGCTGCTGTTCGCGGCGGTCGAGGTGGCCGGCCAGCCGCAGTTGGAGGACAGGACCGTCGGCCAGGCCTTCCGGCCGGGCGCCTGGCGGGTGCTGGCCCTGGACCGGGGCTCCCGCGACGAGCGCCGCGAGGAACCCGCCGTCGAGGAGGCCTACGAGGACAGCCGGGCGGGCGGCGCGTCGGGGTGGGTGTGGGACCTGCCCGACTCGTATGTCCTGCGGAAGGAGGACCGCGTGGTCCTGGCGGCGACCCGCCGGGGGCTGGCGGAACTCCTGGGCAGACGGTCACGGGAGCGGGAGGGCGCGTAGCGCGCGGGCGGCGCGCGAGCTCCCTCGGGGCGGCCCACGGCGGAGCCTCCGCGCAAGGGCGCCCCCGCTATGAACCGCCGCCGATCCTCACCTCCCCCTCCTCGACGACGCGGATCGCCACGTCGAGCCACTCGAAGTCGTAGTCACCGTTGGTGCACGAGAAACTGAGGCTCTGGCAGTAGTAGCCGGTGTCCCGGCCGGGCTCGGCGGTGAAGATCTCCGGGAGCTTGTCGCAGCGTGGTTCCTTCGGGGCCGAGAGGCTGTCCGGCCCATTCTTCCCGGCCTCCCAGGCGAACCAGTCGTAGACCTCCTGGGCGAGCACCACGGTTCTCAACGGCCGGGCGGTGTACTGGTAGTCGATGCCGTAGGGCGTGCCCAGTCCCTGCGGGACCGCGTTGGTGATCTTCACCTGCCAGGGCACCTCGACGTCCTCGTAGGTGACGGTGCAGCGCGTGGTGGCCCCCACCTCCAGGGCGAGCTCACCGCCCTCGCACCGGCCGGGCTCGATCTCGCCCAGCTCGCCCACCATGTCGAGCGTCTTCTTCTGAAGGTCGTACAGCGCCTGCGCGGTGGGGCCGGCGTCCCGGTCGGGGCGCTGAGGCAGCGCGGCCGTCACCTCGCGTCCGCCCAGCCCGGGATGATGCTCACTGGGCCGGATCCGCACAGGCCGCTTCTCGCCCTCGATCGGGAAGCTCTTCGGCCGCTCCTCCCAGCCGCAGCCGGGCACGTCCTCGCCGCACCCGCTCATCAGCACCAGGGCCGCCGCCACGGCCGGAACCACCACACGCCTCATTCTCCGGACCTCCCCCGCGCCGGGCGTTCGTGCGACGAAGCACAGACGAGGCACAGCCGCGCCTCGCCGCACGAACGTATCCGCCCTACTTCGGGACCCCACCCGTCAAGTGCCGCTCCGCGAAGTCCAGTTCCAGTCCGACCTGCTTGATCCGCTCGTCCACCACCAGCGAACCGTGTCCCGCGTCGTACCGGTACACCTCGTGCACCGCGCCGCGGGCCTCCAGGCGCTTCACGTAGTTGTCGACCTGGCGGATCGGGCAGCGCGGGTCGTTCACGCCCGCCGAGATGTACACCGGGGCCTTCACCTGGTCGACGTAGGTCAGCGGTGACGACGCCTCGAAGCGCTCGGGGACCTCCTCGGGGGTGCCGCCCAGGAGGGTACGGTCCATGGCCTTCAGCGCCTCCATCTCGTCGTGGTACGCGGTGACGTAGTCGGCGACCGGGACCGCCGCGATGCCCAGCGTCCACGCGTCCGGCTGGGTGCCGAGGCCGAGCAGGGTGAGATAGCCGCCCCACGAACCGCCGGTCAGGATCAGCCGGGCCGGGTCGGCCAGCCCGGACGTCACCGCCCATTCCCGGACCGCCGCGATGTCCTCCAGCTCGATCAGCCCGACCCGGTGCTTGAGCGCGTCCGTCCACGCACGCCCGTAGCCCGTCGAACCGCGGTAGTTGACCCGCACCACCGCGTACCCGTGGTCCACCCAGGCCGCCGGGCCGGCCGCGAACGAGTCGCTGTCGTGCCAGGTCGGGCCGCCGTGGATGTCGAACACGGTCGGCAGCGGCCCCTCGGCGCCGGCCGGCCGCTGCACCAGCGCGTGGATGCGGCCGCCCGGCCCCTCCACCCACACGTCCTCCACCGCGACCGAGCCCGGGGACTTCATGCCGGGCGGATCCAGCACCACCCGCCCCGTCGTCGACCGCACCGCCGACGGCTCCGCCGCCGACGACCACAGGTACTCCACGCTGCCGTCCGGGCGGGCCGTCGCCCCCGACACGGACCCGGTCGGAGTCGGGACGCGCACCAGCTCGCGTCGCGCCAGGTCGTACCGGAACAGCTCGCTGCGGGCCTCGAAGCTGTGCACGATCAGCAGCCCGGCCCCGTCCGGGTACCACTCCGCGCTGACGTCACCCGGCAGCTCCAGCGCGAGGTCGGTCTCCTCGCCCGTCGCCACGTCCCACACCAGTGGCTCCCAGCGGCCGCGCCGCTGATGCCCGACGAGCAGCCGCGCGTCGCCGGTCACCGGGGCGAAGCCGAGGACCTCCAGGCCCAGTTCCTCGGTGCCGCCCTTGGTGTCGTCGAGCTCGGCGACCGCGCTGCCGTCGGGGCGCAGGACGCGCAGCGCCGAGTGCATCGCGTCGCCGTGCTCGGTGTGCTCGACGGCGATCAGCGTGCCGTCGTGCGAGAGGTCGCCGACGCCCGCGGACTCGCGGTGGCGGTAGATCTCCACCGGGGGCTCGCCGACGCGGGCCACATGGATCGTCGTACCGTCCTCGTCCGTCGAGCGGCCCACGATCGCCGTACGGCCGTCCCGGCCCAGGGCGAGGCCGGCCGGGTACGAGGGGTCGAGACCGGGCGCCGCGAGCTCGTCCTCTCCGCCGGTGAACGGCTGGCGGCGCCACACGCCGAACTCGTCGCCGTCCTTGTCGTCGAACCACCAGATCCACGCGCCGTCCGGGGAGAGCACGCCGTCCGTCGTGCCGTTCTGCCGGTCGGTCACCTGGCGCTGTTCGCCCGTCGCACGGTCCCAGGCGTACAGCTCGTACGTCCCTGTGGCGTTCGACACGAACAAGGAGCGGTCCGGGGCGTCCTCCGCCCAGTCGGGCAGCGACACCCGGGGCGCCCTGAAGCGCTTCTCCCAGTCCGGCATGTCCTTGTCCGCAATGGCCTTGTCCTGCATGTGGTGATCCCGCGAATCGGACCCGTGGCTCTCAGTCATGGCCCCATAGTGCCTGGCCGCGCCGACAATCCGCTGGCGAGGCCCCCAGCCTGTGGACAACTTCCGGGCCCGTTGTCAGTGCCGGGGTGCACACTGCTCGGCATGACGGATCTGCGCAAGACAGTCGAGAGGTTCTGGGCCACCGCTGAGGCCCGGGACTGGGACGCGTTCGCCGGGACGCTCGCCGAGGACGTCGTGTACGACCTGCCCCAGACGCGGGAGCGGATCAGCGGGCGGGAGCGGTACGTGCGGTTCAACCGGGAGTATCCGGCTGACTGGCACCTGCGGATCGAGCGGATCGTCGTCGAGCCCGGTCAGGTGGTGACCTGGGCCCACGTCACGGTGGGAGTGGAGGAGATGTACGCCATCTCGTTCTTCACGGGGGACGAGAACGGCCGTATAGCCGCGGTGACGGACTTCTGGCCGGAGCCCTACGAGCCCCCGGCGGGCCGCGAGCACCTCGTCGAGCGGTACTGAGACGGGGACCCGACCCCGCGGCCCGGCGTCCGGCACGGCACCGTACCGTTGAGGGCGTGTACCGGTTTCTGCTGACGCCCCGTTGGTGGGGGATCAACGTCTTCGTGCTGCTCGCCATCCCTTTCTGCGTGTTCATGGGGTCGTGGCAGCTGAGCCGGTTCGAGGCACGGGTGCAGGACCATCGCACCGCCGGTGAGCTGGCCGAGAAGGCCGAGCACGAGGCGGCCCGCCCGCTCGCCGAACTGCTGCCGGTGGACAAGGCGACCTCCGGCAGGCAGGTCACCGCGAGCGGCCGGTACGGCAAGCAGCTGCTCGTGCCGGGCCGGGAGCTGGACGACCGGCAGGGCTACTACGTCCTGACGCTGCTGCACACCGACGACGGCAAGGCCCTGCCGGTGGTGCGGGGCTGGCTGCCGGGCGACGCCGACCGCGCCGAGGCCCCCGCCGCACCGACCGGCGAGGTCACGGTCACCGGCGCGCTCCAGGCGTCCGAGGTGCCCGGTGAGAACGGCGTGCCGGCGCGCGGCGGCCTGCCCTCCGGCCAGACGGGTGCGATCAGCGCGGCGACGCTGGTGAATCTGGTGCCGTACGACGTGTACGACGCGTGGATCACCCTCGACAAGGCCGACTCGGGCATGAAGCCGGTCCCGGCGGCCGCCGCCAGCGACACCGGCCTCGATCTGAAGGCGTTCCAGAACCTCGGCTACACCGGCGAGTGGTTCGTCTTCGCGGGCTTCGTGGTCTTCATGTGGTTCCGTCTGCTCCGCCGCGAGGTGGAGTCCCTGCGGGACGCGGAACTGGGGCTGCTGCCGGACGGGGAGCCCAGCGAGGGTCCGGCGGCGCAGGAGAAGGCCAACGCCTGAGCGCAGGCCCGGGCGAAGGCCTCGGCGCGACACCGGTCGCCCGCCGGGCACGCCCTCACACCGTCTGGAGCACGCCCGTCCAGTACACGACGCCCGCACACGCGTTGGACACGACCACCGAGGCCGTGGGCGCTCCCGCCTCCGGGGTGAGGGAGATGGTGACGCTTCCTTCGGCCGTGGTGTCCTCGGTCATCAGCTGGGTGGAGGTGCCGGTGTCGCCGCCCGTGGAGGTGCCCTCCGTCGTGCTGGTGGTGTTCTCGGTCGGGGTCGGCGTGGGTGACGGGTCGGGGCCCCCCGTGCCGCCGCCGTTGTTCGTACCCGTGGTGGGGCAGGTCTCCGACGGGACCCAGGCGAACTTGACCTGGTAGGAGTCGCCGGGCTTGAGGACGAGGGCGGTGAGTTCCTGGGACGGGTCGGGCAGGCTGACCGCCGCGTCCCCGGCGGCATGCCGGGCCTGGGAGATCTTCGAGCCGTCCGCCGCTCCGCCCGCGGCCAGGGCCACCGAGCCCGGGCCGCTCACCGTGCAGTCGGCGGTGGAGACATTGCTGAAGGTGAACGTGCCGTACACCGTGCCGGAGGAGTCGGGGAGGTCGGTGGTCCCACCGGACGTGCCGAGCTGCTCGGCGGTGCAGGCGGCGACGCCGGCCGGGGTCGCCAAGGGGTCGGTGGGACTTCCGGAGCCGACACCCGGACCGGTGCTGGTGCCGGTGCCCTTGTCCTCGTCCTTCTCGCTCCCCTTGCCCTTGTCCTCGGCCTTGCCCGAGCTGCCGCCGGACGTGCTCTCGCCGCCCTCCGTCTCCTTGCCCTGCCCGGAGCCGCCCTGCGCCTGCTCGCCATGGCCGGCGTTCGAGGAGTTGACGTTGGAGCCGGTGGAGTTGGAGACGTGCACCAGGGCCGGGACAGCGGTGCCGACGAAGAGCACCGCGGCCGCCGCACCGACGAGCGCCTGCCGTTTGCGTGCCCGCCGTGCGGGCACCGCCCGCCGCAGATGGTCCAGCGTGCCCTCGCGCGGCTCGATCTCCTCGACCGCGTGGTGCAGCATGCGGCGCAGTGCCAGCTCGTCCGAGTCGAACCCCTCGGGGCCCTGGTCGTCGGGGCCGTCGTTCACAGTTCCGTTCCCAGCGTGCGATTGCTTCGGCTGTTGCTTGTCCGGCCGCTCGTCATGGTCCCCGCTCATGCCGGCGCCTCCATGGCGACCCGCAGCGCGGCGATGCCACGCGAGCCGTACGCCTTCACCGAGCCCAGTGAGATGCCGAGCGTCTCGGCGACCTGTGCCTCGGTCATGTCCGCGAAGTACCTGAGGACCAGCACCTCGCGCTGCCGGCGCTGGAGGCCCTTCATCGCCTTGATGAGGGAGTCCCGCTCCAGCTGGTCGTACGCGCCCTCCTCCGCGCTCGCCATGTCGGGCATCGGCTTGGACAGCAGCTTCAGGCCGAGTATGCGGCGGCGCAGGGCGGAGCGGGAGAGATTGACGACGGTCTGGCGGAGGTACGCCAGCGTCTTCTCCGGGTCCCGGACGCGCTTGCGCGCGGAGTGGACCCGGATGAACGCCTCCTGGACGACGTCCTCGCAGGAGGCGGTGTCGTCGAGGAGGAGCGCCGCGAGACCCAGCAGCGAGCGGTAGTGGGCCCGGTAGGTCTCGGTGAGGTGGTCGACGGTCGTGCCGGCCGCCGCGGCGTCTTCGGCCTCGGCACCGTCACGCTGACTGGGTATGCGGGCGGGCCGCGCTGCGGGCATGGGCGCGATCACCGGCATGCCGCCGGGCGCGCCGGGCATGCGGGATCGGACGGGCCGGCGGGGCGGCCGTAGGGCCGTGCCGCGGGCTGCCGATGGGGGTCCCCCCGCTCGGGCGGAGCCGAGAGCGGGGGAGAAGTCGAGTACCTCTGCCACGCCTGTTGGACACGCGTCCACCCGTGAGGGTTGTACATGCCGGACGTCACTTTTGCGTCAGTCCTGACAGCAACAGCCGGCCCTCCGGCCACCGCGACCGAGACTCTCGCGCCAGGCAGCACAGCTGACCGTGCGTCAAACGCCCACATGCCTACCCGCTCTTCCCTTATGTCCCATATGGTCAGAGCGTCCCCACGCCCCGCCCATTCGGCGTCCCCACGCCAGAAAAACGTGTCCTCACGTCCCCTGAAGGCGACCGCAAAGACGCTCCCCGCCCTGCAAGCGGTTGCAGAGCGGGGAGAAAAATCTTCGACCGCCGACAGTGTCCGGTTCAAGTGGTCCGGACCATCGATCGGCTCACACTTCTCACACAGATCCTACAAAGCAATCCGTCGGGTCCCAGGAGATTTCCGGCACCACCCGGTGCTTCACCGGAACTCCGCCGCCACCAGCTCCGCGATCTGCGCGGTGTTGAGGGCCGCGCCCTTGCGCAGATTATCGCCGCAGACGAAGAGTTCGAGCGCCGTCGGATCGTCGAGCGCGCGCCGCACCCGGCCGACCCAGGTCGGATCCGTGCCCACGACGTCGGAGGGCGTCGGGAACTCCCCGGCCTCCGGGTTGTCGTACAGCACGACCCCCGGTGCGGTGGCGAGGATCTCGCGCGCCTTGGCGACCGTGACCTCGCCCTCGAAGCGGGCGTGCACGGTCAGCGAGTGCCCGGTCAGCACCGGCACCCGCACACAGGTCACCGCGACCGGCAGCTGCGGCAGCCCGAGGATCTTGCGGGACTCGTCCCGCACCTTCATCTCCTCCGACGACCAGCCGTCCTCGCGCAGCGACCCGGCCCACGGCACCACGTTCAGCGCGACCGGCTCCGGGAACGGCCCGGTGTCGTCGCCGACGGCACGCCGTACGTCACCGGGGCTGGTGCCCAGTTCCGTACCGGCGACCAGGGACATCTGCCGGCGCAGCGTCTCCACGCCGGCCCGCCCGGCCCCGCTCACCGCCTGGTACGAGGAGACCACCAGGGAGCGCAGCCCGAACTCGGCGTGCAGCGCGCCCAGCGCCACGATCATCGACAGGGTGGTGCAGTTCGGGTTGGCGACGATCCCGCGCGGCCGCATCCGGACGGCGTGCGGATTGACCTCGGGGACGACGAGGGGCACCTCCCGGTCCATACGGAAGGCGCCCGAGTTGTCCACCACCACCGCGCCCTTGGCGGCGGCGATCGGCGCCCAACGGGCGGCCACCTCGTCCGGCACGTCGAACATCGCGACGTCGACCCCGGCGAAGGCCTCCTCGGTGAGCGCCAGCACCTCGACCTCCTCCCCGCGCACGGCCAGCTTGCGGCCGGCCGAGCGCGGCGAGGCGATCAGACGGATCTCACCCCAGATGTCCGCGCGCTGGGACAGGATCTGGAGCATGACCGAGCCGACGGCTCCGGTCGCACCCACGACCGCGAGCGTCGGGCGACGGGTCATCGCCCGGTGCCTCCGTAGACCACGGCCTCGTCACTGTCGGAGTCGAGTCCGAAGGCGGAGTGCACGGCGCGGACGGCCTCGTTGACGTCGTCGGCGCGGGTGACGACCGAGATGCGGATCTCGGAGGTCGAGATCAGCTCGATGTTCACGCCCGCGTCGGAGAGCGCCTTGAAGAAGTCGGCCGTGACGCCCGGGTTGGTCTTCATACCGGCGCCGACCAGGGAGATCTTGCCGATCTGGTCGTCGTAGCGCAGCGAGTCGAAGCCGATGCCGCCCTTGTTCTTCTCCAGCGCGTCGATGGCCTTGCGACCCTCGGACTTCGGCAGCGTGAAGGAGATGTCCGTCAGACCGGTGGAGGCGGCGGACACGTTCTGCACGATCATGTCGATGTTGATCTCGGCGTCGGAGATCGCGCGGAAGATCGCGGCGGCCTCGCCCGGCTTGTCCGGCACACCGACGACCGTGACCTTGGCCTCGGAGGTGTCGTGCGCGACACCGGAGATGATGGCCTGCTCCACCTGCTTGTCCCCTTGCTCGATCGGCTCGCTGCTGACCCAGGTGCCCTGCAGCCCGCTGAAGCTGGACCGGACGTGGATCGGGATGTTGTAACGACGGGCGTACTCCACACAGCGGTGGAGCAGCACCTTCGAGCCGGACGCGGCCAGCTCCAGCATGTCCTCGAAGGCGATCCAGTCGATCTTCTTCGCCTTCTTGACCACGCGCGGGTCGGCGGTGAACACGCCGTCGACGTCGGTGTAGATCTCGCACACCTCGGCGTCGAGAGCGGCGGCCAGCGCCACCGCCGTGGTGTCCGACCCGCCACGCCCCAGGGTGGTGATGTCCTTGGAGTCCTGGCTCACGCCCTGGAACCCGGCGACGATGGCGATGTTGCCCTCGTCGACGGAGGTGCGGATCCGGCCCGGCGTGACATCGATGATCCGGGCTTTGTTGTGGACCGAGTCGGTGATGACACCTGCCTGGCTGCCGGTGAACGACTGGGCCGAGTGGCCCAGGTTTTTGATCGCCATGGCCAGCAGGGCCATGGAGATCCGCTCTCCCGCGGTCAGCAGCATGTCGAGCTCGCGTCCGGCAGGCATCGGGGAAACCTGCTCGGCGAGATCGATCAGCTCGTCCGTCGTGTCGCCCATCGCGGAAACCACGGCGACCACCTGGTGGCCGTTCTTCTTGGCTTCCACGATCCGCTTGGCGACGCGCTTGATGCCCTCGGCATCGGCTACGGAGGAGCCTCCGTACTTCTGCACGACAAGGCCCACGTGCGCTCCTCGCTCAGTCCGTGTGTGTCGGCTCAGTTTACCGAGCGTCCGAAAACGACCTTGGGGTTCCCAGATGGTGAGATTCGGGCGCTCGGGGTGGTGTCTGCCCGGTCGGGGGTGGGGCAATCGGTTTAGTGGTGCAGGTCACTAGGTGCGACGCGAACGCGCACCCGTTCCGACGCGGGCGCGCACCCGCCCCGACGCGGGCCGCGTGTCCCACAGCGCGAAATCGGCCATTGACGCTCTCCGTAGTCGAACGCTAACTTCGCGTCGTCGTCGCCACACCAGGAGCACAAGGCTCCATCGGGACTCGCGACGCGAAGGATTCTCCTCCTTTGACGACTGTGACCGCTTCAGAGATCCAGCACGTCACGCAAGCCGATACGGATTCCCCGGCCGGCCTTTTCAAGATCCAGCCCTTCACGCCCCACTGCGAGGTCATCCGCGTCGCCGGCGACCACGCCGTCATCGGCGTCTCACCCGGCAACAGCTACTTCTCCGCACCCCGCGTCCACGACCTCGCACGCTGGGGCCTCGCCCGCTTCGAGCGGGTCGACTTCGTCTACACGGACCTGTACGTGGCCGAGATGTACGCGGCGTCCGGCTATCCGCCCGACGACGCGCGCCGCAAGGCGGTGAAGAACCTGCGCGGGGTACGGGCCAAGGTGCTCGGCGCCGTCCAGGCCGTCGACCCGGCCGGCACCCGCCTCCGTGCCCACGCCATGTCCGACTTCCGCGGCAACCCGGCCTACCGGGAGATCCACGACCGTCTCCAGGCCCGCCTCGCCACCGACGACGAGTTCCGCACGACCTGCGAGAAGCTCGTCGACTCCTTCCTCGCCGGCAAGGCAGGACGCGCGAGCGCCGCCCAGCGCGAGGTGTGCCTCGCCTACGTCTGCGCCGAGGCCCCCCTCTTCCTGGACACCCCCGCCATCCTCGGCGTCCCGTCCTCCCTCAACTGCTACCACCAGCTCCTGCCGATGGCCGAGCTGCTCTACTCCCGCGGCGCCGGTCTGCGCGCCTCCCGAAACCAGGGTCACGCCATCGTGACGCCGGCCGAGGGAACCGACACGGAGGGACCGGACACCGATGTCCACTGACACACTCACGCCGATCGACTTCCCGTTCTCCTGGCGCGGCGACCAACTCCCGGACGAGGTCGAGGAGTTGCGCACCGGCACCCCCGTGCGCAGGGTCCGCACCATCGCCGGCGACGAGGCCTGGCTCGTGTCGTCGTACGAACTGTGCAAACAGGTCCTGGAGGACCCGCGCTTCAGCCTGAAGGACACCTCGGCCCCGGGTGTGCCCCGCCAGTACGCGCTGACGATCCCGCCCGAGGTCGTCAACAACATGGGGAACATCACCGGCGCCGGACTGCGCAAGGCCGTCCTGAAGGCGCTGAACCCGAAGAGCCCGGGCCTCGCGGAGTGGATGCGCTCCTACGCCGCCGAACTCGTCGGCGGACTGCTGCGCGAGGGCGCCCCGGCGGACCTGCGCGGCGGCTTCGCCGACCCGTACTCGGCGGGCATGCACTGCCGGATCCTCGGCATCCCGCAGCAGGACGCGCCCCGCCTGATGCGGAGCCTGGACATCGCGTTCATGAACTCCGCCTGCCCCGTCGCGGGCGCCCGGCTCAACTGGGACCGGGACATCGCGTACATGGCCGAGCGGCTCGACGACCCGGCGACGACGGGCCTGATGGCCGAGCTGGCCGCCCTGCGCGCGGACCCCGAGTACGGCCACCTCACCGACGAGATGCTCGCGACGGTCGGGGTGACGATGTTCGGCGCGGGCGTCATCTCCACCGCGGGCTTCCTGACCATGGCGCTGGTCTCCCTCATCCAGCACCCCGACCTGCACGCCCGCCTCCTCGCCGACCGCACCCTGGTCCCCGCGGCCGTGGACGAACTGCTGCGTATCAACCTGTCCATCGGTGACGGACTGCCGAGGCTGGCGACGCAGGACGTACTCCTCGGAGAGGTGGAGGTGAAGGCGGGCGACCTGGTCCTGGTCCTCGTCGAGGGCGCCAACTTCGATCCGGCCGCCTTCCCCGACCCGCACACGGTCGACCTCGCCCGCGAGAACGCCACCGCCCACCTCTCCTTCGGCGGCGGCCGTCACTACTGCCCCGCCACCGCCCTCGGCCGCAAGCACGCCGAGATCGCCCTGGAGACCCTGCTGGAGCGGATGCCCGGGCTGCGGCTCGCGGTGCCGATCGAGCAGCTGGTGTGGCGGACGGGCTTCATGAAGCGGATCCCGGAGCGGCTTCCGGTCATGTGGTAGCAACCGGGTAAGCAGTCGAGCAGCGGTTGATTTCGCCGCATATCGCCTGTTCACAGGCTCGGCGGCCAGTCGTCTTCAAAGTTCAAGCACTATGGTTCGCCTGTGCGCGTACTTCTGGTGGAAGACGACGAACCGGTCGCCGAGTCGCTCCGGCGTGGACTGCTGCGCTACGGCTTCGAGGTGGCCTGGGTCACCACGGGCGCCGCGGCGCTCAGCCACGCCGAGCCCTACGACGTCGTACTGCTCGATCTCGGCCTGCCCGACACCGACGGTCTCGACGTCTGCAAAGCGCTGCGCGAACGCGGCGACGTGCCGATCATCGTGATCAGCGCGCGCAGCGACGAGACGGACCGGGTGGTCGGGCTGGAGCTCGGCGCCGACGACTACGTCTCCAAGCCGTTCGGGGTGCGCGAGGTCATCGCGCGGATACGAGCGGTCATGCGCCGGATGCAACCGCGCACCCCCGCCGCTGCCGCCGAGGCCGGCCCCGACCGCTACGGCGGCCGCCTCACCATCGACCGCAAGGCGGCCCGGGTCCGCCTGGACGGCGCGGAGGTCGCCCTCGCGCCCAAGGAGTACGACCTGCTGGCCTTCCTCACCGAGGAGCCCGGGGCGCTGATGTCGCGCGAGCAGATCATGGAGGCGGTCTGGGACGCGAACTGGTTCGGCCCGACGAAGACGCTGGACGTCCATGTGGCGGCACTGCGGCGCAAGCTCGCCGGGGCGATCACCATCGAGGCGGTGCGCGGGGTCGGGTTCCGGCTGGAGATCGTCAAGGGTGACCCGGCCCGCACGGGCGACAGCCGTGGCGGCACGTCATGATCCGTCAGCTCACCCGCAGTTACGTCGCGCTCGTCGCCGGTGCCATCGCCGTGTTCACCGTGCCCGTGGCCTTCTCGCTCACCCACCAGCTGCGGGGCGACACCGCGGCGTCCGTCGAGCGTGAGGCCGAGACCATGGCCCTGCTGCTCGGCAACGGGAACCCTCCGTCGTGCGCGGCGCTGCTGGAGATGGCCGACGCGTTCGAGGGTGAGACACCCGGCGAGGTCGAGGTGACCGAACGCTGCGACACGGACCTGCGGAGCCCGCAGCAGGACGCCGCCCTGACCAGGACCCTGGAGACGGGCGAGCCCACGACCGACTGGGGCTCGTCCTTCATCTGGGGCCCGGAGCTGACGATCACGGTGGCCGCCCGCGAGAGCAGGACGGACCTCGACGGCCGCAACAGGGGCCCGGTCGTCGGCGCCGTACGCATCGTGTACCAGACCAACGAGCTGACCAACCGGCTGTGGACGATCTGGGGCTTTCGCGCGGGCCTCGCGGTGATCGTCCTCGCCGTGGCCGCCGTCGTCGGCGCGGGTGTGGCCCGTCGGCTCACCCGTCCGCTGCGCCAGCTCAACGAAACGGCGAGCAAGTTCAGCGACGGCGACCTGACGGCCCGCTCCCCCGTGACGGGCCCGCGGGAGACACAGACCCTCGCCCGCACGCTCAACCAGGCGGGCGAGCGGCTGGACACACTGATCGCCGCGCAGCGCATCTTCGTGGCCGACGCCTCGCATCAACTCCGTACCCCTCTCACCGCGTTGCGGCTGTCGCTGGACAACATCGCCGACGGCGTGGACGACGAATTCGTCAAGGAGGACGTGGAGCAGGCGACGGCCGAGGTGGTCCGGATGAGCCGCCTGGTCAACGGCCTGCTGGTACTGGCGCGGGCGGAGGCGAAGGTGACCGTGGCGGAGCCGCTGCCCCTGCTGGACATCGTGCGGGAGAGGCTGGACGTGTGGAGGCCGGCCGCCGACGAGCGCGGAGTCACCATCACGCTCAGGGGGAGTGCCGACGGCCGGCTGCTTGTACTGACCAGTCCCGGTCAGTTGGAGCAGGTGCTGGACAACGTGCTCTCGAACGCCCTGGAGGTGTCACCGGACGGCGGCACGATCACCGTCCGGGTCGAGTCGAGGGGCGACGAGGTGACCCTGTCGGTGAACGACCAGGGGCCCGGTATGTCGGACGCGGAGAAGTCCCGCGCCTTCGACCGCTTCTGGCGCGGCCAGGGCCTGACCGGGAAGGCCGGCTCCGGCCTCGGTCTCGCCGTCGTCAAGCAACTGGTGACCGACGACGGCGGGACCGTGTCCCTGGGCGACGCTCCAGAGGGCGGACTGTCCGTACGGATCAGCCTTCGGGCATCAACGAGGAGTGGTGGTTGACGATCTTCCACTCGCCGTCCCGCTTCTCCCACTCGTAGGTGTAACGGGCCTTGGCGACGCTCTTCTCGCCGGTGTCGTGGTCGGTGAGCGCGAACTCGTAGAGACCCGCGTCCAGCACCGAGTTCGAGTCGAGGACGTTGATGTGCGTCTCGATCTTCTTGCCGACCGGCTTGTTCGCGAGGAAGTGCTCGAAGTAGTCGACACGGCTCTCGCGGTCGGCCCGGACCTGGTTGGAGAGGGTGGGCAGCAGGACCGCGTCGTCCCAGTAGAGATCGGCGACCTTCTCCGCGTCCCGGGTCTTCAGTGCGGCGTTCCACTCGTCGAACAGGGCGGCCACCTGCTTCTTGGTGGGCTTCTTCGCCGACTTCTCCGGCCCGGCGACGGCGCCACCCGCGGCGATGGTGCCGACGGCGACGAGAGCGGCGGCGGTGACGACGGCCACGCGCTTGCGTATGGAACGACGGGTCATCGCGAACTCCCAGTGCTGTGCGATCGGGTGGGTCTCCCTCCGCTTTCCGTGTTCTCTGCGGTGGAGGTGACTCCAGATTCGCGTGGCACCGGTTAGGGCCCGTACAAGGCAGATCCAGGGTCGGGCCAGCACGTACCCAATTCACGCCGGGCGACCGGAGGGTTACGCCACGTTCGCCTCGGCTTGGCGTAGCAGGGCCGACCCGTCCGACCCGTCCGACCCGTCCGGCCCGTCCGACCCGTCCGGCCCGTCCTGCTCCCCGGCCACGCTCGCCAAGGGATCCGCGGCGTCGACATTCAGCACACCGCCGACGATCAGCCCCACGGCCCCTGCGACGCAGAGCCCGACTCCCGTCCCCGCCTACGTCTTCGACCGAGTCGCCATGGCCCCGTCATGGAGCAGTTCAGACGTGACGGATGAGGGGCTCCCCGGACACCGCACATCACACCCGCCCGCCGAACAACGCCGCGAGCCCGTGGTCCAGTTCGGCCCCCACGGTCTCCTCGCCGGGCGCGATGACGGTGTAGGTACGGGCCAGGAAGCGGAACAGGTCCGAGGTGGCGAACCGCAGCACGGCCGGCCCGACCGGCGAGCGGTACTCGACGTACGTGTGCGCCGCCCCGCACGGCCGCACCCGCACCGTCCCGAGCCCGGCCGGCCCCCGCAGCCCCTCGCCCAGCAGCACCCGGGCGAACGTCCAGGTCGTGCCCTCGCCGTCGAGCGTGACATGGGGCGGGAAGTCGATGTGCACGGCCAGCGGGTCGGCCGAGGTGTAGCGGAGGGTGGCCGGTATCGCGATGTCCTTGTCCGCGGCGGTGATCAGACGGGCGCCGGTCGGCTGCTCCAGGGTGACGTGCATGGGCGGGCTCCGATTCGAGGGGCGGGGGGCACCGGCCAGGGGCGGCCGGGGTGCGGGTGCGCCTGTGAGACCGGCCGAGGGGCCCGCGCATTACGCCACTTCAGAAGCCTTTTCCTGTAACCCGCGTCACCTTCTGCCCCTCCCGCACTCCCCGAGCGGCCCGCACGGCTACGGTCCCGGGATGGAGATCTTGCGATACGTGGCCTTCAGCAGTGACCCCGCCGGAGGCAACCCGGCAGGCGTGGTGCTCGACGCGACCGGGGTCGACGACGCCACGATGCTCGCGACGGCCGCCGACCTCGGCTACTCGGAGTCGGCGTTCGTCGTCCCGGCCGGCGATGACGGCACCCTGGGCATCCGGTACTTCAGCCCGCTCGCCGAGGTGCCGTTCTGCGGCCACGCGACGATCGCCACGGCCGTCGCCTACGCGGAACGGCACGGGACAGGCCGGCTGCTGCTGCGCACCCAGGCGGGCCCGGTCACCGTCACCACCGACCGGACGGCGGACGGCGCCGTGGTGGCGACCCTGGTGAGCGTCGCACCGAGTACGGCGCCGGTCGGCGAGGCCGACCTGGCCGAGCTGCTGGCGATCCTGGGCTGGTCGGCCGCGGACCTGGACCCGGCGCTGCCGCCGCGGGTCGCCTTCGCCGGGGCCTGGCACCCGGTCCTCGCCGCCTCGACGCGGGAGCGGCTGGCCGACCTGGAGTACGACATGGCCGCGCTCGGCGCGCTCATGGCCCGCGAGGACTGGACCACCGTCGACCTGGTCTGGCGGGAGTCCGCCACGGTGTTCCACGCCCGTAACGCGTTCCCGCCCGGCGGCGTGGTCGAGGACCCGGCCACGGGCGCGGCGGCGGCCGCGTTCGGCGGCTATCTGCGTGAGCTGCAACTCATCGCCCCGCCCGCCACCCTGACGATCCATCAGGGCGTGGACATGGGCAGGCCGAGCACGATCACGGTGACGGTACCGGCCGAGCCGGACACGGGCATCGGCGTGACCGGCACGGCCGTACGAATCTGACGGGCCGACGCTTCTGACGGGCCTGACGGGTCCGAGACCGACGGGTCCGACCGTCTGACGGATCCGCGCTAGCGCCGCTGGGCGGGCCGCATGCCCAGCGGTCCGCCGATCTCCTCCGCCATGACCTTGCCCGCCTCGAACTCCAGCGTCTCGTCGCCCATCATGCCCTGGTCCGTGTCCAGGCCGTCCAGCTCCTCCAGGGGCTGGTTCAGGCGGACGTGGGCCAGGACCGAGTGCAGGGCGCGCAGGGTCGCGGAGGCCGTCGTGCCCCAGTTGGAGAAGTACGAGAACTGCCACCACCACAGGGCCTCGGTGGTGCGGCCGGCCCGGTAGTGGGCCATGCCGTGGCGCAGATCGGTGATGACGTCGGCGAGGTCGTCGGAGATCCGGGCCGGAACGGGGGCCTTGCGGGGCTCGTAGGGGTCGAAGACCTCCGAGTAGACGTCCACCGGGTCCAGCAGGCGGGCGAGGTTCTCGCGGAGTTCGTCGACGTCCGGCTCCGGGCCGAGGTCGGGCTCGTAGCGCTCGTCGGGAACGATGTCCTCGTGCGCGCCCAGCCTGCCGCCGGCCAGGAGGAGTTGGGAGACCTCCAGGAGGAGGAAGGGCACGGTCGAGCCCGGCTCGTCGCCCTTCGCGACCTCCGTGACGGCGACCAGGAAGCTCTCGATCTGGTCCGAGATCTGGACCGCGAAGTCGTCCGGGTCCGGCTCGGTCGCGTGCAGCGTGGCGTCAGACATCTAGGAGTCGTCTCCCCTCGAAGGCGCGGCCGAGGGTGACCTCGTCCGCGTATTCCAGGTCGCCACCCACCGGGAGGCCGCTGGCCAGGCGGGTGACCTTCAGGCCCATGGGCTTGATCATGCGGGCGAGGTACGTGGCCGTGGCCTCGCCCTCCAGATTCGGGTCCGTGGCCAGGATCAGTTCCGTGACCGCCCCGTCGGCCAACCGCGCGAGAAGTTCCCGTATCCGCAGGTCGTCCGGGCCGACACCCTCGATGGGGCTGATCGCGCCGCCGAGGACGTGGTAACGGCCGCGGAACTCACGGGTCCGCTCGATCGCCACGACGTCCTTCGGCTCCTCGACCACGCAGATCACCGCCGGATCGCGGCGCGTGTCCCGGCAGATGTTGCACAGCTCCTCCTGCGCGACGTTGCCGCACGTCGCGCAGAAGCGGACCTTCGCCTTGACCTCCATCAGGGCCTGGGCGAGACGCCGTACGTCCGTCGGTTCCGCCTGGAGGATGTGGAAGGCGATCCGCTGCGCGCTCTTGGGACCGACGCCGGGCAGCCGCCCCAGCTCGTCGATGAGGTCCTGGACCACGCCTTCGTACAACGGACTGCCGTCCCTTCCTGGGGTTCCTTACGGTACGTACGGTAGTTGGCGGCGGCCCCTCTTAGAAAGACAAGCGGGGAACGCCCGGACGCCGGGACGTCAGAACGGCAGACCGGGGATGCCGCTGCCGCCGCCCAGGCCCTGGGCCAGCGGGCCCAGCTTCTGCTGCTGGAGCGTCTGCGCGTTCTCGTTGGCCGCCTGTACGGCCGCGATGACCAGGTCGGCGAGGGTCTCGGTGTCCTCCGGGTCCACCGCCTTCGGGTCGATCTTGAGCGCCCTGAGTTCGCCGGAGCCCGTCACGGTGGCCTTCACCAGGCCGCCGCCCGCCTGGCCCTCGACCTCCGTCTGAGCCAGTTCCTCCTGCGCCCGCGCCAGGTCCTGCTGCATCTTCTGGGCCTGCTGGAGCAGCTGCTGCATGTTGGGCTGGCCACCACCGGGGATCACGATCAGCTCCTTGCGTATGACGGGTACTGCGCGGGGTTTCCGCTCGGCTTTGCCGTTCAGCACGAGCCTACGTGGTCGGCGTGGCCGTCGCCCCAGCACTTCTTTCGAGTGAGAGGAACTGGCGTCCTATATCTGACCAAGACCTGATCAAGACCCTCTTCTGGGCGGAAAAGAGGCGAAAGGCATCTCTTCGCCACCCATTGGGCGGTAGGAAGGGTGCGGCGCGTCAGCCTCAGGTGTGGCGGGACGTTCCGTGCGCCGCGGGGGTCGTACCCGGGTCGCACGCGAGGTCACGCACCGTGATCAGTAGGGAGTGCCGGGTGGGTCAACCGGAGATGCAGCCCGACAGGTCGCCGCAGGACAGGCGGGGCGGTGAAGGGACGGCCGGGCTGGGGCCGGGCGATCTGCGGGGGCGGGCGTTTCCGCTCGGGGACTGGGGGGAGCCCGCGGTACGGCTGCACGAGCTGTACCGGTGGGTGGAGCGGGGGGCGCTGGACACGGCGGCGTGGTATCTCGCGGATCGGGTGTGGAAGCGGCGGGGGGCCTGGGCGTTGCGGGGTGGGGCGGCGGCCGGGGCGGTCGTCGGGGCCGCGTTGCCGCTGCTGGATCTGACGGGGGTCGCGCGCGGGGCGGCGCCGTGGGGGTATCTGGCGTTGCTGCTGGCGGTGGCGTGTGTGGCGGCCGATCGGTTCTTCGGGGTGACGTCCGGGTGGATAAGGGACGTCGCCACGGCTCAGGCGGTGCAGCGGCGGCTGCAGACGCTGCAGTTCGACTGGGCGACGGAGAGTGTGCGGGAGGTGTTGGGGCCGGCGGAGGGGACGGCGAGTGAGGCGGCTGAGCGGTGTCTCGGGGTGTTGCGGCGGTTCTCGGAGGACGTGGCCGAGTTGGTGCGGGCGGAGACGGCGGACTGGATGGTGGAGTTCCGGACTGGGGCCGCGCCCATGGGGATTCAGTCGGCTGTGGCCGGGGCGGCTCGGCAGGATGTCGGGGTGGGTTCGGGACGGTTCGGTGTGGCGCCGGGTAACGGGGCGCGGCCGAACATGCCTCGGCAGCGGCCGCCGGAGCCCCGCTGAGGGGTTCTCGCCCCCGCCGCCCCTACCCGTCCCATCCCCAGGGGCTCCGCCCCTTCGACCCCGCCAAGGGGCTGCCGCCCCCTGGACCCCCGCTATCGGCCCTCCGGGCCTCGTCCTCAAACGCCGGACGGGCTGGGGGGGGGACGGCCCTGTCCTCGGACGCCGGACCGGGTGGAGGTTCCGGTGTCACTGTCTGGTGTACGTCAGCTTCTCGCCGCTGCTGGTGTTCACCCGCTCCAGCCGTCCGTCCGGCAGCAGCGTGATCTCGGTGGCCTCACCGGGTGAGCAGGAGGTGGCGGGCTCGCCTGCGGTCACGGAGGACGGGCCGATCTCCAACGGGCCGTCCGCGCTGGGCGCTTCGGCGAGGGAAGCCGTGAACTCGCAGTGGTAGGTGCCGGTGCCGGCTGGACCGTCGGCGACGAGTGTGAGCACCTTGTCGCCGACCTCGCCCTGCCGGATGGTCAGTCGGCGGGAGTTCCTGCCGGTGGCGTTGTCGATGGAGGCGGTCCAGGTGCCCAGGTAGCGGGGCGGGATCGCGCCGTCGGTGGGCGGGGAGTCGGTCGGGTCCGGGGGCGGGGAGGTGGCCGGGTCGGTCGGGCCGGAGGTCGTGGAGTGGGTCGCGGTACCGGGACCACCCGTCGGACCGCCCTGCGCACCGTCGTCCCCGCCGCCGTTCATGAGGGCGTACACCGAACCACCGGCCGCGAGCGCGACGACCAGCGCGACGAGGACGAGCGCCACCGTGGAGCGGCCGCTGCGCTGGGGGGCTTCCGGCCGGGGCGCGGGGAGGTACGGCAGAGGCGGGCCGTAGGGCGGGGTGGGGTTGTACGGCGGGGTCGCGCCGTACGCGGGGGTGGGGCCGTGGGGCGGGGCCTGCGGATAGCCGTACCCCGGCTGCCGTGGATGTTGTTGCGGGTGCTGCTGCGGGGAGCCGTATGCCGGGTGGGCCGGGGTACGGCCGGGCGCGGCGGCCTCTCCGAAGGGTCCGGCGGGAGGGGTGCCCGGGGGCGGCGGCGGGGTCGGGCCGGTCTGGGGCGCGGCCACGGTGGGGAGCTGGTCGGGCGGCGTCGCCTGGGCGGCCGGGGCGTGTTCGGGGGAGGCCGCGGGGGTCGGCTCGGCGGCACCCGGCACGCCACCGGAGCCCGGTACCCCCGGACCGTCGCCACGTGCCGGGACCTGCGCTCCCCCGGCCCCTGCCGCCGGACCCTCCCGCCCCGCGGGTCCCTCCGGGTCCTCGGTGTCCAGCAACCGCACCGCGTGCCGACCCAGCTGTGCCACCAGCGCGCTCGGCAGCCACGGGTCCCGGGACCGGCCGCCGGAGACGGTGTCCTCGGCGCCCGTGCGCTCCAGGATCCGGTCCAGCGTCGGCCGACCGCCCGGGTCCTTGCGCAGACAGTCCCGCACCAGGTCGGCGATGCCCTCGGGCACGCCCTCCAGATCGGGTTCCTCCTGGGCGATCCGGAACATCACGGCGTGCGCGCCGCTGTCGACCGAGCCGAAGGGCAGCGCGCCGGTCGCGGCGTAGGCGAGCACCGAGCCCAGGCAGAACACGTCGCACGCGGGCGTGATCCGGTCCCCGCGCACCTGCTCGGGCGCCATGAACCCCGGCGATCCGACGAGCGCGCCGGTGCGGGTGAGCCCGGTCTCGTCGACGGTCTCCAGGGCGCGGGCGATGCCGAAGTCGATGACGCGCGGGCCGTCGATGGTGACCAGCACATTGGACGGCTTCAGGTCCCGGTGCACGATCCCCGCGGCATGGATGTCCTTGAGAGCGTGCGCGAGGCCCGCCGCCAGGATCCGGACCGACCGCTCGGGCAACGCCCCGTGGTCCCGTCCGACGACCTGCTGGAGGCTGGGCCCGGCGACATAGCCGGTGGCGACCCAGGGCACGTCGGCCTCGGTGTCCGCGTCGAGCACCGGTGCCGTCCAGAACCCGCCGACCTGCCGCGCGGCCTGCACCTCCTGCCGGAACCGGGCGCGGAACTCCTCCTGCGCGGCCAGCTCCCGCCGTACGAGTTTCACGGCGACGGTACGGCCCCGGTCCGACCGGGCGAGATAGACGTCCCCCATGCCACCCGCGCCCAGCCGCGCCAGCAGCCGATAAGCCCCGATCTGCTGTGGATCACCCGACCCCAGCTTCTCCATGCCACGCCCCCCAACCCCGCCGACGCACCCCCGCTTACGCAACGGCCCCACGATAGTGCGGCATATGGGGAGGTGAGCGGGTGGGCGTCTACGGTTCCGTAACAGGAACGGCGATCTGGTCGAGGGCCTTCGACAACCGTTCCAGAACCCGTACGGCCTCGGCGAGTTCGGCCTCCCCGACGGCCTCCGCCAGCCGGTCGGCGAGGGCCGCGTGGCCGGGGCCGATGCGGGAGATCGCCGCCCGCCCCCGCTCCGTGGGCGCGAGGAGCTTGGCACGGCGGTGGGCGGGGTTGGGCCGGTACTCGGCGAGCCCCTTGTCCACCAGCAGATCGGCGATGCGCTGCACGCTCTGCCGGGTGATGCCCATGGCGCGGGCGATGCCGGAGACGGGCAGGGGCTCGCCCAGGACCGCGCCGAGCACCTGCCACCAGGCCGCCGTCAGCCCGGCGGGCCTGGCCAACTCCTCGGCGACCGCGAGGAACTGGCCGTTGAGCCGGAAGACACCGAGCGCGCCGCGGCTGAGCAGATCCTGTCGTTCCCGGCTCACACGACACCGGCCTTCTCCAGCACGGCGTACGCCTCGGCGTCGGAGTCGTGGAACAGGCGGTACCAGGCGTCGACGGCCTCGTCGTCGTACACCTTCAGCAGCCGCAGGATCTCCCGGGCGAAGGCGACGGGTTCGGTGGGACCGGCGGTGACGAGCCCGCCGTCGGTGACCGCGTCGGCCTCGACGTACCGCTCACCGCCGGCGTACCCGGTCGCGGCCAGATAGAAGGAGACCGCGCTGGTGTGGTCCCGGTCGTCGAGCAGCCCTTCGCGGGCCACGCCGACGGTCGCCCCACAGATCGCGGCCACCGGCACCCCGGCGTCCAGGAAGGCGCGGGCGGTGCGGGCGAAGGGGGCGAGGTCGTCGCCCGCGTCCCAGAGGTCGGCGCCGGGGAGGATCAGCAGGGCCGCGTCGGAGGGCCGTAGGTCGGCCAGGGCCAGGTCGGGCTGGATGCGCAGGCCGCCGACGGTGGTGACGGGTTCGCGGGTCGGGCCGACGGTACGGATCTCGTATCCGGCACGGGCCAGCTGGGCGGTGGCGTGGCCGGGCTCCCAGTCGGCGAGGGTGTCGTAGACGGCGAGGTGGACGGGCTTGCGGGTGTTCGTGGTGGTGCCGGTGGTTCCGGTGGTGCTCTCCATGGCTCCTCCTGGGGGACCTGGGCCTCAAGAACGCCGCCCTCGAAGGCGATTCCGTTGACAACATGCTGTCACTTAGACAGCACACTGTCAATGCTCCCCTCGGAGCTCAATCAACACCAACGGTGCATAACAGGACATCCTCTCGCCGTCGCGGTCGTTGGGTCGGGCATGAAGATCATCGCTGCCGCCGCGCTCGCCGGCGCGGCCCTCCTCACCGCCGCCCTCCCCGCCTCAGCGGACGACGGGCCCCTCGACTTCGGCATCTTCCAGGGCGTCAACGACACCAAGGGCTCGAACTCCACGGGCTCCGGTTCGGCCTGGGGACAGACGGACGGCGAAACGAACGGAACCGTCCCCCGCTCGGCACTGGGCCTGCTGGTGGAGAAGCTGGTCTAGCCCGACCGGCGCCAGCACTTCGCCAGGACGGGTCGACAACCTGTCGCGGAAAGCCACCGACCGCAGACAGGACGCCGATATCGCGTCGCGGCGCCGGTTCCTACGCTCGGCTGTATGACCCCTCAGCCTGATCCAGAGACCGGCGCCGCCGTGAAGGCCGCGGACCGTGCGCACGTGTTCCACTCCTGGTCCGCGCAGGAACTCATCGACCCGCTCCCCGTCGCCGGTGCGGAGGGGTCGTACTTCTGGGACTACGACGGCAAGCGCTACCTCGACTTCACCAGCGGGCTCGTCTACACGAACATCGGCTACCAGCACCCGAAGGTCGTCGCCGCGATACAGGAGCAGGCCGCACACCTGACCACCTTCGCGCCCGCCTTCGCCGTCGAGGCCCGGTCCGAGGCGGCCCGGCTGATCGCCGAACGAACGCCGGGCGACCTGGACAAGATCTTCTTCACCAACGGCGGCGCGGACGCCGTCGAGCACGCGGTGCGGATGGCCCGGCTGCACACGGGCCGCCCCAAGGTGCTGTCGGCGTACCGCTCGTACCACGGCGGCACCCAGCAGGCCGTGAACATCACCGGCGACCCGCGACGGTGGGCCTCCGACAGCGCCACGGCCGGGGTCGTGCACTTCTGGGCGCCCTTCCTCTACCGCTCGCGTTTCTACGCCGAGACCGAGGAGCAGGAGTGCGCGCGGGCGCTGGAGCATCTGGAGACGACGATCGCCTTCGAAGGGCCGTCGACCGTCGCCGCGATCATCCTGGAGACGATTCCGGGGACGGCCGGGATCATGCTGCCGCCGGCCGGCTATCTGGCCGGGGTCCGCGAGATCTGTGACAAGTACGGGATCGTCTTCGTCCTGGACGAGGTCATGGCGGGGTTCGGGCGGACCGGAAAGTGGTTCGCGGCGGACCTGTACGACGTCACCCCCGACCTCATGACCTTCGCGAAGGGCGTGAACTCCGGCTATGTCCCGCTGGGCGGCGTCGCCATCTCCGGGGCCGTCGCCGAGACCTTCGCGAAGCGGCCGTACCCCGGCGGTCTCACGTACTCCGGTCACCCGCTGGCCTGCGCGGCCGCCGTCGCGACGATCAACGTCATGGCCGAGGAGGGCGTCGTCGAGAACGCCGCCCGACTGGGAGCCGAGGTGGTGGCACCCGGGCTGCGCGAGCTGGCCGAGCGGCATCCCTGCGTGGGCGAGGTGCGGGGGGTCGGGATGTTCTGGGCCGTCGAGCTGGTCAGGAACCGGGAGACCCGTGAGCCGCTGGTGCCCTACAACGCGGCCGGTGAGGCCAACGCCCCCATGGCGGCGTTCGGCTCCGCCGCGAAGGCGGGGGGCATCTGGCCGTTCATCAACATGAACCGCACCCATGTCGTACCGCCGTGCAACGTGACCGAGGCAGAGTTGAAGGAGGGCCTGGCCGCGCTGGACGCCGCGCTGGCTGTGGCGGACGAGTACACGGAGTAGGCCCCGCGGCGGGCCGAAGTCCGGGCCGTCGCGGAAACCTGCCCCGGAACCCGAACGCGTAAGGTGGCGTGCTCGTAGACATATACGTGTACGCACAGACACACACGCCACCACATCGCGACGACGGGAGACGCACCGACCATGCCCGGCCCCGGCGGCAACGGCTCCGTAACCCGGAGCACCCTGCGGCAGCAGATCGCGGACGCCCTCCGCGACGAGGTGCTGGCCGGCCGGCTGCAGGCAGGACGGGAATTCACCGTCAAGGAGATCGCCGAACAGTACGGCGTCTCCGCGACCCCGGTCCGCGAGGCCCTCGTCGACCTCTCCGCTCAGGGCCTGCTGGAAGCCGACCAGCACCGCGGCTTCCGCGTGCACGAGTACTCCGTGGAGGACTTCCGCGGCATCGTCGAAGCCCGCGGCCTGGTCACCAACGGCATGTTCCAGGTCCTGGCCACCGACACCGCCCGCCACCGGGACCCCGACGACCCCCAGGTCCACGCCGCCGTGGTCGGGGTGCGCCGTCGCGCCGAGGAGGCCCAGCGCGCCGCGACGGCAGGCGACCTCACCGTGCTGATCGGCTACGACCTGCGGTTCTGGCGTGAACTGGGCGCCCTCTTCGGCAACCCCTACCTCTCCGACTTCCTGCACAGGCTGCGCGTGCAGTCCTGGGTCTGCGCCGTCCAGCACCTGCGCCACATCGACGATCTCCGCGGCCACCTGTGGTGCGGGCACACCGACCTGGTCGACGCCCTGATGCGCCGCGACCTGCCCAAGGCCCGCTCGATCATCGCCGACCACGACGCGGGCTCCCTTGCCCTGATCGAGCGACTGGCAGCCGAATGAGCCCGGAGCGGGAGCCACCGGCGGCGCCCGCGAGGCCTTGGGACCGTGGAGAAGCTGGTGGGCCGCCCGGTGAGGTGGGTGGACGGAGTGTGGGTATGGGACCTGCACGAGCGGGGACTTGTCCGAGGGTCCGCACGAGACAGGGCCTAGGGGGTCCGCCCCCGAGCCGCACCGACTACCCTTCCCTGACCGATGTGCTACGCGACTGTGCGAGGAGCCCTCTTTTGGCCTGTGACCTGTGGCTGGTACCGCTTGTCGACGTGTTGTGCCACACCCCCGACAACCCCTTCGCCGAGGAACTCGCGCAATACAACAAGGTGCTGGCCGAGGCGGGGCTACCGCCGGTGCCGGTGTACCAGTACATGCCGGGCCTGTCCGGGGACGTCGCACCGGTCGCCGGCTTCGACTACGACGCGCTGCACTTCCTGCGCCGCGCGTATCTGCTCCAGGTCTGCGGTCTCCCGGTGACCCCGGTCGACGAACTGGGCGGCGACTACGAACAGCTCCTGGAGATGTTCGAGACCACCGCCAAGCAGTCCCACCTGGTCTGGCACTACGACCACGCGGGCGCCTACGTCCCCGTGGACTTCCCGGGCCCGCTCTCCAACGACGAGCTCCTCGCGGGCGGCGGCCCGCTGGGCTCCTCCCAGGCGCTGCTGCGCGAGCTGGAGTTCGTGGCCCCGGTCATCGGTATCGATCCGGCCAACCCCCCGTCGGCCCCCCAGGCTCCGCTGGCCCCGACGGCCTTGGAGGAACCGGCGGTTCCCGCTCCCTACGACCCGAGCCCGTTCGCCCGTGAACGGCATGTGTGGCTGGGGCTGCACGCGGCTGCGACGCGGAGTCTCGCACAGGGGTCGATGATCGTCTTCAGCTGAGTCCTCATGACCCCTCAGCCTTACTTCAGCTGGGACAGGCCCTTCTGGACGTCGTCCAGGTTCATCACCGGCGTGTAGTTCACCTCCGCGCCGAACCTCTCGAAGAGCGGCTCGGTGAGCGGCGGCATCTGGGAGGAGTCCTGCATGTCGAAGACCAGGAACATACAGCGGACCCCGCCGTCGGCCGTGAAGTACGAGGACTCCGGCTTGAAGGCCCCGACGATCTCCTGCATCACCTGGGGCATCTTGCCGCTGCGGATGATGTCGTTCGTCTTCTCGGTGTCGAGATGAGCCTGGAGCAGCACACGCATGACGCACCTTCTTCTGATCGCCGCGGAACGTACGGCCTCACGCTAGGGGCGGTATGCGCGTTTCGCCTGTTGACTGCTCCACCCGGGGCAAGAGAGGGAGGGCACCCGGCGGGAGCCCTCCCTCCGGAAACACCGTCAGCTCTGCTCGACGATGCGGATGGTGCGGATGCCTGTACCCCGATAGCGGGTGGGCGCCCAGAACGTGGGCTCCGCTCCAGTCCAGCTCGTCCTTGCCCTCGTCTGCCGGGTCCGCGGTCCGTAGACGCTTGCCCACGGCGGCAGCGGCCGAGAAGTCGAGCCCCTCGATGTTGACCGATGGCAGCGCGCCGAGGTCCTCGGCGACACCGGCCCGCTCGCGCTCGGCCGCGGCGAGGCTGAGGGCCGGAATGTACACGCGCAGGGCGGGGCCCGTCTCGGCCTCGACGACGAGCCGCGAGGCCATGCTGTTCCCGGCGCCGAGGGCGAGGGCGGCCGTGTCGTCGAAAATGACGGCACGCGGCAGCGGATACCAGCAGAAGCGCGAGGAACTGGTCGAGGCACGGCTGGCCCGCCGGGCGCTCTTCGACCGGAAGCCGGCCCCGCTAATCGAGCTGATCCTCGAAGAGAGCGTGTTGCGGCGGCCGTTCGGAAGCTGGGAGATTCTGCGCCAGCAGCTGCGCTCGCTCGCCGAGGACGCGCGGAGGGAGAATGTCTGTGTGCAGGTGCTGCCCCTGGACCGAGGACTGCGGGGAACGTACGCAGGCGCTCGCGGCGCCATGAAGCTCGTGGAGACCGCGGACCACGAGCACGTCGTCTACATGGAGATCGAGGACCAGGGCATTCTGGTCAGCGACCCGTCGGAGGCGTCCCAACTCGCGCACCGCTATGCGAGGATCCGTTCACAGGCCCTTCGCTGGTTCAAGTCGAGCTACAGCGACGACGGCGGCGGAAACTGCCTCGAAGTCGCCCCATGCCCCCACACCCCCACCACCATTCACATCCGCGACTCAAAGCACCCCGACGGGCCCATAGTCACCGTGTCCGGCGGTGCCTGGGCGGCCTTCCTCCCCACCGCCCCCCTCACCCCTTAGCTCGAAAAACTGCAACACCTTCTCCTTATCTGTCGCACTTTTCGCCGAAAGGCGGCATGCCTCGGTCTGCCATGCTCCCCGGCATGAGCGGATCGCCCCCTTCCGTCTGGCAGCCGGGCCGGGCCACGGTGTATCGCGCGGTCCTTGACGCGCTGACCCAGTACGGCCCCCGGCGGACCGGAGTGACACACATCGCGCGACTGGCCCGCTGCAACCGCTCGTACCTCTACCGGAACTGGGCCGACCCGCAGGCGCTGCTCCGCGAGGCCACGCTCTCCGAACTGCGACGCGTGCTGTATGTGGCCCGTGAGGTGCGGGAACCCTTGCCGGCCGGGTGTCTTGAGGCGCGCGTCGTGGTGCGCGCGGCGCGTCTGGTGCGGGAACACCCGGTCGTGCGGACCATGGCCCGTGCGGATCCGGAGCTGGTTCACGCCGCGATCCTGCGACCGGCCACCGCCTGGCACACGCTGACGTGGTCCTGGCTGCACGAGCATGTGACGGGACGTCTCACGGGAGCCGCGGAACGGGACCGCACCACCCTGGCCGTCCTCACCACGGCACTCCCCTACGCCCTCACTCCCCCCGCGGACTCCTCAGACACCGAGGAACGCGCCAAGATCGACGCCCGCCTGAACACGACCGTCCATCTCTGCCTCACACTCCCCTTACCCTGCACCGACTGCAGCCTCTGGACATGCTCCGAGGGTCCGGGCCGGCCGTCGAGGGAGTAACGCGGCGCTGCACCGCCATACGCGTACAGACCTCGTACAAGTACCCGCACGCGAGGCCGAGGAAGCCAGGCTGAAGGAAGAACTGGAGCATGCCAGGGGCGACACCTCCGCGACCGCTGGCAGGCGCTCACCGGGCGTCGTCCGCCCGGTGAGCGCCTGCCGCAGCGGGAGCTACAGGAACGAGTTGATCTCGATCGTCTCGTCCCGGCCCGGCCCCACGCCGATCGCGGAGATCGGCGCGCCGGACATCTCCTCCAGCGCCTTGACGTACGCCTGGGCGTTCTTCGGGAGGTCGGAGAAGGACTTGGCCTTGCTGATGTCCTCGCTCCAGCCCGGCAGCATCTCGTAGACCGGCTTGGCGTGGTGGAAGTCGGTCTGGGAGTACGGGAGTTCCTCGACGCGCTTGCCGTCGATCTCGTAGGCCACGCAGACCGGGATCTCCTCCCAGCCGGTGAGGACGTCCAGCTTGGTGAGGAAGAAGTCGGTCAGGCCGTTCACGCGGGTCGCGTAGCGGGCGATCACGGCGTCGAACCAGCCGCAGCGCCGGTCACGGCCGGTGGTGACGCCCCGCTCGCCGCCGATACGGCGCAGCGCCTCGCCGTCCTCGTCGAAGAGCTCGGTCGGGAACGGGCCGGAGCCGACGCGGGTCGTGTACGCCTTGAGGATGCCGATGACGCGGCTGATCTTCGTCGGGCCGACGCCGGCGCCCGTGCAGGCTCCGCCCGCGGTCGGGTTCGAGGACGTGACGAACGGGTACGTCCCGTGGTCGATGTCGAGGAGGGTGCCCTGGCCGCCCTCGAAGAGGACCACCTTGTCGTCCTCAAGGGCCTGGTTGAGGATCAGGACCGTGTCGGCGACGAACGGCTCGATCTTCTCGGCGTAGCCCAGCAGCTCCTCGACCACCTGGTCGACGGCGATGGCCCGCCGGTTGTACAGCTTGGTGAGCAGCTGGTTCTTGACGTCGAGGGCCGCCTCGACCTTCTGGGTGAGGATCGACTCGTCGTACAGGTCCTGGACGCGGATGCCGACGCGGTTGATCTTGTCGGCGTAGGTCGGGCCGATGCCGCGACCGGTGGTGCCGATCTTCCGCTTGCCGAGGAAGCGTTCCGTCACCTTGTCCACCGTCACGTTGTACGGCGTGATGATGTGCGCGTTTCCGCTGATGAGGAGCTTGGACGTGTCGACGCCACGCTCGTTCAGACCGCTCAGCTCGGAGAGCAGGACCGACGGGTCGACGACGACACCGTTGCCGATGACCGGGGTGCACCCCGGGGACAGGATTCCGGAAGGGAGCAGGTGGAGGGCGTACTTCTGATCACCCACGACTACCGTGTGGCCGGCGTTGTTGCCGCCCTGGTAGCGCACCACGTAGTCGACGGATCCGCCTAGCAGGTCCGTCGCCTTTCCCTTGCCTTCGTCACCCCACTGAGCACCGAGCAGCACAAGTGCGGGCACGCGCGTACACCCCTTCCGGGCGGGGCATGTCCAAGGTCAGGGGTGTACACGGAGGGTCTGGACCGTGTACACCACGACAGGTCGCGACCGTCGTTGGCCGCGAACCGTCGGACCGGATGGCCCCGGAATAGACGAAGCCCCTGGCGCAATAGCGCAAGGGGCTCTTGCACAAAGATGCTACCCGAGGAAGCGAGGCATGGCCGAGGTGGCGACTTTCGCGATGTCCGATCAGCTGCTGGTGGTGATCGATCCGGTTGCCCGGCGCACGGACGGGGAGTCCGTCAGGATCGCGAAAGACGTGCTCAGCGCGGGTGCGGCGACGAAGGTGTGTCTGCCGGACGATCCGGAGGAGTTCGCCCGCGCGCTGACCCGCAGGGGTTCTCGGCGGCCCGTGGTCGTGGGCGACGACCGGGCGCTGACCCGTGCGGTGGCCCTGCTGCACCGGCAGCGGGAGCTGGCCGAATGCGTGCTGTCGGTGGTGCCGGTGGGCGCCGCGCTGTCGCTGGCCGAATCCCTCGGGGTGCCGACGGGGGCGGTGGCGGCGGCCCGGGCCGTCCTGGACGGCGCGGAGCGACGCCTGGATCTCCTCGTGGACGACAGCGACGGCGTGGTCCTCGGCGGACTGCGGATCCCGCCGATACGGGACCCCGCCGCGCCGGCCGGGGCCACCGCGGTGGGGGCGGGTGCGGGGCGGCCCTGGTTGCGGACCTGTCAGTCCCTCGTACGGACCCTGGTGCCGGCGCGGGGCGACTCCCCGCCCCCGTCCGGGCCGGCCCGCCTGCGCGTCGAGGTCGACGGCGCGACCCTCGTGGACCTCGACCAGCCGGTGGAGGCGGTGTCGGTGGCACCGGGCGCCGACGGGGTGGCCGAGGTCGAGGTACGGCCGCTCTCGGTGGGCGCGGAGGCCTCGCCACTGCTGGCCGCGGGACGGACCGTGACCGTGTCGGGGGCGCATTTCCGGTACCGGGCGGACACGGCGGTCTCCGGACCGGTGCGCAGACGGACCTGGACGGTCGGGCAGGGCGCGCTGCGGTTGGTGCTGCCGGGGCGCTGAGCGGCGCCTTGCGGAATCGGGGCGCGTTCGCGGGGCTCAGCCCTGGCCGAACGTCTTCTCCCGGTGTACCCGCCAGCGCTCCATCATCGACGCGACCTCGACCTCGACGAACTCGAAGAAGGCGAGCGTCTCGGCCAGGCGGCGGCCTGCCGGGGTGTCACCGCCGAGGCTGTTGACGCCCTCGCGCAGGGCCGCCTCCCACCGCTTGAGGACGGCTTCACGGTTGGTCAGTGCCTCGTACCACTGGTCGCCGTGCACCCGGTAGCGCTCCCGGCGCGAACCGGGCTCCCGCTCGCGGGACACCATGTGCGTCTGGGCCAGGTAGCGCACGGCCCCGGAGACCGCGGCGGGGCTGATCTGCAGCTGCTCGCTCAGTTCGGCGGAGGTCAGCACGCCCTTGTCGGAGGCGAGGAGGGCGGCGAAGACACGAGCGGCCATGCGCTGCATGCCGGCCTCGACGAGCTGTGCCGCGAAGGACTCCACGAACTTCGACACGGACTCCGCGTCCCGGCCGGCCCTGGCTGATTCCGTCATGCGCGTATCCGTGTGCCCATCCATGCCGCCCACCCTATCGAGGTTTCATACGCTTCCTTAACTTCACAAATTTCTGAAAGAAGCGTACGTTCTGAAGCATGACGAAGGCAATCACCGTCTCCGGACTGCACAAGTCGTTCGGCCGGACGCATGCGCTCGACGGCCTGGACCTGGAGGTCGAGACGGGCGAGGTCCACGGTTTCCTCGGCCCCAACGGCGCCGGAAAGTCCACCACCATCCGCGTCCTGCTCGGCCTGCTGCGCGCCGACTCGGGCGGCGCGCAGGTACTCGGCCGCGACCCCTGGGCGGACGCGGTGGAGGTGCACCGCCGCATCGCCTACGTCCCGGGTGACGTGACGCTGTGGCGGAACCTGTCCGGCGGCGAGGTCATCGACCTCTACGGCCGGCTGCGCGGAGGCCTCGACAAGCAGCGGCGGGCGGACCTGATCGAACGGTTCGAACTGGACCCCACGAAAAAGGGCCGCACCTACTCCAAGGGCAACCGGCAGAAGGTCGCCCTCGTCGCCGCGTTCGCCTCCGACGTCGACCTGCTGATCCTCGACGAACCGACCTCCGGTCTGGACCCGTTGATGGAGGAGGTCTTCCAGCGCTGCGTCGAGGAGGAGCGCGAGCGCGGCCGTACGATCCTGCTCTCCTCGCACATCCTCAGCGAGGTCGAGGAACTCTGCGACCGGGTCAGCATCATCCGCAAGGGCCGTACGGTCGAGAGCGGTTCGCTCGCCGACCTGCGCCATCTGACCCGGACGAGCGTCACGGCCGAACTGGCCGGCCCGCCCAACGGGTTGTCGCACCTCCCCGGGGTCCACGACCTGGACGTCCAGGGCCGTCGCGTCCGCCTCCAGGTCGACACCGACAAACTCGACGCCGTACTGCGCTCGCTCAGCGAGTCCGGCGTACGGTCGCTGACCTCGACGCCGCCGACGCTGGAGGAACTGTTCCTGCGGCACTACCAGGCGGACGCGAACGTGACCGGGAGCATGAGCGAGGTGGCCAAGTGACCGCCACGGCTTTCGCGGTACGGCCAGGCGGGACCCGCCAACTGGCGGGCACCGCGACCCTGTTGCGCTTCGCCCTGCGCCGCGACCGGGTGATGATCCCGGTCTGGGTCGCGGTGAACGCGCTGATGATCCTCTCCATGCCGAACACCCTGGAGAACCTCTACGACAGCCCCGCCGACCGCGCCGACCTCGTCCAGGACACGGCCGCCAACGCCTCCTTCCGCGCCCTGATCGGCCCGGTCTTCGGCGACTCGATCGGCGCGCTGACGGCCTGGCGCGTCGGCGTGTACGCGGGCGCCCTCGCGGCCGTGCTGAGCATGCTCCTCGTCGTACGGCACACCCGGGACGAGGAGGAGAGCGGCCGTCAGGAGCTGGTGGCCTCCGGGATGGTGGGCCGCAGGGCCTCCCTGACGGCGGCCCTGCTGACGGCGGTCGTCGCGAATGCCGTACTGGCACTGCTGGTCACGGCCGGACTCGCCGGCCAGGGCGTCGCCGGGGCGCTGGCCCTCGGGCTCGGGCTCGCCGGGGTCGGCATGGTCTTCGCCACGCTGGCGGCGATCGTCGCCCAGTTCACGGAGAGCGCGCGGCTGGCCCGAGGGCTGACGGCGGGGCTGGTGGGCGCCGCGTTCGTGCTGCGCGCGGCGGGCGACTCAGTGTCGGACGACGGTTCGTCGGCGCTGACGTGGGCGTCGCCGTTGGGCTGGCTGGAGAACCTGCGGCCGTTCGCGGGCGAACGGTGGTGGGTGCTGCTGCTGTTCGCGGGGGCGGCCCTGGTGCAGGGTGCGGTGGCGTACGAGCTCGCCGGGCGCCGGGATGTGGGGATGAGCTTCCTGCCCGCCCGTCCGGGCCCGGCTTTCGGCCGCCTCGGCACGGCGGGCGCGCTGGCCTGGCGCCTCCAGCGGGGCAGCGTCCTCGGCTGGTCGATCGGCTTCTTCCTCGCCGGGGTCGTCTACGGCGGGCTGACCGACGGGGTGGCCGATCTGGTCGGGGACAACGACAACGCGCGGGAGATCTTCGAGCGGATGGGAGGTCAGTCGGGTCTGACGGACGCGTTCCTCGCCTCGATGGTCGGCATGCTGGGCCTGATCGCCGCGCTGTACGTGGTGGCGTCGGTGCTGCGGCTGCACGGCGAGGAGACCTCGGGGCGGGCGGAGCCGATCCTCGCGAACGCGGTCGGCCGCCTGCGCTGGGCCGCGGGCCACCTGGTGATCGCCTTCGCCGGGTCCGCACTGATCATGCTGCTCGCGGGTCTGGGCTTCGCGGCCGGCTACGGCAAGCAGGTGGGCCCGATCCTGGGCGCCTGCCTGGTGCAACTCCCCGCGGTGTGGGTCGTCGGCGGGCTGGCGGTCCTGCTGTACGGGGTGCTGCCGCGGGCGGCGATGGCGGCGTGGGGAGTGGCCGGGGCGGTGCTGCTGATCGGCTGGGTGGGCCCTGCGCTGGATGTTCCGCAGGTGGTGCTGGACCTGTCGCCGTTCGGGCACCTGCCGAAGTTGCCGGGCGGGGGGATGGAGTGGGGGGCGGTGCTGGTGCTGCTGGCGCTGGCGGCTGCGCTCACCGCCGCAGGGCTGGCAGGGCTGCGGCGGCGGGACATGACGACTTGAGGTAGCGGCTCAGTCGACGTACTGCTTGAGGTCCTCAGTGTCGAGTTCGATGCCGACGGGATCTGGGAGGGTGACCTTGCCGCCAAGCCTGACCACGTGGATGTCCCGGTACCCATCCTCCACGTCCGGATCGCTGTGCACGAGGATGGACAAGTTGTCCCGGTCGATCAGCAGATAGACCGGGATACCTGCCTCGGCGTACGCCCGAGGCTTCTCGATCCGGTCGCGCTCATGGGTGTCCGAGTCGTAGGACGTGATTTCGACCGCCATCAGCACGCCCCGGGGGTCGGCCCACTCCCCACCTCGACGCGCAACCCCTCCAACCCCCGAATCACAAAGTGCGGCTTCCGCGCCGGCTCCGCGGCAAGTCGCAGCGTCGGCGCCTGTTCCAGCAACGCCGTCATCGACGCCGCCAGCTCGATCCGGGCCAGCGGCGCCCCGATGCAGTAGTGGATGCCGGCGCTGAAGGAGATGTGCGGGTTCTCCTTGCGGGTGAGGTCCAGCTGGTCCGGGGCCTCGAAGACCTCCGGGTCATGGTTGGCGGAGCCGAACAGCATCGCGATTTCCGCGCCGCGCGGGATCACCGTTCCGTCGATCTCGATCTCGTCCAGCACCCACCGCTCGAAGAGCTGCAGCGGCGTGTCGTAGCGCATCAGCTCCTCGATCGCCGAGGGGATCAGGGAGTGGTCGGCGCGCAGGGCGGCCAGTTGGCCGGGGTTGCGGAACAGGGCCCACCAGCCGTTGACCGTGGCGTTCACCGTGGCCTCGTGACCGGCGTTCAGGAGGAGGACGGCCGTGGAGATCATCTCCTGCTCGGTGAGGCGGTCGCCCTCGTCGTGCGCCTCGATCAGGCCCGAGATCAGGTCGTCGCCCGGCTCCTTGCGGCGGGCCGCGATCAGCTCACGGAGGTACTCCGAGAACTCGACCGAGGCCCGGACCGCCTTCGTCGCCGTCTCCTGCGACGGGTTCAGCTCGTACATCCCGCAGATGTCCGCCGACCAGGGCCGCAGCTGCGCCCGGTCCGACTCGGGGATGCCCAGCATTTCGGCGATCACCGAGACCGGCAGGGGCTCGGCCACATCCGTCAGCAGGTCACCGCCGCCCGCCTCGACCAGCCCGGCCACCAGCTCGCCCGCCAGCTGCCGCACATACGGTTTCAGCCGCTCCACCGTGCGCGGCGTGAACGCCTTCGACACCAGCCGGCGGATCCTGGTGTGGTCCGGCGGCTCCAGGTCGAGCATCCCGTGGTCGTTGAGGACGTGGAACGGCTCGTGCTCCGGCGGAGGTGCGGTCCGTCCGAAGTCCTCGTGGCTGAAACGGTGCTGGTACGTCCGGCCCAGGCGGCGGTCGCGCAGCAGCGCCGAGACGTCCGCGTGGTGCGGGACCAGCCACTGGTTCGTGGGCTCGTAGTAGTGGGCCCGGCCCCGGGCACGCAGTTCTGCGTAGGCGGGGTACGGGTCGGCCAGGAACGCCGGGTCCCACGGGTCGAAGGCGAGGGCGGAAGGAGCTGCCATGTCCGGACGTTAGCCCGGGCTCCCCCTGCCTGACCAGGGGGGTCGGTCGGCGGGCGGGTGTCCGCTCAGCCCGGTGTGACCAACCGTGCCTCGTAGGCGAACACCGCCGCCTGTGTACGGTCCCGCAGGCCCAGCTTCACCAGGATCCGGCTGACGTGGGTCTTGATCGTCGACTCGGCGACCACCAGCCGCTCGGCTATCTCCGAGTTCGACAGGCCCTGTGCGATCAGCACCAGCACCTCGGTCTCCCGCTCGGTCAGATCCCCGTACGCCGCGTGCGCGGAGGACATCAGACGCGGGGAGTCGGACAGCTTGGAGAACTCCGTGATCAGCCGCCGGGTGACGGAGGGGGCGAGCAGGGCCTCGCCGGCCGCCACCACCCTTACGCCGTCGGCGAGCTGGCGGGCCGAGGCGTCCTTCAGCAGGAAGCCCGAGGCACCCGCGCGCAGCGCCTGGTAGACGTACTCGTCGAGGTCGAAGGTGGTCAGCACCAGCACCTTGGACGTGCTGTCGGCCGCGACGATCTCGCGGGTCGCCTCGATGCCGTTCAGCTCCGGCATGCGGATGTCCATCAGCACGATGTCGGGGGAGAGCTCACGGACCCGGTCCACCGCCTCCCGGCCGTTGACCGCCTCGCCGACGACCTCGATGTCCGGCATCGCGTTCAGCAGGACCGAGAAGCCCTCGCGCACCATCATCTGATCGTCCGCGATCAGCACGCGGATGGTCATGAGCCGTCCTCTGTCGCCGTGACGACCGGCAGGAACGCGGCCACCTCGTAGCCGCCGTCCTCCGTCCGGCCCGCCGTCATCTCGCCGGCCAGCATGGTGACGCGCTCGCGCATCCCGGTGATGCCGTGCCCCGCACCGGGTGAGGGCTTCACCAGGGCCGGCGCGGGCGGCGGGCCGTTGACTATGCGCAGTCCGAGGCCGCCGAGCACGTACCCGATCTCCACCCGGGCGCTCGCGCCGGGCGCGTGCCGCAGGCTGTTGCTGAGTGCCTCCTGCACGATCCGGTACGCCGACAGCTCCACGCCCGGCGGCAGCTCGCGGACCGCGCCGGTCGTCGTCTTCTCGACGCTCAGTCCCGCGTCCCGCACGTTCGCCAGCAGCGCGTCCAGGTCGGCGAGGGTGGGCTGCGGGGCGTCCGGGGCCTCGTAGTCCTCGGCGCGGACGACGCCCAGGATGCGGCGCAGTTCGGTGAGGGCCGCCACCGCGTTCTCCCGGATGGTGACGAAGGCCCGCTCCAGCTCCGGCGGCGGGTTCTCCACCCGGTAGGGGGCGGCCTCCGCCTGGATGGCGACGACCGACATGTGGTGGGCGACCACGTCGTGCAGCTCCCGCGCGATCGTCGTGCGCTCCTCCAGCAGGGTGCGCTTGGAGCGCTCCTGCGTCAGCTGGGCGGTGACCTCGTGCCGGGCGTCGCGGCGTATGTGCCAGAGGGCGACGACGAGGAGGACCATCGTGGAGATGACCATCATGGGGCCGGTGTTCGTGCCGTAGTAGCCACTGCCGACGCCGGCATCCACCAGGAGGCCGTACGCCCCCGTCACCCCCCACATCCACGCCGCCGTGCGGGGCCTGGTGCGAATGGCCACGACGGTCAGCACGGTCAGATGGCAGGCGAGGCTGCCCGGCATCCACGGCCATTCGCCCGCGCCGCCGATCACCGCGACGATCGGGGTGGCGGCCATGGACAGCCAGAACGCTCCGACGGGCCGCGCCATGGTCAGCAGGATCGGGATCGCGCAGAGCGGGCCCACGAGCAGGGTCGGCCCGTTGGTGTCGACACTGCCGATGAACAGGGTGAACAGGGCCGCCGTGGCGATCAGGGCGTGCGGTGTCCAGGCCGCGTACTCGCGCAGACGGCCGGGCAACCGGTGGGTCAGCGGGCCGTCCACCCGCATCCGCTGCAGCGGACGGTAGGCGAAGGCGTCGTGGAACAGGTCCTGCCGCAGCCCTTGCAGGGCGTCCGCGGCCAGCCGGAACTCCGGGCTGCGCGGCTTGGCCCCGTCCCCCGGTGGCGGTGTCTGCATGTGAGTCGTCTCGGTCACGTACAGAACGGTAGGCGCAAGGCGGTGTCGCGGTCGTCCCCAGTGAGAGGGTTCCCACAGGTCCATCTCAGGTACTACGGGTATCGCCCCAGGTGGCACCGGATGTGACGGCCGGAACCGGACGGCGGTGCCCGCGCTCAGCGTCCCGAGGGCCGCACCAGACCTGACTCGAACGCGAACACCGCCGCCTGCGTCCGGTCGCGCAGCCCCAGCTTCACCAGGATCCGGCCCACATGGGTCTTCACGGTCTGCTCGGCCACGACCAGGCGCTCGGCGATCTCCGCGTTCGACAGGCCCTGCGCGATCAGCGCGAGCACCTCAGTCTCGCGTTCGGTCAGCTCACCGACCCGCTGCTTCAGCGGGGCCTGGGGCCGCTTGTCCAGGCGGGAGAACTCGGTGATCAGGCGGCGGGTGATGCCCGGCGCGAGGAGGGCGTCGCCGGCCGCCACGACACGGACCGCCTCGGCCAGCTGGTCGGCGGAGGCGTCCTTCAGGAGAAACCCCGAGGCGCCCGCCCGCAGCGCCTCGTACACGTACTCGTCGAGGTCGAAGGTGGTCAGCACCAGCACCTTGATCTGCGGTGTCGCCGTGGTGATGCGGCGGGTGGCCTCGATGCCGCCGAGCTCGGGCATGCGGATGTCCATCAGCACGACGTCGGGGGCGAGCTCGGCGACCTTCTCGACCGCGTCCAGGCCGTCGACCGCCTGGCCGACCACGTCGATGTCGGGCTTGGTGTTGAGCAGCACGGTGAATCCCTGCCGGACCATCTGCTGGTCGTCGGCGATGAGTACGCGGATGGGGCTGCTCGTCATGGGGTCGGTTCTCCTGTCAGGGGTGGACGGTCGGCGGGGTGTCGCCCCGCGGGAGGAAGGCCGAGACCGCGAAGCCGCCCTGCTCGGTGGGGGCCGCGGTGAGCCGGCCACCCAGCATCGTCGCTCGCTCGCGCATGCCCAGCAGACCGTGTCCCGCACCGGGGGAGGGCGGCACGGTCCGTTGTGGACGGGAGTTGACGACGCCCAGCCGCAGCCCGTGGAAGTCGTGGGAGATCTCGACGCGCACTTCCGATCCCGGGGCGTGCCGCAGGGCGTTGCTGAGCGCCTCCTGGACGATCCGGTACGCGGACAGCTCCACTCCCGTGGGGTAGGGGGGAGCCTCGCCGCTGACGTCGGTGACGACGTCCAGTCCGGCGGCACGGGTGTTCTCGATGAGGGCGTCGAGCCGGTCGAGCATGGGCTGGGGGGCGTCGGGGGCGGCTCCGGTGCCGGGCTGGCCGAGGCCGTAGGGGTCCTCGCGGCTCTCGGAGCGCAGGACGCCCAGCACATGGCGCAGTTCGGTGAGCGCGTCCAGGGCGTTCTGCCGGATGCCCGCGAGGTTCTCCTTCAGCTCCTCGGAGGGGTTCTCCACCAGATGCGGGGCCACCTGGGCCTGGATGGAGATCACCGACATGTGGTGGGCGACCACGTCGTGCAGTTCGCGGGCGATGTTGGCGCGCTCCTCCAGCAGGGTGCGCCGGGCCCGCTCCTCGGCGGTGATCGTGGCCTGCCGGCCGAGTTCGGCCTTGGCTTCCCTACGACCGCGCAGCGCCATGCCGAGCACCACGGCGATCGTGAACAGCCAGAAGGCGAGCACCCCGGTGCGCACATTGCCCGGCGCGCCCAGCAGGCCCTGGAGGACGTAGGTGGCCAGCAGGGACAGGGCCAGCGCCTCGGCGGCCACCCGGGCGGGCACCCGGAGCGCGAGCAGCAGCAGCACGACCAGGTGCGCGATGAGCCCGGCCGCCGTCCACGGCCAGGTGAAGTCCTGCGCGTCACCGGACAGCAGCCGTGGACGCACCACGAGGGCCGTGACCACGGTGGCCGCGAGCGACAGCCACCAGGCCGGGATCGGCCGCCGCAGGGCGAGCACCACCGCTCCGCCCTGCGCGATCGCGATCGGGAAGGCCAGTCCGAAGGCCAGCCGCCCGTTGTCCTGGAGCTGTCCCGTGTCGCCGATGGTGATGCCGAGCGCGGCCAGGCACAGCACGGCGTGCGGCAGCCACCGCAACCGCTCGGAGCGGGGCAGCGGGTCCGCCCTGCGGGTCCACAGGTCGTCGCGCAGTACGCGCAGCCAGTGGCGCACTCGGCTCGCGAACGAGCGCTGGGTCCCCGTCTCCGTCACATGGCCAACCCTAGGCATGGTGGTGTTCCTTCATGTCACTGCCGCGAGCGGACGGCCGGGACCGGACGATCCTGGACCGGCGGCCGGTCGAACGGCGAGGACCCTGTTCGTGGACCCGGAACGCCGCCCAGCACAGGGCCAGGACCAGGGTGAACAGCGGCAGCCGGGCCAGCCGGGCCGCCACCCAGCCCAGGTTGTCGGGGGCGGTGTGCAGGCCGGGGAGGTGGCCCGTCGGCAGGAGCGTGGCCGTGGTGGCCATCAGGGCCGTCTGGTGCCAGAGGAAGATCGTCATCGCGGAGAGGTTGAGCAGGGCCACCGCCGCCCAGGCCAGGGGACGGCTCATCGCACGGCGCAGGGGTTCGCGCAGCAGCAGGGCGAGGCCGCACTGGGCCACGCCGAAGGCCACGGCGGCCAGTGTCGGCGGGTTGAGGTTGGAGAGGACCGCGCCGGGGACGCCGACCATCGACGCCGGATAGCCCGCCCAGGCGACCAGGGCGGCGGTCGCCGCCGCGCCGCCCGTCAGCAGGATCCAGCCCGCGCGACGCCGCTCCAGCTCGCCCCGGGTCCAGGCCGCGCCCAGGGTGTACGGCACCAGCCAGCCGGCCGCCAGGTTCACCCAGCCGAGCCAGGCGGGGGCGCCCAGTGCGAAGCGCAGGAGGTCCACATGGAGGACGACTGCCAGGGGCCACAGAGGGTTGAGCCTGAGCAGGAGGGGCGTCGCCGCCGTCAGCGCCGCGAAGACCAGCAGGAACCACAGGGGGGACAGGGCCAGTTCGGCCAGGGTGTGGATCGTGTCGACGTCCGTGCCCGACAGGAGCAGCAGAGCCGACGCCGCTGTCCACAGGGTGAGGACGGCAGCCGCCGGTTTGAACAGGCGGGACAGCCGGGCTCTCAGCCACTGCGCGTACGTCGTCCCACGCGCCCGGGCCGAGGTGTATCCGCGGGTCGCGACATGGCCGCCGACCAGGAAGAACACGGCGAGCGTCTGGAAGACCCAGGAGATCGGGGCCAGCCAGGGCATGTGCCGCAGTGGGCTCGCGGTGTGCAGGCCGGTTCCGTCACCGTCCGCCACCAGCGCCGTGACCAGCCAGTGGCCGAGGACCACGCCGAGGATGGCGAAGGCACGCAGGGCGTCGACGGCCCGGTCCCGTCCGGCGGGAGTGGCGGCGTCGACGCGCGCGGCTCCCTGCCGGACCCCCGTCCACAGGGACGACAGGGACGCTGTGGACTCAGCCATGGGGTGCCTCCGGGGTTTCGCCGAGGACGATGCGGGTCAGGTTGGCCAGCGATGTCGAACCCGGCCTGAAGTAGTCGCTGTGACCGCCCGCGCCCGCCGCGAAGACGCGGGCGCCGAAGGACGGGGAGACCGGGTCGGTGCCGAATCCGACCGTCGTGCCGAGCAGGTCGAGCCTGATGTGCGGGACCTCCGCCACCCAGTCGTCACTGCCGCGAGCCGCCCAGACGCGGGCCGGGGTGTGCAGGGCCGCGGCGGTGTCGGCGCCGGTGCCGGGGCTGCCGACCAGGGCGATGTCGTCCACGGCGAGGTGGGAGGCGGCGCGCCCGCAGACCACCGAGCCGTAGGAGTGGCACAGGAGGGAGATGCGCGCCCCCTCGTCGGCCGTGACGGCACGCAGCTGCCGTACGAACTCACGGAGCTTCGGGGCCGCTTCCTCGGCTCGGCCCGGTGTCGTGACCGTGGTGCTGACCGTGGCCGGTGTCTCGTAGCCGAGCCAGGCCACCACCGCGGTGCGCGTGCCCCCCGGGGCCTGCCGGGTGAGCCGCTCGTGCAGGGCGCGGGCGGCGTCGCGGAAACGGTCGTACGTGTCGATGGAGGTGTCGGAGCCCGGAACCAGCACCGCGACACGGTCGGCCCGCGCCAGGTCGCCGAAGACCTCCGTCGCCAGGCCGGCGCCACGGCCGTCGAAGGAGAGGAAGTGCCGGGCCGGGTCGGCCATCGCACGGTCCGCGGCGGCGCGTTCACGGTCACCGTGGGCCGCGGCCATACGGGACGCCTCGGCGGCGTTGGCGCGATTGGCGGCGTACGTCTCGTCCAGTGTCGCCGCCGTCACCGAGGTGACCAGGGCGGCCGGGGCCGGGGCGGGTATCTCGGGACGCGTGGCACCGGACAACGGGACGACCACGGCACCGGTGATCAGGGTGGCGAGGATGGCCCGCCGCAGTCTGTGGGTGCGGCGGCCCTTGTCCGACGCCTTCGCCTCGGCCGCTTCCGCAGTGCGCCCCATGGTCGACTTCCCTCCCAGTCCGCCCGGCCATCGGGCTTGTCTGGATGGGAAGTTACGGATCAGCCTCGGTCGTCCGCGTCACGCCAAGGAGCTCACCTGCGACGTAGCTCTCAGGTATTACGGGTATGAAGGGGCCTGCGCCTTCCGGGTGGCCCCGTGCTGCGGGACGGCCCCCACACCCACCGCCGCCTCGCACCGACCGCCGCCGTCACACCCACCGTCGCCCCGCACCCACCCTCTCACCACGCCAGCTGCGCGATCTCCTCCACCACCACCGCGCACGCGTCCGCCGCCGGATCGATCAGCGGGAAGTGGCCGACGTCCTCCAGCAGTGTCAGTCCGACGACCTCCCCCGCCTTCGCCGCCGCGTCCGCGTAGGACTCGGCGACCGCCTGCGGGACGACGTTGTCCGTGCGGCCCTGGACGAGGGTCGTCGCGATGCCGGTCGGGAGCAGGAGCGCCGGGTCGGCGTAGGGCTGTCGCTCGGCGAACTCCACTACCCCGCCCAGTAGTTGACGCGCCGCTCCCCCGCAGACGTCCAGCTTGTCGGCGACCGTGAAGTCGGCGATCGGGGCCAGGGCCACCACGCCGCGCAGTGGCGCGGGGCGGTCGGTGCGCCAGGAGGAGTCGGCGGGCAGGACATGGCGGGCCGCGGCCCAGAGGGCCAGGTGGCCGCCGGCGGAGTGGCCGGTGAGGACGGTGCGGCGCGGGTCGGTCTGCGGGAGCGCCTCCCGTACGAGCGCGGGCAGCGCATCCAGCGCGGCGGCGACGTCGTCGAAGGTGTCCGGCCAGCGCCCGGCGACCGGCCCGCCGTCGACACCACCCGCACGACCGGCACCGCCCGCGCCGTCCCCGGCCTCCGCCCCCCGCCGGTACTCCACGTTGGCCACCGCGAACCCCCTCCGCGCGAGGAAGTCCGCGAACGGCGTGACATGCCGCCGGTCGTAGGGCGCCCGCCAAGCCCCGCCGTGCAGGACGACGACCAGCGGGGCCGGGACACCGGGAACGGCCTCGCCGCGCGGGGCGTAGAAGTCGATCACCTGGTCGGGGTGGTCACCGTAGGTGACGATGGCGTCGGGGTCGACGGGCGGGTGCGAGAAGACGGACTCCTCCTCGGCGGCGGCCCGGGCTGCTGCGACGTCGTCCGGCATGCTCCAACCTCTCAGCGACGAAACGGTTTTGGACGGAAGCGGGGGTGGCGGACCAGGTGGGAATTCGGCCGTTGGCGGGGACGGTATCAGGCGGGTGACGTGCGTGGACACGCGGATGTCACGCTGGGTGAGGGACAAACGGTTCTACTGTTTCGTTACGCTGGCAGCGCGGCACGCCCCGCAGCCCGTCCCGCACCAAGGAGGCCGATATGTCCGCCGAACCCGGCACCGTACGTCCCGGAGGGCGTACCGCGCGTGTCCGTGCGGCCGTGCTGCGGACAGCCGGGGACATCCTGGTGGAACAGGGTTTCGACGGCCTCGACCTCGCCGAAGTCGCCCGCCGCGCCGAGGTCGGCAAGACGACCGTGTACCGGCGCTGGGGCTCGGTGACCGGGCTGGTCGCCGACCTGCTCGCCGACATGGCCGAACAGTCGCTGCCGCGCGAGGAGACCGGGTCCGTCCTGGGGGACCTGCGGGCCAACGCCGCACTGGTGCGACGGACGCTGGCGGACCCCCGCCAGGGCGCCCTGTTCCGCGCCGTCATCGCCGCGGCGACCTGCGACGAACGTACCGCGCAGGCGCTCCGCCGGTTCTACGAGGTGCGGGTGGCGGAATGGGCGCCGTGCGTCGAACAGGGCGTCGCGCGGGGCGAGTTGCCCGTCGGGACGGACGCCGAGGAGGTCGTACGGGCGGTGTCGGCCCCCCTCTACTACCAGTTGCTGACGACCGGAGTGGTCCCCGACGCCCCCGCCGCGGAGCGCGCCGCGCGGGCCGCGCACGCGGCTGCCGTGGCGGGGGCGTACGTCGGTTGACGCGGCGCCCGTCGCCACGGCGGCGGCATCAGGGCTACGGCACCTGGGCCAGTACTTGCGCCAGCACCCGCGCCGCCCGCTCCACGTCCGCGAACCCGACGTACAGCGGCGTGAAACCGAAGCGCAGCACGTCAGGGTGGCGGAAGTCGCCGACCACGCCCCGTTCGACGAGCGCCTTCATCACGTCCCCGGCGCCCTCGCACCGCAGCGCCACCTGGCTGCCGCGCTCCTCGTGGGGCACCGGAGTCACCGACTCCACGCCCCCCTCGGGGACATAGGACGCGACGCACTCCAGGAAGAAGTCCGTCAGCGCGAGCGACTTGGCCCGCACCGCCTCGACGGACACGCCGTCCCAGACATCCAGCGCGGCCTCCAGGGCCAGCATGGAGAGGATGTCCGGCGTGCCGACGCGACCGCGCAGCGCGCCGTCCGCCGGGGTGAAGTCGCCGCGCATGCCGAAGGGGTCGGCGTGGGAGTTCCAGCCGGGCAGCGGGGAGTCGAAGCGGTCCTGGAGGTCCCTGCGTACGTACAGGTACGCCGGTGAACCCGGCCCGCCGTTCAGGTACTTGTACGTGCAGCCGACCGCCAGGTCGACCCCGTGCTCGTCCAGGCCGACCGGCAGCGCGCCCGCGCTGTGGCAGAGATCCCAGACGGCGTACGCCCCCGCCGCGTGCACGGCGGCCGTCAGAGAGGGCAGGTCGTGCAGCCGGCCGGTGCGGTAGTCGACGTGGTTCAGCAGGACGGCGGCCGTACGGTCGCTCAGCGCGGCCGGCACCTCCGCGGGCGTCACGGGGCGCAGCGTGCGGCCGGTCATGCGCGCCGCCGACTCGGCGATGTACCCGTCCGTGGGGAAGGTGGTCGCGTCGACGAGGATCTCGTCCCGGCCGGGACCGGAGGACTCCACGGATTCGGCCATCCGGACGGCCGCCACAAGTGCCTTGAAAACATTGACACTTGTCGAGTCCCCGACCACGATCTGGCCCGGCGCCGCGCCGACCAGCGGGGCGATCCGGTCGCCGATCCGCTCGGGCGCGGTCCACCAGCCGCTCTCGTCCCAGGAGCGGATGCGCAGCCGGCCCCACTGCCGCAGCACGACGTCCTCGACCCGCCCCGGCACGTTCACCGGCAGGGCGCCGAGCGAGTTGCCGTCGAGGTAGACGACTTCGTCGAGCACGAACTGGGCGCGCTGGGCGGCGAGTTCGTCGGCCCCGTCCAGCTTCTCGGCCTTCAGGACGAGTTCGGTCATCGTGGCGAGTTCAGCCTGCTCAGACATGGGACCTCGCCGTCCACAGCTCCGGGAAGACGTTCTTCCGAGCCCGCTTCTCCAGCCAGGCCACCCCGGCCGAGCCGCCCGTGCCGGACTTGGCGCCCATCGCGCGCCGGGTGGCGACCAGGTGGTCGTTGCGCCAGCGCCAGACCAGTTCGGCCACGTCGGTCAACGCCTCGCCGAGGCGGGTCAGTTCGGAGTTCTGGTCACCGGAGTAGATGTCCGTCCACACGGCCTCGACCGCGTCAGACGGCTCGTACCGCTGGGACACGTCGCGCGTCAGCACGCTCTGCGGGATCGGGCAGCCGCGCCGGGCGAGGAAGCGCAGCACCTCGTCGTAGAGGCTGGGCTCGTGCAGGGCCTTCTCCAGTTCCGCGTGGACACGCGGGGCGCCGCGATGCGGGACCAGCATGGACGCGGACTTCTCGGCGAGCAGGAACTCCATCCGGCGGTACATCGCGGACTGGAAGCCGGAGCCCTCGCCGAGGGCGCTGCGGTACGCGTTGAACTGGGCCGGCGTGAGCTGGCCGAGGGGCTTCCAGGAGGCGTTCAGGGCGTCCAGTTCCCGTACGGAACGCTTCAGGGCGTCGATCGCCACGCCGGGCCGGTCCTCGCGCAGCGCCCGCGCCGCGGTCTCCCATTCATGGACGATGACCGTGAACCACAGCTCCATCACCTGGGTCGTGACCAGGAAGACCATCTCTCCGGGGTCGTCGGAGAGGGTGTGCTGGAGGTGGGTGAGCACGTCCGCCTTGACGTAGTCCTCGTACGGCGTCGTGCCGGCGAAGTCGAGATTGGGAGTCTCGATCTCCTGAGGGTGGGACATTGCTGTCTCCTGTGTAACTCCGGGTAGCGGTCCGCCCTGCCGTTATCGACAAAGGGGCCCCGGTCCCCACCCGGCATCCTCAGGTATCTCCCCCCGCATCGCAAGGCCCGCCCGGGTCACATGGCGGGCCTCACGTGGGGCTGTCGCGCCCTAGCCCAGGGTCTGGGCCGCCGTCGGCGAGGAGTCCTTCAGGAACTGCGTGCAGCGCTCGTACTCCTCCTGCTCGCCGATGGAGCCGGCGGCGCGGGCGAGGGCGTGCAGGGCGCGCAGGAAGCCGCGGTTCGGCTCGTGCTCCCAGGGGACCGGGCCGTGGCCCTTCCAGCCGCTGCGGCGCAGGGTGTCCAGGCCGCGGTGGTAGCCCGTGCGGGCGTATGCGTACGACTCCACGACGCTGCCCCGCTCGAACGCCTCGTCGGCCAGCTGGGCCCAGGCCAGGGAGGAGGTGGGGTACTTCGCGGCGACGTCCGCGGGGGCCGTGCCGCCGGCGAGGAGCTCGCGCGGCTCCGGGTCGTCGGGGAGGTGGGTCGGGGGCGGGCCCCCGAGGAGGTTTTCGTGAATGGCCATGGGTTCAAGTGTGGGCCATAGCCCCGGGCCCCGCGCACAGCCTCTCGCCCCCGCCGCCCCTACCCGTCCCGTCCCTGGGGGCTGCGCCCCCAGACCCCCGCTTCGGCCCCGCGGGCCTCGTCCTCAAACGCCGGACGGACTGAAAACGCCTGGGGCGGGAGGGAATCGGCCCCCTTGAAGGAATCGCCCTCTTGATCGTCCCAGTAGGGTCGTCCCGTGAGTAACGAACACATCACGCTGACCGCGGGTGACGCGGAGGTGGACGTGCTGCCGGGGAACGGTGGGCGGGTCGGGGGGCTTCGGGTCGCGGGGCGGGAGTTGTTGCGGCAGGGGGAACGGTTCGGGTGTTTTCCGATGGTTCCCTGGTGTGGGCGGATTCGGGACGGGCGGTTCCTGGACGGGGCCGTCGTACGGCAGATGCCGCTGAACGCGCCGCCGCACGCCATCCACGGCACGGTGCGGGACGGTGTCTGGAAGGTCGCCCGGGCCGTCGGTGACGAGGCCGTCATCACGTACGACCTGGTCGAGCCGTGGCCCTACGCCGGCCGGGTCACGCAGGTCGTGCGGCTCACGGAGGACAGTCTCAGCCTCACCATGTCCGTCGAGACGTACGAGACGTCCTTTCCGGCGCAGATCGGCTGGCACCCCTGGTTCAACCGGAATCTCGGTGGGGAGGGGGCGCAGGACGTCCGGCTCGACTTCACGCCCGGTTGGCAGGAGGAGCGGGGGGAGGACCACCTCCCCACCGGCGAGCGGATCGAGCCGCTTCCCGGGCCCTGGGACGACTGTTTCGGGATGCCGGACGGGGTCGACGTCACGCTCACCTGGCCGGGGCAGTTGGAGCTCAAGGTGAGCAGCCGGGAGGAGTGGGTGGTCGTGTACGACGAGCAGGAGGCCGCCGTGTGCGTCGAGCCGCAGACCGGACCGCCCAACGGCCTGAACAGCCTGCCTCGCCTGGTCACACCCCTGGAGCCGCTGGAGGCCACGACCGTCTGGAGCTGGCGGCGCCTCTAAGCTGGGCGGCATGACTGACGTACGTGGCGAGCTGTTGCAGCAGATCAAGGACAAGGCCGTGGTGCACGGCAAGGTGACCCTGTCGTCGGGTCTGGAGGCCGATTACTACGTCGACCTTCGGCGTATCACCCTCGACGGGGAGGCCGCCCCGCTCGTCGGGCAGGTGCTGCTCGATCTGACGGCCGAGCTGGAGTTCGACGCGGTGGGCGGGCTCACCATGGGCGCCGACCCCGTCGCCGCCGCGATGCTGCACGCCGCCGCCGCGCGCGGGAAGCGGCTGGACGCCTTCGTGGTGCGCAAGGCCGCCAAGGCGCACGGGCTCCAGCGCCGGGTCGAGGGGCCGGACATCGCGGGGCGGCGGGTGCTCGTCGTCGAGGACACCTCCACCACCGGGGGTTCGCCGCTCGCCGCCGTCGAGGCCGTGCGCGAGGCGGGCGCCGAGGTCGTCGGCGTGGCGACGATCGTCGACCGGGCCACCGGCGCCGCCGAGAAGATCCAGGAGGGCGCGGGGGTGCCATACCTGTTCGCGTACTCCAAGGACGAGCTCGGGCTCGACTGAAGCAGGCGGGCTGGGAAGCGACAGGGCACTCCCCGTTCAAACGTCCTCAGCTCGGCACCCGGCTGACACGGCACGTCGACGACTTCGACGGGATCATCGCACGTGACCCCGGTCACGTTCGCGGGCATCTACACGTGCAAGGGCGAAGCCGTCGAGGACGACGACGGGACGGCAGCGGGTCTCGAAGCACTTCCTCACGGGGATGTCTGTCTGCGGCCGCTGTGGCAGTGCGCTCGGCTCCACCTCCGTCAGCCTGGCGATCATGAGCGGACAGATGAGCGGAAGAGGGGACTTTTGGGCGCTGTCACCTCTCCGAGGCAGGGGTAGCCTTAGCGGCGCATGCAGAAGGCCGAACAAGCCACGGCGCAGTGGCTCTCCAGGCCCGCGGATCCCGCACGAGAGGACTGTCGTCTTGGCTATCGCAACTCCTGAGGTCTACAACGAGATGCTCGACCGGGCGAAGGCAGGCAAGTTCGCCTACCCGGCCATCAACGTGACCTCCTCCCAGACCCTGCACGCGGCCCTGCGCGGCTTCGCGGAGGCGGAGAGCGACGGCATCATCCAGATCTCCACGGGTGGTGCGGAGTTCCTCGGCGGTCAGCACAGCAAGGACATGGTCACCGGCGCGGTCGCCCTGGCCGAGTTCGCGCACATCGTCGCCAAGAAGTACGACATCACCGTCGCCCTGCACACGGACCACTGCCCGAAGGACAAGCTCGACGGGTATGTGCGGCCCCTGCTCGCCGTGTCCGAGGAGCGGGTCGCGCGCGGTGAGAACCCCCTCTTCCAGTCGCACATGTGGGACGGCTCGGCCGAGACCCTCGCCGACAACCTCTCCATCGCGCAGGAGCTGCTGGAGCGCGCCCGCGCGGCGAAGATCATCCTTGAGGTCGAGATCACCCCGACCGGTGGCGAGGAGGACGGCGTCTCGCACGAGATCAACGACTCGCTGTACACGACCGTCGACGACGCCTTCCGCACCGTCGAGGCCCTCGGCCTCGGCGAGAAGGGCCGCTACCTGCTGGCCGCCTCCTTCGGCAACGTCCACGGCGTCTACAAGCCGGGCAACGTCGTGCTCCGCCCCGAGCTGCTGAAGGAGCTGAACGAGGGCGTCGCCGCCAAGTACGGCAAGGCGTCCCCGTTCGACTTCGTCTTCCACGGCGGCTCCGGCTCCACCGCCGAGGAGATCGCGACCGCGCTGGACAACGGCGTCGTCAAGATGAACATCGACACCGACACCCAGTACGCCTTCACGCGTCCGGTGGCGGCCCACATGTTCCAGAACTACGACGGTGTCCTCAAGGTCGACGGCGAGGTCGGCAACAAGAAGACCTACGACCCGCGGACCTGGGGCAAGCTCGCCGAGGCGAGCATGGCCGCGCGTGTGACGGAGGCCTGCGGCCACCTGCGTTCCACGGGTACGAAGATCAAGTAGTTCTCCGGGTCTCTCCCGGGACCTGTCGGGGACTTCCGAGCCCGGCGCCTGCCCACGGCGCCGGGCTCGTTGTATACCTGGGTCATGCCCGACGTCCGGCTGGCCTCATCGCAGGGCAGATGGATCCTGCTCACCACCGTCCTCGGTTCCAGCATGGCGATGCTGGACTCGACCGTCGTCAACGTCGCCCTCCCGCGTATCGGCGAGGACCTGGACGCCGACCTCGCGGCGCTCCAGTGGACGGTCAACGCGTACATGCTCACGCTGGCCGGGCTGATCCTGCTCGGCGGTTCGCTGGGGGACCGGTACGGGCGGCGTCGGATCTTCGTGGTGGGCGTGGTGTGGTTCGCCGTGGCCTCACTGCTGTGCGGGATCGCCCCGAACGCCGGGGTCCTCATCGCGGCCAGGGCGCTCCAGGGCATCGGCGGGGCGCTCCTCACGCCGGGCTCGCTGGCGCTGATCCAGGCGTCCTTCCACCCCGACGACCGGGCGCGGGCCGTCGGCCTGTGGTCGGGTTTCGGAGGCATCGGCGCCGCGGTCGGCCCGTTCCTGGGCGGCTGGCTGGTGGACGGGCCCGGCTGGCGCTGGGTGTTCCTGCTCAACGTCCCGGTGGCGCTGGTCTGCGTGCCGGTCGCCGTACGGCACGTCCCGGAGTCGGGGGACGGCCGCGCCCACGCCGCCCGCTTCGACGTGCTCGGCGCTGCCCTCGGCGCGCTGTCCCTGGCCCTGGTGACCTACGCGCTGATCGAGGCCCGGTCGGGCTCGCTGGTCGTGGCCCTCACCGCGGTGGGGGGTGTGGCGGCCGGGGTCGCCTTCGTGTACGTCGAGCGCCACCGTCCGGACCCGATGATGCCGCTGGACATCTTCAGGTCCCGCCAGTTCACGGCGGTCAACCTCGTCACCCTCTGCGTCTACGCGGCCTTCGGCGGCTTCTTCTTCCTCGCCGCCCTCCAGCTCCAGGTCGTCGTCGGCTACACCGCGCTCGGCGCCGGTACGGCCCTGCTGCCGACCACCGCCCTGATGCTGCTGTTCTCGGCCCGCTCGGGTGCCCTCGCCGACCGGATCGGTCCCCGGATCCCGCTGACGGTGGGGCCCCTGCTGTGTGCGGCCGGAATGCTGCTGATGCTGCGGGTCGGCCCGGACGCCTCGTACCTCCTCGACGTCCTTCCCGCCCTGCTCGTCCTCGGGCTCGGCATGGTCACCCTGGTGGCTCCTCTGACAGCCACCGTCCTGGCCTCCGTCGACACCGCCCGTGCGGGGCTGGCCAGCGGTGTCAACAACGCGGCGGCGCGGGCTGCGGGGCTGGTCGCGGTGGCCGCGCTGCCGTTGCTCGCCGGGATGGGGGAGGAGGCGTATCGCTCGCCGGCCGCCTTCGACGACTCGTTCGGGCAGGCGATGGTGTGGTGTGCGGGGACCCTCGTGATCGGCGCCGTGGTCGCCTTCGCGACGGTACGTCCCCTCCCGCCGGACTGCCGCAAGCCGGAGTGCCTCCACCACGGGTCGGTCACGGCGCCGCCGTTGGAGGGGGTGCGGAGCAGGGGGCGGTTGACGGTTGAGGGCGACGGGCCCGGATGACCAGTTTCCTCGCCCCCGCCGCCCCTACCCGTCCCATCCTTCTGGGGCTCCGCCCCAGACCCCGCTCCTCAAACGCCGGAGGGGCTGGGTTGTTCAGCCCGTCCGGCGTTTGAGGACGAGGCCCGAAGGGCCGATGGCGGGGGTCTGGGGGCGCAGCCCCCAGGGACGGGACGGGTAGGGGCGGCGGGGGCGAGAATCTCACCGCCGCCGCCGCAGCACCCGACTCACCACGATCGCCGAGGCCAACACCACCGCGGCCGCCGGCGCGGCCCACCGCAACGTCGAACTCGGCACAACCGTCTGCGGCGCGGGAACCGGCGCATACCGCCCCCGCGGCGGCGCATGGTCCACTTCCTCCGCACTCCGCCCGATCATCGTCCGCCGAGCATGAGCCGCCTCGGCAACGGGAGGCTCACCGTCAGCGGCATCCACAGGCACCGCCGCATCCTCCGCATCCGGCGTCGTCTCGAAGTCACTGGTGACCCGAGTCTCGAACTCCCCCGGCGCCAAGCCCTGGTCAGCGGTCTCGTCGACAGCCTCCTCGGCAGTCCCGTCGGCAGGACTCCCGTCCTCGGCGTCAACGTCCCGCCCCTGATCCGCCACAACCCCCAACTGCTCCCCGAACCGGTTCAGCAGCCGCCCCACAGCCGCCGAGACCGCGTCGGCCGAGAACTCCGCGACCCTCCCGTCCGCGGAGGCCGCCCCCTCGAACCGCACCGTGGCCCCCGAGCCCCCCTCGGCCTCCCGCACCCACACCGTGAGCGCGAGCTTCACCGACCCGGTACCGCGCGCCTCGGTCGCGTCGCCCTCGACGGCGTACGACCCGTCCTCCCGCGCGGACACCCGAGCGGTGCCCCGATAGGTGATGGTGTGACCACCGACCCGCACCTTCAGCCGCCCGGCGACGGGCTCGGCACCGGCGTCCTGCTGGAGCCCGGGGACGGCCCGGGCGACCCGTACGGGATCGGCCAGCACCTCCCTGAGCCGCTCGGCCGCAACCGGAACGAACACCTCATGCTCCATGAGGCCCGAGCCTACCCAGCATGGCGAGAAGCGCACCCGAACATCCGGGGATTCTCACCGGGCACCGTCCCCGCGGGCGTATGCTCCCGGCCCCGACCGCCGACCCCGCTGGCCCGCATCCCGCATCCCGCTACCCGGAGTACCGCGGGTGCACGAGCGTCGATGCCGCGAGCCCCCCGACCCGTGTCCCCTCCGCCGCCCGCGCACCCGCCGCCAACCCCGCCCGCGTCAGCGTCCCCAACCGCGGCGCCCCCTCCCCCGCACCGAGCCGCAGCGCCGGCCGCTCTCCCCGGCTCGCCAGGATGAACCCCCAGTCGTCCGGCGGCCGCGTCGGCCCCGCCGAGCGGTCGGGCCCCGCCGTGAAGACGCCCCCGCCGGTGCCGGTGCCTCTGACGCTGTACCGGGCGGTTCGCAGGCCCGCGGCGCACAGGGTCGTGTCGACGGTCCAGAAGACGCGGGGCCGGGAGGAGACCGGCCCCGCGTGCACGGCGAGGCGGCCGGTCGGGGTCAGGGCGCGGCGGGCGAGGCCGTAGAACTCCTGCGAGTACAGCTTGGTGCTGGCCGTGATGCCCGGGTCGGGCAGATCGGAGAGGACGACGTCGTACGTCGCCCGCGGTGCCGCGCGCAGCCACTGGAAGGCGTCGCCCGTCATGACGTGGACGCGGTAGTCGTCGTAGGCGTGGCCGTTGAGGGCGGACAGGGGAGGGTCCCGGCGGGCGAGGCGCACCACCTCGGGGTCGACCTCGACGACGTCGACGCGGTGCACCCCGGGGTGGCGCAAGACCTCGCGCAGCGCCAGTCCGTCGCCGCCGCCGAGGATCAGGACACGGGTGTGCTCGCCGCTCATCGCGGGGTGGACCAGCGCCTCGTGGTAGCGGCGTTCGTCGCGGCCGCTGACCCGTAGGCGGCCGTCGAGGAAGAGGTCGAGGGGGCGGCCGTGGGTGCCGCCGGTGATGACGACCTCCTGGAGGTCCGTCTGGAGCGCCACGCGTACGTCCCTGCCGTACACGGCCTGCCGGGCCGCGCGCTCGAAGTCGTCGACGAGGACGGCGGCCGAGGCGAGGACGCCGAGGACGGTGATGTTGGCGATCACCAGGAGCCAGCGGGCGCGGCGGGTGAGGTCGCGCCGGAACAGGCCGAGGACGAGCGCGCCCCCGGCGACCGCGTTGACGGCGCCGGTGATCAGGGCCGAGGTCAACTGGCCCAGCAGGGGCAGGAGCAGGAAGGGGAAGGCGAGGCCGCCGACGAGGGCGCCGACGTAGTCCGCGGCGAACAGGTCGGCCACCGCGCCGCCCGCGTCCTGGCGCCGGATGCGCTGGATCAGCTCCATCAGCAGCGGGATCTCGGCGCCGATCAGCAGGCCGATGGTGAGGGAGAAGGCGACCAGGAGACAGCGGGGGCCGTTGGCCCACAGGCCGCCCCAGTCGCCGGTCCAGGCGAAGACGGCGTACAGGGCGAGCGCGCTGCATCCGCCGACCAGCGCGAGTACGGCTTCGATGGCGCCGAATCCGGCCGCCGCGTAGGGGCGCAGCCGCTTGGCGACGAGGGAGCCGATGCCCATCGCGAAGACCATGACGGACAGCACGACGGAGGCCTGGGTGACCGAGTCGCCGATCAAGTACGCGGCCAGGGCGACGAGTTCGAGTTCGTAGACGAGTCCGCAGGCGGCGCAGACGAAGACGCCCGCGAGGACCAGGAACCGTCCCGTGCCCGGCCGGACCGGGAGCCGCGCGGGGCCGGCCCAGGGTGGCGGGGCACCGGGCGGGGCGGGCGCGTGCGGTTCGATCACGTTGCCGACGGTACGTTACGCCTGCGGCACGCTGGGTCACCCACACGTGTGGTGTTGCCGCGGGGGACGTTTGCGTCAGGACCGCAGAGATCCCGCCCGGCGCCGTGGCCCGGCCGCGACCGCGCGTACTCCCACCCTGGTCCGCGTGGCCACCAACTGCCCGTCCTGCGGGTAGGCGTGCCAGGTCCGCCAGTGCACCTGTCCCTCGTGGTGCTGGGCGAGCATCGCGGTGAAGGCGTGCGGGCTGCCGGGGAAGACTCCGGCGAGGCCGTGCGGGTGGTCGGCGACGAGGGCCAGCAACTCCTGTGCGCGTCCCGCGAACTGACCGGGCGACAGCATCTCCACGCGGGCCGCGAACTCGTACTCCCAGTCGCCCACCCGCTTGGCCACCCCGAGCGGCAGCGGCGTGCTGCTGCCGGGCATACAGGCCACCGTCTCCGAACAGATGCCGCGCTCCTCCTCCAGGAGCACCTGGTGGGACGCGCCGAGCAGTCTCAACTGGAGCTTCGTGCCGGTCAGTTCGAGGTCGAGCGTGGCCAGCGAGGGCAGCGGTTCCCGCCCCAGGGCCCAGGCGAGGTCGGCCGCGCGCGTGTCGGTATAGGCGGTGTTCAGGGTCGTGAGCATGGGTCGGCTCCGCAAGCACGCAAAGAAAGGAGGAAGGTGTCGGGCTCCGGCGGCGGACCCGGCCGACACCGGGAGGGACGGCCCGGTCAGCCCGGTCGGCCGGTCAGAAGGGGTGTCCGCGGGACTCCGAGGGGCTGCGTTGGTGAATTTCACTGAATCATGAACTGTGGCGCCGCCACAGCGTTTTTACCCAAGTTCGTAGGCTTTCCATCCCTCAGAGGGCTTATCAGCTCAACTGTTCAACTCCGGCGTGCGCCGGGGCGCACAAAGCGGGGCCGGTCCCAGGTACCGGCCCCGCTCCGTCCGGATGCGGTTCCCCCTGCTCGGGGAGCTCAGCTGCCCCGTGTCAGCTGCCTCCGCCACCGCATCCGCCCCCGCCCCCGCCCCCGCCCCCGCAGGACGACCCGCCTCCGCAGGACGAGCTGCTCCCGCAGGACGAGCCACCCGAGCCGCTGTCTCCCCCGCCGGCCCACCAGCTGCCGTCGGCGGCGGCTCCCCCGCTGTCGTACGAGTGCGCCCGGCCGCGGTGCGAGCGGTGGGCCGGACCTCCGCTGCGGCGCGCGACGGACACGACGATCACGACGAACAAAACTGCGACCAGCGCCCCCACGATGACTGTGGCCATGGCGTCAGCCTCCTTCCGTTCCCCCGAAGCGGCCCGAGGCGTCCCCCCGTGGGCGCCTCCCGCTCGGTGCGTGGCAGTCAGATGCCCGCCCGTCTCAAGGCCCAAAGCAGAGTTGAGGAACTCCAGAGCTTGGGCGCAGGATGACCGGCATGACCTCCACCTCCCGCCCCCTGCTCAACCGCCGTCTCGCCGAGTTCGGGACGACGATCTTCGCCGAGATGTCCGCGCTGGCCCTGAGCACCGGCTCCATCAACCTGGGGCAGGGCTTCCCCGACACCGACGGGCCCCAGGAGGTCCGTGAGGCGGCCGTGCGGGCGCTGCGGGACGGGCGCGGCAACCAGTACCCGCCGGGGCCCGGCGTCCCCGAGCTGCGTGCCGCGATCGCCGCGCACCAGGAGCGGCGCTACGGGCTGGCGTACGACGTCGACACCGAGGTCCTGGTCACCGCGGGTGCCACCGAGGCCATCGCGGCGACCCTGCTGGCGCTGCTGGAGCCGGGCGACGAGGTCATCGCCCTCGAGCCGTACTACGACTCCTACGCGGCCTGCATCGCCATGGCGGGCGGCACGCGCGTGCCGGTCACACTGCGTCCGCACGAGGGGAGCTTCCGGCTGGACCTCGACGAGCTGCGCGACGCCGTCACCGACCGCACCCGGCTGCTGCTGATCAACACCCCGCACAACCCGACCGGCACCGTCCTCACCCGTGCGGAGCTGGCCGCGATCGCCGAGCTGGCCGTCGAGCGGGATCTGCTGGTCGTGACCGACGAGGTGTACGAGCACCTGGTCTTCGACGACGCCGAGCATCTGCCGCTGGCCGGCTTCCCGGGGATGCGGGAGCGGACGGTGACGATCGGGTCGGCGGGCAAGACGTTCTCGTTCACCGGCTGGAAGGTCGGCTGGGTGACCGCGGCGTCCGGCCTGGTCACGGCGGTGCGGTCGGCGAAGCAGTTCCTGACGTACGTCTCGTCGGGGCCGTTCCAGTACGCGGTCGCCGAGGCGCTCGCCCTGCCCGACAGCTACTTCACGGCCTTCCGGAAGGACATGCTGGCCAAGCGTGACCTGCTGGCGGCGGGTCTGACGGAGGCGGGCTTCGAGGTCTTCCGGTCCGCGGGCACCTACTTCATCACCACCGACATCCGTCCCCTCGGCGAGAGCGACGGTTTCGCCTTCTGCCGTGCGCTGCCGGAGCGGGCCGGGGTGGTCGCCATCCCCAACGCGGTCTTCTACGACCACCGGGACGCGGGGGCGCCGTTCGTACGGTTCGCGTTCTGCAAGCGGACGGAGGTCCTTCAGGAGGCGGTGAAGCGGCTCAAGTCCCTGGCGGGCTGAGCCCGCGGACAGGACAGGGCCGTTTGTCCACAGGCTGTGGACAAACGGCCCTGTCCGGTCGCGGCTGGTGCGCCGCCCTACTCGTCGTCTTCCTCGGGCTTGTCCGCCTCGTTGATCTCCTGCTCCAGACCGAGCTGCTCGACGAGCCACTTGTCGAACTCGATGGCGGCCCGCACCCAGCTGACCGTCGACGAGACGAAGTGCTCCAGGCTCACGCCGGTGCCGATCAGCATCTGCGCCTCGCCGATCAGGCGGACGGTGCCGTCGTCGTGCGTGTGGCTGTAGACCTTGGGCCACAGGGTCCGGCGGTTCCAGTCGTCGATCGACTCCAGAAGCAGGGGCTTCTCGTCGATCTTGTGGGGCCGGTCGTAGAACGTCCGCACCGAGAAGACCTGCTGGTCGCCCTCGCCGCGGAACATGAAGTACGTACGGAACTGCTCCCACGGCGCCGCGAGGTCACCCTCGTCGTCGACGACGTACTTCAGCTCCATCTGGTCCAGGAGCTGCTTCACGAGGTCCTGATCCGGGACGACGGGGCCGGCCGGCTGTTGCGGCTGCGGCTGCTGGCCCCCGAAGTTCGGAATCGAGGACGGGTCGATGGTCACCGTGATTTTCCCTTCGTACGGATTCAGTCATCCTCCCCCATGCGGGGTGGGGGGTGGCAACCCCCGTCGGCCCTGTCAGCCCTGGGCTGACACGATCCGGTCACCTGCGGATGACGGTGCCATGACCGGCGCGCGGCAGGATCGCGACATGCGGATGAGAAGAGAACTGCGGTGGCTGCTGTGGGGCCTGTGGCTGGTGTGCCTGGGGGTCGCCATCTGGTTCGTCGTGGTCGTGATCACGCTGTGGGCGGACGCGACGCCGCTCGACCAGCTCCAGAACTGACACCGGCCCGCCCGCTCAACGCCGGGTACCCCGGATCACAGCGTCTTCCCGCTCGCCGGCCCCACGATCAGACCGTCCCCGAACGCGTCCACCCGGACCGTGTCGCCGTCCTTGACCTCGCCGGAGAGGATCTCCTTGGCCAGCCGGTCGCCGATGGCGGTCTGGACGAGGCGGCGCAGGGGGCGGGCGCCGTAGGCCGGGTCGTTGCCCTCGTCCGCGAGCCAGGCCAGGGCCTCGTCGGTGACCTCCAGGGTGAGACGCCGCTCCGCGAGGCGCCCCGCGAGCCGGTCGATCTGGAGCCGGGCGATCCGGCTGAGCTCGTCCTTGCTGAGGGCCGAGAAGACGACCAGGTCGTCGAGCCGGTTGAGGAACTCCGGCTTGAAGGAGGTGCGGACCACCTCCAGCACCTGTTCCTTCTTCTCCGCCTCGCTCGTGACCGGGTCGACCAGGAACTGGCTGCCCAGGTTGGACGTCAGCACCAGGATGGCGTTGCGGAAGTCGACGGTACGGCCCTGACCGTCCGTCAGCCGCCCGTCGTCCAGCACCTGGAGCAGGATGTCGAAGACCTCGGGGTGCGCCTTCTCCACCTCGTCGAGGAGCACCACGCTGTACGGCCGCCTGCGCACGGCTTCCGTCAGCTGGCCGCCCTCCTCGTAGCCGACATATCCGGGGGGCGCGCCGACCAGCCGGGCCACGGTGTGCTTCTCGCCGTACTCGGACATGTCGATGCGGACCATCGCCCGCTCGTCGTCGAAGAGGAAGTCGGCGAGGGCCTTGGCGAGTTCGGTCTTGCCGACGCCGGTCGGGCCGAGGAAGAGGAAGGAGCCGGTCGGGCGGTCCGGGTCGGCGATGCCGGCGCGGGTGCGGCGTACGGCGTCGGACACGGCCTGCACCGCCTCCGTCTGGCCGATCAGCCGCCTGCCCAGCTCGTCCTCCATGCGCAGCAGCTTCTGCGTCTCGCCCTCCAGCAGGCGTCCCGCGGGGATGCCGGTCCAGGCGGCGACGGTGTCGGCGATGTCGTCGGAGCCGACCTCCTCCTTGACCATGGTGTCCTTGGCGGCCTCCTCCTCGGCCTGCGAGGCGGCCTCCAGGTCGCGCTCCAGGGTGGGGATCTCGCCGTAGAGCAGCTTGCTGGCGGTGTCGAAGTCGCCGTCGCGCTGGGCGCGTTCGGCCTGGCCGCGCACCTCGTCGAGCCGTTCCTTCAGCTCACCGACGCGGTTGAGGGACTCCTTCTCCTTCTCCCAGCGGGCGGTCAGGCCCCGCAGCTCCTCCTCCTTGTCGGCGAGGTCGCGGCGCAGCTTCTCCAGGCGCTCGCGGGAGGCCGGGTCGGTCTCCTTGCCGATGGCCAGCTCCTCCATCTTCAGCCGGTCGACCGACCGCTGGAGTTCGTCGATCTCGACGGGGGAGGAGTCGATCTCCATCCGAAGGCGGGAGGCGGCCTCGTCGACGAGGTCGATGGCCTTGTCGGGCAGGAACCGGGAGGTGATGTACCGGTCGGAGAGGGTGGCGGCGGCCACCAGCGCGCTGTCGGCGATCTGCACCTTGTGGTGGGCCTCGTAACGCCCCTTGAGCCCGCGGAGGATGGCGATGGTGTCCTCCACCGTGGGCTCGGCGACGAGGACCTGCTGGAAGCGCCGCTCCAGGGCGGGGTCCTTCTCGATCCGCTCGCGGTACTCGTCGAGGGTGGTGGCGCCGACCATGCGCAGCTCGCCGCGCGCGAGCATCGGCTTGAGCATGTTCCCGGCGTCCATGGCGGAATCACCGCCGGCCCCGGCCCCGACCACGGTGTGCAGCTCGTCGATGAAGGTGATGATCTGCCCGTCGGAGTCCTTGATCTCCGCGAGCACGGTCTTCAGCCGCTCCTCGAACTCACCCCGGTACTTGGCGCCGGCGACCATGGCGCCCAGGTCGAGTGCGACGAGCCGCTTGTCCTTGAGGGACTCGGGCACGTCCCCCTTGACGATCCGCTGCGCCAGCCCTTCCACGACGGCGGTCTTGCCCACGCCGGGCTCGCCGATGAGGACGGGATTGTTCTTGGTACGGCGGCTGAGCACCTGCACGACCCGCCGGATCTCCTGGTCCCGCCCGATGACAGGGTCGAGTCGCCCTTCCCGGGCGGCGGCGGTGAGGTCCGTCCCGAACTTCTCCAGCGCCTTGTACTGCCCCTCGGGGTCGGCGGTGGTCACCCGGCGTGCGCCGCGCGCCTTCTGGAAGGCCTCCAGCAGCTTCTTCGGGGTGGCCCCCTGCTGGGCAAGCACCTCTCCGGCGCGTCCGCCCTTGGCGGCGGTGCCGATGAGCAGGTGCTCGGTGGAGAGGTATTCGTCCCCGAGCTCCTTGGCCCGCGCCTGGGCGTCCGCGATCACCGCGAGCAGCTCGCGGTTGGGCTGCGGGGGCGCGACGGTGGACCCGGTCACGCTGGGCAGCGCGGCGAGTGCCTTCTCGGCACCGGCCCGGATGGAGGCCTGGTCGGCGTCGACGGCGGCCAGCAGATCGATGACGTTCTCGTTGTCCTGCCCCTGGAGCAGAGCGAGGAGCAGATGGGCGGGGGTGAGGTCCGCGTGGCCCTCGGTCAGGGCCCGGTTGCTGGCCGCGTTGATCGCGTCCCGGCTCCTGTTGGTCAGCTCGGCGTCCACGTGTCCGTTCTCCTCCTGGCGTCAGCCTCTCCCAGTACTGACTGAGTCAGCGTACACAAAGTTGAGCCTATTCCGCTCAAGTTCTGTTACAGGGTAGTCCTGGGAGACGTACGGCGGCTAGGTTCCGGGTCATGGCCACACACCCCCAGGACCCGGGCGCACCGGACGCGCCGTACCTCACCTTCTGGCAGGAGAAGCACGTCTGCACCCTGACCACCCTGCGCCCGGACGGCACCCCGCACGTCGTACCCGTCGGAGTCACATACGACCCCGAGGCCCGACTGGCTCGCGTGATCACGAGCAAGTCGAGCGCGAAGGTACGCCATGTACTGGCCGCCGGCCCCGACGGGGCACGGGTCGCGGTCTGTCAGATGGAGGGGCGACGCTGGGCGACCCTGGAGGGCCGCGCCACCATCCGGACCGAGCCGGAGCAGGTCGCGGACGCGGAACGACGGTACGCGGAGAGGTACGGGCGGACACCGAGACCGAATCCCGAGCGGGTGGTCATCGAGATCGCGCTGACTCGGGCTATGGGGCGGGGGTGACGTGGAGGGGGAAGGCGACGTCGAGGGGGACGCGGCCGGATCCGGGGCAACCGCCCCCCGAACGGCCGAATACCGGGCGACCGGTTTTGGCCACTGCCGCAACGGGGGGATACGGGGAAATGTCCGCGCAAAACTGCAGCGGCGTCACCGTGTTCAGGTCACGGTGACGCCGCTGCGGGGGGAAGCGCCTGAGCGATCTGTTACGACGGGGGAATCGCGTCAGGCACTGCGGGGGGTGGCTGAGACTGTCCTTGGGGCCGGGGCCTCCGGTTCCACCAGGCGATGGTCGCGCTGATCGAGGTTGACGAAGATCATTCCGTACCGGATGGCACACCGAACCGGCTGCGGCGCCCCCCGAGGCCGCCGCAGACACCGGTACGCCCGGACGTCCTCGTCGTCGTCCCGCGTGACGACGACCGGCTCGCCGAACACGGTCACCATCAGTGAGTCACCGGGGTGGGGGATCGCGGTGACCAGGTCGATGAAGTGCCAGCCCGAGCGGTAGGCGGTGGCCATTTCCCTACGGAAGGAGCGGTCGTCGGGTGGGGTGGTCATGCCGACTCCTGCTCGCCACTGCTCTCCACGGCGATGGCCGGCCAGGAACTGTCCCCGGCGATCGTGACAGTCTCGGCCCGGGTGGGCCAGCTGCTGTCCGCTCGCGAGTCGCTCTTCGTTTCCGAGAGGCCACTCAGCGCTCCCAGGGCCATAACGGTGGAGAAGGCGGCGACAAGAATCGAGCGAAGCATTCTGTTCCGCATAGTCGGCTTCGTCCTCACTTGAAGGTCCCCTCTTCCCCCGTCGAGTAAGACGATGGCTCATTCGGGCACTTCATGGCCACACGATCGGTGCATCATGTTCCTGCATGTTCAGGACCCTGGGGGGTGGAGATTTGCCAGCGAATCAGACTAAAGCGACACATCCCCATGCGTTGGCCGAGATGTGCGCCGAAGGTAGCCGTCTCTATGCGAACGCGCTGCGCAACGGGCGCATCGCACGCACCGACGTGGAGTCCGCGCCATGCCTGACGGAGTTCGCTCTGCTCTACCCCGATCCTGACGACGCGAACTGGCTGCGTCCCGTTCCGGCGTCGGTCGCCCTGGCCCAGCGGCTCAATCCCATCGAACGGGAGATCTCCGAGCGCAGGCGGCTGTCCGTCGAGCTGGCCGACGCGCTCCAGCCATTCATGGACCTCAGCGCTCAGGTGACGGGAAGCACGCACTCCATCACCGTGCTGGAGGGCGGCGAGCGCATCAACGCCGCCCTCAATCTGGCCACGGCCCAGTGCCAGGTCGAAATGCTCACCATCCAGCCGAGCAACCGCATCTCGGAGCACAGCCTCCTGCAGGGTCTGGAGCGGGACCGGCCCCTGATCGAACGCGGCGTTCGCATACGGACCCTCTACCAGCACACCGTGCGGCACAACCCGGGCAAACTTGCCTATGTCGCCCAGCTCTCCGACGGCAAGGTGGAGTACCGGACCATCGACGAGCTGGTCGAGCGCCTCATCATCTGCGACGAGTCGGTCGCCTTCATCCCCACCCGCGACGACCAGCAGGTGGCCCTGGAGCTGCGCCACCCCGGCCTCATCCGCTACCTCATCAAGGTCTTCGAGTTCATGTGGAGCCGCGCGGTGCCACTGACCGAGCACGCGCCCTACGAAACCGCGCCCGACGGCATCACGGAGATCCAGCACTCCATCGCGAAGCTCCTCGTGGAAGGGCACGTGGACGAGGCGATAGCGCGCCGCCTCGGGATGAACGTACGCACGTGCCGGGCCCACATCGCCAAACTCGCGACGGCCCTGGGCAGCGGCAGCCGGGCCCAGCTCGGCTACCTCATCGCGGAGTCAGGAATCCTGAAACAGGGAACGGCCGACCAGTGAGTGGGCAGCCGCATCGGGAGCACGACCCGCAGGATCTGTGCCCCGCGGGAGCTGCCCTCTACGAACAGGCTCTGCGCGAGGGCCGGATCCGCTCCGAGGACACCGTGGCCGCCCCTTGTCTCGTCGACCTCGGCCTGCTGCGCCCCGCTCCCGACGACCTGAGCCTGCTGGAGCCGGTTCCACCGGCGGCCGCTCTGTACGAGGTGCTGCGCGCCTCCGAGAGGCGTGTCGCGAGCGAATGGCGGCGCAAAGAGCGGCTGACCGAGACGCTCGCCGAGTTGATACGGGTGGAGGGGTCTCGTACGGCGGTCGGGGAATCGCCGGCGATCACGGTGCTCAGCGGTATGGAGCGCATCAACCAGGTCATCACCGGGATGATGGCCGACGCGACGCGGGAGGTGCTCTCCGTCCAACCCCGCACCGCCGACAACAGCTCACGCGGCAAGGCGGAGGCCGTTGCCCTGGAGCGCGATCAGGCACTGCTGGACCGGGGCGGGCGCATCCGTGCGCTCTACCAGCACACCCAGCGCCACTCACCCCTGGTCATAGCCAGATACGAGCAGCTGAGAGGCGATGCCGAGGCCCGCACCCTCGATGAGGTGACCGGTCGGATGATCATCGTCGACCGTACCGTCGCCTTCATACCGGCGAACCCGGACCGCACGATGGCGCTGGAACTGCGACAGCCGGCCCTCGTGGACCACCTCGCCACGACCTTTGACCGCCTCTGGCGCCTGGCCACCCCCATGTATCCCGAGGCGGCCGGGCGACGTCCGTCCCAGCAGGGCATCACCACCCGCCAGCGCGCCATCGCCGGCCTCCTCGTCGAAGGCCACACCGACGCCGTCATAGCCGACCGTCTCGGCATGAACGTCCGCACCGTCCGCGTCCACATCGCCAAACTCGCCGCCGCCCTCGGCAGCGAAAGCCGCGCTCAACTGGGCTACCTCATCGGGCGGTCCGGGATCCTTGATCAGGCAGGCTGAGTGACGGCTGCTGTGCGACGTCCGCAGTCCGCGGTGGCCTGTCCAGTCCCGCCTGCGCGATACGGACGCCCAGTTGCGTACGGCTCGCCGCACCCAGCGTCTCCGAGAGCCGGGCGATGTGGGCTCGGCAGGTGCGGACGCTTATGCCGAGCCGCTCCGCGATCACCGCGTCCTGGTGTCCCTCCGCCAACAGCGCGGCGATGGACTGCTCACGGTGGGAGATGCCTTCGATACCGGTGTCGGGGAGGGGAGCCGTGAGCGGGATCGCGAGGCGCCAGAAGCGTTCGAACACCGTCAACAAGTAGTGGACCAGTGCCGGGTGCCGCAGTTCCAGCGCCATCGTGCGGTCGGAGTTCGCGGGGACGAAGGCGACGGTACGGTCGAAGACGATCAGCCGGTCGATCACCTCGTCCAGCGTGCGCGCCTCCACCGAATCACCCATCAGCTCCAGGTAGTTGAGCAGGCCTTGGCCGTGGCGTGCCACATGCGTGTACAGGTCGCGCATCCGCACACCGCGTCCGCGCAGTTCGAGGGCCCGGTGCAGGCCCTCCGTCAGTTCGTGCTCCGGGCGGATGCCGCCGGGCTGCACGGTCAGCACCTCCGTGGTGCACGCCTGAGTCGCCTCGTCCAGCGCTGCCTGGATGCGGGCGGAGCCGTCCAGCACACGGATCGCCGCGCTCTCCGTGCCGGCCGCCGTCGGCAGCGCGCCGAGCCCCGCGTACCACTCGAACGCCGCCACCGCCGACCCCATCCGCCGCTGGCTCGCGCTGACCTCGTCGTACACGCCGCGCAGCAGCCGGGTCATGACCTCCTGCGGGGACGTCGGGACCAGCCAGTCCATGTCGTCGGGGTCGGGGTGCAGCAGTGCCAGCTCCAGCAGACAGGGCACCGGCTCGGCGTCGCGGCGCGGCACCCGGCCCCGCCGTACGGCCCGGGAGTACACGCGGTCCCCGGCCTCGCACAGCCGGTCGGCGCCGTGGGGATGTTCCTGAGTTCCGTGCCCGGCCATCGCCCATCCACCCCCGGTTCCTGCCTCTTCGCCGGCTCACTCACCTCCGGAGCGCGGTGCCGACATCACTGCGGGACACCTCTGCCGGGCGGGGCCCAAGGGCCTCTCCGGCGGATCATGCCGGACAGGCCCTGGTCGACGGGCCCACCGTGCCGGACCCGTCGTCCTACGGTTCGTTCGCGCTTCCGCAGCGCAACTATGCGCGGACAGGCCGTGCTCCGCAACACGGCTCACCCGGGGACGGGAGCCGTTAACCACCGTTGTGCCCCGCTATTTCCGGGCCTCCGCCAACTGACTTGCAACAAGCTGATGGTGCCGGGCCGGGGTCGGCCGTCCGCCCGGAAACGGTGGTCGCACGGGCGTGACGTGGCACGTCGCGGAGCAAGGTCACACTCGCGAACGCGGCTGGACCGGGCCCCTGGGCCGGTGATGGCGCGAGGGAACGCACTCGCAAAGCGCGGGGCATGCCGACACCCCCCGCGCCGAGTCGGCCGGGGGGTGATCGGTGAGCGCCGGGCGGCCCGGCGGGTGCGCTACTTGCTGAGGCCGATCTGCGAGCACGCCGCCTTGTACTTGGTCGTACAGATCTCCGACAGCTTGTAGATCCCGTCGGCGACGACGGTCTGCTTGATGTTCTTCTGGGTCAGCGCGACCACCGGGACCAGCAGGGCCCGGATGCCCTTGTCGGTCGGGCTGTCGACCTGGTCCTGGGTGAGGGAGTCGAACTGGATGTCGTGGCCCTGGACCTTGGCCACGGCCATCTCCGCGGCGCTCTCGGCCTCCTGCGGGTAGGACTTGTACACGCTCATGTACTGCTCGCCGGCCACGATCCGCTGGACCGCGTCGAGTTCGGCGTCCTGCCCGGTGATCGGCGGCAGTTCGGTGACACCCGCGGCCTCCAGGGCCCTGATGATGCCGCCGGCCATGCCGTCGTTGGCGGAGTAGACGCCCTTGATGTTGTTGACGCCGATGTCCTTGATGGCCTGGGCCATGTTGGCCTCGGCGTTCTCCGGCTTCCAGTCCTTGGTGTCGTAGGACTTGGCGATGCCGACCGTGCCCTTGAGCTCGGAGAGCGCGCCCGCCTTGAACTGCTTGGCGTTCGGGTCGGTGGGCGAGCCGTTCATCATCACGATCTTGTCGGACGAGTCGACGCCGGAGCCGCCCATGGCCTCCAGCAGAGTGCGGCCCTGGACCTCGCCGACCAGTTCGTTGTCGAAGGAGACGTACGCGTCGATCGGGCCCTCGGCCAGACGGTCGTAGGCGATGACCGGAATCCCGGCGTCCTTGGCCTTCTTCACGCCGGGGGCGATGGCGTGCGCGTCGACGGCGTCCAGCAGGATCACGTCGACCTGGTCGTTGATCATCTGCTGGAGCTGGCTCGCCTGCTTCGTGGCGTCCGCGTCGGCGTTCTTGTATACGACCCGGCCCTGCTTGTCGGTGAGCTCCAGGACCTTGTTGCGGATGATGGGGAAGTCGAACTTGTCGTAGCGCGTGTTCGCCGTCTCCGGCAGCAGCAGCCCCACGGTGATGTCGTCGCCCTTGGTCGGACTCGCCTCGCTGGTGTCCCCAGTGACGCCCAGTGCCCCGCACGCGGCCAGCGAGAGGGTCATCGTCGACGCGGCGGCCACCGCGGTGGCGGTACGGCGCAGGGGGCGCAAGGGACGCATACAGGAGCTCACTTCTGGTGCCTTCGGAACACGGGCGCGCCATTGCGCCCAGATGTCTGAAAAGACAACGCGCCGACAGCCCCCACCGTCAAGCGGAACTACTTAACGAGTGCGCAACACCACGCTCCGCTTCGATGTGAAGACATGACGGAACGTCTCCAAACACCCACTACACCCCCTCCACCAAAAATCGATCAAGGAACTGGTTGAGAACCGCACAACCAACGTCATTCCTCGCGAGTCGTGATCACGACAGCTCGCTCAACGCTGTCCCGTACTCGACCAGAGGATCGAATGAACCCAGCCAGACGCACGACCGCCGCGGCCGCGACGACGGTCGTGCTCGCCACCGCGGGCACGTTGCTCACGACGGCCCCCTCCGCGTCCGCCGCCGTGACCTGCGCCTCACCCGTCTTCAAACGGCAGTTCTTCGCGAACACCACCTTTTCGGGCACCGCGAAGAGGACGGACTGCGACACCGCGATCGACCAGAACTGGGGCACGAACGCCCCGGCCTCCGGCCTGCCGAGGGACAACTTCTCCGTCCGCTGGACGGTCACCCGGGACTTCGGCTCCGGCGGCCCGTTCTCGCTGGCCGCCTCCGGGCTGGACGGCATCCGCGTCTACGTCGACGGCAGCCGCAAGATCGACCTGTGGAAGAACACCTCCACGACCGTCTCCAAGACGGTGAACGTCACCATCCCGTCCGGCAAGCACACCCTGCGCGTCGACTACGTCAACTGGACCGGCAGCGCCCGCGTCAAGTTCGGCTACACACCCCGCACCTCGGCCACCGTCGACAAGGTCAAGCCCCTCACCCCCACCGGCACCACGGTCACGTACGACAAGACCACCGGCAAGGCCAAGCTCACCTGGGCGAAGAACAAGGAGATGGACCTCGCCGGGTACCGCGTCTACCGCCGCCTCAAGGGCGCCGCGTACGGCGGCACACCCCTCGCGACGGCCACCTCCGCCGCCACCTCGTACACGGACACCCCGCCGGCGACCGGCGCGACGTACTACTACGAGGTCCGCGCCTACGACAAGGCCGGCAACGTCTCCGGCGGCAGCACCGACCAGCCCGTCACCACCGTCGACCGCACGGGCCCGGCCGCGCCCACGGGGCTCACGGCGCACGGCGACCTGTGGGGCATGATGATCGAGTGGGACGCCGCGCCGGACGCGGTCTCCTACGAGCTCTTCGAGAAGGACCAGGCCACCGGCTCCCTGACCCTGCTCAAGCAGCTCACCGGGACCTCCTTCGTCCACCACGTGGGCCACGACGAGACGAAGCACACCTACCTGGTCCGGGCCCTGGACGCCGCCGGGAACGCGGGCGCGTACTCGACACCCGTCACCTCCGACGGCATCGACCGCACGCCCCCGGACGCGCCGCAGAACCTGCAGGCGACGGCCACTTACGACGCGGTGCGGCTGCACTGGACCATGCCGGAGGGCCGCCTCTCCGACGAGATCAACAACGACGCCTACTTCACCGTGCTGCGCTCGCCCGGCACCACGCTGGGCGCGGACGCGGTGGCCGTGCCCTGCACCGTGAACACGACGCTCGACAGCGCCGCCGGCGAGTACTCCTTCGGGTGCGCCGACGAGGAGTTCGAGTTCGACACCACCTACACCTACGGCGTCGTCATCAGCGACTGGCAGGATAACCGTTCCGCGCCCTCCAACACGGTCACCGTCACCACGTCCGACCGCACCGCCCCGCTCCCCCTCACCGGCCTGACGGCCACGCCCCGCGCCGACGGCACGGAACTGCGCTGGAACACCCCGGCCGACGACGACATCTCCTCCTACCGCGCGCTGCGCGGGGTACGGCAGGACGACGGCACCGTGAAGTGGATCGGCGAGCTGGCGCACTGCGCGGACGACGCCGAGGACCCGCTGGCCATGCTCTGCATCGACATCCCGGACGGCGAGACCTACGTCTACACCGTCATCGCCGAGGATGTCTGGGGCAACGAACTCTCCGCGAGCGACCCGTCGATCCCGGTCGTCACCGCCACGGAGCTGAACATCGCCCCTGCCGAGCCGATCGGCAAGGACTTCGAGACGGGCGGCCCGCTCTACGGCGCCGGCGGCTGGACGGTCGCCGAGGCGGCGAAGCCGATCCAGTGGCACTGCTCCGGCGACGTCTGCGCCCAGGTCACCGAGTACCGGGTGAGCCGCTGGAACCCGGAGACCCGGACCTACGACCTGCTGGGCACGGTCTCCCCGACCACGGACTACTACCAGTCCTACGACGACGCCACCCAGCCGCTGGGCTCCGTCTCCTACTACCGCGTCGTCGGGGTCCTCGCGGACGGCACGCAGACCCCGGCCGCGCATCCGTGGAGGATCCGCCCGGACCTGCTCTGAGACTCCGCCCGGTCAGCCCCGCTTCGGTCCCGTGATCGCCTCACCGATCACGAAGCCCTTGGCGGGGCCTTCGGGGATGGTGACGTCGGTGCCGTAGGGGACGCGGTGGATGTCCTCCCAGTCGGCCTTGTCGGGACGGGGGTTGGTGAAGAGGGTGACGGCGCCCTGGCCGTCGTAGTCGTCGATGAGAAGGTAGGCGGGGATGCCGGCGCGGGCGTATTCGCGGCGCTTGCGGATGCGGTCACGATCCTGGTTGGCCTTGCCGGGCGAGACCACTTCGACGACCAGCGAGACCACGGAAGCCTTGATCCCGAGGCCTTCCTCGTCCTCGATCAACTCTGCGTCCCGAGGAGCCACGAGCCCGTCCGGAATCCATGCCTTACGCGTGTGGATCACGTTCGCGTCGTTCCAGGCGCAGCATTCGCTGCCCTTCAGATGGAAGGCCAACTCGTCCCGCAAGCGGTTGACGATCTGGGAGTGTGCAAAACGACCAGTGGGCGACACCTCGATGGCTCCCTCGATGATCTCAGCGCGGTAGCCCTCGGGGAGTTCCATGGCCTTCCACAGCTGCCACAGGCCCTCATCCGGGTCGGATACGTTCAAGAATTCAGCCTGAGCCTCGGACATGGTCTCGGGCCTCTCATGTGCGAGAGCGGTCAAGGTGGCACCTCCTCCTCAAGTGTGGGCTGGGTGTGCTCGGGGCACAAGCAACGCGATCACGGTAGGGACAGCGTGGGTGCTGACCAGCCCAGATGTCCCTGGTTCACCCGTTCGAGCGAAGCTGGAACGTTCCCCCCCGGCTGCCACCACCCCGCTACCGCATCGCCCCGACGATCTCCTCCAGGTCTCTCACCGCCGCGTGGACGCCCTCGGTGAGCAGGACGGCCGTGGGGTTGAGGAGGATCTCGTCGACGCCGGCGGCGCGGTAGGCCGCGAGGGTGGCGGCGATCTCGCTCGGGGTGCCGGTGACGACTACGTCGGCGCGCAGGAGTTCGGCCGCGGGGTCGGGTGCGTCGAGGTCGACGCCCGCGCGGCGCAGCATGTCGGCGTAGTGCGGGGCGCGCAGGTGGGTGCCCGCGGCGGCCTCCGCCAGGCGGCGCGGGTCGCGGCCGGGGCGGCTCACGGCCACGTGGACCGCCGTGGCGATACGGGGGCGGGCGGCGCGGCCCGCCTCGGCTGCACCGGCGGCCAACTGGGGTGCGAGGGTCCCGCGTACGTAGTCCGGCGGGGTCATCCAGGTGATCGCCACGTCCGCGGTCGCACCGGCCGTACGGGCCATGCCGGGCCTGAGTACCCCGGCGCCCACCTCCACCGGCGCGTGCGGGCCGACCGGCGGCAGGGTGGCGTGGAGTCGGTGGTACGGGCCGTCGTGCGCCACGCTCTCGCCGGCCAGCAGGGCCCGTACGGAGGTGACGTACTCCCCGACCGCGGTACGCGGGCTGCGGTACGGCTCGGGGGTGAGACCGCTCGCGAACTCCGGGGTGCCGATGCCGTATCCGGCCACGACCGGCTGCCCGGTGAGCAGCGCCAGGGAACGCGCCTGGAGCGCGGCCTCGTAGGGGTGCCGCAGCGGCATCAGGGTGACCGCCGTGCCCACCGGCACGGTGTGGCCCATGCCCGCGAGGTGGGCCAGTACCTGGTGCGGTTCCGCCCGGAAGGACTGGCACAGCCAGAGGCGCCGGGCGCCGGTGCGCGCCACCAACTCGGCGAAGGGCGCGACCAGTTCGGGGTGGTCGGGCTGGAGGGGGTAGAGGACGGCCGGGGGTGCGGGTGCGGGTGCGGGTGCGGTCACTGGGTGAGTCCTTCGGGCGCCGGTGCGGGGTCGGCGGTGTGGTCGAGGGTGGCCACCAGCGTGCGGGCCGGGGCCAGGAAGTGCGCGGCCGCCTCCGCGATGTGGGCGTCCGTCACCTCGGCCAGCGCGTCCGGGTAGCGGGTCAGCCAGTCCAGGTCCAGGCCGCCCGCAGCGAAGCCCGCGAGGGCGCTGGCCTCCTCCGCCCGGGTGGCGAGGGCGAAACGGGTGAACCCGGCCGCGTACCGGCGGGCGCGGTATGCCTCCCGGGGCGTGGGCCCGGCCTCGGCAAGTTCGGCGAGGCAGTCGGTGACCTCCTCGGCGAGCCGCTGTCCCGTGCCGGGGGCGCCGGCGCAGTCGATCTCCAGCCAGCAGCCGGCGCGGTTCTGCCGGATCCGGGCGTCGACGGCGTACGCCAGCCCGTGCCGCTCGCGCAGCCGCCGGGTGAGCCGGGAGGAGGTGTGGCCGCCGAGGACGACCTGGGCCAGGTGCAGCGCGGTGTGCCCGGGGTCGGGGGCGGGGACGGCCGGGCCGGCGGTGAGCAGGAGAGCCTGGTCGGTGGACGGGTCGTGCATCGCGAGCCGTCCCGGAGCGGGCTCACGGCGTGGGAAGGGCGGCAGGTGCAGTCCGGACGGACCGCCGGACCACGCGTCCAACTCCTCGCGCACCCGCGCCAGTACGCGGTGCGGGGACTCGCCGCTCAGCACCAGGAGTACGGCCCCCCGGGGGACGATCACCCGGTGGTGCAGGGCGAGCGGGTCGACCTCCTCCCGTGCTTCGGTGCCGGGGGCGTCGTCGACCAAGGGGTGCGGGCCGCCGAAGGCATGGCGGAGCTGGGCCCGGCGCAGACGTGTGCGAGGGCCGGGGGGCTGCTGTGGCGCGGGGCCCGCCGCCACGGGCGCGGTCGGCCCGTACAACGGGCGCAGCAGCAGCTCGGCCAGCAGCTCCAGCGCGCCCGGCAGCTCCTCCCCCGGCACGCTCACCGACAGCACCAGTTGCTCGGCGGTCACCACGGTGCTGAACTCCGCCCCGAGGTCGGCCGCCCGGTCAGCCACCGCCTGCCGGTCGCGGACGGTCGTGGCGGTGCCGAGACGGGCCGCGAGCAGGTCCTGCGCGGCGCGCAGAGCGGGTTCGGTGCGGGCGTAGGGCAGGACGAGCCGGAGCTCGGCGAGGGGGGCGCCCGGCACGTGCACGAGAGCGGTGTCCAGGCCGTTCGGCAGGACCGTGCGGAGGGTTTCGCGCGCGGCGGGCGGCCGTGGCGCCGGGCGGGTCGGCGAGGTGGCCGTCATGGGGCGACTCCCTCCAGGGTGTGGACGGTTCGGGGTGCGGCGAGCAGGGCGCGGGCGGCGGCCGACACGTCGGCGGCGGTGACGGCGGCCAGGCCGCGGGGCAGGGCGTCGGGGCCCGCACCCTCGCTGTCGCCCTCGCCCTCGCCGTCGCCCGGGAAGAGCAGCGCGGCACGGCCGTGGGTGATCGCCCGGGCGGTGAGCGAGTCGGCCTGGCGGTGGCAGGCGGCGCGCAGCACGGTCACCGCGCGGCGCAGTTCGGGTCCGTCCGGCGGGGCGTCCGCCAGCGCGCCGAGGGCGTCCAGCCACCGGCGCACGGCCTCCTCGGTGCCGATGCCCGGTGCCCTGCCGAGCAGGACGAGCGCGAGGTCGGGTGCCGCCGAGGCGAGCCACTGGCCCTGGTAGCCGCACATCACGCTCGCCGCGTCCACCACCTCGCGCTCGGCGACCAGTTGGCGCAGCCGACCGCGGCGCAGGATCTCGCAGAGGACGACCTGGGCGAGGTACGGGCCGAGGCCCTGGCGTGGATCGGCGAGGGCGTGTCCGACGGCGACGCCGTTCCTGCCGTAGGGGATGGCGGGCCGGGGTTCGTCCCCGCGACGCTCCGGCCGTACGACCGGATCGGCCGGCCCGGCATCCCGGGCCCCTCGGCCCCACGCCCCGAACTCCCGCTCCACCAGCTCCCCCACCGGCCCGGCGTCCACGTCCCCGACCACGGACAGCACGGCCCGCTCGGGCCGGTAGTGGCGGCGGAAGAACGTCTCCGCCTCCCCGGCCGTGGCGTCGCGCAGGTGCGCCGTCGTGCCGTAGGCGTCCCGGGCGCCGGGGTGGAGGGCGGTGAGCACGGTGTCCCACAGTCGGCCGCCGGACCCGGCGGCGCGGATCTCCTCGCCGATGACGGCCGCTTCGGAGCGCACGGTCGCGGGCGACGGCCCGAAGCGGATCAGTCGGCGGGCCTCGTGGGCGAGGACGTCGGGCAGTGCGTCGGCGGGCACGACGGTGTGGAAGACGGTGTGGTCGCGGTGGGTCTCGGCGTTGCACATGCCGCCCACCTCCTGGACGAGGGCGACGAAGGAGTCGTCGTCCCCGGACCCGGACCCGGACCCGGACAACTGGTCACGCGGGAACATCAGGTGCTCCACGAGATGCGCCATGCCGTGCCGACCGGCCGGATCGTCGTCGCCGCCCGCGGCCACGGTCAGGGCCACGGCCACGAGCCCGCGCCCGGGGGCCTCCTCCGTGACCAGCCGCAAGCCGCTCTCCAGCCGGAGGCTCACGGCAGCGGCCGGTACACGGAGACGCACATCTTGCGGCTGTCGCCCCCGTCGAAGGGCTGCTCGCGCCAGCCGGAGTAGCGGGCGGACAGCTCCAGGCGGGCGATCCCGGCGAGCAGGTCCAGCTCGCTCGGCCACAGGTAACGCATCACGGTGGTCGCGGACTTGGGCGGCTCGCCGTCGAGGAAGAGGGTGTTGTGCACCATCATGTTCTGCGAGGCGGGCAGCACCCCGATCGACTCGATCATGGCGCCGCGCCCGGCGACGGGGTACGTGCTGATCTCGTTCTTCTTCTGTACGTGGTAGTCGCTCGGGTCGAACGTCTCGATGACGACGTGTCCGTCCGGCGCGGTGTGCCGGGCCACGGCGTGCATGAGGGCGATCTGCTCGTCCGGGGTGACCGCGCAGCAAAGGGAGTTGAAGGGCGCGAGGACGACGTCGAAGGCACGGCCCAGGTCGAGGGCGGCGAAGTCGGCGTGCACGGGGGTGATCCGGCGTTCGGGGTCCTTCTCGGCCAGCCGGGCGAGCATGCCCTCGGAGGAGTCGACGCCGTGCACCCGGAAGCCCTTGTCGGCGAGCGGCAGCGCCACCCGACCGGTACCGACGCCGAGTTCGAGGACGCTCGCACCGGGTGCGGTGAGGGTGAGGAGGAAGTCGGCGATGTCCTCCAGGTCCGGGGTGGAGGGGTAGATCTCGTCGTACACCTCGGCGAGCGCGTCGCTGTAGGCGGTGGTCAGGGCGGTGCCGAGCCCGCCGGACACGGCGTCCGCCGGGGTGTCGGCCGGGGCCTCGGTGGTCGTCGTGGTCATCGTGCGTCTCCCGGGCGGGTGTCGAGGTTGTTCTGGGGGTGCAGCGGGTCGATTCCGGCCTCGTGGAAGGCCTCTACGACGAACTCGGTCAGCGCGTGCGGGCCGTCGTTCAGGGCGTGCGCGATGAGTCCGCAGGCGAGGGCGAAGGCGCGGTGCTGGCCGAAGCTCATGCCGTTCTGGCCGGGGCGCGGGTCCTCGGGGTCCCAGGCGGCGGCGACACCGGGCGCCAGTTCCTCGGTGAACACCGAGGTGGCGGGGCCGGTCAGGGTGCCGGCGTGCGGGGCCACGGCCGCCGCGACCGCGCGCTCGCCGGGGCGGTGGTCGCCGTGCAGGTACACCACCACGGCGTCGCGGCGCGGGAAGTCCTGCGGGTCGGAGAGCACCTTCGCGTGGTACCGGGCGCCCGCCGCCTCCAGCGCGTCGAGCGCCGCGCCCCACAGCACGACGGCCGCGTCCGCGTCTCGCGCGTGCAGGAAGAGTCGGCGTACGGCGCCGGCGGGGCGGGGGAGCGGGCGGGAGCCCATGACGTAGAAGAACCCGGGGGACAGCGCGGGCCGCGCGGCCTCCAGCGCGAGTTCGACGTACGCGCCGGGCGCGGGCGGCGTGGCCGGGGCGAGCAGCCGGTCGGCCGGGACGCGCGTGGTGACCTCCGCGAGGCGTACGACGAGCTGGTCGCCGTCCGGCCGGGACAGCACCTCGACGAGGCGCCCCCGGGTGGGCGTGGTCCGGTGCGGCACGGCGGCGGCGAGCCGCTCCTCCAGGGCCGGGTCGCGCAGGGTGCGCCGGGGCGGCGGACCGTCGGGGAGGGCGCCGCCCTGGTGGCGGCCCGCGTGGAGTTCCTCGTACAGCGCGTTGGTGAGCCGGCCACGCAGGTCGCGCGGGCTGTCGGCGGTCACCGTACGCCCGGCGACGGTGGCCTCGCGGGCGCCGGGTGCGACGGCGACGGCGTCGAGCGCGGCGGCCAGCCGGGGTGCGAGGCCCTGGTGCCGGACGTCGGGGGACGGGTCCGGCACCGGGGGGTCCAGGAGGGGGTGGGGCGGGGGGACGGCGAGGGTCATCGGGGGGTGCTCCCGTTCCGGGCGGTCGTGACGCGCACGTCGCGCGGCGCGTGCGCGTCCTGTGCGTCCTGTGTGTCGCGGGTCGCGGGCGACGCGGGCGGGTCATGGGGGTCGGCCGAGCCATGAGGCGGGTGCGGGTCGTCCGGCGCTGCCGCGACCTCCGGGCGTGCGTGCCTCCTCGGGCGGTGCGGGTGGGCGTCGGCGGCCTGGGTGTCACTCGCGGGCGTCAGGCCGAGGGTGCGTGCCGCGGCGTCCGGGCCGAGGAGGACGGTGCGGCCGATGCCGGCCGCCGCCCGGGCGACCGGGTTGAGCGTGGCGTGGGACTCGGCCGTGGCGATCAGCCGGTCGAACATGTGCCACCCGGCGTACGCGGCGGCCCGCCCGGGCAGTCCGGCGTCGGGCGTACGGGACTCCAGATAGCCCTGCCAGAAGGCGCCGATCCGGGGCAGATGGCGGCGCAGACTGGCCGAGCCGCGCGCCACGATCTCCTCGTGCGACAGCCCGAACCCGGCGGTGTCGCTGTCCTGTCGGGGTGTGCCCTCACCCGTCGGCGCGAACACGGAGTACGTGGCGTGGAAGAGCCACTCCCCGGCGAACGCGCCCACGTCGCGGGCGGGGTCGGCGAGCCGGAACTCCTCCCAGTCGCACAGGTAGAGGTCCCCGGTCCCCTCCTCCGCCCGGATGAACTGGTCGAAGCGCAGGTCGCAGTGGGTCGGCGCGTGCGGCACGGTCTTCTCCAGGTCCCGCAGCCGGTGCAGCGCCGCGACGACCTCGGTGTCGTCCTGGACCAGCTGCCAGGCGGCGATCTGCGCCATGCTGCGCTCCTGGACGGCGCTCCATGGCAGGGCCTTCAGCCAGGCCAGCGGCGGCAGCGGTGCCTCGCCGGTGTCCACGTCCTCGGCGGGACCAAGACCGTGCAGGGCGCCGACGGCCCGCCCGGCCGCACGGCACAGCTCGTCGTCGAAGTCGCCGTCCAGCGCCAGCTCGGCCCCGGAACGGGCGCCCGGCACGAGACGGTGCACGGTCACCCCGGCCGCGCGGTCCGCGCCGAGCAGCGCGGGCGAACGCAGCGGAGACCCCGGCGGCAGCCGTCGCTCGGCCAACTCCTCGAAGCTGAGAGCGCGTTGGAGTTCGGGGCAGTCGCCGTCGGGCGTCAGGGCGACCGTCTTGACGAAGACCTGCTCGCCGGTCGTGGTCGGCCCGGCCCAGTTGTCGTTGCGGCCGCCGAACGCGGTGACGGCCGATGGGTCGAGGCGGCCGAGACCGAGCCGCTCCAGCAGCACGTTGACGGCGGGCACGGTCTCCAGCTCGGTGGGCCGGTAGCGCTGCCGTGTGGGCGGCCGTTCGGTCGTCGTGGTGGTCATGGTGTGGCTCCCCCGGGGACCGCGCGGCGGCCCTCCTCGTCGATCAGGTCAGCGATGAAGGCGGTGTAGTCGGTGAGTTCGTCGCTCCAGCCGCGGTACGCGGCGAAGTCCCGCATGTGCAGGGCGATCCGCAGCACGGCGGCCCGCGCCGCCGTCTCCCGGTCCGCGCCGGGCCCGTACGTGTCGAGCAGCACGCGGGGCAGATCGGGACCTGCGTCGCCGTCCCCGAACACCGGCACCGCCCAGGCCAGTTCGGCCAGGTCGCCCAGCAGCCAGCCCAGGTCCAGCTCGGGCCGGGCGGCCCCCAGGTCCTCGCCGGTCAGCAGCGCCACCGGGCCCCGGTGCAAGGGCGGGACCAGCGCGCCGAGGGAGGCGAAGCCGTGGACGAGGACCGTCTCGCCGGGGGCGGCGAGTTCGGCGCACCAGGCGCGGAGCCGTGCCAGCCGGGTGGGCCCCCAGGCGTGTGCGACGTGCTCACGCAGCCGGTGTACGGCGGGCTCGGGCGCCTCCGGGCGGTTCTGGCCCTCTACGAAGGACCGCAGTCGGGCGAGTGCGGGCGGAACGTCGGCCGTAGGCGCGTCCGTCGCGTGCAGCGCACGCAGCGCGGTGCCGGCCGCGGCCAGCGCGTGCGCGACCAGCAGCCGTGCCTGCGGCCGAGCGTCGCGCAGCCAGGCGGCGGCCGAGTACGGCCCGTCGGCGAGATGGGCGAGGCCGTCGCCCACGGGGCGCGCGGTGGCGAAACCGGCACCCCGGGGCACGTACGACACGAAGGGTGCCGCCAGTGGTCCCGACCGGTCCGCGCCCGGCCCGTGCCACCACTCGTAACGCCCGTCGGCGGTCCGCGTGACGCGGGTGACCTGGAGCCCGGTGCCGTACTCCGCGACCGGCTGTGCGGGAGCCGGCGCAGGAGCGGCCGGCTGTCCGATGGCCGCCGTCACTCCTCCTCCCCCCGCTGTGTCCTCGCGTACGCGCCCACGCACAGCCCCATCAGCTCCGAGAGCGGGACCGAGCCGCCGTCCTCGCGTTCGCCGGTGCTCGCGCTGACCGCGGGCACGGTCGGCGCGACGACGACACCGGGGCGGCTCCGCAGGGTGTCGAGGTGCGCCTGCACGACGGGGCTCAGCTGGGCGCGGGGCGGTAGTGAGGGGGCCACGCCGACCAGGGCGGTGGTGGACTGGAGGGCGCACAGCAGCGGGGTGTCGGTGAGTCCGAGGGCGTACCGGCTCAGGAAGTGCATCGTCGCCGGGTGGACGAGGACGAGATCGGGCCAGGCGGCCAGTTCCACGTGCGGGGCGGTGCCGGGTTCCGCGTCGTTCCAGTCGTCGGTGACCACCCTGTTTCCACAGAGTGTGGATATCGCGTCCACCGAGACGAACCGGCGAGCGGAACGGGTCAGCACGACCCTTTTCTCCATCTCCGGAAAGGTGTTGTTCAGCCAGTTGGTCCAGAAGGGCAGGAATGCCACACTGAGCGCTCCGGTGCCCACGAGGAGCACTCGGCGGAATCCGGGATCCGCGACACCGGTGGGGTCCGGGACCTCCATGACCGTCCTCCTGGGAAAAGCTCGGAAAAAAATGGTGTGGTTGCCCGGGGAGGGACCGGACCGGCGACCGGCGCCGGCCCCTCCCCGCGGGTCACTGCTCGGGGTGTCCGATCAGCACTTGTTCTCGATGGTCTTGGCGGTCAGCGAGCCGATGGCCGCGGCGCACTGCTGCGAGGAGCGGGCCGTGATGATGGTCGCGCGGATCGCCCACGGGATGGTCGGGCTGAACGCGGGCGCGGCGTCCTTGCCGTCGTACAGGCCAAGCTCCTCGGCGGAGGTGTAGGCGGTGTAGCCCTCGAACAGGTCCATCTCGTTCTGCGTCGACTGCATGAGTCTCTCCCTTTGGTGAATAACCGAAGTGAATAACGGCCGTTGGGTTCTTCGGCCGCTTTCCGTCCGCCGCTGTTCGCTGCGGACAGGAGAAATATGACCCACCGAAAAGACCGCCCGCCATTGTCAGTTACGGCATGACCGCCGTAGGCAATACCGCTCCGGGCAATACCGCTCCAGGCAACGCCTCTCAAGGCATGACCCGCCCGGCATGGCCGAAAACGGCATTGCCGCAACCGCCAATACCGCCGCCCCCACCCGTACGCGTAAAAAGACCAGGGTGAACTCACCTGACTCATCAACCAACCAGGCCCCGCGGCCCGCGCCCCGGCCGCCGCTGCGGGCCCTGCTCGCCCACGCGCGCCCGCACCGGCGCGTCCTCGTGCTGGTCCTGGCGCTGACCCTCGCGGGCAGCGCGGCGGGGCTGGCCCAGCCGATGGTCGTCGAGTCGGCGCTCACGGCGCTCATGACCGGCGGCGGCCTCGGCGACGAGATCCTGCTCATGCTGGGCCTGCTGGCCGTGTCGATCGCCCTCACCTGGAGCCAGGCCCTGGTGAGCGAGCGCACGGCCGAGAAGGTCGTCCTCCAGGTCCGAAGGGGCCTGATCCACCGTCTGATCCGGCTGCGCACCAGCGAGTTGGACCAGACGGAACCCGGCGGTCTGACGACCCGGGTGACCTCGGACAGCACACTCGTGCAGCACGCGGCGACCAGCGGACTCATCCAGCTGCTCGACGGAGGCATCCATCTGCTCGCCACCATCGTCCTGATGGGCATGACCAGTCTGCCGCTGCTCGGCATCACCTCCGGCGTCCTGCTGGTGGTCGGTGTCGCCATGGGCGTGGTGATGCCGCGGATCCGCCGGGTGACCACGCGCGCGCAGACCTCGGTCGGCGAGATCGGCGCCGCGCTGGACCGCTCGCTCGGTGCCGCCCGCACGGTCAAGGCCAACGGCGGCGAGGCGACGGAGACTTCGCGGGCCGTGGCCGCCGCCGAGGACGCCTACCGTGCGGGTCTGGCCGGCGCCCGCTACCAGGCCACGATCGCGGTGCTCTCCGCGCTGGTGGTGCAGGCCTCGTTCCTCGCGGTCATCGGCTTCGGCGGCGCCCTGGTCGCGACCGGCGCGCTGGACCTGGCCGCGCTGATCGCCTTCCTGCTCTACCTGTTCAACCTCGGCGGCCCGGTGCTCTCCCTCGTCGGCGGCACGGCCTCCCTCCAGCAGGGCCTCGGCGCGCTCGCCCGGATCGAGGAGGTGGAGCGCATGGAGATCGAGACGGACGTGGACGAGACCCCCGCCCGCCCGACGGGCCCGGCGCCCCGCGTCACCCTGGAGAACGTCACGTTCGCCTACCAGGGCCGCGACACCACCCTCGACGACGTCAGCCTCACCGCCCCGGCCGGCGCCGTCACCGCGCTCGTCGGCCCGTCCGGCAGCGGCAAGACGACCGTATTCTCACTGCTCCAGCGCTTCTACGACGTGGACCACGGCCGCATCCTGCTCGACGGCACCGACATCGCCACCCTCAGCCGCGCCGAGGTGCGCCGCCGGATCGCCTACGTGGAGCAGGACACCCCCATGCTGGCCGGCACCCTGCGCGAGAACCTGCTGTACGCCGCCCCCGACGCCACCGGGGAGGAGGTCGACCGGGTCCTGCGGGACACCCTCCTCGACTCCCTCGTCGCCCGGCTCCCGGAGGGCCTGGACACCCATGTCGGCGCCCGCGGCCTCGCCCTGTCCGGCGGCGAACGCCAGCGTCTGGCCATCGCCCGCGCCCTGTTGCGCCGCCCGCAGGTGCTGCTGCTCGACGAGGCGACGGCCCACCTCGACGGGCTGAGCGAGACCGCGCTGCGGCACACCGTGGAGCGCGCCGCCGAGCACTGCACGGTCGTCCTGATCGCCCACCGGCTCTCCACGGTGACCTCCGCCGACCACATGGTGCTGCTGGCCGGTGGCCGGGTACGCGACCATGGTCGGCACGGGGAACTCCTGGGCAGGGACGAGCTCTACCGGGACCTCGCGGCCACCCAGCTGACGACGGCGAACTGACCATCCGTCAGAAACAGAGAAGCAAAGGAAGATCCGATGCCGAAGGACCCGGCACCCGCTCCCGCCTCCGCGTCCACCGACGCGAACGACCCCCACGCGTACGACGAGTACGACGACCACGACGAGTACGAGGACGACGAGTACGAGCCGAAGCCCGTCGTCGAGGCCGTCGTCGAGGAGGAGCGGTTCGGCACGATATCGGTCCGGCTCGACATGGAGGTGGGCGAGGTCACCGTCGAGGGCGAGTCGGTCCCCCGGATCGAACTGCTCCGCGCGCAGGAGACGGAGGCCGACGACCACATCCCGATCGGCACCCGGGACGCGAGCCGGCTCACGCTGACCGTGGACGGCGACGAGGCCGTCATCGACCCCGCCAAGGGCCGGCTGACCCGCCGCTCCTACCGCGTCGACGTCCGCCACGCGGACCACACCTGGCGCCTGGTCCCCGACTCCATCCCGGGCAGCCGCCTGCTGCGCGACGACGAGCACATCGGCGACTTCTCCTCCGACGGCGACGGACGCGTCCTCGCCGAGTGGCGCGAGGGCGCCGAGCCGGAGGCCCTGGACGCGGCCCTCGGCTACGCCCTCGCCGCCGCCTTCGGCACGGGCGCCCAGCCCATGTGGATGCTCGCGGTGGAGGCGGCGAGCGAGATGCTCCCCGGCTGACCACGCCCGGAACGACCGAGGGCCCCTCCGGTTTCCACCGAAGGGGCCCTTCGCATACGGCCACGGCCACGGCCGTTGTCACACGCGGTGGCCGCCCGCGTCCCCCCTGATGTCGTCGGCGTACAGGTGGGAGACGATCGCCGCCTCGAACCGCGACTTGAGGTCGAGCTTGCGCACGATGCTGGTGGTGTGGGCCCGTACCGTGCGCTCCGCGATGCCCAGACGCCGGGCGAGCCAGCGGTTCTGCTCCCCCGTGGCGAGCAGAAGCAGGACCTCCCGCTCGCGGTCGGTCAGCGCGGAGAAGTCCAGCGTGTCCTCCCGTACGACCACAGTCATGTGATTCCCCCAGTCCGTATTCGGTCGTGTCGGTTCGTGTCCGACGCATTCCAGACTGCCAAGCGCCGGTGCGCCGGACAGGAGGCGTCCGCAGCAGCTTGCTGCACGGGGCCGACACGATCCTGCCGACGGCGCACCCCCTCGCACCGGCCGCGTCCTTGACCAACGCGTTACCCTGTGTCCGAATCAAAAAGGTGGATTCCGCATCGTCGCGGCCTGACCAGCCATACGCGGTGATGCCCGCCACCGACCCGGTCTACGGGGGAACACGGGGGAAGGATGAACAGCGCGGGCGGCATGGGCCTGTTGGGTATCTCCGCGATGGAGGAACGCGTCTACCGGCACTTCCTGAGGAATCCGGACACACCGACGGAGGACATCCATCTGCTCCTCCACGCACCGCAGGACGACGTACGCGCCGCCCTGCACCGGCTCACCGAACTGGGGCTGCTGCGCCGCGCGGAGCACGGGAACGCCCCGGCCGGCAGTCTCACGGCGACGGACCCGGAGATCGCGGTCGGCCTGCTCACCGACCGAAGACTGAGCGAGCTGCACCATGAGTTGCAGCAGGTGACCAGGCCTCACCACCTGGTGGCGGAGCTCCGGGCGGAACAGGGTGCCCATACGCCGTCGGGCGGCGGGGTGGAGCGCATGACGAACCTCGCGCAGATCCGCAACCGCATCGACGACCTCGCCTTCTTCGCCCGCGAGGAGATCCTCTCCGTCGAGCCCTACAAGGCGCTCACCCCGGCGAACATCGAGCACGCACGTCCGCTCGACAAGCGCTGTCTGCGCCGGGGCGTCCACATCCGCAGCGTCGTGCTCAAGGAAGCCCTGGACGACCCACCGACCGCGGCCTACCTGCGCGAACTGTCCGCCCAGGGTGCCAGCATCCGGGCCGCCTCCGACATCGCCGAACGCATCCTCGTCTACGACCGCCACACCGCCCTGGTCCCCGCGGACCCCGCGGACACCTCACGCGGCGCCCTCGTCGCCCAGGAGTCGGGCCTGGTGGCCAGCATCCTCTCCCTCTTCGACAAGATCTGGAGCCAGGCCACCGACCTCTCCCACCTCCTGGCCGACCCGACCCCGGACGCGATCACCCTCTCCCCCATGGAGCTGGAGGTCCTCAAATCCATGTGCCGAGTCACCAAGGACGAGATCGGCGCCCGCCAACTCGGCATCTCCCTACGCACCTACCGCCGCCACGTGGCCGATGTCCTCCGCCACCTCAACGCCACCAACCGCCCCCACGCGGCCCTTCTGGCCCGCGAACGAGGCTGGATCTGACCACCTGCCCGACGACGACCACTTCCAGCCCGTCCGGCGTCTGAGGACGAGGCCGTTGAGGCCGATGGGGGTCCAGGGGGCGGAGCCCCTTGGCGGGGTCGAAGGGGCGGAGCCCCTGGGGATGGGACGGGTAGGGGCGGCGGGGGCGAGGAACGTCCGTCAGCCGCCCGGCGCCTCCGCCCGCCACGCCCCCAACGCCGGATCCCCCAGCACATCCGCCCACCACACCCGCACCGCATCATCCGCCGAACCCGACGGGGGCCGGATCCGCAGATGGATCCGGCCCCCGTCCTCGTCGAGTCGCCAGTCATGGCCCCAGCCCTCGGGCAACTTCCCGAGCACCCGGATCACCGCGGTCACGGCCGCCGCATCCCCGCCCGCCCTACGGACCAGCACCAGGTCCTGGAACTCCACAGTCGTCATCCACTCCGCTCACTGCCACCCGTTCACAGCCACCTGAACCGACGGCCCACCCCGACCGGCGACGGTCACCCCCGCACTCACCGGCAACGCGACCAGCAACGCCAGCGCGAGCACCGAAATCCCTCTCCGGCGGGCACCTTTGGCCGTCGTCATGTCCGTGATCGCCGCGTTCCCCGCGTTCCCCGTGTTCCCCCTGATGTCCATGCCCACGACTCTGCCAGCGCGCACCCGCCCCCCTCCAGAGCGACCGCTGTCAGGATCCTGCACGACAGGGGCACCTTCCTGTCAGCACCCAGCACCCAGCACCCAATGCGCAACGCGCAGGGCCCGGAGGTTCACCAGAACCTCCGGGCCCACGAACAGACGACCGCGCGTCAGTCGGACTGCTGTTTCCGCTTGGGCGGCCGCCACACCACCAACGCACTGGTCTGCTGCACTTCCTGATACGGCACCAGATCCCGCCGGTACGACGCGTGCACCGCCGCCTCCCGCTGCTGCATCGCCGCCGCGGCCCCCTCGACGGCAGCCTGCAACTCGGCCACCCGGGACTGCAGCGCCGCGACCTGGTTCTCCAGTTCGATGATCCGCTTGATGCCGGCCAGGTTGATGCCCTCGTCCTGCGACAACTGCTGGACGGTGCGCAGCAGTTCGATGTCACGGGCCGAGTAGCGCCGGCCCCGGCCGGCGGTGCGGTCGGGGGAGACCAGCCCCAGACGGTCGTACTGACGCAGGGTCTGCGGGTGCAGGCCGGAGAGCTGGGCCGCCACCGAGATGACGTAGACCGGGGTCTCCTCGGTCAGTTCATACGGGTTGCGTCGACGACCGTCCATCTGACTCATGCTCCCTTCGCGGCCTGGAACAGCTCCGCCCGCGGGTCCTCGCCCGCGGTCGCCTCGCGATACGCCTCCAGTGCGTCACGAGCCTTCCCCGTCAGGTCCTTCGGGACACTCACCTCGACGGTGACGAGAAGGTCACCGCGGGTGCCGTCCTTGCGGACCGCGCCCTTGCCCCGCGCCCGCATGGTGCGGCCGTTGGGCGTGCCGGGCGGCAGCTTCAGGGTGACCGGCGGTCCGCCCAGGGTGGGGACCCTGACCTCGCCGCCGAGGGCCGCCTCCGTGAAGGTCACGGGGACGGTCACCGTGAGGTTGTCGTCCTTGCGGCCGAACACCGGGTGCGCGTCGACGTGCACGGTGACGTACAGATCGCCGGCCGGGCCGCCGCGCTCGCCCGGCGCTCCCTTGCCGCGCAGCCGGATGCGCTGGCCGTCCGACACCCCGGCCGGGATGCGGACCTGCATGGTCCGGGACGACTTCGCGCGGCCGCTGCCCTTGCACTCCATGCAGGGGTGCTCGGCCATCAGGCCGCGCCCCTTGCAGTCCGGGCACGGGTCGGTGAGGGAGAACCCGCCACCCGAGCCACGCGCCACCTGGCCGGTGCCGACGCAGGTCGGGCACACCCTGGGCGTGCCGTTCTTGTCTCCGGTGCCGGCGCACGCCTTGCACGGCGACTGCGAGGACATCCGCAGCGGGACCGTCGCCCCCTCGATCGCCTCGGTGAAGCTGAGGTTGACCTCGGTGTCGATGTCCTGGCCGCGCCGGGGCTGGGTTCGGGTCGTCCCCGTGCCACCGCGGTTGAACAGGCCCCCGAAGACGTCACCGAGTCCGCCGCCGAAGCCGCCGGCTCCCCCTTGGCCGCCCTGGGCACCGCCTCCGAAGAGGTCGCCGAGGTCGAAGTTGAAGGAACCGCCGCCCGCGCCGCCCGGCCCCGGGCGGAAGCCGCCGTTGCCGAAGAGGGCGCGCGCCTCGTCGTACTCCTTGCGCTTCTTGGGGTCACCGAGGACGTCGTTCGCCTCGGAGATCTCCTTGAAGCGCTCCTCCGCCTTGGCGTTGCCCTTGTTGGCGTCCGGGTGGTACTCGCGGGCGAGTTTGCGGTACGCCTTCTTGATCTCGGCCTCGGTGGCGTCCTTGGGGACGCCGAGGACCTTGTAGAAGTCCTTCTCGATGAAGTCCTTGGTGCTCATCCTCGACGTCCCTCCTCTCTCGTCGTCAGTTCAACGTCAGCCCTCGTCCGGGCCACCGCTCTCCTTGTCGTCGGACGCCTCGGTCGCCTCGTCGCCCTTGACGGTCTGCGCGCCCGGCTGGGGCTCGGCGACGGCCACCCGCGCGGGGCGGATGGTGCGCTCGCCGATGCGATACCCCGGCTGGAGAATCGCGACGCAGGTCGTCTCGGTGACGTCCGGCGCGTACGAATGCATCAGGGCCTCGTGGATCGTCGGGTCGAAGGGCTCGCCCTCCTTGCCGAACTGCTGAAGGCCCATCTTCGCCGCGACGGTCTCGACCGATTCGGCGACGGACTTGAATCCGCCGACGAGTTCGCCGTGTTCCCGGGCGCGGCCGACGTCGTCGAGCACGGGCAGGAGCTCGGTCAGGAGGTTCGCGATGGCGATCTCCTTGACCGCGATCCGGTCACGCTCGACGCGGCGGCGGTAGTTCTGGTACTCGGCCTGGAGCCGCTGGAGGTCCGCCGTGCGCTCACCGAGCGCGGTGCGCACCTGGTCCAGCTGGGCCACCAGACCCGCGTCTGCTGCTCCGTCCCCGGCCGGGGCCGCCCCCTCCGCGTTCGAAGAGGGTGCGGCCTTCGACTCGGCGCCGTCAGGGGTCGCGCCGGAGGGGACGTCGGGCTTCTCCTCGAAGCCCGGGGTCTCCTCCGTCATTACGCGACACCGTCCTTGCGCTCGTCGTCCACGATCTCGGCGTCGACGACGTCGTCCTCAGCGGCCTTGCCACCCGGGGCAGCGCCCTCGGGACCGCCCGCGGCCTGCGCGCCCTGGGCGTCGGCGTACATGGCCTGGCCGACCTTCTGCGAGACCGCGGCGACCTTCTCGGTGGCGGTGCGGATCTCGGCGGTGTCCTCGCCCTTGAGCGCGGTCTTCAGCTCCTCGACGGCGGCCTCGACCTCGGTCTTGACCTCGCCGGGGACCTTGTCCTCGTTGTCCTTGAGGAACTTCTCCGTCTGGTAGACGAGCTGCTCGCCCTGGTTGCGGGACTCGGCGGCCTCGCGGCGGGCGTGGTCCTCCTCCGCGTACTTCTCGGCCTCTTCGCGCATCCGGTTGACCTCGTCCTTCGGCAGCGAGGAGCCACCGGTGACGGTCATCTTCTGCTCCTTGCCCGTGCCGAGGTCCTTCGCGGTCACGTGCATGATGCCGTTGGCGTCGATGTCGAAGGCGACCTCGATCTGCGGGACACCGCGCGGGGCCGGCGGCAGACCGGTCAGCTCGAACATCCCGAGCTTCTTGTTGTACGCCGCGATCTCGCGCTCGCCCTGGTAGACCTGGATCTGCACGGAGGGCTGGTTGTCCTCGGCGGTGGTGAAGATCTCGGACCGCTTGGTCGGGATCGTCGTGTTCCGCTCGATGAGCTTGGTCATGATGCCGCCCTTGGTCTCGATGCCGAGGGACAGCGGGGTGACGTCGAGGAGCAGGACGTCCTTGACCTCACCCTTGAGGACACCGGCCTGCAGGGCGGCGCCGATGGCGACGACCTCGTCCGGGTTGACGCCCTTGTTGGCGTCCTTGCCGCCGGTCAGCTCGCGCACGAGCTCGGCGACGGCCGGCATACGGGTGGAGCCACCGACGAGGACGACGTGGTCGATCTCGTTGATGGAGACGCCGGCGTCCTTCATGACATTGAAGAACGGGGTCTTGCAGCGCTCCAGCAGGTCGGCCGTCAGCTGCTGGAACTGAGCCCGGGTGAGCTTCTCGTCCAGGTGCAGCGGGCCCTCGGCGGAGGCGGTGATGTAGGGCAGGTTGATCGAGGTCTCGGTGGACGAGGACAGCTCGATCTTGGCCTTCTCGGCGGCCTCGCGGAGGCGCTGGAGGGCCATCTTGTCCTTGGCGAGGTCCACGCCGTGACCGGACTTGAACTGCTGCACCAGGTAGTCGACGACGCGCTGGTCCCAGTCGTCACCACCGAGGTGGTTGTCACCGTTGGTGGCCTTCACCTCGACGACGCCGTCGCCGATCTCCAGCAGGGACACGTCGAAGGTGCCGCCACCGAGGTCGAAGACGAGGATCGTCTGGTCGTCCTTGTCGAGGCCGTACGCGAGCGCGGCCGCGGTGGGCTCGTTCACGATGCGCAGGACGTTCAGACCGGCGATCTCGCCGGCCTCCTTCGTCGCCTGGCGCTCGGAGTCGTTGAAGTACGCCGGGACGGTGATGACCGCGTCGGTCACCTTCTCGCCCAGGTAGGACTCGGCGTCCCGCTTCAGCTTCTGGAGGATGAAGGCGGAGATCTGCTGCGGGTTGAAGGGCTTCCCGTCGAGCTCCATCTTCCAGTCGGTGCCCATGTGACGCTTCACGGACCGGATGGTCCGGTCCACGTTGGTGACCGCCTGACGCTTGGCGACCTCGCCGACGAGCACCTCACCGTTCTTGGCGAAGGCGACGACGGAAGGCGTGGTCCTGGCGCCCTCGGCGTTGGTGATGACGGTGGGCTCGCCGCCCTCCAGAACGCTGACGACGGAGTTAGTCGTGCCCAGGTCGATGCCGACCGCACGTGCCATGGTGAATTCCTCCAGCTGACTTGAGTGGAACGGACTCAAGTGTGCATGACGGCTTCCACTCGGTCAACAGAGCTGAGTCGACCCCACTCAACTCTTATCCGTTCCTTACACGCAACCGGGCTCCTACCTGCGACGACGTGGCCTGAGCGGGCGGGCGGACCGTACCCCCCACGGGAAAAGAGGGTTGACGGCGAGGGCCGTAGGGCTTGATGTGCAGAAGGGCGAACACGGCGATGAGGGCGACGCCTCCCACCCACAACACCCGGACCTGCGCCATCCATCCCATGTGCACGAGGACACCGACGAGCACCGAGGCGAAGGCCCCGAGCCCCAGGAGGACGGTCACACCCTGCGGGGTGAGGCCGACCCGGCGCAGCCGGTGGGCGACATGGTCGGGCCCGCGCCGCAGCAGCGGCCGTCCGGCCAGCCGGCGGGACAGCGCCACGAGGAGGAGGTCGGCGGTGGCGAGGGCGGTGAGCGAGTAGAGCACGCCGATGCTCGGCACGGGGTCGTGCCCGGCACGGGTCATCACGGCCGACGACGCCAGCACGAACCCGACGAACATCGACCCGCAGGCCCCGAGCCCGATCCGCGCGGGGTGCCAGTTCTGCATCAGGAAGCCGGTCAGGGCGGCGGCCAGCACGCTCAGCAGCACGGCGAGCTCGTCCATCACCTCGGCCGCCGCACAGAGGCCGACACCGAAGGCGGTGACGACCCCGACGGTGCCGACCAGGGCGTCCGCGTGGTCCAGCGCCTTGAAGCCGACGGTGACGAGGACGATCCAGCCCACGGCCGGCAGCCCCAGCAGGAACCCCGTGTCGCCGTACGGCACCACGCAGGCCGCCGCCACGGCCGTACCGCCGACCAGGAACCGCGCCTTGACCCGTCGTACGTCCGCGACCAGCCCGAGTACGGCGACGGCGCCCGCGGCGATCAGCAGCCGGCCGATCTCCGAGCCCAGCGGGGCGAACCGGGTCCACTCACCGGCGGCGGCCACCAGGCAGGTCACCAGCGCCACGGCCACCCCGCCGAGCAGGGGCAGCGGCCGCTGCCGCCGGCGGTCGAGGATGCCGAAGCGCAGGGCGGGCAGCCGGAGCAGCGCCGCGAGGCAGGCGGCGAGGAGCAGGGCGGTCGTGGCAGCGGCGATCCCGTAAAGCACGGGGATAGGTTAGTGCCGTATATACCATTTCGGGATGAATAACACGATCAGTTCTTAAGGCAACCCTCAGCGACTCACATCACTCCGCGCCTGGCTACAGTGCGGTTGAAGATGGGGGTAGTCTCAGACGGACTGCATAAGTTACCGCTTAGTAATGTCGAGGACCCCCTCGAACCACCCCTCGCAGGCCCGAGGAGCCCCGAAATGCAACTCGCCGCGATCATCGTGTCGCTGGTTCTGATCGTGGTCGGCGTGGCCCTGTTCGCCCGCGCCCTCCTGCAGATCTACACCTTCATGCGGCTCGGCCAGAGCGTGCCCGCCGGTACCCGTACCGACGAGCCCGTCCAGCGCACCGTCACCGTGGCCAGGGAGTTCCTCGGCCACACCCGGATGAACCGCTGGGGCATCGTCGGTGTCGCGCACTGGTTCGTGGCGGTGGGCTTCTTCTCGCTGCTGCTGACGATCGTCAACGCCATCGGCCAGCTCTTCCAGGCCGACTGGCTGCTGCCGGTCATCGGCGACTGGGCGCCGTACAACGTCTTCGTCGAGTTCCTCGGCACGATGACGGTGCTCGGCATCCTCACCCTGATCGTGATCCGCCAGCTGAACCGCCCGGGCAAGCCCGGCCGCAAGTCCCGCTTCGCCGGGTCCAACACCGGCCAGGCGTACTTCGTCGAGGGCGTCATCCTGATCGTCGGCGTCTGCATCTTCATGCTGCACGCCCTGGAGGGCGCCCAGCACCACGTGGACAGCTACGAGGCCTCGTTCTTCATCTCGTACCCGGTGGTGTCGTGGCTGGAGGGCATGGACCTCTCCACGCTCCAGAACCTCACCTACTTCTTCGCCGGGCTGAAGATCGCGACCTCCTTCATCTGGATGATCACGGTCGCCCTGAAGACCGACATGGGTGTGGCCTGGCACCGCTTCCTGGCGTTCCCGAACATCTGGTTCAAGCGCAACGCCGACGGTGAGACCTCGCTCGGCGCGCTGCTGCCGATGACCTCGGGCGGCAAGCCGATCGACTTCACCGACCCCGGTGAGGACGACGTCTTCGGTGTCTCCCAGGTCGAGCAGTTCTCCTGGAAGGGCCTGCTGGACTTCTCCACCTGCACCGAGTGCGGGCGCTGCCAGTCGCAGTGCCCGGCCTGGAACACGGGCAAGCCGCTCTCCCCGAAGCTGCTGATCATGTCGCTGCGCGACCACGCGCACGCCAAGGCGCCGTACCTGCTGGCCGGTGGCGGCAAGAGCATGGAGGGCGAGGAGAAGGCGTCCGAGGAGCAGCTGAAGGACGTCCCGGCCGCGGCTCTCGCGGAGGCCGAGCGTCCCCTCATCGGCACCGCGGAAGAGAACGGCGTCATCGACCCGGACGTCCTGTGGTCCTGCACCACCTGCGGCGCCTGCGTCGAGCAGTGCCCGGTGGACATCGAGCACATCGACCACATCGTCGACATGCGCCGCTACCAGGTGATGATCGAGTCCGCCTTCCCGTCCGAGGCGGGCACGATGCTCAAGAACCTGGAGAAGAAGGGCAACCCCTGGGGCCTGGCGAAGAAGCAGCGCCTGGAGTGGCTGAAGGAAGTCGACTTCGAGGTGCCGGTCGTCGGCAAGGACATCGAGGACCTCACCGAGGTCGAGTACCTGTACTGGGTCGGCTGCGCCGGCGCCCTGGAGGACCGGGCCAAGAAGACCACCAAGGCCTTCGCCGAGCTGCTGCACATGGCGGGCGTCAAGTTCGCGATCATGGGCGGCGACGAGAAGTGCACCGGTGACTCCGCCCGCCGCCTGGGCAACGAGCCCCTGTTCCAGGAGCTCGGCATGGAGAACGTCATGGCACTGAACATGGCGTTCGGCGAGGAGATGGACGACGAGGGCAACGTCACGCCCGAGTCGAAGAAGCCGAAGTCCGCGAAGAAGATCGTCGCCACCTGCCCGCACTGCCTGAACACGATCGGCAACGAGTACCCGCAGATCGGCGGCGACTACGAGGTCATCCACCACACCCAGCTGCTCCAGCACCTCGTCGACGAGGGCAAGCTGGTCCCGGTCACCCCGGTCGAGGGCATCATCACCTACCACGACCCCTGCTACCTGGGCCGGCACAACAAGATCTACACCCCGCCGCGCGAGATCATCGCCAGCGTCCCGGGCCTCAGGAACGAGGAGATGCACCGCCACAAGGAACGCGGCTTCTGCTGCGGCGCCGGCGGTGCGCGGATGTGGATGGAGGAGCGGATCGGCAAGCGCATCAACAACGAGCGCGTCGACGAGGCCCTCTCCACCAACCCGGACATCGTGTCCACCGCCTGCCCGTTCTGCCTCGTCATGCTGACCGACTCGGTCAACGGCAAGAAGAACGAAGGCAAGGCCAAGGAGTCCATCCAGGTCGTCGACGTCGCCCAGCTCCTGCTGGAGTCCGTCAAGACCCCGGTCGACCCCGAGGACACCGCGGCGACGGAGAGCGAGCCGGAGCCCGAGCCGGTGAAGTAGCCGAGCCCGACAGCACTACAGCGCCCCCTGTTCCGTATGGGACAGGGGGCGCCGTGTTGCGGCAGGCTGTAGGCAGGAACTGATCGGAAAGGACCTCCGACGTGATCATCTTCGGCACCAAGGGCTACCTCTACCAGCTCGCGATACTGACGCTGGTGTGTGGCCAGTGCGGCAACCCCGCCGCGCACACCCTGCGCAAGCGCGTCACCAAGTTCACGCTGTTCTTCGTGCCGCTGTTCCCCGTCTCGACCAAGTACGCGACCCAGTGCACCTTCTGCGGCGCGGAACAGAAGGTGACCGGGGAGCAGGCGGAGCAGCTGCAGGCGCAGGCCCTGTCCGGCGGGCAGGGCGGTCAGCAGCCGTACGGTCAGCCCCAGCAGCCGTACCGGCCCTGAGCCACCGACGGGAATCCGCCGGCCGGGCACCCGCCGGCCGGGAATTCCGTCCGAACCCCCCGGGCCGGGCTACGACTTCGGCTGCTTGGATCCGTTGATCGCGTCGGCGGCGTGCCTGGGACCGGGGCGCGAGGAGAACTGGCCGACGAGTTCACGGAAACAGACCAGAGCGGTGATCGGCGGAATTCCGACGACGACCATCGCCAGCAGGGAATCGGCCGACTGACCGATGCACAGCGCGACCGCGGTGCCGGAGGAGATCAGCATGACGGCCCAGGAGCGGCGGGCGGTGCGGCGCTGGACGGATGCCCGCAGAATGGACAGACCCGCGAGCAGCCACGGCCCGTAGACCGTCAAGGGCCACCAATGGGCCAGCTTCGGCGACACCACGAGCAGCGCGATGGAGCGCAGCTGATCGTACGAATACGAAATGGACCAGGTGAGCATCGTCACCGCGCACAGGGTGATGAGTGTGACCAAGACCGAGACGGTGAGGAACCTCGGGTTTCGGGTGAGCGTGTGCGCGCCGGGCTGCGGGCGCTTGCGGTGGACCGGACGGGGCAGTGGCTGCCTGTCCTTGTCCTGCCGGGGCGGAACGGGATCCGGGGTCTGCGTGGCACCCAGCATCTGTGCCAGCTCCTGGTCCAGGTCCCAGCCCTCCGGCGACATCACCGGGTCCGACACCTGCCAGAGGTTCTGCATATCGAGCTGCTGCGTGTAATGAGCCTGTTCGTCTACCGCGTCATAGTCGGCCCTCATTGCTAGAACTGTTCCCCTTCCAGCGCCGCCCGAAGATATTCGCGCTCCATACGACTGATGGTTTTCAGAAAGTCCTCAAGCAGATCCGAGCAGTGCGTGATGCTTTGCGCAGTGGTCTGATCAGCTGTCCGACACGAACGGAGCGGATCCTCAGCTGCATGTTTTTCCTGCCAAGTCACGCCCACCTAACGAGCGCCACGCGGGGCAGGACATCTGGCATTCGGGGGAATATGCGTCAACGGTGATTATCTGGAATATCCAATGACAGGGCCCGGACGCCGAAATTCAGAATATGTATCACGCGGTCTTATCGAGGGACTTACGATTACCCGCCCCCCGGACCCGGCGATCGCTCGCGCCGGCCGGGCGCCCTGCGGCAGGCGGCCGATGTCCGCGCCGACCCCGCCCGGTAGCGTGGCGATCATGGCGGACTGGAGGCTTCGGGCGGCGGTGGGGGCGGACGTCGAGGCGATCGCCGAGGTGCGGGCCGTGGTGTTGCGGGCGGACCTGGAGCGGCTCGGCCGGTACGACGAGCACCGGGTGCGGCAGCGGCTGCGGGACGGATTCGACGCGGCTCACACCTGGGTGATCGAGGTGGGCGGCACCTTCGCCGGCTGTGTGGCGCTGCGGCCGGAGGGGGACACCCGGTGGCTGGAGCACTTCTATCTCGCCCAGCGTCTGCAGGGCCGGGGAATCGGCTCGGCCGTACTGCGCGAACTGCTGGAGCGGTGCGACCGCGGCGGTGCCCCCGTCCGGCTGAACGTACTGCAGGGCAGTGCCGCCCGGCGGCTGTACGAGCGGCACGGGTTCACGGTCGAGTCGGAGGATTCGGTGGACGTGTTCATGGTGCGCCGGAGCGGCACCGCCGCGCGGTAGCCGTACCGAGGCCGGTGTCAGTCGTCGTCGACGAACGTGACCGTCTCGTCGAGCGGCGCGCGGCCCGTGCGCGGGGCGTTCACCGTGACGTCCTCGAAGCCGATCGACATGCCGCAGAAGAGGATGAGCTCGTCCGGGGGCGAGAGGATCTCCGCGACGGAGCGGTGGTACTTGGCCCACGCCATCTGTGTGCAACTGTGCAGACCCGCGCCGCGCAGCAGCAGCATGACCGTCTGTAGATACATGCCGACGTCGGACCACTGGGCCGGCCCCAGATCGCGGTCGATGTAGCAGAACAGCGCGGCCGGCGCACCGAAGCAGTCCCAGTTCGCGGACGCGGCCCGCTGGCGCGCCTCGACGTCCTCGCGCGGGATGCCGAGAGCGCCGTAGCGCTGCTCGCCGAAGGCGGACCGGCGTTCGCGGTAGGGGGACTTCAGGTCGGGCGGGTACTGCTGGTACTGCGGTTCGTCCCAGGGCTCGCCCGCGGCCAGCCGCTCGCCGGCGCACTTCTTCAGCGCGGCCAGCGGCCCGCCAGTCAGAACGTAGGCGTGCCACGGCTGGAGGTTCGACGCCGACGGCGTCCAGGCCGCGGTGGACAGGACCCGCTCCAGCACCTCCCTCGGGACCGGCCGGTCGGTGAATTCGCGTACGGCCCGTCGGCTCGTGACCGCTTCGAAGACGTCCAAGATCGTCTGCCTCCCGTTTGCCCGTTCACTCGGCGCACCGATCACCGTTGCGCACCGTCGTCACATTCCTCGTCGCATCCCTCGTTGCATTCGCGACGGTATCATTCAATACTATCTCGTGCTTAACTATGGTCGAGTACAAGCCATCACCTCCTGGAGTAAGCCCATGGCCACGCTGCTGCACATCGACTCGTCCGTGCTCCCCGGCGAGGCGTCCTCGTCCCGTTCGGTCACGGCCGCCTTCCGCAAGGCCTGGGAGGAGCAGCACCCCGACGGCACGGTGATCCACCGCGACCTCGCCGCCGACCCCGTCCCGCACATCACCGCCGTCGCCTGGTCCGCCGGCTACGCCGCCCCGGCCGAGCGCACCCCGGAGCAGTCCGCCGCGTTCGCCGTGCGCGAGGCGCTCATCGAGGAACTGGAGCAGGCGGACGCCGTCCTGATCGGCGCCCCCATGCACAACTTCTCGATCCCCTCGACCCTCAAGGCCTGGGTGGACAACGTGCTCCTGCTCGGCCGCACCGCGGGCGAGAACCCCTCCGCCAAGGGCACACCGGTCATCGTCGTCGCCAGCCGCGGCGGCTCCTACCGGCCGGGCACCCCGCGCCAGGACTTCGAGTACGTGCAGAACTACCTGGAGGCCGTACTCGAGCGCACCCTGGGCCTCGACCTCGACTTCATCGTCCCCGAGCTCACCCTGGCCCCCCGCAACCCGGCCATGTCGGAGCTGGTCCCCCTCTACGAGGCCTCGCGCAAGCGCGCCTTCGAGGAGGCGGCCGCCAAGGCCAAGGAACTCGCGGAGCGCCTCGCGGCGTGACCCCCGGACCGGACGCCGTGTGACGCCTCACCCCCGGGGGTCACACGGCGTCCTCACCCCTCCCCGCTCACCCCTCCTGGGGATGGGCGAACCGGGTCAGCAGATCCGTCAACTGCTCGGCCTCGCCGGGCCCCAGCCCGGAGACCAGGCGCCCGGCCTGCGGTTCCGCCGCCGCATGGGCCCTGTCGAAGAGCTCCATGCCCCGCGGCGTGATCTCCACCGCCCGCACCCGCCGGTCCCCCGGCACGGCCTTGCGGACAGCCAGCCCCTTGCGCTCCAGGTCGTCCACGACCCGCATGACCCCCGCCTTGTCGGTCCCCGTCGCCGCGGCCAGGTCGCGCTGCACCGTGGGTCCCTGATTGACCAGCACGATCAGCACCGAGAAGTGCCTCAGCTCGATGCCCAGCGGCCGCAGCGCCTCCGTCATCACGGTCTGCGCGCGCCAGTGCGCCCGGCGCAGCAGCAGACCGAGGGCGAAGGGCGACTGGTCACCCGGGCGATCGGTGGCGTGCGGGGCGCCGGTAGCGCGCGGAACATCGGCGGTCACGGGGCCACAGTACCGCCACCCACTCATTCGATACGGTATCAATTGACACCGAATCGCCCGCCCTCGCACAGCCCCAAGCACAGCCCCACGCACATCCCCACCGCACGTCCCCTCGCAGGACTGGCTCGCACTGGACTATCGCCCCCACTCGAACACGTGCATCATGACCCAGTTGTTGCCCCTGGTGCTGACGAGGTGAGCGGTGCGCGCGCGAAGAAGCGGGAAGTGTACGGCGGCCCTGACCGGCACCCTGGGCCTCGCCCTCGCGGTCGCCGCCTGCGGCCCCCAGCAGCACGACGACGCCGAGTCGGCCCGGCACACCCCCGTCCAGGTGGCCGACGCCCCCGCCCTGCTCCCCGTCCCGCGCGGCAAGGGCAGCAGGACCCCCGCCGACTTCAACGGCGACGGCCACCGCGACCTGGTCCTCAACGACCTGGTCAAGGCGCAGGCACACGCCGACGACGCGGGCATCGGCATCGTGTACGGCGGTGAGCGCGGACTCACCCCGGGCGCCCGGCAGTTGCTCAGCCCACGGCGGCAGGCGGCCCCGACCAAGGGCCGGCTCCCGGCCGTCTTCGACGCGGAGGCGACCTGCGACCTGGACGGCGACGGCTTCACCGACCTGGTCGTCTCCACCGACCCGCCCTACGACGGCCAAGGGCAGCCCCCGGTGCCGTTGCAGATCCTCTACGGCTCCCCGAGCGGCCTCACCGGCAAGGCGGTCAAACTGACGATCCCGGCCCGCGCCCGCGTCGGCAACGACTGGCCCGACCAGCCGGTGTGCGGCGACTTCGACGGCGACGACGCACAGGACCTGGTCGTCCACGCGTCGGCGGGCCAACTCAGCTTCCTGCGCGGCCCGTTCACCCGCAAGGGCAGCCCTCGCACGGCCCCCGCCCCCATCCAGTCCCCCGGCAACGCCCCCACGGGCCCGGCGGCCGACGTCAACGACGACGGGTACGACGACCTGGTGGTCCGTACGGCGGCAGGCACCGGCGGGTCAGCGGTCGTCCTCGGCGGCCCGACCGGCCCCACCCGCACCGGAGCCATCCTCCCCGCCGGCATCGACGTGGCCCTCGGCACCTTCGGCAAGGGCAGGTCGGCCCTGGACGCGGCGGTCGGCACCATGGGCGGAACGTCCCTGCGCTACGACCTGACGACCACCACCGCCCGCGGCACCCTCACCACCCCCGGCTCGGTGCTCGACGCCGCCGACTTCGACGGCGACGGACTGAGCGAACTCGTCACCAGCGGCAGCCAGTTGCGTATCCTCCACGGCCGTACGGCCGGACTGACCACGACCGGCATGGTCACCGTCCGGCCACCCGCCCAAGGCACTACGCGCGTCGTCACGGTCGGCGACTTCGACGGGGACGGGCGGGCGGACCTGGTGGTGCGGACGTTCGTCGGCGAGACGAAGGACACCGTGGCCGTGTATCCGGGGGTGAAGAAGGGGCTGGTGGCTGCGGAGCCGTCGGTGCGGTTCTCCAGCTCGGAGTTCCTGGCCCGGTAGGCGGGCCGACGTCCGTCCCGTCACTCGGCCACCCGGGCGCCGATCGCCTTGGCGCGGCGGCGGGCTTCGGGGCTGCGGCCCTTGCGGCGGGGGTCGGTGCGGTGGTCGTACCGGTGGGCTGGATGAGGCAGTCCAGTCCAGTCCAGTCCGCGCAGTCCGGGCTTGGCCACGATGCAGGCGAACCGGGGGGGGCGCCCGCGTACCAGAGTTCCTCGTCGTAGCCCTTCAGGGCCTCAGGGGTCCAGGGCCGGATGTGTCCGTCCCGGGTCAGCCGAAGCCGGAGGCGTCGTCGTCCACGACGCGGCGCCCGGGGAACAATCCCGCACCGCCCGTCGTTGGCCTCAGGCCAACCGCCCCACGAACCGAGGAGTGCCTTGCCGGACACGTCGTCCAACGCATCCATCACCACCCTGCCCCCGCTCCCGCCGCTCGCCGACCAGGCCGAGCACCTGATCTCACTCGGGGTGCACGAGCTCGCCCGGATACCGGCCGCCGAACTGCGCGCGTTCGCCAAGACCGCACCGACCGCCAAGACCGCTGAGACCGCTGAGAGCACCAGGAGCTCTGGGGCCGCCGGGAACTCTGGGACCGCCGGGAGCGCCGACGGTGACGCCCTGCTCGCCGTCCACCCGGACCGCCTCCCCGCCTCCGCCCTCGCTCCCCTGCTCCGTCGCGACGACAAGCCCGGCTTCGTCGTCGTCGACATGCCCGACGTCGACGGCTTCGCCCCGGACTCCATCGCGCTGCCCGACACGCCCCTCTACGTCGTCACCGGCGTCGACCGCGGCGACCGCATGGCCAACTGGAGCCCCGAGGAGGCACTGCCTGCGCTCACCAAGGAGAGCCGCACCCCGCTGCTGCTCACCGAGGGCATCCACTGGGTGCTCCAGCAACCGGAGGCCCTGGAGCGCAACCGCTGCTTCATGACGATCGGCTCCCGGCTGCGCAAGGCCAACGGCACCCTGGACGCGCGCACCCCGGCGATCTGGATCAGCAACGGCACGGGACGCGACGGCCGAGAGCGGCGCAACGCCCCGAAGGTGGGCTGGTGCTGGTGGGGCAACCGGCACACGTGGCTGGGCTTCGCGTCCGCGACCGGGCGCCACCACTAGGCGTATCCGCACGCGCAAAAACGTCCGTACGGCCTTGGCCGCCGCGGCCGCCGGGCCCACTCACGGTCGGTCTGCTCGTCGTCGCCTCCGGTCGTGCGGCGGCCGCATCCGGCCTGGAGGGCGACGTCAACGGTGACGGGTGCCAGGACACGGCGGTCTCCGCCCCGCGCGCCTCCGTGGGCGGCCACGCGGCGGCCGCGTGACCGTCCTGTACGGCTCTCGACCGGCGCGGGAGCCGGCAAGATCCAGACGCTCTCCCGGAACAGCACGGGCGCCCCGGGCGGCGGCGAGGCGAGCGCCGGCTTCGGTCCGCACACGAGCACCGGCGACATCAACGGCGACGGCGACGGCGTGGCCTTCGCCTCCGACGGTTCCTCACGGCGGCCTGCCTGCCTGGAGTACGGCAACAACCTCGGCTCGGTGATCGCCCAGTGACGCCCCGTCGACTCCGCCCTCGTACCCAGCTCTCCTCCGCTCGGTTTCCCTCTCCGCCGGTCCCCTGACCGGCCCCTGACCTGTTCTCCGACCTGTTCCCTGATCCGGGCCGGTGCCTTCCCTTAGGGGATGTCACAGCTCGGCCGCAAAGCCGGGCCCGAACCGCAGGGCCCGGCACACGGATCTCCGGGACCAGGTACGTTCGAAGACGTGGCTGGATTCAGGATCGGACGGGGCAGCCGGAACAACGGCACCCCGCAAACGCGCCCCCAACAACCTCCGTACGGGCAGCAGGCGCCTCAGGGGCCGTCGTACGGCTATCCCCCGCCGCCGCAGCAGCCGTACGGCGGCTCGGGCGGCGGTGGCGGCTGGCCGCAGGCGAACGGCGGTGGTCAGGGCGGCCACGGCGGTTACCGCGGCACCCAGGCCGGCCACGGCGGTCACGGTGAGCCGGAGTACTTCGGTGACGGCGGCTACCCGCACGGCCCCGGCGGCACCCCGGACCCGTACGCGGCGAACAACCCGGGCCACACCCAGGCCTTCTCGGTCGGCGAGGACCCCTACAACCAGGGCGAGACCTACCAGGCGGGCGCGGCCCCGGCCGGCCCGCGACTGCACTGGAAGGCCCTGCTGCGGGGCATCGTCCTCTCCCCCAGCCAGACGTTCCTGCAGATGCGGGACTACACGATGTGGGGCCCCGCCCTCATCGTGACGTTCCTCTACGGCCTGCTCGCGGTCTTCGGCTTCGACGGCGCGCGCAACGACGCGATCAATGCGACCCTGTCGAACGCGGTCCCGATCGTCCTGACCACGGCCGTGGCGATGGTCATCTCGTCCTTCGTGCTGGGCGTGGTCACCCACACCCTGGCCCGCCAGCTGGGCGGCGACGGCGCCTGGCAGCCCACGGTCGGCCTCTCCATGCTGATCATGTCCCTCACGGACGCGCCCCGTCTGGTCTTCGCCATGTTCGCCGGAGGCGACGCGACGTTCGTGCAGGCCCTCGGCTGGGCGACCTGGGTGGCGGCGGGCGCGCTCCTCACCCTGATGGTGTCCAAGTCCCACGACCTGCCGTGGCCGAAGGCCCTGGGCGCGAGCGCGATCCAGCTGATCGCTCTGCTGTCGATCGTGAAGCTCGGCACGTTCTAGGTAGAAGGACAGTTGGAAGGGCCCTCGGCGGACGCGCCGGGGGCCCTTCTCCATGCCGCCGCGATGCCCTCCTGGCCCCGCCCCGCCCTTTTGGCCCTCCCTGTTCGCTTTGCACTTCCGATGTTGAAACTTTGTGTGCAGATACGTTGACCTGTGTTCGGATCGTCTTCTAGCTTGCGGGAACCATCGAGCCCGCCGAAGGGGATGCCGTGCCACGAAAGAACCATCGCCGGACAGCTTGCTTCGCCACGTTGCTGGCCTGCGCCACGGCCTTCGGGGGCGCACTCGCCTCCCCCGCCTCGGCGTCCCCCGCATCCGCCCACGGCAAGCCGGCCGTGCCGCCCGTCAGCGACTTCCACGGCGTCAACTGGGCCGACCCGCGTGACAACTACGCCGATGACGCGGTCGTACCGTCGGGCCTGTCCACCACGGACAGTTACGCCACCACCTACGCCAAGTCCAAGGCGATCATCGGCGGCTTCGCCAAGCTGGGCGCCAACACCGTACGGCTGCCGGTCAACCCGACCTCCGTCAACGGCCCCTTCTGGAAGTCGTACAAGGGAGCGATCGACGCCGCCACCGGCAAGGGGTTCAAGGTCATCCTGGGCTACTGGGAGGCCGACAACGCCAAGGACGGCAAGATCGACGACCGGGCCGCCTACGACAGGATGTGGGCGCGGATCACCTCCGCGTACGCGCGTGACTCCAAGGTGTACTTCGAGCCGATGAACGAGCCGTTCGGCTACACCTCCCAGGAGTGGCGCGACATCGCCGCCCGCTGGGTGACGACCCACCGCTCCGTACCCCGCGACCGGATCCTCATCGGCGGCGTCAAGTACAGCGAGGACGTCAAGCCCGTGTGCGCCGACAGCCGCCTGAACGGCACGCGACTGGCCCTGCACAACTACGGCTTCTGGCACACCGACTGGACCAGCTACGACCAGTGGAAGCAGGACTTCAAGGAGCGCATCGGCGACTGCGCCTCGCGCACCGTCCTGGACGAGTTCGGCGCCACCATGACCTCCGGCCTGGACTACAACGGCCCGACCAACGGCTCCCACGAGATCGCCTACATCCAGGCGGCCACGGACACCATCCGCGAACTGGGCCTCGGCTCCGTCTACTGGCCCGGCCTGCGCAACGGCGACACCTACTCCCTCACCACCCTCCAGGGAACGGGCACCGACCTCAGCCTCCGGCTGAACAACCAGAGCGGCCTGGACCGCCTGCACTGGGCCTGGCGGCAGTAACAGCGGGGTCCTGACAGCGGGCCCTGACAGCGGGGCCCGGAGTCACATCACGACTCCCACCGTCCTCGGAGGCCGGGACGGGGGGACGGTGGAACGGGGGGGGACGGTGGGGCGGCGGGACGCCTATGACTGCGGGGCCGACGGCCGCCTCGGATCAGACGGCTTCCTTGTTGGGCTTGGCCGTGTCCCCGGACCTGTGGACCGGAGGCAGGACACTCCATGGGAAGTTGATCCACTCGTCGGTGCGCTTCCACACGTACTCGCACTTCACCAGCGAGTGGGACTTCTCATAGACGACGGCGGACCGCACCTCGGCGACATGCTCCACGCAGAAGTCGTGCACGAGCTTGAGCGTCTTGCCGGTGTCGGCGACGTCGTCGGCGATCAGCACCTTCTTGTCGGTGAAGTCGATCGCGTTGGGGACGGGGGCGAGCATGACCGGCATGTCGAGGGTGGTCCCCACGCCCGTGTAGAACTCCACGTTCACCAGGTGGAGGTTCTTGCAGTCGAGGGCGTAGGCGAGCCCACCGGCGACGAACACGCCACCGCGGGCGATGCTCAGCACGATGTCCGGCTCGTACCCGTCGTCCGCGATGGTCTGCGCGAGCTCACGGACGGCGACGCCGAACCGCTCGTAGGTCAGATTCTCCCGTACGCCCATGCCGTCGCCCATTGCGCCGCTCACGCCTCCGCTCACACCTGGGTCCGATGGAAGTTCTTGAAGGACCGCGAGGCGGTGGGCCCGCGCTGCCCCTGGTACCGGGACCCGTACCGCTCGCTGCCGTACGGGAACTCGGCGGGCGAACTGAGCCGGAACATGCACAGCTGGCCGATCTTCATGCCGGGCCAGAGCTTGATCGGGAGCGTGGCGAGGTTCGACAGCTCAAGGGTCACGTGCCCGCTGAACCCGGGGTCGATGAACCCGGCGGTGGAGTGGGTGACGAGCCCGAGCCGCCCGAGCGAGGACTTCCCCTCGAGCCGCGAGGCGAGATCGTCGGGCAGCGTGATGACCTCGTACGTCGAGGCCAGCACGAACTCACCGGGGTGCAGGATGAACGGCTCGTCGCCCTCCGGCTCCACGAGCCGCGTGAGGTCCGCCTGCTCGACGGAGGGGTCGATGTGCGGGTACCGGTGGTTCTCGAACACCCGGAAGTAACGGTCCAGCCGCACATCGATGCTCGACGGCTGCACCATGGATTCGTCGTAGGGATCGATCCGTACCCGCCCGGCGTCGATCTCGGCCCGGATGTCCTTGTCTGAGAGAAGCACGCCCCGAGGATACGCAAGGCGCGCGGAACGACCACAATCACGGCCTCCACGCGCCTGGCGCTGCGCTTGCTGTACTGCTGTTGTTCCTACGGGTACCGCCGGTACGACTGCTGACACCACCGGTACCAGTGCTGGTGCCGGCGACCGCGGTGGCTACCGCTGCCTACTGCTGTCGCTACCGCTTCTCCAACGCCACCGGCACCGGCACCACACTGCGGAGCCGGGCACAGCGGGGGCACCGGAGGAGCCGCCCGGGGCCGAGGCGATCGGCCTGCTGCATCGGGAACGAAGCGGTGCTGAACACGTGCCCATCGGCACAACGGACGACGGTGCGGTCCATCAAGTCCTAGAGTCCCTTCCCCAAAGAGCCGCGTCCGGCTGCTGCCTGCCTGACGACGAGAGGCCACATTACGGGATCAAAGGGACGGCCCTCCAGGCGGCACTCCGACCCCGCCCTGACCCTCTCCGACCCCTCCACCGTACGCCCCAACTCCGGTACCCCGCAGTCACATCCACCCCCTGAAACGCCCTCAGGCCCCACGGCGTCAGCGCCGGGGGCCGGTGATGAGGTACAGTGACCAGGCAATCGGACACCGGCTCCGGATGATCTCGGAACGGGCGTCTTACGCGGGTGTAGTTTAATGGTAGAACATCAGCTTCCCAAGCTGAGAGCGCGAGTTCGATTCTCGTCACCCGCTCCAGAGAGAAACCCCAGGTCAGCGGCCTGGGGTTCGTTTATTGTCTAGACCATTTGGAGGGTTCCGCGCCCTCTGTGTGCCCTAAGTAGAGGATGGCCTGGCCGGCCTCCTCCGCCGTCGGCGCCTTTCTCGGCCGGCCGCGCGGCACCGCACCGGCCTCACCGCGATCCGATGAACTCCCGTTCCAGTCCCGCATCCCGACAGCGTGCCCAGAGCTGGGACGGGTCGCCATGCCGCTGCCGAGGTCAGGCTGAGCGCGTCAGCTCGCCGGCGAGCTGCCATGTGCGGCGGCGGTCTTCTTCGCGGGCGATGTCGCTGTAGGCGACGGTGATCTCGGTGGCGCCGGCTTCCATGTAACGGCGCAGTCCGGCTGCGACCGTCGCCTCGTCGCCGATCAGTGCCAGGTCGACGGCGCGGTGTGCGCCCTCCATGTCGCGGACGCGGCGGTAGGACGGGATCGAGTCGTAGAAGGCCAGATGAGCCGTGGCTGCGGCCCTGGCCTGGTCGATGTCGTCGGTCACGATGGCGGGGACGGAGGCGTTCACCCGTGGAGTGGGGCGGCCGGCACGCGTGGCTGCTTCGGTTATCCGGGGAACGATGTGTTCCTCCAGGGTCCGGGGTCCGGCCAGGAAGGGCATCGTTCCGTCTGCCAACTCGCCTGCCACACGCAGGGCCTGGGCCCCCATGGCGCCCACGATCAGCGGGATCTCCGGTTCGGCGCCGAGCACCTTGGTGGGTCCGACCGGGCGCGATGTCACGGTGCTGCCCTCGTAGGGGGTGACTTCACCGGCGAGCAGTGGCCGCAGGGCGCTGAGGTACTCGCGCAGGTGAGCGATCGGCGGCGGGTAGGGCAGGCCGTAGGCGTGTGTGAGCAGGTCGGGCGCTCCGAGGCCGATGCCGAGTTGGAAGCGGCCGTGGGTGGCCGCCTGGGCTGTCTTGGCCGCCGATGCGAGGATCTGCGGGTGTCGCGGATGCATGGGGACGACGGCGGTGCCCACGGAGATGCGGGGGACCTCGCGGCCCACGACGGCCGCCAGCACGATGGCATCATGCGTGGCCGGCTGGTTGAACCAGACCGAGTCGATCCCCAGTTGTTCGGCTTCCCGGCCCAGTTCGGCGGCGCGGTCAGCAACGTTCTTGAGGTTCTCTGTCGGCGCGAACTGGGGCATGGCTACTCCGACGCGCATGTGTTCTCCCTCGTCTTGGTGAGCGATGCGCTCGTCATAATCGGTGTGAAGGTGCTGGTGAGGTGATGAAGCGGCGGGCCCGCAACCGGGCGGGCATGGCGGTCCGGCTGACGACCGTGCACGTTGCCGGGAGTTCGTCGAGATGGAGGCACAGTCGCGCAGGTGGCGTCTTCGCGGCGGTCAGGCCGTGATGGCGGGGGTGCGGAAGTAATGGCCCTGGTCGAGGTCTTCGAGGAGGCCGGGGTGGGTCGGGTGCCAGTCCAGCAGTTCGCGGGTCATGGTGTTCGACGTCGGGGCGTCGAAGCCGAGGAGGGCGCCGAGGAGGCCGAAGTGCTCGGCCGCGGCCTCGGGGGCCACGGAAGCCACCATGACGTTGAGGTGACGGCCTATCACCTCGGCGATGTCCCGGATCGGGACGCCCTCTTCGGCGATGCCGTGCAGTACTGATCCCGCAGGCGCCTTCTCGACCGCCAGGCGGAACAGCCGTGCGGCGTCCAGGCGGTGGACGGCCGGCCAGCGGTCGGCGCCGTCGCCGATGTGGCCGGAGACACGCTTGGCCCGGGCGATGGAGATCAGCATCGCCATGAAGCCGTTGTCCCCTTCGCCGTGGCAGCTGGGCGCCAGTCGCACCACGGACGAGCGCACGCCGCGCGAGGCGAGTGCGAGCGCGGCCTGGGCCGTGGCCTGCCGGATGGCGCCCGGCGAGCCGTCGATGGCGGCCCTGTCCCGCTCGGTCGCCACCCGGCCGGGCGCGAGGCCGAGGAGATTGGAGGCGATGACGAGGGGACGGCCAGTACCGGCGAGCGCGTCACCGAAGGTGTCGACGGCGCGGCGGTCGGCCTCGGCAGCACCTTGGAGGTCGCCGGCGAAGGCCATGTCGTTCTTGAAGGCGAGATGGATCACCCCGTCCGAGGCGGCGGCGGTGCTGCCCAGGACGTCGAAGTCGTCAACGGTGCCGTGGACTGCTTCCGCCCCGGCGGCGGCGAGGGCGTCGGCGGTGGCGTCGGAGCGGACGAGCCCGAGGACCTGGTGCCCTGCGTCGATGAGCTCGGGTACGAGGGCGGAGCCGATCCAGCCGGACACACCGGTCACGAAGATGCGCATGGGAGAGGACCCCTGACTATTGATGTCAGTCACTGCCATCGGACCCTAGCATCTGATGTCAGTCACTGTCATCGCGTAGGATCCGGGCATGGGCAGATGGGAGCCGAACGCATGCGGTCGCCTGGCGCAAGCGGCGTTGGAGCTGTTCAGTGAGCGCGGCTACGAACAGACCACGGTGGCGGAGATCGCCAAGCGGGCGGGCCTCACCGAGCGGACGTACTTCCGGCACTACGCCGACAAGTGCGAGGTGATGTTCGGCAAATCCGGTGCGCTGCAGGAGCAGTTCGTGACCGCGGTAGCCGAGGCACCGGAATCCATGGCGCCGATCGACGCCGTAGCGGCGGCACTTGAGGCGGTCGCCCAGGCGTTCGCCGACCGCCGCGAGTACCGCCGGCGCCAAGCCGTCATCGCGGCGAACGCGGAACTCCAGGAGCGCGAGCTGACCAAGTACGCCTCGATGTCGGCCGCGATCGCCGACGCCCTGCGCCGACGCGGCATCGCGGAGCCGTCCGCGACCCTGACCGCCGAGGCGGGGATCGCCGTCTTCAAGGTCGGCTTCCAGCTCTGGCTCTCGGCCTCCGAGGAACGTGAGTTGTCCCAGGTGATGCGGGAATCGCTCGACGAGCTCAAGGCCGTGACCGCGCGGCGTGGCGGTGGCCGCCCTCATCATCCTTCCTGCTGACCTCCGTACCTCTCTGGTCGTATGCGGCTTTCGCCCTGGGGAGGGACGGTTGCCGACGGACGGTGGACGAGTCTGGACGCCATGCCGGCACCGCAAAGGTGCCGGCTCATGTGATGAGACAAGCGGGATGGCGGCCGAGGCCCCGGATTCCCTCGCCAGGCTCTTCCGCACGTGCGTCCCGCCCCACCAGATGGAGATGAATCACCACCCCGAGCCCGTCTCGCCATCCAGATCGAAGAACTCGCCGAGCCGGGGGGCGCGGGTCTCCCGCAAGTGGTTCCGCGGGACACCTATGCCGTGGACATGACGGAGGGCTGTCCGTAGAGGGGCCCGAGAGCAACGAGACCTACGCGGGTGAGGACTGACCCCTGCATTGCGCCCCTACACCTCGGACTTGACGCTGCCTCGGTGAAGTGTGGGCGCTCCTCATGAGGCAGCAGGCCGCCTGCGTACCACTTCTGGATTACCTCAGCAAGATCAAAAGTAGGACGCCGTAGGTCTCTCGCAGCAGCCACTATCGCTGCACCTGATCGGTGATCCGATCACCCCACCCTGAGAGGAACGCAGCATGCAGACGCAGCTTGTACACCACATGACCCTCGCCGCCACCGGCGAAGAAGTGGCCGGTGCGGCGGTAACTCTTGCGCTCATTCTCTGTGGCTTTGCCGCCATTGTGTTGTTCATCAGCGCACTGGTCAGCATCCTCAGGTCCCCCCTTACCGTAGGGATGAAGCTGATCTGGATCATTTTCGCCTTCATGGCCCCCTTCCTCGGCTCCCTGTGCTGGTTCGTCATCGGCCGCAAGGACGCCCGGCGCCGGCCAGGCGTCGTCTGACACCGAGAGCGGGCGCGAGGGGCGCTCGCCGAGCAGCCCTCGCGCTCACCGCGCACCGTACTCACGGACCTCGTCGCAGCCGTCCGTCACGGTGCGGGCACAGGGGCTCGGATCAGCCGTAAGCGATGCGGACGCCGGCGGTGCCGGCACCGCCGGCGCCGGGGTCAGCCTCAAGTGCTGGATCGGCCACTGTGGCAGGGAGTACGGCGGTGACCTGCCAGCCTCGGTCGGGGCGTGGCCCGGTGCGCAGTTCGCCACCGAGCGCGGTGACGCGTTCGGTCAAGCCGACCAGTCCGAAACCGCCGCCTCGGGCCGCGGCTGGCAGCGCCGTGCCGCCCTTGCCGTTGTCGAGCACGCTCACCTCCAGGGCCTGGCCGTCATGGGCGAGGTGGACGGCGACTTCCGTGGCGTCGGCGGCGTGGCGGCGGATGTTGGTGAGGGCCTCCTGCACGACGCGGTAGGCGGCGACCTGGACGTCGTAGGAGAGGTCATCGGGAACCGACTCGTCGCGGTGGAGCACCGCTTGCGGGCCTATCGGGCCGCCGAAGCCTTCGACGAGTTCCGGAAGGGATGCCAGCGTGCCCACGCGGCGATCGGCGGCCGCCTTTCCCTCTGCCGTCTCCTCAAGGCTGTCGCGCAGGAAGCCGACGGTGCGGCGCATGGAGGCGAGCGCTTCCGTGGCGCCGTACACGACACCCTCCAGGAGTCTCTCCAGCTGCTCCGGATCGGTGGTCCGGACCATCTGTGCCATCCGGGCCTGCATCAGGATGCCGGTGACGTGGTGGGCCACGAAGTCGTGCAGGTCCGCCGCCATCGCCAGACGCTCGGCGCGCTGAGTCGCGGTAACGGCGGCACGGCGGCGTTTGCCCAGGGCACGCAGATAGCCGCCGAGTGCCGCCATGCCGACGCCTGCGACGATGCCGGTGGGACCGCCCCCGAGGAAGAGCGCGACGCCGACGAGGAGGGAGCACCCGACCACCCACCGGGGACGGCAGTCGCGGACCGCGATCAGCTGCAGACCTGACAGAGCACCGGGCACCGCGAAGGACAGATCGTCTCCCTGCACGACATCGATCATCCGCAGGACCGAGATGATCAAGGCGAGGCCGGCGGGCACGGCGGTGCGCAGTTCGGCGGTGAACCAGGCCGGCCGCCTGGCGACCGGCCACGCGAGGCCGACCAGGCAGAACGGAAGCACGAGCAGGTCCCACCACGGGCTGACGTGGAAATGCCAGATCTGCTCCTGCTCCCAGTAGGCCGCGAACACCAGCAAGGCGACCACGGTGGCTCTCAGGACGCCGCGCCCGCGGATGGGGCGGGCGGCGAGGTCATCGGCAGGGGGCTGCGTCATCACACGTCACCTCGGTGCACGGTGGGCAGGTCCGCCGGAGCGGTGGCGGCCGGACCCGGCCGTCGGCCGGACGGCGCGCATTATGCCCGACCGTGTCCGATGGGTGACGGCCTGGATCACCATGTGGCGATCGTGCGGGTATCCATGCAGGTAAAGCAGCGTCCGTGGTTTCTGCCCGCAGCTGCGTCGTGCGGCCCGCGGAGGGCGCATCGACCTGGCACTGGATGTCACCTGTGCTCGGCCGACGCGTCCGTAAACGGAGGACGGGTTCACAGGGCGAGCACCACGCCGATGACGGCCAGCAGCGCGCAGATGCCGAGATTCAGCACCCGGTGGGACAGGAAGACGGCCACGAATTCACGGATCGTCGCGCTGGGCCAGAAGTACCGGGCCGTCGGAGAGCCGATGACCTGTGCCATGACCTTCTCCTTGCGCGCGATCTGCGCGGCGCGCATGACATGGAAGTTGTTGGTCACCACCAGGGCCCGGTAGTCCGCTTTTCGGTCCCGCATCAGCGCCTTGCTGAACCGCAGGTTCTCCTGGGTGGTGCGGGACCGGTCCTCGACCAGGATCCGGTCGGCCGGTACGCCGGCCGCGATGAGGTGGTCGGCCATCGCCCGCGCTTCGGGGAGGTCCTCGTCCGGCCCCTGGCCGCCGGACGTCAGCAGCATCGGATCTCGGCCCTTGGCCCGTTCGGCGTCGAAGGCGGTACGTCCCCGCTCCAGCCGGGCGGCCAGCAGCGGGGGGACACGCGAGCCTCCGACCAGCCCGGAACCGAGGACGACGACGAAGTCGACGGCGTGGCGACCCCGGTGCCCGATCCTGCCGTAGACGAAGGAGTAGAGCAGGAAGCACGTGAAGAGCAACGAGACATAGCTGAGGACGCCCGTCACCGGGGCCATCACCAACTCCAGCGGCTTCCAGCCGGTGTCGTCGGCCAGCACCTGTAGCCCGAGGAACAGGATGATGCCGACGCCTGCCGCCAGCGACAGCAGGTTCGCCAGGCTCCTGCCCTCACGGCGCAGCATCGTCACCCCGTTGACGATCAGGAAGACGGCGAGCACGAGCATCATCGGGGGCAGGAGGAGGAAGGGGACGGCGAACAGGGCCCCGGCCGCCCTCACCGACACCTGCAGCACTTCCCCCACCAGCCCCACGAACAGGAAGAGGAGCGCGAAGAACAGGTAGACGCCGTTGCGTATGAGTCTTCGGTCGTACGCGAAGCCGCAGGCGAAGATCAGGAAGAAGACGCCTGCGGGAGTGAACAGAACCAGGTGCACCACTGTGCCGGCCCCTTGTACGTCATTGATCGTGCCGGAGGTCTCCGGCCGAAGGAGGGAGGAAGAGGAGGGGGAGGGGGAGAGGGGGAAGAGGTGAGGAGGAGAGATGTGCCGTGGCAGCCGGGAGACACCGGCCGCGCCTGCCCGTTGCGGGTCAGGCTTCGCCGGCCTGGTGGACGAGGATGGCGATCTGGGTGCGGTTCTCCAGGTCCAGCTTGGTGATGATCCGGCTGATGTGGACCTTCACGGTGGCCTCGCTCATGTGGAGCGTGCGGGCGATCTCCGCGTTGGCGGCTCCGGTGGCCACAGCGGCGGCGACCTCGCGTTCCCGGCCGGTGAGCCGGGACAACTTCCCCTTGGCCTCGGACACTTTGCTGCCTGCTCCGGTGGCGAACCGGGTCAGCAGCCGTTTGGTGACGGCCGGGGCGAGGATAGCCTCGCCCTTGGCCACGACCTCGACGGCCCGGGCGATCTCGTCCGGCGGGGCGTCCTTGAGCAGGAACCCCGCGGCACCCGCCTGCAGGGCCAGGTACACGTACTCCTCCAGGTCGAAGGTGGTCAGCACCAACACCTCGGGCGGAGAGGCCAGCGCGCGTACCCGGCGGGTGACTTCCAGGCCGTCCACGACGGGCATGCGGATGTCGGTCAGCAGCACGTCGGGCCGGTGGGCCTGCACGAGCTCGACCGCGCGGGTGCCGTCCGCGTCCTCCGCGACAATTTCGGCGGTCCCGGTGCTCTGCAGGATCATCCGCAGCCCGGCACGTACCAGCGGCTCGTCGTCCAGCAGTACGACTCGGATCATGACGGGTACCTCGGCAGGCTCGCGGTGACCAGGAAGCCTCCCCCGGGGCGGGGGCCGGCGGTCATCCTGCCACCCGCGAGCTTCACTCGCTCGCGCAGCCCCAGTAGTCCGAATCCGGTTCCGGCCGCGGCCGCCGACGGGCACGCTGCGGGTGAGCTGCGTACCGAGACGGTGACCTGCTCGTCCGACACCCCGAGGGTCACGTCCACTTCGGCGCCGGGCGCGTGCCTCGCCGCGTTGGCCAGGGACTCCTCCACCAGCCGGTACAGGGCGCGCTCGGTCGTGCCGGGCAGCTCGGGCAGTTCGCCGGGCAGGCCGACGCGTATCCGGCGGCCGGAGCGGGACGCGTCCTCGACCAGTCGGCGTACCCCCTGAACGGTCGGTACGGGGTGCAGCGGCACGTCCTCGTCCCCCTTGCCGAGCACACCGACGAGCTTGCGCAATTCCTGCAGCGCCGTCGCTCCGGCGGTCCGTATCGCGGTCGCGGCCTCTACTGCGGCGGCGTCGCCGGAGGTCATCTCCAGCGCGCCGGCCAGCAGGGTCATCTGACTGATCCGGTGGGCCACCACGTCGTTCAACTCCCGTGCGATACGGGTGCGTTCCTCGCAGACGGCCCGCGCGGCCAGCAGGCTCCGCTCGCGCTCGGCCTGCTCGGCACGCTCGCGCAGCGAGGCGAGGAGCTGCGAGCGTTGCCGCAGCCACAGTCCGAGCACCACCGGGGCACCGACCGCGGTGACCGCGACGCCCGCCATGACCGGCAGGCCGAGCCCCAAGGGCCAGGTGCTCCACGGCGCGACCACCACCACGCCGCTGACGGCGGCGGTCACCCAGGTCACGGCGGAGGACCCGTACCGCCTCGCCACCGTCCAGCAGGCCACCGGCACCGCGCACAGGGCGCCCACGAGCACCCAGCCCAGCAGCCCGGCCGACGCCGCGGTGAGGGGCAGGCGGCGGCGCAGGACGATCACACACGCCACGGCGAGAGGCACCACGGTCCGTCCGCCGGACAGCAGCCCGAACCCCGAGCCGCGGGCCATCGCCACGCCGAGGGCCCCCACGACCGCCCCCAGTGCCCCGTCCCCGAGCCACCGCAGCAGGCAGTCCCCGCCCCACCAGGGGCGGGGGGTCCCGTCGCCGCGGCTCGCCGAGGTCGCGGCGCTCCCGGGCTGTCCGGCGGACGGCTTCACACGTCCCGCCGTGCCAGCACCGTACCCGCACCGACGACGACCAGCGCGGCCAGCGCCGTCAGGGGCAGCGGCGACTGCCACTTGAAGGCGTCCACCAGCGACGCGGCGGAGAAGAACGGCGCCATCCACCACTCTTTCAGCCACTTCGACAGGAGGCCCTCCACCACGATCGGCACGGCGAGCATCACGATCATGGCCACGGTCGCGTTGCGGGTCAGCGCCGCGAGGCCGAGCCCGACGAGGAAACTCAGCACCCCGTAGACGACCACCGCGGCCAGCACCTGCCCGATGCGCGCCCAGTCGTCCGGCGCGCCACCCCGCAGCACCTGGGCCAGCAGCGTCACCAGCACCAGCAGGACGCCGGTGACAGCGGCGAGGAGAGCGGAGATCACGGCCTTCGACGCCATCACCACCGGGCGGGACCTCAGCGTCAGGATCGTGGTCGTGATGGTCCGGTAGCGGTACTCGTGACCGAACGCACCCACCACGATCGCCATCGGGAACAGCAGGACCAGGGGCAGCGTCGTGTTGAACGAGCCGACGAAACGCCAGAGCCGAGTCTGGTCGCTGTGGCCGGCCGCCACGTAGGCCACGACCAACTGCACGGCCGCAGCGGCGGCCAGGAGTATCCAGGTGGAGCGGATCGTCCGCATCCGGATCAGTTCGTAACGAAGCGCGTTGAGCATGAGGATTCTCTCTTCCAGGTCCGTGACGGTCAGTTGCTGCCCTGCGGCGCATGCGCCTTGTACGCGGCCACGTCGGAGGTGGCCTGGAAGAACGCCTCTTCCAAGTCGGCGCGTACCGCGGAGAGTTCGAGCAAGGTCACGCCGGCGCTCCTGGCGGCGGCGGCCACGTCGTCGGTGGCGGCGTTCACGACGGTGATCCGGCCGTCCTGCCCCTGCGACGCCTCGAACCCCGCGCCCCACAGCGCCCGCAGCAGCGCCTCGGGCTGGTCGGCACGGGTGATCACCTCCTTGCGGGAGTGACGGGCGATGAAGTCGTCGGCCGACTCGGCGGCGATCAGCCTGCCCCCGCCCAGGACGATCAAGGAATCGGCGAGCACCGCCATCTCGTTGAGCAGGTGCGAGGAGACCAGCACCGCCCGGCCCTCCGCGGCGAAGACCTTCAGCAGGTCACGCAGCCAACGGATGCCCTCGGGATCCAGCCCGTTCGCGGGCTCGTCCAGCATGATCGCCGCCGGGTCGCCGAGCAGGGCGGCGGCAAGCCCGAGCCGCTGCCGCATCCCGAGCGAGAAGCCCCCGGCCCGCCGGTTCGCGGCCGATCCCAGGCCGACCATCTCCAGCACCTCGTCCACCCGCCGCCGCGGCAGACCCGCTCCCGCGGCGATCATCCGCAGATGCGCCCGCGCCGTCCGCCCGGGGTGCACCGCCCCCGCGTCCAGCAGCACACCGACCGTCCGCACCGGCTGCTCCAACTCCGCGTAGGTGCGGCCGTCGAACGTGGTGCGGCCCTCTCCCCGGTCGAGGCCCAGCATGAGCCGCATCGTGGTCGACTTGCCCGCACCGTTCGGCCCCAGGAACCCGGTCACCACACCCGGTTCCACGGTGAACGACACGTCGTCGACGGCTGTCACCTGCCCGTACCGCCTGGTCAACCCCTGCGCGACGATCATCCTGATCTGTCCCCTCACGAATCCCGGCACCACCTCGGCACCGGCGGGGCACCAGACTCGTCACAGCGGGTCGGTCAACCGTCCGCCATCCGGCCAAAGCCGCGTACACCAAAGGATGTACGTCCTCAACAGCCAGCCGCCCACAGGCGCCACGAAGTTGATCCGTGGCTCACCGACGTGGCTTCAGCGGGGCACTCGGCGATACTGAGAACTACCGTCAGCCACATCAGGCGCAGGTGGTAGGCGTTCAGACCGCCGTTGTTACGGCCCTGGGTGCCGGCCCGGCACCGGGGCGACCGCGTCAGCCCCCTTGATGAACAGTGCCGTCGTGGCGCGACGCACCAGTCCCTTGGGCTGGACGAGCTCCAGGCGTGGCGGGCCGTCCGCGCCCTCGAGCCGCCGGAAGAGCAAACTCATCGCCAGGCTCGAGACGGCCCGCGGCCTGGGCGAGACGTTCGTGACGGGGCGCGCGTACGACAGTGCGGTGTCGTCCGTGCAGAAGCTGGCGAGCGAGACGTCCTGGCCGGGGGTGAGCTGCCGGTCGTGCAGCAGCCGGACCAGCCACTCGGTGACGCGCGGGGTGCGCGTGATCAGGCCCAGCCGGTCGTCACGGTGGGTGAGGAGCTGATCCGCGCAGGCGGCGATGCCGGCCCAGCCGTCGAACGGGCGCGGGACGACGGTCAGCTCGACTCCGTGGAGGGCGGCCCGGTCTGTGGCGGCGTCGTAGAAGTCGAGCACGAACTGGAAACGTTCCTGCTCATCCGCGGGTTCTCCCAGCACCGCGATGTGCCGGTGTCCGGTGATGGCGAGCTCGTCCACCAACAACTCGGCGGAGCGCCGGGTGTTGAAGTCGACCACGTCGAGGCCCTGTGGATCCTTCGGGCGGCCGACGAGAACCACGGGCAGGTCCAGCTCGTGTGCCGCCGGAACCCTGTCGTCGTCCGGCTGGATGTCCATGATGACGAAGGCGTCGCAGATCGAGCGGCCGGCCAGGCGGGTAACGCCGTCCGGGCCTTCCCGCACGGTGCTCAGGACCACCTCGTAGTCGTGCCGGCGTGCCTCCTCGATGATCGTGTCGATGTAGGGGACCGATTCCGCCGCGTCGGCCTTGGGGCCGAGGTGCACGATCAGTGCGATCACATTCGTCTTCGCCGTACGCAGCGTCCGGGCGCCGGCGTTGGGCTGGTAGCGCAGTTCGCGCATCGCCCGCTCCACGCGAGCGCGTGTCTCGGCGGATACGGCGCGCTTGCCGCTCATGACCGCGGACACCGTGCTCTGTGCGACACCCGCCAGCGCGGCAACGTCCCTGCTCGTGGGCGCGAACCGACCGTTGCGCCGGTCCGGCGACCGCTCATCTCGTGCCATGTGTCGACACGCTAGCCGACCCTCGCCCCGGAGTGTGGCGGCCCTTGTCGCGGCTCCGGCACCGCAGGGATGTTGCCGTTGTCTCGATGCCTGCTCTACGTTCGATACGTATCGCGCGATACGTATCGCTCTTTCGTGTGACTGCCTGTGGTCATTCGCGCGCCCTCCTCCCGCTGAAGGTCGTGATGATGTTCTCCCACCCTGTGCCTGCTCCGCCCGTGGACGGTCTCGAGGAACTGACCGTGGACGACGAAGTGGAGCTGATCCTCGAGGCAGGCGAGCGCTGGTGGGGCGGCGCCGCGGAGGACGGCCTGCTGATGCCTTTTGGCGGGCAGCCGTTCGTACGCGATCTCGGTGTAGCCCTACGGCATGAGTCCGGTGACTGGGCGCCGTCGAATCAGAGCAGCCCGCTCCTGGTATCGACGCACGGGCGGGTGATCTGGTCGGACCGGCCCTTCGCCTTCGCCTTCGCCTTCGAAGGCCGCGAGGGCGGCTTGCTGCGGGTGACGGGACGAAAGGTCCGCGTCTGCCAGGCCGGCGCCACCCTGCGGGAGGCGTACCAGAGGGCCGCGCGTCGCTTCTTCCCTCCGTCGGGGCGGGCGCCCGCGCGGGAGCTGTTCACCGGGCCGCAGTACAACACGTGGATCGAGTTCCCCTACACGCCCACGCAGGAGGCGGTCCTGCGGTTCGCCGCCGATCTCCTGACCGCCGGGATGCCGCCCGGTGTCCTGATGATCGACGACTGCTGGTCGCCCGGCTACGGCACCTGGCGATTCGACGGTGCCCGCTTCCCCGACCCGGCGGCGATGATCCGCCGGCTGCACGACTGGGGCTTCTCGGTCATGGTGTGGGTCGTCCCGTTCGTCAGCCCGGACTCCGCCGCCTTCCGGGAACTCGAGGGCAAGGGGCTGCTGATCCGCGACCGGAACGGCGACACGGCGATCCGCCGGTGGTGGAACGGGTTCAGCGCCCTCCTCGACCTCACCGATCCCGCCGCCACCGCCTGGCTGACGGACCACCTCGACACCCTCACGGCCGAGACCGGTGTCGACGGCTTCAAGTTCGACGCCGGTGACATACGGGACTACCGCGCCGACGACCTCACGGCCACGCCGGCCGAACCTGTCGACCTGTGCGAGGCGTGGGCACGGGTGGGACTGCGATACCCGTTCAACGAGTACCGGGCGTGCTGGCGGATGGGCGGTCAGCCGCTCGGGCAACGGCTGCAGGACAAGCCGCCCCGGTGGGGTACGGCTGGGATCGAGTCGCTCATTCCCGAGATGCTCGCCCAGGGCATGATCGGCTACCCCTTCACCTGCCCCGACATGATCGGCGGGGGTGAGATCGTGGCGATGGGCGAGCAGGGGGCGACGGACCAGGAATTCTTCGTCCGGTACGCCCAGATCGCGGCGCTGAGTCCGATGATGCAGTTCTCCGTCAGGCCCTCCCGCGTTCTCGACGACGTCCATCTCGCCGCGGTGCACGCGGCACTGGCGGTCCGCGCATCCCTCCTGCCGCTCATCCTCGGCCTCGTGGACGAGGCCGCCCGGACCGGTGAGCCGATCGTGCGCCCGATGGCCTACCACGCGGGCGGACTGGAAAACGTCACCGATCAGTTCTTCCTCGGCCCGGACCTCATCGTGGCCCCGGTGACCACGAAGGGCGCCACCGAACGGACAGTCGCCATCCCGGCAGGCCGCTGGCGCGGCGACGACGGCACCGTCGTCGAGGGCCCCACAGCCGTGACGGTGCGATGCGACCTCGCACGCATCCCGCGCTTCGAGCGTCTCGCCGACGCATGACGGACCGTTCGAGAAAGGAGTAGCGGAAGCCATGTCCGCATCAGGTGACGTCCGTTGACCGGCCGTTCTCAGGGCGCTCGCGGTCATCCGCGTCCACCGTTGGATCGCCCGAGCCCGCCACCGCAAGGCAGGAGGGAATCTCCCGGCTTCAGCCGGGACAGCACTTCAACAGGCCATGTTCGTCATGCCGGCAGACGTGACGTCCGCGCACGCCGAGAGTCTCATGCTTCCTCTCTCAGGCTTGGTTGTGCGGGGTCGTCGCGCAGGACCGCCGCGCCGAACGGCGGCAGGCACAGGTGGCCGCTGACGGGTGCAGGGGCGTCACCGGCGAGCAGGTCCACCGGGGTGCCGGTGCCGGAGACGACGGTCACCTCATCAGGGGTGTGGTTGAGCAGGAAGAGGTGTTCGGTGCCGTCGGCGGCTCAGCGGCGGACCGCTTCGACACCCGCGGCGGTGTCCAGGGCGGGCGTCACTCCGGCGCCGGTGACGCAGTCCAGGACCAGGCGGCGCAGGGTCTCGCGGTCGGGTTAGGGGTCTTTCTTTCGGATCAGGTCGGCTCCGAGCGGCGGTGCCTTCTCGCCCACCCGAGCGGGGTCTGGTGCGTGCAGCTGCGAGGCGGAGGAGGGCGTCGACGCGGAGTGCCGGCAACCGACGACAACGCGGCAGATGTGCGTGCCAGGGCCCGCGACGCCGACAAGATCCGAAAGAGAGGCCCGAGAAGTACGACATCAGCAGGTGGCCGCCCGCGCGGACGTACGCGGTGAGGTTGTCGGCGCCGACGTCGTCAGCGCGCCGCCGAAACCAAGGCCGCGTGCTCGCAGTACGTCCCCATCCAGAACCTGCCGGGTGCCAAAGCGCCTCAGGAGACGTCGTGGATGTTGTGCTCGGTCAGGTCGGACGCGTGCCGGGCGATGGCACGGTAGTCGGCGTCGTCGTGGAGAACGGCCAAGCCGTGGTGGGCCGCGGTGGCAGCGATCACGAGGTCCACCGCCGAGGCACTGCGATGCTCCCCGGCCTGGGCCATACGGTGTTGCACCCCGCCGATCCAGCGCCCCGCGTTCTTCGGCACCGACACGTCGGGGTAGAGATCGGTGAACATCTCCACGATCTCGTCGTACTCGCGTCCGGTCCGGGCGCTGTGAAGAAACTCGGTGCGTTGCACATAGCAGGATGCGATGGCCCCGGCGTCGATCGCGTCGTACCAGGCCGATTGCAGTTTTGCATCGCGGAGCAGCCGGACCAGCCCGGACGTGTCGAGCAAGTAGATCACCGGCTGTTCTTCTCCGCCTGGTGCAGGCGCTCGGCGTCCTCGACGGCACCCCACTCACGCGCACGTTCGAAATGACGGCTGATGCGCGCCGCACGCTCCTGCTGCTCGGCGTAGAAGTGCAGAGCGAGATTGACCGCCTCCTTCTTGGTCCTGACCCTGGCCAGAGCCATGGCGCGCTCCAGGGCGTCGTCATCGATGTCGATCTGGGTCACAGACATGTGGCACCTCCCGCACGATGTTGGTGATGTACATAGAAGAATACGTCACCAACATTGACGCGGCCACGTCTTGGTGTCGGATCTGCAGTCGCAACGGACACTCCAGGTCAGCCCGACGATGCCGACTGGTCGGTGCGAAGCGCCGCGCGCACGTATGACTCGATCGCCGGTGGTGCCCATGCCCAGAGCGTGCCCGCAAGAGCGGACCACCACGGTCTACAGCGGCGTGATCGGGGCCGCGCAGCGGTGTTGACACGATGAATCCGCGCAGGTCAGCGGCCATCCAGCCGTGCGAGCGCCGTCGCTTCCCAAGCTGAGAGCGCGAGTTCGATTCTCGTCACCCGCTCCGTCGGCTGGAACTCGCACTACACGCATAGCCGTTCGACTGGCGCCGACAGCCGCACTGCGGAGGCGCCGCCGGACGGGAGGCCACCAGGCCGAACACATGCGAAGTCAATTACGCAGATCAGCAGGCCGAGGCGTCCGGTGAACATCAAGACAGTGGCGGTGAGTTGACCTATCGCGGTCGGCAGCGGCAGTGCGGCAGCAGCCAATGCACGCTGTGGTACTGACAGCATCCCCGCCTGGAACACGTCGACGAACGCCACAAGGCCCGGTTAGGGGTGGCCGTCGCACCACCCGCACATGAAGCGAATGGTGCTATCGTAAGTAGCACCATGCTGCTGAGACTGGATGTCGCAGACAACCGCCCCCTGCACGAGCAGGTGGCAGGCGCGATCCGGCGCGCCATCGCCGAGGGAGAGTGCGGTCCGGGGGACCGGCTGCCTCCGGCGCGTGACCTTTCACAGGCACTGGGCGTCAACGCCAACACCGTGCTGCGCGGCCTGAGGACGCTGCGCGACGAGGGCGTGCTGGAGTTCCGGCGCGGCCGTGGTGTGACCGTGGCAGCCGGGGCGGACCAGCGCTCCGTACTGCTGGATCGCCTGGGCGATCTGGTGGCCGATGCGGCACACCTCGGCTACAGCAAGACCGACCTCATCGAGATGATCAGGGGGATTCCGTGAACGAGTACTCGGGCCGCGGCGGCGGGACCACGTGGTGGCTTGCCGGGTGGTGCGCCGGGATTCTGCTCTTGCTGGTGGGCATGCCTCTGGCTGCGAGCGGACGGTTGCCGGAGAGGCTGGCCACGCACTGGAGCGGAGCGGGGGAACCCGACAGTTCCATGCCGCTGTGGGCGGCAGCGGTCTTCCCGGCTCTGATCTGGGCGGTGCTGGCTGCGGGGGTGGCGTTCGGGTTGCGGCGCACAGGCCCGGAGTCCGCAGGAGCAATACGTGGATGGGCAGGCATCACTCTGGCGGCAGGGGGCGTCTTCCTGGTCGGCGGGCAGGCTTCGGTCGTACGGGCGAACCTGGACCGGTCCGACTGGCGCGAGGCCGGTTCGGTGACGGGCTGGGTCGCGGCAACCGTTGTGGTGGCGGCCACAGCAGGTGCGGTCGCCTGGCTCGCGACCCGTCACGGGCCCACGGCGCCCGGCCGGGCGGCGGACGGCCCGAGCATGGACATCCCTGAAGGCCAGCGACTGGTGTGGCTCTCCCGGACATCCAACCCGTGGCTTCAGACGACCTCCGCCGTCACGGGGCTTGTGGCCCTGGCCGCTGTCGTCACCGCCGCAGCGGGGCTGGCAGATCTGCTTCCGGCACTGATCCTCATGGCGCCGTTCGCGCTCGCCTCACTTCTGGTTCTCGGCTGTGCCTCGGTGCAGGCGCGGGTCAGCGAGGAAGGGCTGAAGGTGTCCTTCGGTCCGCTGGGGTGGCCGGCGCGACGCTGGGCCGTCCAGGACATCGAATCGGCCCGCGTCGAGGAACGCACGCCGGCACAGGTGGGCGGATGGGGGTACCGGCTGAGTGGGCTGGGGACCACCGTGATGCTGCGCCGCGGCGAGTGCCTCGTCATCCGCGCCAAGGGCAAGGACTTCGCCCTGAGCGTGGACGACGCCGAACGGGGCGCCGCACTCCTGAACTCCTTGGGGGCAAAGTCCCCGAGGTGAGAAGTCGGTCCTGGCCCGCGTTTCCCCCGGCGCGGGCCGGTACCGACTCCGACGGAAAGCGATAGGCCGCCGTTCGCATTCCGTCAAGATTTCAATAAAGAGGCGTGGGATTTAACCAATGGAACTTAGCCAGCGGGACGTATCCCCTCCGTGTGACGTCGGCCACTTTGATTCGACTTCCTCTTTTTAGTGTGTGATGATCTTCGACGGCATAACGCGCCGGGGGGAGCGTGGTGACCGCACGCCTATCACCCCTCGGAGCGGTCCATGAAATCGAGGGGAACGAATTGAATATCAAGCAGCGCGGGATTTTGGCTGTAGCCGGCGCCACCGCGGCGGCTCTCTGTGTGGCTGCGGCACCGACGGCGATCGCGGACACCACCAGCACGTCCGCCAAGCCGGCAGCCGTCGCGCCCGCCGCTTCCGCCAAGACCGACGGTGAGAACGTCTTCCGTGGCCTGTTCTTCGGGCAGGGCAAGGTCGGCGAGAACCTGGCCGAGCTGGACCTCTTCTCGGCCGCGCGCCAGCACATCGGCAACGACTCCCGGGACGAGATCCGCGCGTCCAACGCGGTGATCGAACTGATCAACAAGCGCTCGCCCGGCTTCTTCGCGGACCTGAGCCGGAAGTCGCGAAGCGGTGACCCGCGCCAGGTGGAGAGGGCAGTCACCGCAGCTCAGGACATGCTTCTGGCAGTGGCCAAGACGGACAACTCCGCCACTCCAGTGGAGAAGGGGCAGCGCTGCGGCGTCACTGTGGCCGTTGGTGCCGCGGTCGTCCACGTCGCGGCCGTGGTCACCGCCGCCGGTGCCGTCGTGACGGTCACCGTCGCGGTGGGCGCCAACTTCGTCAAGGGCAAGAACTGGTTCTGGAGCGCGAAGCCGACCAGTGGTGACGGGACGCAGTTGTCGAAGGACGAGGCCGTCGCACAGGTCACGAAGGCGCTCAAGGCCGCCTAGCAGCGAACAGGGCGGGGAGGCTGCAGACTCCCCGCCCCTCGACCCGGGCCGCCTTTCAGCGCCCCACGGGGGCAGGAAATCACCAGAACTCACATCATGAAAATAAAACTCCGTCGAGTCTACGAGGCTTTTACGCAAAGCTGCGACGGCTCGGTCTCCGTTTCCGTGAAAGCGGTGGCCGCTGTTTGTGTTGCCTGGGTCATCATCATTGCTTACGTCGCTCAGGAACAGCTGCCGAAGAACGTTATCTCGCTGCCCGCCCAGGAGAAGGTGAAGTACACGGTCGCCAATCTGGCTCCGCAGGGCTGGGCATTCTTCACCAAGTCGCCACGGGACAATGAAGTGGTTCCCTTCAAAAAGGCGTCGCCGGGCGACTGGCAGCCGCTTGCGCTGACTCCCCATGCCTCACCGCGGAACGCTTTCGGCCTCAACCGTGAATCGCGTGCTCAGGGCGTCGAGATCGCGATGCTGCTCTCCGCCGCGAGGAAGAACGACTGGCGCGAGTGCTCCGACGACCGACAGCGCTGCCTGAAGAGTTTCGGCGCGCCCGCCCGGCACGTCGAGAACCGCTCACCGGACCCCACCCTCTGTGGAACCGTCGGCCTGCTGCAGGAACGTCCCACCCCATGGGCATGGCGTGACCTGATGCCCGAGGCCCACAGCCCCGAACGCGTCATGGTGCTGGAGGTGATGTGCTGATGCGTCGACGCACCATCCCCATACCGTGGGCCGCAGGCTATGGCTTGGCCCGCACGCTGCTGGCCCTCGGCACACTCGGCACGCTGGCGTTCAGCGGCGCGGCCACCCTCTTCCGCGAGGTGGCCACGGTCGGCCAGTATCCGCTGTGCCGGGGTGTCACGGCCGGCGGCGCCTTCTGCCTGGTGGAACCCAGCCACTACGACACCATGCGCTGGCTGTGCTGTCTCGTGCTCCTCGTCGCGGCCAGCGGCTGGCGGCCCCGCTTCACCGCCATCCCGCACGCCTACGTGGCCTTCAGCGTCTTCACCGGCATCTCCATCCCCGACGGCGGCGACCAGATCACCTGGGTACTCACCCTGCTGATCGCCATCGTGGCCCTGGGTGACTCGCGACGCTGGCACTGGCAACCCAGCTCGCCGCCCGAACGCCCCCTGTCCGAGGGACGCGGCGTGCTTGCCCTGCTCGGCATCAGTGCGATCGTCGTGGCGCGGATCCAGATGGCCGTTCTGTACTTCCAGTCATGTGTGGCCAAGCTCCCGCATGCCGAATGGGCGGACGGAACCGCCCTGTACTACTGGGTCAACAACTATGACTTCGGCGCCCCCGGCTGGCTGCGGCCGGCGGTCAACACCATCGTCGAGAACCCGGTGGGCGTGGCTGCGATGACCTGGGGGCCGCTCGTCATCGAGATCGCCCTCGCTGCCGCACTCCTCATGCCGCAAAGGGTCCGCTGGAAGCTGCTGCTGCCTGCCGGGGTCCTTCTACACCTGTCCATCGCCGTCGTCATGGGCCTGTGGAGCTTCGCCTTCGCCATGTGGGCCGGCCTGCTCCTCCTCCTGGCGCCCCTCGGCCACGACCCGGACCTCGGACGCATCCTCCGCGCGGTGTCACGACGGACTCCGTCGCCAGAGCCGGTGCGCGACGAACGCATCGATGAACCCGTCAAGGAACCCTCCCTCGCCTGACGCAAGGAACAGCACCATGCCGTCGCATGTGTTCAAAACCGTCGCCTTGGCTCTGGCATCCGCCGGCTCCGTCCTGCTATCCGGCACACCCTCATCCGCTGCAGACGTGTCCTGGAAGCTCGTGCACGGGACCGCCACCGCTCAGGGGACCCGCACGATCGAGAAGGGTCCTCTGAACTCCACGGTCGTCGTCAAGGGCGAGCTGACAAACATCAGGAACGACTGCTACTCCGTGTGGTTCCAATTCACCCATGACTTCGTGCCCGGCCCCACCATCAAGCACGTGACCAAGTGCGGCCCTGGTTCAGCCCTGATCGACTTCCGCATGACGACCAGGCCGACCACCACCGGTTCCGCCCTCATCTGCAGGGGCGAGACCCGTGAGGACTGCGGGGACCGCAAGAGCATCACCTCCTGGCCCCTTCAGACGTCCGCCCTTCGCACCAGCTGACCTGCTGGTGTCTGGAGCTGGCCGCCGTCCGATCGATCATGCTGGAGCCAGAAGACAAGGGCTGTGGCGGTGCCGAGGCGTCGTCCCTGGCCCGAACCGCTCAGGCAGGTCACGCCACTGCACCCCGGACCCCACCCGGTACAGAGTGCTGTTGATCACCTGTCGTCGATCCGGCCACCGGCCCCAACGGTCCGTTGCTGAGAGACAGGAACGGCCGCAGCTGTGCCCACTCCGCATCGCTGTGATCACCCCGCCCCGTGCTCACGGCACGACCCGGAGACGGAGCAGTCACATGACCGACCGGACAGCTCATAGGTGATGTCCACCCCGAGCGGGGTGCGGGTTTTGCGGTAGCTGCTCCGGCCCCTCCACGCGTCGAACGGGTGGGACGCCGCCGAGCTCCGCTCTCTGCACTCTTGCAATGGCGCCCATCGAGCTGGCGCTCGCTTGCAGCGCTTGGGCAGCCACCTGCCAAGGCGAGAGGCTCCGCGTACGTCGGAGCCGACGGCGTGCCCATAGCGTGCCCGTAAGACCGGTCAATCACGGTCAACAGCGGTGCGATCCTGCGCTCTCGGGCACTGCACCCGAGCACATATGCCCAGGTCAGAAGCCATCCGGCTCCCAAGCGCCGTCGCTTCCCAAGCTGAGAGCGCGAGTTCGATTCTCGTCACCCGCTCCATGATTAAGGCCCAGGTCAGAGACCCGGGCCTTTTTGCTGTCCGCTGTGATCAGCTCTCGCGTGCCAGATTCGTGCCAGAAGGCTGATCGTTTGGATCGGCGACGTCTGCTTCTGGCACGACCGCAACTTCCTGAACTTCCTGGCGTGCCTTGCGTACGGTCGCGTCGAGACCGGCTGCAACTTCCTGCTGCCGCTCGTCGTCAGAGTGCTGATAGATCAGCGCCGCCTTCTCGGAGGACTGCCCGGCGCGGACCATCGTGTCCTTCAGGGTGGCGCCGGAGCGCGTCGACAGCGTATGCCCCGTGTGTCGGAGGTCGTAGAACCGGAAGCCCTCCGGCATGCCGACGGTCTGGCTGTGGGCCGATCCCGCATGGGCGAGGGGCGGGCGGCCACGATCGTCCATGCGCAACCTCCGCTGACCGGCGGCTCCCACCGGCCGGCGGAAGCACGAGTGCGCGCAGGTCAGTTGTCGGCTGTGGCGGGTACCTCGCCGTGCTGGTCGACGACCGTGCGCTGCATGATGGCGCTGGTCCCGTTCAGGGTTTCGGAAGTGATGCCCCTGGCCTCGTCCTTGGTGATGTACGCGCGCGCGCCGAGGAACGTGAGAGTCTTCTTGTCGAAGATCCATTCGTCACGTGTCCCGAACGTGGTGTCTTCGCGTGTGATGGCGATGCCGTGACGGCCGGCGGCGTCGACGGCGTCGGGGATCTCCTTGACGCCGGGGATCTTCGCGGCGGCCTTGTAGAGGGCGGCGGCGTTCTCCGGCGGCATGATCGTTTCACTCACCAGCTCGCCGATCTTGGAGAAGACGGCCTGTTCCTTCGTCTCGCGCTCGTCCACCCTGGTCTGGGCGTAGAGCAGTTCGAGCAGCGCGTCGGGGTCGGTGGGCAGCGAGGCCAGCCACTTGTACGTGGGGTGGTCGATGCCCGCCGGGACGGCATCGGTGGACTCGATGGGGATCACCTGACCGGGCATGATGGCGCCCTTTCCGGATTCGCGCAGCCAGCCGGTGGTGGTGGTGATCGGGCCGGGCTCCTGGGACATCCAGGCCTCGCGCTCGTGCACAGGGCTGAGCCGTACAGGACCGTCGATGGTGCCCTCGTTCCCGCGGATCAGGCTCCTGACGTACACGAACTGTCCGTCCTTCACCGGCGTCGCGTCGGTCTCCGCGGCCGCGAGGGCGATCCGGTCGAGCGTGGCGGAGGCGCTGTTGGACCTGGCGGCCTCGGGGGCGGCTGCGGTCCCCGGGGAGGAAGTACGGTCAGCGGCGGAGTACGTGACGACCAGCGCCCCGGCCAGTGCCATCGTCGCGACGGGCAACAGCACCATGCGACGCGGCAGTCGACGGCGGGGTGCCGGGGACGCCTGCGTGGAGGGGGTGGTGCGGTCGCGGTCGATCTGCTGCATCAGAACATCCTTGTAGTGGAGGTGCCTGCTCGGCGGGAGGTCCCATTCGGCCGGAGCCGACAGCAACTCGTCTGCCTCACTCCGGGCGGGACCGGCGCTCGGCGGATTGTTGGTGTTCATCCGGTTTCCTCCTGCAGAAACATGGCCGCGAATGCGGCCTCACTCTCCTTCTCTCCGCGAGGGCCCCGCGGTTCCGGCTTCACGCCGTCGAGTTGAGCGGAGCTGAGCCGGGCCAGCCTCGCCCGGGCACGCGACAGCCGCGACCGCACGGTGCCGACCGGGATGCCGAGCGCCTCGGCGGCCTGCCCGTAGTCCAGCCCGGCCGACACGCACAGGGCGAACACCTCTCGGTCCTGGCGGCGCAACTGGCCCAGCGCCGCGTGGACCACCGCGAGACGGCGGGCATCGTCGATCCGGCCGGCCGTCTCGTCCGCGAAGTCCTCGACGGGACGCGGCTGCGGGCTGCGCGCCAGGAACGCGAGCCGCCGGCGCAGACCACGGTTGATGTTGTGCGCCTTGTGCGTGGCGATGCCGAGCAGCCAGGGCTTGAGCGAACCGCCCTCCGCCTCCACCGTCTCCCGGGTACGCCAGGCGGCGAGGAAGGTCTCGGACATGGCCTCCTCGGCCTCCGACCAGTTGCCGGTCAGCCGCAGGGCATGGTTGTAGACCGCCCGTGCGTACTGGTCGTACAGGTCGGCGAACGCCGCACGGTCCCCTGCCCGTATGCGTGCACGCACTGACTCTTCTCGTTCCGTTTGCCTCACACTCGTTACTCTCCGCAGACCGGACTGAGTTCCTGTGGCCTGCGTTACACCGCCGCGCCTGCCTGGGGTGTGCGGCTGACGCGTATCTTCGACTGGCCGTGCGGGCGCTCCTCCCAGTCCTCCATGAAACGCGCGTGCAGGCCGTGCTTGCGGGCCAGGGCGAGGAGGGTCTCGGTCCGGTAGTAGAAGTCCTCGCGCAGCACTTGGTGTTCGGTGCCCTCGGTGCGGTCGAAGGTGAAGTCGAAGAACCCGGTGTCGGTCAGTACGCGGCCGACGTGGGCGAGGCATTCGTCGATGACGTCCAGCGGCGAGTGGGAGAAGACGCTGTGCGCGTGGATGACGTCGAAGTGGTTGCTCGGCAGGAAGTCCAGGGTGAGGTCGCCGGTGATGGTCAGGTGCGGCAGCTTGTCCTGGAGGCGGCGCTCGGCGAGGGTCTTCTTGGCGGCCATCAGGATGTCGGGTGAGATGTCGATGCCGTAGTAGTTGCCGCTGTCGAGGTGGCTGATGAAGCGCCAGCCGCCGCGCAGGTTGCCGCAGCCGATGTCGAGCATGCGGTGCTCGGGGCGCAGCCCGTGCTCGACGAGGTAGTCGAACTGCATCCGCCCGAGCGCCAGCCATCGGTCGTGGGTCTGACTGCCTACCGCGGCCTCGGGGTTGCGACGGGTGTCGGAGGCCATCACGGCCCGGTAGTAGCCGACGTGGTCGGGGTGCTTCAGGCGCAGCCAGGCGTCCCGGCCGGCCCTGCGGAGGTACGGGGTGACACGGCCGGGATGGGTCAGGGCGTAGCGCACCTTGTGGGTGAGGGCGGCTCGGTTGTTGCGCAGTTTCTTGGGTGACTTGGCGTCTGCGGGCATGGCGAAGTGTCCTCCGTGCATAAGAGGACCGGGCCCCGGACAAGGGGTTCGAGAACGAAAAGGGGAGCCCGGTGAGGGGATGAAAGGAATGAAGGATGCGGTGCTGTCGCGCGCTCAGACGCGGCGGCGCAGGACCAGCACGGTGACGGCCGTGAGCAGGAGGGCGAGACCGCCGAGGACGGCGGTGTCGGTCCACTGGAAGGTCCAGTAGTCACCGTCCGGGTTGGCCTCGTAGAAGCGCGCGACGTACCCGTGCCGGTCCATGCACTCCTTGAGCTGGGTGCCGGACGGGAAGGGGCAGTTCATCACGTCGTCGCGGCGGCCCGAGGCGGTGATCAGGCCGTAATGGCCGGCCGACCACTTCTCGCCCATGGGCGGCTTGGGGATGCTGCCGGCGCTGGTGTAGGTGTGCGGCGGGACGAGCAGGCGGGTCTTGTGCGTCCACTCCAGCAGGTACGTCATCGCCCCGGTCGCCAGGAGAGTCAGACCCATGGCCTCCAGGACCCGGCGGGCCAGCAGACCCAGCAGGGTGCCGGCCGCCAGGCCGAACAGGGCGGCTGCGACGACCCGTGGGCCCGAGCCGCTGAGGGCGGTGTTCTCGTACCAGAACAGGCCGTAGCTCCGGTCGGCGGCCGGTCGCCACCACCACGCGAACACTCCCGCGAGCAGGCCGGAGAGGGCCACCGTGGTCACCGCGGCGAGGGCGAACCGCGAGGCGAACCACTGGCCGCGGCTCACGCCCTGGGCGAGGACCATGCGGTGCGTGCCCAGTTCCCGGTCGCGTCCCAGCAGCGGGGCGCCCCAGAAGACGCCGATCAGGACGGGCAGGACGATGTTCAGCGCCCCGAGGTACTTCAGCGGCTCGATGTCCAGTAGCAGGGGCAGGTCGGTCTCGGATCCGACGCAGTACAGCGGCCCGGGATCGCAGTGGTCGAACAGTCCGCTGCGCAGGTCGTCCAGCATGCCCGAGCGGGAGTACGCGGCGATCGCCACGACGGCGGCCAGTACGGCCGCGCCGATACCGACGAGCACCCGCTGCTGACGCCACGCGAGCCAGAAGGAGCCGTTCCAGAGGGAGCCGCTCCCGAGGGAGCCCTTCACGCCGCCGCCCCCGTCCGCTCGGCGAGGTCAGCGTGTGCCTCGTCGTCACCGGTCTGGAGGTGGCCGACCAGGATGTCCTCCAGCCTGGGCCGCTCGACGTGCCAGTCGCCGCTCACCGGTCCACGCTGCCGTATCAGGGCGGTCATCTGTCTGCCACTGGACCGGCGGTGTACGACGGTGTGCCGTCCGGCCAGGCTGTCCGCCTGGTCGGCATGTCCGGTCACCACGGCGTGGCTTTCGCGCAGCGCCTCGGCGTCCTCGCTCAGCTCGACGCGGCGGTCCCTCAGCAGCAGCACCCAGTCGCAGGTCTGCTCCAGTTCGGGCAGGACGTGCGAGGACAGCACGATGCTCGTGCCGCGCTCAGCGGCCTCGGTCATCAGCGCCGCCATGATCTCGCCCCGCGCCACGGGGTCGAGGTCGGCCATCGGCTCGTCGAGCAGCAGCAGTTCGGGCCGCTTGCCGAGCGCCAGTGCGAGCGCGACGCGGGTGCGCTGGCCAGGGGAGAGCTCGCCGACGCGGGCGGTGAGCGGGATGTCGCCCTCGCGGACGGTCAGCTCGGCGGCCGCCCGGTCCCACGAGGAGTTCAGCTTCTCGCCCATCCGCAGGGTGTCCGCCACGGTGAAGCGGGGGTAGAGCGGCTTGTCCTGGTTGAGCAGGGCGACCCGGGCGCGGGCCTCGGCCGTACCCGGTACGGCGTCCAGCACGCGTATCTCCCCGGAGCCGGCGCGCAGCAGGCCGCCGGCCAGGTGCAGCAGGGTGCTCTTGCCGGCGCCGTTGCGTCCGACGAGGGCGGTGATGCTGCCGCTGGGCACGGTGAACTCGCAGTCCCGCAGGGTCCAGCCACCTCGCGCCCGGTACCGGAATCCGAGTCCCGTGGCGCGCAGCGCGGCCGGCGCGTCAGGCCCGGTCATGCGTCCTCCTCTTGCCGCTCCCGATCGCGCGGGGAGTGGCTGTCTTGCTCGTTGTCGTGGCGGTTGTCGTGGGCGTCGAGGGCGGCGGTGACCAGGGCCAGGATGTCGGCCCGTTCGAGTCCCGCCGCCCGCGCGCGGGCCGTCCAGTCGGTGAGCTCCGCCCGCAGGGGGGAGTCGTCCTCGGCGCCGGGCCGCGCGAGCGATCTCGTCACGAACGTCCCCAGCCCGCGGCGCAGTTCGACCAGGCCGGCCTGCTCCATGTCGCGGTAGGCCCGGAGCACGGTGTTGGGGTTGATGGCGGTCGCCGCCACCACCTCCCTGGCCGTGGGCAACTTGTCCCCGACCTTCAACGTGCCCATCCGCAGCGCCCGTTCGGTCTGCTCGACGATCTGCACATAGGCCGGTACGCCGCTGCCACGGTCGATCCGGTACTCGACCACGTCACCTTCCACGATTGCAGTGTGCTTCCATTAATGAATTAATACAAGCATGATGGAGGCGTGGCAGGGATGTCAACCAGGAGCACTACCCGAGCGGCCCTGGTCGTCGCTGTCGCACTGACCCTCGCCGCGGTGGCCCAGCAACTCCTGCTGCTCGTCGGCCTGGGCGTCCTGCTGCCCGGCCGGCAGCCCTGGCCCTTCCTGCTGGGCGCGGCCCCCGCCTGGTGGCTCGCCCGCCCCCGGTGGTGGCAGGCGGACCCGCCTCGGCCGCTGATACGGGCCATACGCGTGCTGCGCCGCATACCGGCCCCGGCGTACCTCGTGACCGTGCTGGCCCTGGCGGCCGGAATCTGGGCCGCCCTGCAGGATCACGAGCCGTACCTCGGACACGAGGAGGCGGTGTACGCCAACAAGGCCCGCTCCTGGACCGACGGCACCCCCGACGCCGGCTGGGGCAGCTACCGTCCCCCCGGCCTCCCGGCGCTGGGGCGCATCGCCCTCGCGGTCCACGACGACGTGGGCAGCCTGCGCGCGACGGCCCTCCTGCTCACCCTCTTCACCCTCACCGCGACCTACGTCGTCGCGGCCCGCTGGACCACACCCCGCCGCGCCGCGGTGGTCGTCCTGCTCCTGCTCTCCGGTCTCGGATTCCTGCGCCGCGTACCGGAGTTCCTCAACGACATAGGCACCACCGGCCTGCTGCTGATCGTCGTCTTCCTCTTCACCCGAGCCCAGGAAGTACGCCACTCCCGGGCCCTGCCCGCAGCGGCCGCCGTGGCGGTGGTGGCCTTCTACCTGCGCTACGGCAGCGCGGGCAACCTCCTGGCGATATCCCTGGCCGCGCTGTTCGCCTACGGTCCGCGCGCCTGGCTCGCCCAGGGCCGCCGCCTCGCCGCCGCGCTGGCCGTCCTCGCCCTCGGCCTGCTGCCGCACTTCGTCCACGCGACGCAAGTCACCGGATCACCGCTCGGCCTGATTCTGTGGGCCGGCTCCCAGGCCAACCGCGTCTTCGTGGGCGACGGCCTCGCCTACTACCTCGCGATCTTCCCGTACCGCCTGGCCGGAGACCTGGGAGCGGTGGTGATGACCGGCGGACTGCTCCTGGCGGTGCGCGCCCTGCGCCGCGGAAACGGTGGGGCGCGCGCCACACGCCGGGTGTTCCTGGGCTCGACGTCCGTCCTCGTCTTCGTCGTCCTCGGTCTGGCGACCGACGGCGAACCGCGGTTCGTCTACCTCCCCGTCATCCTGCTCACCGTCCTGGGAGTCGAGGCCGTCACGGAGCGGACCGGGCACTGGAACAGGGGGGTGCTCGCCGCTGTCGCCGCACTGGCCGGCCTGACCACCGTCGGCACGGCCCAAGTCGTGGCCCACGGAGCCATGCCCGGCCCCGACCGCCTCAGCCGCTCCACCGTCCCGGTCGCCGAGCGGCTCGGGTCGGACGGTCCCTGCCTCCTGGTCACCGGCTACGAACCGGAGATGGGCTGGTACTCAGGCTGTGACGCGGTCACCTACGCCCAGTACCGCCGCATGACCCCGCCCCCCGGAACCCCCGTGACCCTGGTCCTCTTCGAATACGGCCGCCTACAACCGGACGACGCCTCCCTGGCCCGCCTCATCGGCGACCGGGACACCACCGTGCGCACGATCCCCACGGACGGCGCGCTGGGCACGGCGACAGCGGTCACACTGCGTTGAATTGCGTACCCTTTTCGCAGAGTTGGAATCCGGAGGCAACAGGCCGCAGGACCTAACTCTTCCACCAAGGCGCCGAGATGTCCCGCAGCGTGTTGGTACCGCAGTGCACCTCGCCATTCCTCAGGTGGTAGGTCTCGTAGTCGTCGACGTAGGACACCCACATCCCCGCCTTGCGGTATGCGGCGTTGACCGCCTCGGTGAAGATGTCCTTGCCGCCGATCAACGGCCCCCACTGCTTCGGCGCGAGGTAGCGGTCCTTGGCGAGGACCACGCCGTTGACCGCGCCCGGTATGTACGCGCTGACCATCCGGGTTTCGTCGACGGCCGCGCCCAGGTCCCGCTTGCCGTACTCCCCCGCCGCGTCCGGCACATCGGCCGATGCGCCGAGCCGGGTCAGTCGCCGCGTCCCCGCGAAGTCGCCCTGCTCCTCGTCGTTGGGGCGCGAGTACAGCGCGGGCGCCCGGACCACCTCGGCGTCGGTGATGCCGGTCTCCCGCTTGAGGGTCTTCAGGTTGGCGGCGATGCGCTGCGCGGCGAGGGCGTTGTCCTCGCGGAGTCGGCCGGCGGCGAGGACCTGGTTGATGGTCTCCTTCGGCGCGGACGCGTACTCGCCGCCCTTGAACGAGAACATCTTGGTCGCTCCGTGGCCCGCGGCCTTCGCATCCTTGAGCAGCTTCATGCCCAACTCGGGGTCGGCGATGGCGAGCCGCCAGCCGCGCGGGGTGTCGGCGGGCAGGAACTGGACGAACTCGTCCACATGGCCGACGTCCAGCCACGAGGTGTCCAGCAGCAGCGGGTCCTGCATGCCCTGCGACGCCAGCAGCGTCCGCATCGCCTTGACCGGCTTGACGCCGGTGTCCTTGTACTCGCCCATGACGATGCGCCCGGCGGGGTAGGACCGGCCGCCGTGCTCGTAGGCGGGGATGGTCTCCAGGTTGCCCATGGAGTCGAGGGTCGAGTCCTCGACGCCGCGTCCCAGCGAGACCTGCACCGCCCCCACATTTCGTCCGCGCAGCTTCTCGAACACCAGGCGGCCCGCATCACGCCACGGCTGCGCCGAGCGGATCATGACCCGCATGCCGTGCGGCTTGCCGCCGGGGCCGGCCATGGTCACGTATCCCGGCTCCAGGAAGTCCTGCACCCAGATGTCCTCGTCCAGCTCGTGCATGGGGAACTTCAGCAGGGGTTTGGCGATGCCCGCCCGCTCGACCTGTGTCTCGAGCACCTTGACGAACTTCTTCTGGGCCCGGTCGTACGGATAGTCGCCGCGCTTCTCGATGACCATGACCTGCTGCGCCTGCTGGAGGTGGTGGTGTGTGAGCAGCGGGGCGGCGTGCAGGGTGACGCGGTCGGTGGTGGCCTTTGCGCCACGACCGGGGCTGACCTTCAGTTCGACGACCGCGGTGCCGTCCCACACCGCCCGGTCTCTTATGACGTCGGTGCCCTCGATGCCGAGCTCGACCCCGGCGCGCAGCTCGGCGGCGGACAGCTTGGTCGTCGGCTTGACGACGGTCCAGGCGGTGCCGCGCTTGACGAAGAGCCGGGTGTACTTCGCCCCGGTACCGGTGACCTTGACCGTGCCGACGGCGGAGGCGTGCAGCCCGGTCATCGGTACGGTGCGCAGCCGGGCCAGGTCGGCGGCGTCCGCCTTGCCGTTGACCTTGGTGTCGGCGGCGTCGTTGCACTTGGCCAGCTTGGCGTCGGACAGCGGCTTGCCGTCGGGGCCGGTGGACCTGCACCGCTTGGTGTCGTCGTCGATGTTGGGGAGGAAGACCGCTCCCCGCCCAGTGGTCCAGCTGTCCTCACCGGCGTTGTCCGTGCCGCCGGTGACGTCCACGCGGCCGTCGCGGTCGACATCCGCGCGCAGGTCCGCCGGGGTGGCCGGCTTCGCCGCGAAGGCGGGGGTGGCGGGAGCCAGCGTCGCGCCCGCCAAGGTGATGGCCAGAACGGTCCGTATCGCAAGAGTCTTACGCAACCTGCGTTGTCCTTGTCGTTCATGAGCCCCGGTCAGGTGGACCGGAGTCGGGTGGTTTGTCGGGTGTGTGGTGCCAGAGGCCAACTGCCTTACGCGGGTTGCGCATCGAGCCAGGGGACGGTCGGCGGAATGCGGGAACCTACCTCGCTCCGCGCTCGCGCGGAGACGTCATGCCGTCGGCGGTCAGGACGGGCTTCCGGTCCTGATGGGCGCAGCCGTGGGCCCGCACCTGCGAACCGGCGGCCGGGCCGTCCTGCACCGGCTCCCCGTCGGTTGCCCTGAACGCGGCAGCGACACGGTCGAGCGTGGCGGACACACTGTCCGACCCGGTGGCTCCGCACGCCGGAGAGGAGCGATGTTCACCTAGGGCCAACGTGACGGCCAGCGCCCCGGCCAGCGCCAGCGAGGCCACGGGCAACACCACAGCCGGGCGCGGGAATCGTGGGCGAGATACCGAGGACGTCATGCCTGGACCCGCTACCGCCGCGGTCCCGCGGCTGCGTAGGTTGCCGTGCCGACGACCGCGAGGACGAGGGCCGTCCAGGTGCCCGCCGTCGTGCCGGGCGGCAGCAGCATCCAACTCGCCACCTGCCTCGGCGTATCCGTCGGGGGCGGGGCGAAGAGCGCGAACGACAGCCAGGACATCGGCAGTGTCCACGCGTACTGCGCCCCGAACACCGTCGCCCCGGCGGCGGCCAGCCCCATCAGCCCCGCGCTGTCACGGACGACGAACGCGGTGGTGGCCAGGTCCTCGCCCAACGTCTGCACCGCCACCAGCACCGCGCCGACGACCGTGCCGATGAGCAGCACATGCGCCGCCCTGCGCGGCACCCAGCGGATCGCGGCCGTCCGGTCCAGCGCGACGTCCTGCCCGCCTAGCCCGATCGAGGCCGCCATCACCCCCGCGGCAAGAACGAGTGTGGGCAGTTTCGGATCAACGGGCCCGTCGCTGCCGTCCCGGGCGAGTGCCCATACCGCCAGCGCGCTGATCAGCACCACGGCCAACGACGCGGGCGCCTGCCGCGAACGGGCGTACAGCGTCAGCCACCTCACTGGGACTCACCGCCGGCCAGCTCGTGGAGCGGGTCGCCCTTGCAGGAGACCGCGGCGGCGTGCATCGCCCTGATCCGCGAGAACTGTTCGGACCGCGGCAGTGCCTTGAGCTCCTTCCACACCGGGTGGGCCAGTTCGAGCTGGTCGCGCGAGGAGTGGACGGTGCCATGGAGCGGCTTGAGGTCCCCGAGGACCCAGCCGGCCGCGACGCTCTGCGCGGCGAGCTCACCGGACGTGCCGCTCTCACTGTCGCTGCGGGCGAAGCAGATCGGTGCCATGCCCTGGGCGACCAGGGCCCGGGTCAGTGCCTCGCCCTTCGCGGTGGCGAGCGTCCCGTCGTCGAAGTCGACGAGCACGGCGTCGCGGGGCCGTTCCGGCGTATCCATCTGCGCCCGCAGGGCGGTGGTCTCACGGATCGAGACCGATGCCTGGCTGCCCAGGGCGTCGTGCAGAAGACGCAGCGCCTTCCTGCCGGGACCGGCGAGGTCGTCGAGTCGTGCCTGGTGCGCCTTCGTCACGCACACCGGGCCGTCGCACACCATCGCCGCGGCGGCCTCGTCGACGACGTACGTCCGGCGCGGGTCGGAGGGGAGGACGAGCAGGGCGAGCGCCGCGCCCGCCAGGACGGGCGTCAGGGCGAGCAGCCGGGCGCGCCGGGTCGCGGCAGCCAGCAGGGCGAAGCCCGTCCCGGCCATGCCGAGCAGCCACAGCGTCTGCCCGAGGTGCACGGAGGGCGAGAGCGTGAGGAGCATCTCGCGCACCTCTGCCACCACCGGTGACAGCAGCGAGATCCGGTTCGGCACCGCGGCCGTCGGCACCACCGACTCCGCCGCCTGCCGCAGGAGGATGGTGAACAGGAAGGCGCCCACGGTCAGCGCGGGCGGGATGAGCGGGGACGGCAGCGCCCGCCCGACGCCCATGCCGAGCACGGCCCCCGCGACCAGCGAGAGTGCCGCCACCAGTGAGATCGGCAGCCATCCGAGGTGCGTGTACCCGCTGCCGGCCGACACCTGGATCGCGCCCACGAGGATCAGGAGTCCGAAGGCCGAGGCCAGCGTGAGCGCCGTCGTGCCCGCCAGCGTGGCGGCGCGCTGCCAGGCGGGCCGCGGGGTGCTCGTCAGCAGCTCGGAGACGTTCGAGCGGTGGTCGCGCAGCCCCTGGAGTGCCCCGAGCCCCACGGCGAGCGGCCAGAGGAACAGCAGTTGGGAGCGCGTCCACATTGCCATGGACGTCCACTGGGCCGTCCACATCGCGGTGCCCTTCCACCATGGACCGCTCAGCAGGTACAGGAACGCCAGCGCGGTCGTCAGGACCACGGCCCCGGCCCACGGGGCGACGGAGCGCCTCAGTTCGATGCGCAGGATGCGGACGTTCACCAGGTGCCCCTTCCCTGCCTGGGATTGAGCAGCATGGCCGAGTAGCCGCGCTCCAGCGGGCTGTCACCCTCGTGCTCCGGGCCGCCCACCGAGGCCAGTTCGTCCGGAGCGCCCTGGAAGACCAGTCGGCCTTCGGCGAAGAGCACCACGTCGGTGCAGGCGGCGGCGACGTCCTCCACCAGGTGGGTGGAGACGACCACACAGGTGTCCGTGCCGAGTTCCTGCAGCAGTTCGCGGAAACGCAGCCGCTGCGAAGGGTCCAGGCCGACCGTCGGCTCGTCCAGCAGCAGGACCGACGGGTCGTTGACGATGGCCTGCGCGATGCCGACCCGCCGCACCATGCCGCCCGACAGGGCCTTCATCTTGTCGTCGGCACGGTCCGCCAGGCCCACCCGTTCCACGGCGCGTTGCACCGCCCCCGGGATGTCCGCCTTGGGGACCTCCTTCAGCCAGGCCATGTACTCGACGAACTCGCGCACCGTGAAGCGCTTGTAGTAGCCGAACTCCTGCGGCAGATAGCCGATCCGGCGGCGCAGCGCACGGTGCTCGCCCAGGCCGCCCGCGGACTCGCCGAGCAGCTCCAGGGTGCCCTCGGCGGGGCGCAGTACGGTGGCCAGCGCCCGGATGAGGGTGGTCTTGCCCGCCCCGTTGGGTCCGAGGAGGCCGTGGACACCGGTGCCCAGCGACAGGTCGAGCCCGTCGACGGCCATCCGTTTCCGGCCGGCCCTGACCTTCAGTCCGGTGGCCCGGATCTGCCAGGCGTAGGTCGTCGGTGCGATGTCGGCCGCGCTTACCGCGGGCATCATGCGGTGGTCCTTTCGGGATGGTCCGATGCTCGGATCGGTTCGGTTGGTTCGACTGGTCATCGATGGGCTCCCAGCACGGAGTACGCGCCCCTGCGGGCGATCACGACACCGATGCCGAGCGCGAGGATCAGCCCCCACACGGGCAGCCCGCCCGACTGCAGAGCGAAGGTGGTTCGGCTCGTGGCGAGCGTCGGCGCCACGATGACGGCGGCCCATACGGCCGTCAGCGCGACGGCGGCGCGGGTCACCCCGATGACACCGCCGAGCGCCAGGGTCGTCGAGGTGAAGGCCAGACAGGGCAGCAGCCACTGGGCCGCCATCACCCCCGTCGCCCATCCGCCCATCAGCAGCGCGGGGACGACCACGGCGAGCACGGACGCGGTGCGCCGCAGGACCAGATAGAGCCCGGCCCTGGGCACCGAGGCCGTCAGCTCGTACGCCGGGTCCAGGCCGCGGGACCAGGACGCGGCGACGCCGAGCACGGGCAGGACCGGGGCGAGCAGCAGCACCAGCGACACCTCGCCGTAGCCGGGGCCAGCCAGGTCCAGCAGCAGCGCGATCAGCGTCACGCTCGCGACCATGGCCAGCCACGGCACCATCGTGGGCGTCATCCACATGGACAGCCGCGCCGACCAGCGCCGCCTGCGCGGCATCACGGCGGGGGCGGTCAGGTGGGGTTCGAGGCCGGACCACACGGTGTCGACCAGCGCGGCCACTGCGGGCGCCTCGGCCGTGACGGCGGCCGACAGCCGGTCGCGGCACACCGCGCACGCCTCCAAATGGGCTTCCAGCGCCCACACTTCGTCGGCGGCGAGGTCCGTGCCGCCGCGCGCGTAAGCGTCGATGATCCGCATCGACGCGTGTTCCACGCTCATGCCAGCGCCTTTCGCATCGCGGTCCTGGCCCGGCGGGCCCTGGTCTTGACCGTGCCCTCGGGCAGCCCGAGCAGGACGGCGGTCTCCCGGACCGACAGCCCGTCGAGCACCATGGCTTGCAGTACCTGTCTGAGCTCCGGCGCGAGGCGCCGCAGTGCGTCCCCGACGTCACCGCCGACGGTCGTCGCGAGCGCCTCCTCCTCGGCGGCGGGCGCCACGGGCTGCGGGGCTGCCGCGGGCGGCGGCTCCGCGTGGTGGGCCCTGCGCCGGAAGGCGTCGACGAGGCGGCGCGCCGCGATCGTCCACAGCCATCCGACGGCCGTCCCTCCGGCCGCGGCCCCGGCGAACGAGCCCGCCGCACGCCACACCGCCAGATACGTCTCCTGCATGACCTCGGCGACGATCTGCTCGTCCGCGCAGCGACGGCGCAGCCGCACCGCCAGCCACGGCGACGTACGCCGGTACAGCTCCTCGAACGCGGCCCGGTCGCCCTTGGCGACCAGCCGGACGAGACGCTCCTCGTCCAGCTCCCCCGGTGCCTTCCTTGCTGATCTCACACCCTCTAGACGGCGGGCCCCGGCGGCAGGTTTTCCCCGCGGCGTGATCCCCGTCACACGCAGGTATCCGCGGAAACCCGGCCCGACGGCAGCGTCAGCGGGGCGGGCGGACCTTGCCGTTCTCCCAGGCCCAGGCGGCGACCTCGACCCGGTTTCGCACACCCAGCTTGCTGTGGATGTTCGTCAGGTGGGTCTTGACCGTGGACAGGGACAGGCACAGCTTCGCCCGGATCTCCTCGTTGGTGCGGCCGACCGCCACCAGCCGTGCGACATCGAGCTCACGGTCGGTCAGGGGGTGGGCCCGTGCGGCTTCGTCCTCCGAAGGCAGCCGCCGGTCCTCGAGTTGCCGCAGCAGAGGCAGGGTCACAGCGGGCGAGACCAGCGCGTCCCCGCGTGCCGCGGCCCGCACGGCCTCGATGAGCAGCGCGGACCCGGCGTCCTTGAGAAGGAATCCGCAGGCACCGTTGCGCAGCGCGGTGCGGACGTAGTCGTCCTGGTTGAAGGTGGTCACCACGACGACCCGCATCGGGTCCACCGCCGCGGATCCGGCCAGCGCCCGGACGACCTCCAGGCCGTCCAGCTTCGGCATCCGGATGTCGACCAGGCAGACGTCCGGGCGCAGCCGACGGGCCATCTCCACGCACTCGGCTCCGTCCGCGGCCTCACCTACGACCTCGATACCGGGATAGGCGTTCAGGATGAGGCTGAATCCGGTACGGACCAGTTCCTGGTCGTCGGCTATCAGGACCCGGGTCGCGGAGGTGCTCACGCCGGTGATCTTGTCACAGCGCTGACCAGCACCGGGAACTCGGCGCACACCCGCCAGCCGCCGTCCGCCGTCCCCGCCGCCTGCAGCGCACCGTCGACCGCCTCGACCCGTTCACGCAGGCCGACGATGCCGAAACCGCCGCGACCCCCGGCCGGTACCGTGCGCCGTTCGTGCGGGGCGGAGTTGACCACCTCCACCAGCAGCCGCTCCCCCTCGGCCTCGACCCGGACGGTGACCCCGGCACCGGGAGCATGGCGGCGTACGTTCGTCAGCGCCTCCTGTACGACTCGCTGCACGGACGTCTCGACCTCCGGTGCGAGCTTCACCGTGCGGGCCGCCGCAGCGAACCGCAGACTCGCCTCCTGCTCACCGCCCGAGGAGAAGTCGGATACCAGCGTGGCGAGTTGATCGTTGAGTTCGCCGGGCCGCAGGGTCCGGCTGTCGTCCTCGCGCAGGACGCGCACCAGTCGGCGCATCGAGTCCAGGGTCTCGACGCCGGCCTTGCGGATGTCCTCCAGGATGGGTTCGACCTGGTCCGGGGAGACCTGCAACACCGTCCGAGCGGCGTCGGTCTGGACCACGATCCCGGTCACATGGTGGGCGACGAAGTCGTGCAGGTCCCGCGCCAGTTCCATCCGCTCGCCCTGGCGCACGGCGGCGATCGTACGGGCTCGGCGGGCGTCAAGGGATCGCAGATAACAGCCGAGCGCGACCGCGGCCCCGACGGCGAACGTGAACAGGAAAGCGCAGATGCTCGCCCAGAACAGGCTGCCCCACAACCGGTAGGGAACAGCGATCACGGCGACGCCGAGAGACACGGCCAGCGCCACCGCGGCAGCCGGTGGCGTCGTCGAACGGCAGGTCTTCGCCAGCATGCCCAGCAGGCAGACGAGTTCCAGGAAGCTCCAGCCCTCCGAAGGCACATGCGTCGCCACCGCGAACTCGGTGAGGGCCAGCGAGAGCAGGGCGGCGAGCCCCGCCGTGTACTCCCTGCACAGCCGGCGCGAGGGTAGGAGCAGAAGGAGGGCCGCGACGGGTCCGGAGCACAGGTACACGGCGCCGCGGAAGGAGCCGTACTCCAGCAGGAACAGACCGTCGAGCAGCCACAGCACGACGAGAGCCGCGTACATCGACAACGTGATGACGGACTTGGCCGGTTCCCGGTGCCGGGCGGAACGACGTCGTACACGGCGGGCTGCTTCGGTGATCACGGACGGAAAGGTTACGGAAGAGCGGCCGAGCGACGGGTCGGCCGAATGACCGAGGTGCAGTGATCGAAATCGGTTACTCGGCCGAGGGGCGAACAGGCCATCCGGCGAAATCGTCGAGCCATGCAGATGTTCACCATGTTCCAGGGCCTCATCGCCGGCCTCGCCGGGCTGTGCATCCTCGTCGCCGGCACGGCGTCCGTCATGTACGCCCTCAACGGGACGGGGCCGGAGGAACCGGTCCTCGAGCGCGGCGGCACGACGCCGGAACCGCTCGTACGCATGCGCCGAAGTGACGCCGTCTTCCCAGGGCAGTGCTGACCGAGCCGGCGGTGCAAGCGAACAGTGACCTCGTGGTGATCTCCCTCGACCGGGAGCGCAGTGCCCGGCTGCTGAGAGATGTGCGCAGAACGCAGCTGCTGCCACCGGTGGTCCACCCCTGGGGGAAGCTGCAGGCTTACGGAGAACTCCTGCTCCGGCGACGGCGCCCGCTGGCGGTTCTGGACGTGCCGGACGAGGGATGCGCGCAGCAACTCGGGCAGCGCGTCGCTGTTCTGCGGCGGCTCGCGCCCGTGACCGTCCTCGCGCCCGAAGGCACCTCATCCGCGGCGCTGTTCGACGAGGGTGCCACCAACGTCCTGGACCGCGGCCTGCCGATCGACGAACTGGCCGCCCGGCTGAGGGCGGATCAGCGGTGGCTCGCCAGGGGCGGGGCGTACGCGTCCCGGTCCCAGGAGCGAGTCCCGGTGCCGCCTCCCCTGTGGCCCCAGCAGACATCGCAGCGAGTCCTTCTGCGGCTCATGCTCACCGACCCCGGCCCCTGGTGCTGCCACGACCTGACCTGTCTGCTGGGCTCCACCGAGCAGCCGTTGACCAGGCCCGCCCTTCGTGCGCGCATGGCGAGACTGGACGTTCACCTCGGCCGTCTCGGAATGGCCTTGCGCCGGACCGGCGGCTGGGGACGCTTCCCCTACACGGTCGTCCCCTGGACCGAGCTCAGCCCTGCTGCTCCCCTCTGGCATGCTCTGTGAACGTGCAACCTTTGAAGGCTGAAGACCCCACCCAGATTGGCTCATTCCGGCTCCTCGGCAGGCTGAGGTCCGGCGGCATGGGCCGCGTCTACCTCGCCCGGTCGGCCGGCGGACGGACCGTCGCGGTCAAGGTCGTACATGCCGAGCTCGCCGCCCAGGACCAGTTCCGGCGCCGCTTCGCGCGCGAGGTCGCCGTGCTGGAACAGGTCGGCGGCGTCGGGACCGCGCCCGTGCTCGACGCGGACAGCGACGCCGAGTCCCCCTGGGTTGCCATCGGGTACGTCGCCGGGCCCGCCCTGCGGACGGTGGTGGCCGAGGAGTACGGGCCGCTTCCCCCGGCGTCGGTACGGTCCCTGGCCGTCGGGCTCGCCCAGGCCCTGGCGCACATCCACGCCGCCGGGCTGGTCCACCGGGACCTCAAGCCGTCGAACATCCTGCTCACCGTCGACGGCCCCCGCCTCATCGACTTCGGCATAGCCCGAGCCGTCGACACCGTCACCGACGGCGGGCTGACCAGCACCGGCGCGCTCGTCGGATCCCCCGGCTTCATGTCACCCGAGCAGGTGCGCGGCGAGCGTCTGACGCCCGCGTCGGACATCTTCTGCCTCGGCTCGGTCCTGGCCTACGCGGCGACCGGCCGCTCCCCGTTCGGGTCCGCCGAAAGCGGCGTCCACGCCACCATGTTCCGCATCGCCCACGACGAGCCCGACCTCGCCGGACTCCCGGACGAGCTCGCCGACCTGGTGCGCGCCTGCCTCCACAAGGCCCCGGCCGCCCGCCCCACCGCCGCGCGGCTCGCCGCCACGGTCCAGGCCACCGACCCGTGGCTCCCCGCCGGGCTGCTCGCCGGCCTCGGGCGGCACGCGGCCCGGCTCCTCGACGAGGAAGGCGATCCCACCCCCGCACCGACACCCGTACCCACGCCCTCGCGCAGAAGGAAACGCCCGCGGCCCACCAGACGCCCGCTGCTCATCGGCGTGGGCTCCACCGTCGCACTCGCCCTCGCCGGGGGCCTCGTCTACCTCCTCGAGCCCGGCAAGCGCACCACCACGACCACCCGGTCCGAGATCCCCGCCGCCTTCCAGGGCGCCTGGGAAGGCGTCGTCACGGGCACGCAGGAAGTCCCGTCCGAGACCGCCCGCATCGAGATCACCGACGGCAAGCCGGGCGACAAGGCGGCCACCTACGTCACGGTCACGGGCGAGCGGCTCTGCATGGGGCGCTCGACGCTCGTCTCGGCGAACGAGGACAAGGTCGTGTTCGGCGAGAGCGGCGTGACGACCAGCGTGCCCGCCAAACAGTGCACCCCGGCCGCGCACCAGACGCTGACCATGCGCTCGCCCGACGTCCTGCAGTGGAAGTCAGGGGCGGCGACGGCCACGTTCCAGAAGGTGAAGACGGCCCGGCAGATCGTGCCGGCGAAGCTGGTGGGCCGCTGGCAGCAGGCCCCGAACCCGGAATTGCCGGAGGACCAGCAGGACCTGTGGTCGACCCGGATCACCATCAGCCAGGGCCCGATCGGCGCCTCGCTCGTCCATATCGCGCAGAGCTACCCGGAGACGGACGAGAAGACCGGCGAAGAGACCGGCGGCACCAGCAACTGCGCGAGCACCGCCGTCGTCGGCGGCGCCGGCAACCTGCTGATCATCGGCCCGCCGACACCCGACACGACCGCGGGCGCCTGGGATCCCGGCTGCATCGAGTGGGGCTCGTCGCAGAGCCTGCGCGTCGAACGCGTCGGCGGCGAGGACCGGCTGCTGATGTACGGCATGATCGCGGAGGGCGAGCCCGGCGAGTACGTCAAGGTGGACTGACGGCCCCTGTCAGTCAGACCCTCCCACAGCGCTCGGCCCCACCGGGCCGAAGCTCAGTGGGGCCGAGTTCAGAGCCGTCGCAACCACGGAACGTGAGCGATTCGCCGAATGTTTCAGTCGTCGCTGAAACGCCACTTCGAGGCAGGGTGCCCCATCGGAGTCGGGGTAGTGACCACCTGGTCACCACCCGCCGCCCAGTGGAAGAGCCACCGGACAGTCGCCACGTTCACCACCGACCCGTCCGAGCGGAAATCCCACATCTGATAGCGACCGCCGTTGCATTCCATCCAGTAGACGTCGCCGGAGCTGTTGCTGTCGAGGCACTGGTTGGTATAGGCCCTGACAATGTTGTTACCCCGCCGGTCCCACTGCTGATCATTGCCCCAACGGCAGAATTGGGCGTGCACTTTGCCGCCGTCAGCGGCAGTCAGACACCAGCCGCTGTTCACATTCCTGACCAACGTGTTCTCGTCAGCGCTCGCGCTGGTTGCCGTTCCTCCCACGAGAAATGCGGTCGCAACTGCTGCCGAAGCGGCCCGGGCTACCCACTTGTGCTTGTTGTTCATTTTTCCTCGAGTCGTGTTGCAGTCGAGAGGGACGACTTGACGCGTCCCTCCAGACGTGAGGCGCGTACTCGATGATCATGGTGTAGGTATCTGAGGAATTCGCTGCGGAGCGTAGGCACGTGCGGAAGTCGTTATAGAGAGATGCCGGCGGGACCCGAAAATCCCGCGGACTCAGTGATCCTGGAAATGTGACATACGGCGGTGCCGACCGTTGTGGGGCAGACGCGTTCCCGGTCGCTGTCCGACCGGTTTCCGTGCCGTGCGGGCGAGCGGTGGAGGGGGCACCATGCGCAGCTGCAGGGTGTCGTCGCGCAGGAGGTTGCTCGGCGGGAGCGGGGGAATTGGTGCGGTGCCACGCCGCCGGCACCGCGAGCGGGGCAGGCGCCAATGGAAATGGACGGCGAACAGACGGAAGGCGATTACGGCGAGAACAATGGCGGTCCCCGTGAAGGCGTCGAGTGCGCCTGCGGTGTGGAGTACGGACGTGGTCAACGCGCCGGTTATGGCAGGGACGGCGTACAGGTCGCTGTCCCATCGCATGGAATACGGCAGTTCGCCGGCGATCACGCTGGCGATGACTCCTCCACCGATGGCGGTGCCGACTCCCAGGGCGGCTGACGGAAAAATGCCCATGCCGTGTTCGAGGGCTTTGAGCGTGCCGGTGACACTGAAGAGGCCGAGACCGAGGGCGTCCAGCAGCTCGAAGACGTAGGGCTCACGCTCGTTGGACCGGCTGAGGTAGGCGAGCAGTGCCGCGGCGACAGGCGGGAGTGGATAGCCGGGGTCGGTGAACGCGATGGGTTTGACGTCGAGGACGAGGTCACGCACCAGGCCGCCGCCCAGCCCGACGGCCTCCGCGGCGACGACGGCCCCGATGAAGGAGAAGTCCTTGCGTACCGCGAGGAAGGCTCCCGACAGCGCGAAGCCGAAGATGCCGAGCAGATCGAGGGAGTACATTGCCACGGCGGTCAGTTGGTGCATGAAGTTCGGCTCATTCTCCAGTGACCTCTGGCGGGGGACAGCACCTACGAGCTGACCCTGGACGCCTCGCGTGCCGCCTCCGTCTCGCCGCTCAGCTCGCGCGTCAGCGCGAAGTGGACCTTCCGTTCCGCCCGGACGCCCGAGAACGAGCCGACCGTGCTCCCGCTGTCCACGGTCCGTTTCTCCCCCGAGCTGACCCCGTCCGGCACCGCGCCGGCGGGCCGGGAGTTCGAGGTGCCCTTCGTCGTCGAAGGCGCTGCCTCGGGCGGGCAGCTCAAGAAGCTGGCCTTCGAGGCCTCGTACGACGAGGGCAGAACCTGGAAGACGGCCCAGCCCGTCGACGGCAAGCGTCTGTCGCTGAAGCACCCGGCGGGGACCGGCAGTGTCTCGCTCCGCGCCAAGCTGACGGACCGGGCCGGGAACACGCTGGTCCAGACGATCGAACGTGCCTACTTGGTCTCCCAGTAGGCAGGCAGCCTCACCCGAACCGGATCACACCGCCGGCTCCGGGCGGGGCTCCGTTGTGCCGGGCGGCCCCGCGGGGGCCGCCCGGAAATCTTTTTCAGACGTCTGACAACCTCAGGGACGGCCCACTCCGTTCAGAGTGCATGACGTACTTCTCACCGCTCGGCTCCGGGCCCGTCACTGCCGGATTCCCCATGATCCCGGCATGCTGCGCTCCCGCGACCGGTGAAGGTGGACTGTGAACCTGTTCGCGCCCCGGTCGGCGCTCAGCCGGTCGGACGACGAGGACATCTCCTTCGACGAGTTCGCGCGCAGCCGCCAGGCGCCGCTGCGCAGGGCGGCCTACCTGCTGTGCGGCGACTGGCACCTGGCCGAGGACCTGACGCAGACCTCGCTGGCGAAGCTGTACGCCGTGTGGCGCCGGGTGCGGCGGACGGATTCCCCGGACGCCTACGTCCGCAAGGTGCTGTACCGGACCTTCGTGGACGAGACACGACGGCGCCGTTGGTGGGAGCGGCCCGGGACGTACGAGTACGACGCGGTCGCCCCGGCGCAGGACCCGGAGTTGCGGCTGACGCTGCTGGACGCGCTGCGGCAGGTTCCCGCGCGCAGCCGTGCCGTGCTGGTCCTGCGGTTCTGGGAGGACCAGAGCGTGGAGGAGACCGCGGCGGCGCTGGGATGCAGCACCGGCACGGTGAAGTCCCAGACCTCGCGAGGGCTGGCCGCGTTGCGCCGCATCCTGGGCGACACGCCCCTGGCGGCGGCTTCGCACCGTACTGGCCATCTGACGGCGGAGTGGTGAGCATGACGGACGAGAGCAGCGCGGGCGGGGCCATGGGCGGCCACGGTGGTCGGGACAGCCGCAGCGGCACCGGCGGCGAGGCCGGACTCGCGGAGGTGTTGGGCGGGCTGAGCGTCGGGATGGAGCCACCGATGCCGGATCTGGTGCCGGGCGCGATCAGAAAGGGTGTCCGGATCCGGCGCCGCCGCAGGATCGGCGTGGCGGCGGGCTCCGCCGCGATGGTGGCGATGCTGATGGGCGGAGGGTTTGCTGTCACGCAGTCGTTCCTGGGCGACGACCGTGCGGCGCAGCCGGCCGCGCCGGCGCCGGCGATCCGGTATCCGTCCCTGGAGCTGTTGCGTTCGATCGTCCCGGAGTCGACGGGCACGGTCCAGTCGTCGAATCCGGCCCAACCGCGCGTACCGGGCCGCTACTTCCGGTTGACGACGGACAGGGGCACGGCCGACCTGTACGTGGCCGTCAGCCGGACGGTGACAGGAGTCCGGGTGTCCTCGCCCATGGCGGGCGGGACGACCTGCACGGACAGCCACGGACTGCCGGTCCGCACGCCGTGGACGACCTTCATCGTCTCCTGCGAGGCGATGCCAGCCGCTTCGGGGGGTCGCGTTCTGTCCTACCTGGTGGCGAACTCCGACACGTCTGCGCCGACCGCAAAGCCCGACCCCGCCGACGCCATCGGTGTCTCGTATCTGACACCGGACGGCTGGACGGTCCAGGTGATCGCGGGCGATCTGCACAAGGACGGCTCGGCGACGGGTCAAGCGGCGCCGTCAGAGGCCGAGTTGTCTGCGATCGCCACCGATTCACGGCTTTTCGGCGCGGTCACCGCGGCCGGCTCGTAGGGGTCTGGGCACCAGCCCCTCTGCATATCCCGCATCCCCATATCCCCGTATCCCCGTATCCCCGTATCCCCGTATCCCCGTATCCCCGACTCAAGAGAGATGGCATGACCATGCTCAAAATGCTCCGCAGCTCGCTGACCGTCACCGTGGCGGTGGGACTGCTGCCCCTGCTCGCCGCCTGCGGCGGCTCAAGTGACGAAGCCGGCTCGGGATCCCCCGCGGAAAGCTCGGCGACGCCCGGTGGCGACAAGGCGAAAGGCCGGACGAACGGCGATCTCGCCGTCCCGGTGGACGCGGACCCGGAGACCAAGCAGCAGTACCTCATGGAGAACGCCATCGCCGCCTGCATGAAGAAGAAGGGCTTCACCTACACGCCGTACGTCGCCGACGCGGGTTCCGGCGGCCAGGAGGAGGCGGTTGGCGGAGCCGACTACGCACTGGCCAAGCAGTACCGGAAGAAGTACGGATTCGGTCTGTACGCGGGCGCCGTCTACCCCGACGACCCGAAGGCGCCGAACAGCAAGGCGAGCCGGAAGAGCCAGGAGAACCCCAACACCCGGTACGTCGCCCAGCTCACGCCCGCCCAGCAGAAGACCTACACGCAGGCGCTGGGGCAGTACGCGATCGACGGCGCGAACTCCGGGCCGACCGACGGCTGTCTCAAGGAAGCCCAGCTCAAGGTGTACGGCTCCGGGAAGAACGCCGCCGAGCAGCGGAAGGAGGACGCCGCCGCGGCGGAGAAGAACCGTCAGGCGGGACTGGCTCTGAACGGTGACGCCGAACTGGTACGGCTCGCCCAGTCGTACGCCTCCTGCCTCCGGAAGGAGGGCATCACGGTGACCACGACCCAGCCCACCGGCATCGCGGACGATGTCCTGTTCGGCCTGAGCAGCAAGATGCCCCAGCAGGGCACGGCGCAGATGAGCAAGGAGGAGGCCCTGCCGCTGCTCACCCACGAGATCGACGTCGCGCTGAAGGACCTGGAGTGCGGAAAGGACTTCCGGGCCGCGTACTTCCCCAAGCTCAAGAAGCACCCCTACGCCGGGGGGAAGGGATGAGGCTCGGCCGCGGCGGCAACCGCAAACAGCTGGGAGCGCTGGTCTGCACGGTCGTCCTGGTCGGAGTGGGGGGCTGGTTCGCCGGCACCCACGTGAAGTCTCCGGCCGACGTCGCCGCCGCGCACCGGGCCCCCAAGGCCGGGCCGGTGACCGTGGCGGTCGAACAGCGCCCCCTCACCGCGACCGTGGTGGCGACGGGCTCGCTGGAATTCGGCTCGCCCCAGGCGCTCTCCCTGGCCGGCGCGGTCGGCTCCGGGACGACGGGAGGCGCGAGCGGCGCCGACGGGGAGACGGCTGAACAGCAGGTCACCAAGGCGCCGACCGCCGGGACGAAGCTGAAGGAGGGAGACGTACTGATGACGGTGAGCGGCCGTCCGGTGCTGGTGCTGAGCGGATCGGTGCCGATGTACCGCACGATCGCGCCGGGCGTCTCCGGGGACGACGTGACCCAGCTTCAGAAGGCCCTGCGCCGAGTCGGCTTCGACCCCGGCTCGATCAGCGGCACCTTCCGCCGGGGAACCGCGTCGGCGGTCACCCGCTGGTACAAGAGCAAGGGGTACGAGGCGCAGCAGCCGAGCACGGCGGACCGGCAACGGCTGGGAGAGTTGCAGCAGGCCGTGCTCACCGCACAGGAAGCACTCCTGACCGCGAAGGGCGCGAGCGACACGCAGAGCACCGAAATCCAGAAGCTGCGGCTCAAGTCCGCGCAGCAGGGACTGGACACGGCGAACGCCGCCCTCAGCGAGTTCCAGGCCACCTATGGGACGAAGGTTCCCGTCGGCGAGATCCTCTTCCTCCCCGAACTGCCCGTACGGCTGGACAAGGTGACGGTACGGGCGGGGGACACCCCGTCCGGCCAGATCGGCACCGTGACCAGCTCCGATCTCGTGGTCCAGGCGGTTGTCCCGGGTGCGGACGCCAAGCTGCTGCGGCAGGGCATGACGGTGGAGGTGCAGACTCCGGACGGCAAGAAGGCGAAGGGCACCGTGACCGCGCTGGGCGACGACGCGGAAAAGGCTTCGACACAGGACGGCAAGCAGGAAACGACCTCCGGTGGGGATGCCTCCGGTACCGATTCCTCCGGCACCTCCGCCGACGACGCGTCCTCCGACTCCGCGTCCGGCTCCGGCTCCACGTCCGGCTCCGGCTCGGAGAGCTCGGGAGCGGGCGATCCGTCGGCCCCGGTGCAACTGCGTATCGCGGTGCCGGATCCGGGTCCGCTGGCCGGGCAGGCCGGCGCCTCGGTGACGGTGACCATCGAGGTCGGCGCCTCGGACGGCCCCGTACTGGCCGTACCGGTCGCCGCGATCCACACCTCGGCGGACGGGAAGGCCCGGGTTCGGGTGCAGCGTGACGACAAAGCGGTGGAAGTGCCCGTGAAGGTCGGACTGGCGGCGGCCGGTGTCGTCGAGGTGCGGCCGACGAGCGGCAGGCTGGACAAAGGCGAACGGGTCGTGGTGGGCGAATGAGCGTCATCGAACTGGCCGACGTCCAGCGGGTCTTCGACTCCGATCCGCCGGTGCACGCCCTTCGCGGGGTGAACCTGACGGTGCGGCGCGGCGAGCACCTGTCGATCGTCGGACCGTCCGGCTCCGGGAAGTCCACCCTGCTCAACACGCTGGGCCTGCTGGACCGGCCCAGCTCCGGGTCGTACCGGCTCGACGGAGTGGAGACCACCGGCCTCGGCGATCTCGAACGCACCTCGCTGCGCGGCAGCCGTATCGGGTTCGTCTTCCAGTCCTTCCACCTTCTCCCGTACCGGACGGTGGACGAGAACGTGATGCTGGCCGAGGCGTACCGCAGGCCCCGACACGGGCGCGGGCGCGGCAGCCGTCTCGCCCGCGCCCGGGAAGCGCTGGAACGGGTGGGGCTCGGGCACCGCTCCGGCTTTCGGCCCGACCGGCTCTCCGGCGGCGAGCGCCAGCGGGTGGCCATCGCCCGTGCGCTGATGAGCGACCCCGCGCTGCTGCTCTGCGACGAGCCCACGGGCAACCTGGACAGCGAGAACACCCTTTCCGTGCTGGAACTCTTCGACGACTTGTGTGCGCAGGGCATGACCTTGGTGGTGATCACCCACGACGAGTCCGTCAGTCGTCGGGCGAACAGGCGCGTACGGATCACCGACGGCCGTCTCGTCCAGGAGACCGTATGAGGCGGGATACGGAGATGGCGCTCGAACGCCCCTGGATGGACCCCCGTGACCTGTGGACGGAGGCACTGGCCGGCGTGCTGGCCCGCCCGGTCCGCTCGGCGCTGACCACCCTCGGCACGGTGCTGGGCATCACCACGCTGGTCATCACCATCGGCGTCGCGTCCACCGCGGGCAACCAGATCGTCGGCCGGTTCGACGCGCTCACCGCCACCTCGGTCAGCGTGGTGGTACCGGAGGCGCCCCCCGGCACGGGCACCGGTCCGCTGGTCGGCTGGTCCGCGCCCGACGCCGTCGGACGGTTGGCGGGAGTGACCTCGGTGGCCGCCATCGCCGATACCGAGGCGACCGCCAACGTCCAGGTACGGGCGAACGACGTGGTGTCCCCGGGCGACACCTCCGGCCAGAGCCTCGCGGTGGTCGCCGCTTCCCCGAGCCTCCCGGCCGCCGTGCGCGGGAAGATGACCACCGGCCGGTTCTACGACACCGGCAACATCGCCCGCCACGACCGGGTGGCGGTGCTCGGTGACCAGGCGGCCCGGCTTCTCGGCATCCGCCGGGTGGAGGACGCGCCGGCGGTCTTCCTCTCCGGGCAGTCCTACACCGTGATCGGAATCCTCGGTGGCATTCAGCGCGAGCAGCGGTTGTCCACGGCGGTGATCCTGCCACCCACCACGGCGGCGGACCGGCTGGAGCTGCGCCACGTGACCAGAGTCCTGGTGAACACCTCCCTCGGCGCCGCCCAGCAGGTGGCCAGGCAGGCCCCGGTCGCCCTGGCCCCCGGCCACCCGGACAGCTTGACGGTCCTTGCCCCACCCGACCTGTCCAAGGCCCGCCACGGCGTGCAGAGCGACGTCAACGGACTCTTCCTCGTCCTCGGCCTGGTCTCACTGGTGGTGGGCGCCATCGGTATCGCCAACGTGACGCTGGTGACGGTGATGGAACGCGTCGGCGAGATCGGGCTGCGCCGCGCGCTGGGCGCCTCCCGCCGCCAGGTGGCCGGACAGTTCCTGCTGGAGTCGACGACCATCGGCCTGCTCGGCGGCGTCATCGGCGCGGCAGTGGGAATCACCGTCGTGGTCGGCGTGTCGGTCGCCAAACAGTGGACCCCGGTCCTGGACCTGAACCTGGCCCTGGGCGCCCCGGTCGCCGGAGCCGTCGTAGGCCTCCTGGCCGGCCTCTACCCGTCACTCCGTGCCGCCCGCCTGGAACCGGTGGACGCCCTGCGCGCACCTTCCTGACGAGCGCGACGAGCTGGGCGCTGCGGTCTGGCTTCCTCGGTGAGTGGCCGAGTTGGCCAACCCGACGGTCGCGGGGCTGGAACGGTACGGCGACACCCAGCTGTACGTGTCCCGGGCCGCGGGCGCGCGGGGCCCACCGACCCGGGTCGGGGCACCTTCGGACGTGACGGCGGTGGAACTGGCGTTACGCCAGGCGTGAGGCCGGGCCGAACGGAGGGCGTTCGCCGCGGGCAGGTGTGACCCGCAGAGGATCCAAGCCCGGATCGGCCCGAACAGGCCCGCGTTGCGGGAGCCGCTCCGAGCCGCCTCCGTCCCGCGTTGTTCCGCCGCCGCTGAGCCCTCCTCCATGTGCTCCTGCAACGGCGGCCTTCCCATCGACGCTCGCTTCCAGGGCTCGGCTGCTCGTCGGCAGCCAAGAGGGGTCATCCACTCCTCCGAGCCGACGGCGTGCCCATAGCGTGCCCTTTAGACCGGTCAACCACGGTCGACAACGGTGCGATCCAACGCCCTCAGGGGCCGCGCCGGAGCGCATACGCCCAGTTCAGAAGGCATCCGGCTCCCCAAGCGCCGTCGCTTCCCAAGCTGAGAGCGCGAGTTCGATTCTCGTCACCCGCTCCATGCGAAACCCTCAGGTCAGAGGCCCGGGGGTTCTTACGGTCTCGTCCAGCGCCTGCCCACCAGTTCGGCCCTCACCAGAGCCCGCCAGCGCCTGGGCGACAAGCCGTTTCAGGCGCTCTTCGAACGCCGGTGCGGCGCCCACGCCATCACCGACGCGGCCTTCGACCCGACCGCCAGATTCAGTGAGCACAAGCTCGCCCGCCGCCTGCTCGCCTCCCTGCGGCCCGCCATACTGCTGCTGGCCGACCGCAACTTCACCGGCCATGAACTATGAGGCCTGGTGAAGGCGACCGGCTGCCACCTCGCCTGGCGGATCAAGAAGAACCTCGTCCTGCCACCACGGTGGGTTCTGCCCGACAGCTCGTACGTATCCGTCATGCCCACCCCGGCCGAAGACCAGCGCCTGGGCAACGCCCGCTTCCACGGCCGCACCGCAAGTCCTGCGCGCGGCCCGACTCGAAGTCGTCCAGGAACTCCTCAACGAGCTCCTGCCGCCTCGCCGCGACCGCCGCTGCCGACGACTCAAGAAGCCGCCAGGAAACAGCTTCGAAGCCAAACGCCGGGATGAGCCCCGCCCTCCCAGCCACGTCAGCTACTCACTCAAAGTCACGTGGAACCCAAGACACCCGTCCTCACCTGCGGAAACGCCCTAAATCACCGGCATTGCAGGTCAGACAGCAGATGTCCCGCAAGCGCCGCCGTCAGAGCCTCATGGCAGCGGCCGACGCCCCGACGGGGACCACGTACCCTCCAGCTGCCCGTCTCGGCACGCATCTCGGCACGCATCTCGGCTCGGATGATCGCCCGGTTCAGTGCCACGCTTCCGACAGGCGCCGCGTGACGACCGAGCTGAAAATGCGTACGCCGCGCGTCGAGCCGGGATCGATGCCGGTGAGCTCCCTCACCCGGCGGAGGCGATAGTCCAGGGTGCGAGGGTGGACGTTGAGGGCTGCCGCCGTGGCGCCGCGGTGCATGTCGTGGCGATAGTACGCGTCAAGCGTGACAAGAAGGTCCGGACCGGGCTGCAGGCTCCGGCCCACGGTGTGGAGCCATTCGTCGACGAACGGAGCTTCTGCAACGGCGAGTTCGACGAACACGTCCGACACAGTGTGCGGCCGCAGTCGAGCGGGCGCCCGTCGCAGCGGCGCCGCCCGGCTGATCCGCCGGGCCAGGTCGAGGGCGTCGGCAACCTCGGACAGCGGTGAGGTGGCGGTGCCGGCGGCGCAGGGGCGACCGAGAGCCTGGGCGAAGTCCCGTACGAGATCGGATACGAGGTCGGGCAAGAGGTCGGGGGCAAGGTCGGGTTCGGAGTGCGGCTGTACGGGGTCGGCTGTACTGGGCCCCAAAGACGCCTGGGCTGTGGGGGGATGCAAGGGAATCAGGGCAATCAGCTCACCGCTCCTGCTTCCACTGCCCGGGCACCACATGACCGGCGCATGATGGGTTTTCACCAGCGCCTCGATCTCGTTTTCCAGATCGTGATCGCCGACGGGACGGTCCGGCACCCGGATCACCGTCACTGCGCAGCGCTCGGGCAGTTCCATGCCCAGTGCCGAAGCGAGTTCCGCCGATATGGGGTCGTCTCCGTTCAGCATCGACCTGGCCAGCAGGGCGGCCTGCTCGACGTACGGCAGACGGTGTCGCAGCGCCGTCACGAATCCCTGACTGTAGGCACGGATACCGCGTTCTCCCTGCGGGGCGAACCAGTTCATCATCCGCATGAGTTCGTCGACGCCGACGCGGCGCTGAGCTTCGGTCGCTTCGTTGATCTCGCGCAGCATGAGTGAGGTGTGCAGTCGCAGGACCCGCTGCCGTGCTTCGAGCGACATCCCCGCTGCGGCCCGCAACTCGCCGATCGCCGCGATGTAGCCGAGGTCGTCGTCGCTCAACTCGCTGTTGTCCGGGGATAGTTCGACCGTACGGCGTCGCAGCCACAATGCGTACTCCAGCGTCTCGGCGCGCGCCCGGGAGTTCGTGTCCAGGAACCCGAACTCCGGGATCTCGCGCGCGTACGCCTCGACCTCCCGGCGCGCGTTGGCCGACGCCTGCCGGGCCAACTCGGCGAAGAGGTTCCCCATGGGCGCGAGCATGCCATTCCGGCCGAAGAAGCCGACAGGGGGAATCCGGACGGCGTTCATCACTCTGCGCACATCGGAGACGACCGCGTCTGGGGCGCTTTGTCACAGTGCGCAAAATCCCTGGATCGGGGCATTCCCATCGCCTGTTCCACTTGTGGAGACACTGTGAACTGGCCTTAATTGGAACCGCGTACCAGCCCGTGGGGGAACATCACAGCAATCATTCCGGCCACCACTCCGGGTCAGCGCGGGAATCGGTACGGAAATCTCTCATCTGCGCACCACTCAATGGTGCTTGCTCAAACGGGAGGGAAACACCGATGAAAGCAGGAACGAGAAAGAGAATCGCGGCGGCGGTAGCGGTCATGGCCACGTCGACAGCGCTTATGCTGAGCACGCCGGGCAGTGGCTCGGCCGCTGCCGCCGCCACTCCCAGCCTGCGCGCGTTCGGGATCACAGGTGACGGCACCCAGATGGCCACGTTCACCACCGACCGGCCGAACGTGCTCGACTGGGTCAGGGACGTCGTCGGGCTCAGTGGCGACACGGCTCTGATCGGCATCGACTTCCGGGTGCAGAACGGCCTGATGTACGGCGTCGGCAACAAGGGCGGCATCTACACGATCAAGACCCCGCCGGCCACCGCGGACGTCGTGATCACCAAGGTGTCCCAGCTCCAGTACACGCTGCACGGCACGAACTTCGGCGTCGACTTCAACCCGGCCGCCGACCGGCTGCGTGTGATCAGCGACAACGGCCAGAACCTTCGGCACAACCTCAACGACCACACGACCATCCAGGACCTGAACCTCACCACCCCGCCGATCGAGGGCACGACCAAGGGCGTCTCCGCCGCCGCCTACACAAACAACGACCTCAACGGGGCCACCGGGACCACGCTGTTCGACATCAACACGGCCAGCGACCAGGTCGTCATCCAGTCCCCGGCCAACAACGGCACGCTGGCACCGACCGGCAGCCTCGGCATCGACACGCAGATCAACACCGGCATGGACATCTTCAGCACCCTGTCGGGCGGCAAGACGGTCAGCAACGCCGCCTTCGCCACTCTCACCGCCTCCGGCGCCAACAGGCCCTCCCTCTACAGCATCAACCTCCTCACCGGCGAGGCCACGCTCGTGTCCGACGCCCTCAGGTCCAAGTTCCCCCTGAACATCACGGACCTGGCCATCTCCCTCACCGGGAGCTGAGCCCCTCCCGCAGGTCACTCACTCGCCGCGGCCCGGCCGCTTCCGGCCGCGGCGAGCCTGAAACGTGGTCCTTCGGGCACACCCTGTCGCGGCCCATTCCTGATCGGGCTGCCCTGACCATCACAGCTGGCACATGGCCTCGACCACGCCGCGACTGCCGCCGGCCTCGCGGACCTGGCCGGATCAGGGGACAACCACTGATCGATGCCGTGGAGCTGCCGGGCTCCGGCTACCCCCGCGGGCCAGGTGTCGGATGCATCGCCGGAGCCGTTCCGAGCCACCTGCGCCCCGAGTTGTTCGGCTGCCGCCGATCCTTCCTCCATGTGCTCCCGCAACGGCGGCCTCCCGGCAAACGCTCGCTTCCAAGGCTCGGCAGCTCGTCAGCCGCCAGAAGGGGGCCTCCACGCCTCCGAGCCGACGGCGTGCCCATAGCGTGCCCATAAGACCGGTAAACCACGGTCAACAACGGTGCGTTCCTGCGCTCCCCGGAGCTACACCAGCGCACGTATGCCCAGGTCAAAAGCTATCCGGCCGCCCAAGCGCCGTCGCTTCCCAAGCTGAGAGCGCGAGTTCGATTCTCGTCACCCGCTCCAGAAAGAAACCCCAGGTCATTGGCCTGGGGTTTGTTTGCTATCTAGTCCATTTTGAGGGCCGTGCCCTCTGCGTGCCCTAAGTCGAGGAAAACCCTCAGAGCTCTCCGCCTGTTCGGCGCGCCGCCCAGTCAGGACGGGCCGGGGTGGCCATCCCGAAGCCCTGGGTCAGGCCAGCTTCTTGAGCAGTTCGGCTGCGGCGGGTCCGGCAGAGGCGGGGTTCTGGCCGGTGACCAGGTTGCGGTCGACGACCACGTTCGGGGCCCACGGCTCGCCCTCCTGGTAGTCCGCGCCGATCTCTACCAAGCGGTCCTGGAGCAGCCACTTGGCGCCCGCCGCCAGACCGCTCTGGATCTCTTCTGCGTTGCTGAAGCCGGTGAGCCGGTAGCCGGCGAAGGCGTTGCCGCCGTCGGCCTCGGTGGCTGCCAGCAGCGCGGCCGGGGCGTGGCAGACCACACCGAGCGGCTTGCCCGAGGCAAGGGCGTCGATGAGGAGCTTGCCCGAGGTGGCGTCGACGGCCAGGTCCTCCATCGGGCCGTGGCCACCGGGGTAGAAAACGGCGGCATAGTCGTCGAGGACGACGTCCTCCAGCCTGACGGGGTGCTGGAGCTCGCTGATCGAGGCGAGGGCGTCCGCCATCTTCTTCGCGCCCTCCTCGCCGCCGTTGAACTGCGGCGCCAGGCTTCCCTGGTCCAGGGGCGGCACGACGCCGCCCGGCGTGGCTACGACGATCTCGTGGCCGGCGGCCGTGAACGCCTGGTACGGGGTCACGGCCTCCTCGGCCCAGAATCCGGTCGGGTGCTTGGTGCCGTCGGCCAGCGTCCAGTGGTCGGCGCCGGTCATCACGAAAAGGATCTTCGACATGGTGCGGTCTCCTAGAGCCGGGGTCAGCTGGGTCGTTGTTCGGTGCCGGCCAAGGCAGCGAGGATCAAGTCGCTGACGGCCTTGGTGGACACCGGGTTCTGTCCCGTGATCAGGCGGCCGTCGCGCACGGCGTGCGGCGTCATCGGGACAGTGCCGCGCACATACTTGGCGCCCTTCGCACGCAGTTCGTCCTCCAGGAGGAACGGCACCCTGCCCTTCACGCCGGCCAGTCGTTCCTCGACCGTCGCGAAGCCGGTGACAGTGCGGTTCCGTACCAGGGGATTCCCGTCGGTGTCGCGGAGGTTGATGAGGGCGCAGGCGCCGTGGCAGACCGAGGAGACGATGCCGCCGTCGGCGTAGATGGCCTGGGCCGTGCGCTGCAGGCCGGCGCTGTCGGGGAAGTCCCACATGGTGCCGTGACCACCCGTGAAGAAGATCGTGGAGTAGTCGTCCGGATCTGTGTCGGCAACGGAAGGGGTGGCTTTCAGGGCGTCCATGAAGGCTTGGTCGTCGATATAACCGCGGACCGTCCGGTCAACGAACAAGCGACCGAGACTACGGGGGTCGAGCGGCACCTCGCCGCCCGCCGGGCTCACCACGTCCACCGTGTGACCGGCCTTCACCGCCTTGTCGTAGAAATGGACGAGCTCGCCCAGCCACAGTCCGGTCCGGTGCTCGCTCGCCCCATAGGTGGCCTGATTGGTCACGACCGCAAGAATCCTTTTCCGTCTCACTTTTCCCTCGTCTCCTGGGCGGCCCCTGGTTTCGAAGCTAAAGCTGTCCACGTGTCGGCGCCAATGAAGAGACCGATACCGGGTATCGAAGAACCGATGCCTGGTCCGGGGACATACGGCACCTGGCCGGCATGCCTACCTCGTAGGCTCGAAGCCGTGAGCGATCACGACATTCATGGCTCCGGTCCGCTGGACCTGAACCTGCTGCGCACCTTCCTCGCGGTGCACCGCCTGGGCTCCTTCACCGCCGCGGCGCGTCAGCTGCGCCTGTCGCAGTCCACCGTCACCACGCACATCCGGTCACTGGAGAGGCGCCTGGGCCGCGAACTGTTCGAACGCAGGGCGCAAGGCGTCACTCCGCTGCCCCATGCGGACGAACTCGCCGCCCGGCTGTCGGCGCCCCTCGACCAGTTGGCCGTCATCAGCGGCGAGGAACCGAGCAGCACCGTGGCGCCGGTCCATCTGGCGGGACCCGCGGAGTTCCTGGGCACTCTCGGCCTCACGGTGCTGGCCGAGCTGGTCGAGCAGGGCGTACGGCTGCGGGTGGCCACCGGGCTGACCGAAGCACTACTGGAAGAACTGCATGCCGGGCGCCACGACCTCGTCGTCGCCACCCAGCGGCCCCGTGGCCGGACGCTGCACGCCGAACTCCTCGGCGACGAGGAGTTCGTCCTGGTCGCCGCACCGGGATGGGCGGAACGGCTCAAGGGGCAGGAGCTGCCCACTGCCCTGGAGAGCCTCCCGCTGATCGCCTACGCCGAGGACCTGCCCATCGCCCGCCGCTACTGGCGCCACGTCTTCGACCGCCGTCTGCACGCCCAGGCCTCGATCACCGTCCCCGACCTGCGCAGCGTCCTCACCGCCGTCACAGTCGGCGCCGGCTGGAGCGTCCTGCCCAGCTATCTGTGCCGCACCGAACTCGCCTCCGGCGTCCTCCGTCTGCTGCACCAGCCGGTGGACCCGCCGATCAACACCTCCTACCTCGTCCAGCGCCCGGGCAACTCCACCAACCCACACGTGACACTCGTCCGCGAGCACCTGCTGGCCGCCGCGAAAACCTGGTGAGCCGACCCGGCGGCGCCGGGGCCTGACTCGCTGCCGATGTGCGATGCCGAACTGCCCGCCCGGGATCCGTGTTCTCGCAGCAGCAGGGACTCGTCCGGATCTGAATGCGATGGAGTGCGCCCAGACGATGACCGGGACGCTTGGGTGAGTACACGCAAGGGCGCAAGCTGCCAGCCGAGTCCTCGCGCGTGTCATGGTCGCGAATGACCTGAGGGAACTTGCCGTGCTGCTCGGTGAAGAGCCCGTGCCAGACCCGCGCCAGGTCGTGCGGGGAACCACGGGGAACACCGGGGATCAGGGCGGCGGGAACCCAAGCCCCGACACCGCTTCGCCGCAGGTCAGCACGGCAACCCTCCCCGAACGCACCTAGCTTCCCAAGCTGAGAGCGCGAGTTCGATCCTCGTCACCCGCTCCATGATGGTGCGGCGTCGTGATCGGGAGCGACCTCAGGCCATGGCCAGGACGGCTGAGACCAAGGCCCGCAGGCAGACGCGCTCGGCTTCCTCGTCCGGCAGGGAGAGGTGCTGCATCGTCAGTCCGTCGAAGCCGGCCAGGAAGAACCTCGCGATCGTCTCGGCGGGCTGGCCGAGCTGGTGACCGGTGCGTTCGGCGGCCTGGTCGACCAGTTTCGTCGTCACTGCCAGGACCTCGCTGTAGTGGCTCTGAAGAGCCTCCTTCAGGTGTGGCGTACGCAGGGCGAACATGCTCAGCTCGGTGAGCAGTTGGTGCGAGGCGGGCTGTTCGAGCACGGTACGCCAGAGTGCCTCGGCGAGCGTGACGATGGTTTCCTCGAAGCTCGCGTCCGTCGGCGCGGCCTGTGTCACCTGGTCGATCAGGTCGTGCGTGAGCTGTTCCATGACGGCCCGGTACAGCTCCTCCTTCGTGCCGAAGGTGTAGTGCACGGTCGCCTGTGCCACGCCGAGCTCGGTGGCAATGGCGCGGGTACTGCCGGCGGCGACGCCCTCCCTGGCCATGAGGGCGATGGCCGCCTTGATCAGTTGGGGGCGGCGCTCCGCCGCGGACACATGAGCCATGACGCGATCCTATCCGACTCAGTCTGTCGAACAGGTCGCTCGACAAGGGCCAGAAACCGCCGCCTGTCAGAGGGCGATCCTCGATGCCTCGGAACGGAGCAGGACGTCCAGGGTGATCATGAGGTGCGTCCACCGGCTTGGACCGGGCGGAACTCGAAGGTCTTGCCGACGGTGGCGACGCCGTGGTGGTCGGTGACCTCGATGGCTCCGGCGACCCACTCGGCGTACCGGTCGGTGCGGGAGATGACGTCCCACACCCGCCCGAGGGGGGCGCCGATGACGGCCTGTTCGGATCGTGGTCCTTGCCCCGCTCATCCCGTGCGCGGGCGTCTTCGGCGGCAAGCTCGACGACCGCTTCGCCGTGCCGGGCACCGAGTCGCAGTCGCGCTGGGCACGTTTCGGCAGGACACTGCCCGCAGCCCAGCTCCCGGAGCGGGCGCCCAGCTCGTCTTCGCGGCCCCTCAGGGCACCGCGTCACGGACGCCCCGTACCCCGCGGCCACGCCGAATCCGGGGCGGTGGTCGCGAAGGCGCCCCAGGTCAAAGCCGTCGTAGGCCCGTGCCTTTCCTTGGCTGCCCGGCCTACCGGAGCACGGCGATCGTGCAGGTGCAGTACTCGGTACGGCGGGCCGAGGTACGCCCCCTCGTCCCTGGACGTGATCGAACGGGCGGCCGAGGCGGCCGAGAAGAGCGGGCTCAGGACCTCAGGCGGCGGCAGTGCATACGGCAGCAACGGCGTGCCCCCAGGCCCGTCATCCGGCCTCTGCCCATGCGGTGGGTGATCGAGCGGACCACGCCGGCGAGTCGGCCGCGCTCCGTTACGTGATCGTGCCGGACGGGTGGTGATGCGCCACCCACCAGGCAGCGACCCGGGCGCGGGAGCGGAATCCGAGCTTGGCCAGGATGTGCTCGATATGGCGGTCCACCGTGCGCGGTGACAGGTCGAGCGCCGAGGCGATCTGCCGGTTGCTCATGCCCTCGGCCACCAGCGCGGCCACCTCCCTTTCCCGGGGGGTCAGGGGACATGAGCGGGCAGCTGAGGCACTCCGCCCGGCGTCGGCCGACGCCGTCAGGGCCAATTCGACGGCACAGGCCGGACTGTCGTACCGACTGCCCTCCGTGACGGCCTTCTCGAACGCCGTCGGGCCGAGGGCCTCCACGGTTTCCTTCTCGAAGCGGGCCTGGAACTGGGACATATGAGGGCCGAACGCGCCAAGGGATGTGCCGATGACCCGCCACAGAGCACGTGACGCGCCCTGCAGACGGGCCGCCATCCGGTGGTCGCCGTAGGAGCCGGTGATCCAGGCAAGGAGGCCCACCAGCATCGCGCTTCCTATGGGGTCGTTGAAGCTCTGTTGAATCTCCAGCCCGGCCCGTGTCGACCGGACGGCGGCGTCGTTGTCGCCTCGTAGCCAGGCGTCGAAGCCCAGTGCCCACAGTGCGTAGGCGCGGCACAGCCACTCCCCGTGTGCCTCCGCCACAGCCACCGCCTGCGCACCGGTCCGGGCGGCGCCCGGGTCCCGGAGCTGCCCTTTGGCGACGGCCAGCAGAAAGAGCCAGAACACCGTCGCGCGTGTTTCGTTCAGCGCGTCCAGCCGGTCCACGGCCTGCTCACACATGGCCACGGCTGCCTCCGGACTCCCCCGGAACAGTGCCGACATGCCGCGGAATCCCATGACCAGCGCCCGCGTCCGCTGATCGTCCAACTGGTCACTCAGCGTCCCGGCCTCGTCGAGCCACTGGTCGGCCACGTCCAGATCGCCTTGCAGGAGCGCCACCCAGGCAGCCGCCACCAGGGCGGCTGCCCGCGTCCGGGTGGGTTCGGGCGAGGTTGCGAGCAGTTGGCCGAGCCAGCGGCGTCCGTCACCGAGGGCACCGCCGGCGCACCAGTGGATGCTCAGGGCCTCGGCCAGTGCCAGCGCCGTCCGGGCGTCAGCGGGGTCCGACGCCGCGGTCTGTGCCCGGTCCGGATCCTGGGTCGAGGCCCGTGCGTCTGCTCGCGCGTCTGCCCCTGCATCGCCGCGCTTCAACGCTGCCAGGAAGTTGTCGTGTTCGGTACGGAGGCGTGCCAGTGCCGCTTCCTGTCCGGGGCCGTACCAGCCGTCGGCGGTGCGCTTCGCGAGGGCGAGGAAGTACGCACAGTGCCGCCGCCGCAGGACGGGCTCTTCTCCTGACTCCGTAAGCGTCTCTGATCAGCTAAGTGATCCTGTGTGATCCGCGTGTTGCGGGATCGGTTGGGTCGGTTCCCACCTGGGTGGGGTGGCGTGGGCGTGCAGGTGGAATCCTGCGCCCCGTGCTGCCCCTCGTGACCGGTGTCGGCGGTGGGTGGGTGTGCTGATCGTCGTCACGCCCTGGTGCCGGTGGGCTGCGCGGGGCAGCCGGGCCCGGCCCGTGTGAGCGTGTCCCTCCGGACGCTGGCCCGCCGGGCCCGAGGGCCTGGTGGGGGAGGGTGCCCTGCGTCGCCTGGGCGCGGGGCGTGTGGTCTTGCGGTACCGGGTGGGGCCGGTCTTGGACCGGTCCTTCCGGCGGGTCTCGGTGGTGGCCGGTGCGACCACTGCGGTGGCTTCGAGCTTGTCGACCACGCTGCGGATGACCGTGGTGCCGCTGGGACGGTCTACTACGGTCTTGGCCTGGTGGGTCAGGCCGCGGGCGGCGATTCGCTGCCACGCGCCCATGTCGCGGTCGCCCTGCCAGCCGCAGTCCGGGGTGGGGCAGATGGCCCATTTCCAGCCGGGTGTGGTGGGCCGGTCGGGAGCTTTGCGGTGGCGCAGCGGGACCAGGCAGCGCGGGCAGTGCCGGGAGGTGCCACGCGCGGGGACGGTGACCACGGCGATACCCGCCTCGGCGGCCAGGTGCCGCATCCGTTCCACGATCTGCCCGCGCACGGCTTGGGAGAGGCGGGTGTTGAGGGTGCGGCCCATGCCCCGGGCCTCCATCGAGCGCAGGTTCTCGACGTAGATCACGCTCGCACCGGCGGTGATGGCCTGGTCGACCGTCCAGCGGGCGGCGGAGACGGCCAGGGCGTCGTTGAGGTTCGAGCGCCGGGCGGACAGGTGCCGGATCTCCTCGGCCAGCACGGCGTGCTTGCCGGTCAGACGATGCTCGTCGGCGTTGTTGATGAGCTGTTGGTAGTGGTCGGTCTTGGCGTGCAGAAATTCGCCTGCGCGGCGTAACCGGTGCTGCTTGGCGAGTACTCCGGCGGCCCGGAACTGGGCGCCGGAGCCGAGTGCGGTGATGGTCCCGTTGTCGTGGAGCCTAACGGCGCCCGCGCTGAGCAGTGTGTTCAGCCCCCAGTCCACACCCAGCGCGATCGTGTGCCCGGTGTGCCGGGCCTTCGGCACGGCATGGGTGTAGGAGAGATCGGCCCGTACCCGGCCTCGGTGGATGCGGAGTGTGGGCAGGTGCAGCACCGCGCCGGGCGGGACGGTGGGCGGGAGTGTGATCGGGCAGGCCACCCATGTCCAGTCCGCATAGGAGCGCGGGTCGGGGCGGGTGGGCAGTTGCAGTCGCAGCAGTGCCCGGCCCGGATCATCAGTGCCGGCGAGGGTGGCTTGCTGGCCGTCACAGGCGGACAGCAACAGCATCCGCGCCGCATCGGGCGGGGTCTCCAGCTCGAACACGTCGGCCGGCAACCGGCCGTAACAACTCTGGAAGGCGGCAACCTGCCGGGTCCGGGACCTGATCACACCGGAAGGCAGGTGCCGGCCGTCGGGGACCGCGTCACGGACGGCGTCCCATTCGTCACCGGTCCGCTTCGCGGGGTCGGCGGGCCACGACTCGACCACTCCCGTGGTCAGGTTGGCCCGCCAGGTGGCTGACCGCAGCAGGCGCCCGGCCTGTTCCTGGGCCATGCGCACGATCCGGTCGTTGACACGGACACCCTCCGGTGGTGCCGCAGCCCAGCCCAGACGCCGCAGCGCCATCCATGCCTGTGACGGCAGCCCGCGGCCCTCGGCATCCACGCCCGAGGCCAGCAGGCCCACATCGGCGGCGTTCCAGTGCGCGGCCAGCAGCCCGGTAGCCATGCCGGACACCAGATCAGCGGCCCAGCCCACCCTCTCCGCCAGCACCGTGGCCGACAGCGCCTCGCCCGTCTTCTCCACCACACCGGTGCGCAGCAGACCACGGGCACAGGCCGTGCGGGCCGTCTCCCACTCACCGAGCGGCAGCCTCCGGCTCACCGGCATCCCCTCCCCTCACCCGCGGTGCTGTCATCCGATCAACGACACGGCCGCGGAGAGGTCACGCATTCGATCCACGCACCCATATACGACCGACGGACGACACAGCACTGAGCAGTGTGCATCGTGAAGTCGCAGGTCACGGCTCTGGCGTGAGTCGTCTTCGGGATTCTCGGGCTGGTCGTGGGCGGATGCCTCTCGCGAAGATCATCGGTCAGCGGGCGATTTCGCGGTTGGTCAGCACCAGCAGGGCCCTGACCAGGGCGGTCGCCGACTTCGGGTCGGTGCGGAGCTTGGTGAGGACGCGCCAGTTCTTCAGGTGGGCGAAGCCGTGCTCGACCGGGGCGCGGACTGCGGCCAGCACGGTGTTCGACAGTTTCTGGCCGGGGGGCAGGGGCCGGTTGCGGGCGGCCTTGTAGCCCGGTGATCACGGCCGGGCCCGGGTCGGCGTTGTCGTCGAGGCCGATGAAGCCAAGGTCGGCGATAGCACCGAGGCCGGTCGCGCGCAGGTGGGCGGTGAGGTGGTCGTGCCGGCAGGCGGTGATCTCCGAGGTGCGTCCGGGCCGGGCCGCGGAGACCCAGAGCAGCCGGCCACGATCGTCGGTGAGTGCGATCACGAGTAGTCCGTGGTGCTCTTACTGGAGTAGTTCTTCCGGTTCGCGTCTCCGGTGCGGCGTCGGGTGCGTATCAGCGAGCCGTCCAGCAGTACGATGCCGCCGCCCGTTCGGGCGATCTTCTTGAGCGCGCGGTCCAGGGGCGGGGCGCGGGCGGCCAGCAGGCCGACGACCTCGCGCACCCACCGGCTCACGGTGGTGCGGTGGATGCCGTTGCCGCCGTGTCACCCGGCCCGGCGACCGCACAGACTGCGAATCGGCGCGTGCGTCGGCCACTCCGGTGTTCAAGCGGATCAGCAGTGGACGGGAGGCGCCGGCGCACGTCTGGCCCGCGGTCTCTGGCTCTCCCCACGTCACGGCCGGACTCACTGCCGGCACGCGGCGGGCGTCGGTGCACGTCCGCCACCGGACTGCCCAGCGTTCAGGCTTCGCTGACGGAATGCGACCCAACATGCCGGTCCCACCCCGCGCCGGCACGCGCACACCAAGCACACCACGCACACCACGCACACCACGCACACCACCGACGGATACGTGGTGATGCACGACGCGGGCTGCCCGTCCTCCCCAGTCAAGTCCCCTCTTCAGGACGTCGGGCACGTTGTCACGTTCCCTTTCGGTCCCTGGCCCTTCGCCTCACTCACCGGTCCACACACAGCTCCTTCACACGACTATGTCTAACAACCCAGTCAATCGACATTGTCAGCTGACAATGTCTGCCTGTAGATTGACAGCCATCGCTTGCCAGCCGTGATCGAAAGGCACGCTCATGTCCCATGCGCCTCTCTCCGAAACCGAGCCGATCCCCGAGCGCCCGGCTCTTCCCCTGATCGGGCATGCGCTCGACGTCCCCGGCGGGGCCGAAGGTCTCGCCTATGTCATGAAGGAGGCCAAGGAGCTGGGGCCGCTGTTCAAGCTCCGGATCTTCGGCACCGAGATCAACTTCGTCTCCGGCCTGGATCTCGTCTCCGAACTGGCGGACGAGAGCCGGTTCCGTAAGAACGTCCACCCCGATCTCGTGATCCTGCGGGAGATCGGCGGGGACGGTCTGTTCACCGCCTATGGCGACGAGCCCAACTGGCGCAAGGCGCACGACGTCCTGATGCCGGCGTTCTCCCTGGGCGCGATGCGGGGCTACCACGCGACGATGCTCAAGGTCGCCCGGGAGCTGATCGCCAAGTGGGACCGGGCGGCCGGGGAGCTTCCGGTGGACGTGGCCGCCGACATGACCCGGCTGACCTTCGACACGATCGGACTGTGCGGCTTCGGCTACGACTTCGAATCCTTCCGCCGCGATCAGCCGCATCCCTTCATCACGGCGCTTGCGAGGGCACTGGACTTCGCTCAGGCCAAGGGCGAGTCCATCCCCGGGACCGAGTTGTTCCAGTGGAAGAAGGCGGATCAGTTCCGCAACGACGTCACCCTGATGAAGGACCTGGTCGACGATGTGATCCGGCAGCGCAGGGCGGACGGCGACCAGAGCACCGACGACCTGCTGGGCCGGATGCTGCACACCCGCGACCAGGTCACCGGTGAGCCCCTGGACGACGTCAACATCCGCTACCAGGCGATCACGTTCCTCATCGCCGGCCATGAGACCACCAGTGGCCTGCTGTCGTTCGCGCTGTACTACCTGACCAAGCACCCCGAGGTACTGGCCCGCGCCCAGGCGGAAGTGGACGCCCTGTGGGGCGATGCGGCCGACCCCGACCCGCAGTACGCGGACATCGGCAAGCTCACCTACGTCCGCCAGATCCTCAGCGAGAGCCTGCGGCTGTGGCCCACGGCGCCGGCGTACGCGGTCGAGCCCCTGGCCGACACCGTCATCGGCGGCAAGTACGCCGTGCGCCAGGGCGAGTCGCTGATGGTGCTGATCCCTCAGCTGCACCGGGATCCCGCCTGGGGGGACAACGTCGAGCTGTTCGACCCGGAGCGGTTCTCGGCCGAGCGGGAGGCCGCACGCCCGGTCCACCTGTTCAAGCCGTTCGGCAACGGCGAACGGGCCTGCATCGGCCGCCAGTTCGCGCTGCACGAGGCGACGCTCGTCCTCGCCCTGCTGGTGCACCGGTTCCGCCTGATCGACCACACCGACTACCAGCTCAAGATCAAGCAGTCCCTCACCCTCAAGCCCGACAACTTCACCCTGAACCTGGCCCGACGCGACAGCGGCGAGCGCCGCCTGCCCACCGCCGCCGCCATCGGCACACCCACCGAACAGGCGCGGCCCGCCGCCCGGCGTGCGGCCGGTACGACATTGACCGTGCTGCACGGTTCCAATCTCGGGACCTGCTCCGGCATCGCCGCCGACCTCGCCGTGGACGGCGACGAGCACGGCTTCGCCAGTGCCGTCGCCTCCCTCGACGACGCCGTGGGCGAACTCACCGGCACCGGCGGCCCGGTGGTGATCGTCGCCGCCTCCTACAACGGCAGGCCCACCGACGACGCCGCCCGGTTCGTGTCATGGCTGGACGAGTTGGAGCCCGGCTCGCTCGACGGCGTCGAGTACGCGGTGCTCGGCGTCGGCGACCGCAACTGGGCCGCCACCTACCAGCGCATCCCGACGCTCATCGACGAGCGGCTCGCCGCCGCCGGTGCGACGCCCCTGCTGGAGCGTGGCGCCGCCGACGCCGCGGGGGACTTCGCCGGCACCGTCGACCGGTGGACCGGCGACCTGTGGAACACCCTGCTGGAGAAGTACGGAAGCCCGGTGCGGGCCGGCGCCGAACCGGCCGGACACAGCGGCGAAGCCGACGCCGACCAGGGGCTGTACGAGCTTCAGGACGCCACTCAGTCGGTCACCGGACCGCTCGCGGCACGGCACGGCGTACAGCCCATGGAGGTGCTGGACACCTGCGAACTGGTCGACATGGACCACCCGCTCGGCCGCTCCAAGCGCTTCATCCGGCTGCGGTTGCCCGACGGCGTCACCTACCGCACCGGCGACCACCTCGCGGTGCTTCCGCGCAACCCGGCCGCCCTCGTGCGGCGGGTCGCCGACCGCTTCGGCCTTGACCTGGACCGCACCGTACGGCTGAAGGCACGCCGCCGCAGCCGCAACGCCCTGCCCGTCGATCGTCCGCTGACTCTGCGTCAACTGCTCACTGACTTCGTGGAGCTGCAGGACGCCGCGACCCGGGAGCAGGTCGCCGTACTCGCCGAGCACACCGCCTGCCCGCCCGAGCGCCGTCCCCTGGCGGAACTCGCCGAGGCGCAGCCCGACGTCTTCCGCGAGCGGGTCACCGACGCCGGGTGCAGCCTCCTTGACCTGCTGGAGCGCTACCGGGCCTGTGAGTTGCCGTTCGAGCACTTCCTGGAACTGCTGCCCGTGCTGCGGCCACGGCACTACTCGATCTCCTCGTCCGCCGCGGCCGCGCCCGGTGAGGTGGACCTGATGGTGTCGCTCCTCAAAGCACCGCACCGCAGCGGCGAGGGCACCTTCCACGGCATCGCCTCCCACTACCTGCAGACCGTCAGCGCGGGCGACACCCTCCAGGCGCGGGTGCTCCCCTGCAGCGAAGCCTTCCGTCTGCCGCAGGACCCGGCCGTCCCCGTGATCCTGATCAGCGCGGGCACCGGAGTGGCACCCTTCCGCGGCGCCGTCCTCGACCGGCTGCACGACAAGGCGACCGGGACACTGCTGTGCTACTTCGGCTGCGACCACCCGGACGTCGACTTCCTCCACCGCGAGGAACTCCAGGCGGCCGAGGACGCCGGAGCCGTCAGCCTGCGCCCCGTCTTCAGCCACGCCCCCGAGGACGGCGTCCGCTTCGTCCAGGACCGCATCGCCAAGGAAAGTGCCGAGGTCTGGTCGGTCCTGCGGGCCGGAGGACGGGTGTACGTCTGCGGCGACGGGCGCCGCATGGCCCCCGGCGTACGCGCAGCGCTCCAGGCCGTCTACCGCGAGCAGACCGGAGCCGGCGCCGACGAGGCCGCCGCCTGGCTGACCGCCATGACGCAGTCCGGCACATACGTCGAGGACGTCTGGGCCGGCTGACCCCCGTCGGCACGCACTCCGCACATCACATGACCAAAGCCTTGCATCAGTGACCAAAGGACAGATCATGACCGATACACAGAGCACTGCGGCCGCAGACCACCGCGGGAGCCGCACCACCGATGTGGTGGTGGTCGGTGCAGGGCTGGCCGGTCTGACGGCGGCGCGGGAACTCGTCGCGGCGGGCAAGTCCGTGGCCGTGCTGGAGGCCCGCGACCGGGTCGGCGGCCGACTGCTCAACCACCACCTCGGCGACGGCCAAGTGACCGAGATCGGCGGGCAGTTCGTCGGTCCCACCCAGGACCACATCCTGGCGCTGGCCAAGGAGGTCGGCGTGGCCACCTACCAGGCCGCCGTCCCCGGCGAGACCGTCTACGTCAACGACGGCAAGGCCAAGCGGTTCACGGGTCACACCCCGCCGGACCTGTTCGCCCTGCCCGACATGGGCATCGCCCTGGCCCGCATCGGCCAGGCCGCGGCCAAGGTGGACCCGGCCGCCCCCTGGCAGACCCCCGACGCCCGCGAACTGGACGGCATGACCTACGAGACCTGGCTGCGCAAGGCCGAGATCACCGGCGACGCCGTCGACATGATCAACCTCTTCCTCAACTCCGCCTACGGCGGCGAAGCCCGCGACGCCTCCGCCCTGTTCAGCCTCTGGTACGTCTCCACCTTCGGCAACGAGACGCACCCCGGCACCATGGAACGCGGCACCGGCACCACCGGCGGCGCCCAGGACAGCCGTTTCGTCGGCGGCTCACAACTGGTCGCCCAGCGCCTCGCCGAGGAACTCGACGGCCGCGTCCACCTGTCGGCGCCGGTGCGGCGCATCAGCCAGGACTCCACCGGCGTCACCGTGGTCTGCGACGCCGGCGACTGGCGGGCCGAGCGGGTCATCGTCGCCGTACCGCCACTGGTGGCCTCGCGGATCGTGTGGGACCCGCAGCTGCCCGCACAGCAGGACCAGCTCTTCCAGCGGCTGCCGTTCGGCACCCTGATGAAGTGCCTGGCCGTCTACGACAAGCCGTTCTGGCGGGAGGACGGGCTGTCCGGCATGGGTCTGCTGCGCGGCGGCTCCCCCATCCGCGAGATGTTCGACAACACCCCGCCCGACGGCGGACCCGGCGTGCTCATGGGCTTCCTCGGTGGCAAGGAATGGCGCAAGTGGGCCCACCGCCCGGCCGCCGAACGCCGCGGAGCCGTGCTGCGCTGCTTCGCCCAGGTCGTCGGGGACCGCGCCTTCGACACCATCGAGTACGTCGAGCAGGACTGGACCGCCGAGCAGTGGACCCAGGGCGGCCCCACCTCCGTCGCCGCCCCCGGCGTGCTCACCGACTTCGGCCAGTGGATGGGCCGCCCCCACGGCCGCGTGCACTGGGCGGGCGCCGAGTTCTCCCCCTACTGGAACGGCTATATGGACGGCGCGGTCCGCTCCGGCCGGACGACGGCCGCCGAAGTCCTCGGCCGGGACTGAGCGCAAGAGGCACCCGACAAGAAAGGGAAACCACCTATGAACCACTACGTCGTCACCGAGACCGCCGTCATCGACGCCCCCCTCGGGCGGGTGTGGGACGTCATCTCCCGCACCGACCGGTACGCCGAGTGGGTCGCCGGAGCCATCGAGGTCACCGACCACCACGGCGTCGCCACCGTCGGCAAGACCTACTCCGAGCGCAACCGCACCCTCGGCCCCCTCAAGACCGACTCGGTCTGGACCGTCAGGGAGATCGAACCCCTCAAGCGCCGCGTCGACACCGGCACCGGATTCGCCCCGCTCCAGGACGTCACCAACACCTTCGAGTTCCGCCCGGTCCAAAGCCCGGACGGCCGGGACGCGACCGAGATGCTCTACCGGGTCGAGTACACCATCGGCCTCGGTCCACTGGGCCTGCTCCTCGACTCCATACAGCAGCCCGCGATGCGCGCCGCCATGCGCACTTCCATGGCCAACCTCAACACCCTGCTCCGGTCGGAGGACTCGAGCACCGGTCGACGGTGACGCCGGTCAGCGGTCGCCCGCCCCTCCCCTTCCCGGAGATCCATCCCCTTTCAGAAAACCCGAGGTTCGCATCATGTCCACCACCATGCTGGCCGGACGCCTCCACCTGGACACCCGCACGTTCGCGGTCGAAGAGGTCCCCGTTCCCGTCCCCGGTCCCGGAGAGGTGCTGATCGAGGTCAGGGCCGCCGGAGTGTGCCTGTCCGATGTCCATCTGATCGACGGCAGCCTCACCCCTGCCTTTCCTGTCGAGGCGGTCACCCGTTCGGGCGCGGTCACCCTCGGCCACGAGGTCGCGGGCGTCATCCACGCGCTGGGCCCCGACCTGTTGGGGGACTGGGCCCCCGGCATGCGCGTCGCCCTGCAGGCCGGCCAGGCGTGCGGAGCGTGCGCCGACTGCATGCGCCGCTCCCCCTGTCCACGGCCGCTCACGCGCGGCGTCGACTACGACGGCGGCTGGGCCGAGTACGCCGTCGCCCGGGAGGACACCCTCGCCCCCATCCCCGACCACCTGCCCTTCGACCAGGCCGCCATCATCCCCGACGCGGTCTCCACCCCGTATGCCGCGATCATCGAGAGCGGGGCGGTCCGGCCGGCGCAGTGCGTCGGCGTCTGGGGCGCCGGCGGTCTGGGCGCCCACGGCATCCGGCTCGCCCGCCTGGCCGGCGCCGCGCCCGTCATCGCCGTCGACCCGCTGCCCGAGGCCCGCGAACGGGCCCTCGCCTTCGGCGCCGACCTCGCACTCGACCCCACCGACCCGGAATTCGCCGAAGCCGTGGGCCGGGCAACCGGCGGCCGCGGCCTCGACGCCGCCTTCGATTTCGCGGGTTTCCCAGCGGTCCGCGAGCAGGCTGCCGCGCTTCTGGGCGCCGGCGGTGTCCTCGTCCTGGCCGGCCTCACCCCGGAACCGCTCACCATCACCGACAGCACGTCCTTCAGCTTCCGCGGCAACCAGATCCGCGGTCACTACGGCTCCGGACCCGAACACGTGACCCAGCTCATCCGCCTGGCCGCCGCCGGCAGGCTCGACCTGGCGCCCTCCATCACCGATCACATTCCCCTGGCCGAGGCGGCCGACGCCGTCACCCGACTGGAGAAGAAAACCGGCAACCCGATCCGCCTCGTCCTCACCCCGTGAATCGTCGAGGAGTTCAATAAGATGTTCGGGGCGAGCAGATCTGCCGCATGCTGTCCGACTCCGCGGGGTCGCCCGGTTCAATCTCCAGCGTCCGCATTCTGCGACCGACACTATTCGGCCCGTCGAGCACGAGGCCAACTACTACCCTCGCGTTCAGGTGGGCGGACTGTCGCGCGGAAGATTCACCACTCAGTCGATCACTCAGCGAATGACTACGAACGAGTCCGGTCACCAATTCCCGGCCGGTCGATCCTTTCTGGCGATTGAACGTGCCGTTGTGACCGTCCCTTTATCGAATTCTCATACCCAAGTCGGCGTCAGCCTTGCTAGATTGAGCCCGCCTCCAAGACCAGGTCGGGCAGTTTTCGCAGCTCATGGAGGCATTCCCCCAAGCCTTGACCAAGGCTTTCTTTGGATGCCTGAAAACCGTTGCGGCTGAGTTTCGCTGCTTCCAGCCACGCTTCATGCCACACCCTTTCGGCATCCACGTCCCCAACTCACTGGAAAGCGCACGCAAGTGATGAGATCCCTTCAGCGTTTCGGTCCCCCACTGGCCGTCTCCGCCATGACGGTCGTGCTGAGCACACCCGGACTGGCCGCCGCCGACGAGACGACCGGCGGCAAGGACACCACGTACTACATCTCGCTCGGCGACTCCCTGACCACCGGCTACCAGCCGGACGTCGACAAGGACACCGACGTCGCCTACACCGACCAGCTCTACACGCAGCTCAAGCAGCGCACCCCCGGTCTGGAGCACATACGCCTCGGCTGCACCGCCGAGACCACCGAGTCGCTGATCAGCGGCGGCAAGTGCGACTACCCGAACGCCAAGTCCCAGCTGGACGCCGCCCTCAAGGCCATGGCCCAGCACCAGGGCAAGGTCGCCTACGTGACCCTCAGCGTGGGCGCCAACGACATCCTCCTCAACTGCGTCAGCCGCCCGGCCGGCACCCTCGACGCGGCGTGCCTGAACAGCCAGAGCCAGACCATGGCGAAGAACCTCGCCCAGATCGCCGGCGCGCTGCGCAAGGCGGGCACGGACAACACCCAGTTCGTGGGCTCGAATTACCACAACCCGTTCCTGGCCGCCTGGCTGCAGGGCCCCGCGGGGCAGCAGGCCGCCAAGGAGTCGGCATCCCTGGTCGGGGCCGCCAACACGGGGATCACCCAGGTGCTCAAGTCCACCGGCTTCAAGGTGGCGGACGTGGCCGGGACCTTCTCCTCGGACGACTTCACCACCCAGGTGAACGTGCCCGGCGCGGGCGAGGTGCCCGCGAACGTGGCCAAGATCTGCCAGCTGACCTGGGCGTGCACGAAGAAGGACCCGCACCCCAACGCCGACGGCCACAAGGTGATCGCGGGCGCCTTCGCGGCGGAGCTCGCTGCGAACGACGCGCCCGGTGAGGGCGCTTCCCCGACCCCCAGCGAGCCGGCCACACCTGATGCGGGCGAGTCACCGGCCCCCAGCGAGTCCGCCGCCCCCGGGGCCGGCACCGACTCGGGTGCGAACAGCCCGACAGTCAACGGTGATCTCGCCGAGACCGGCGCGTCGAGCAGCACTCCCGTCCTCGCGGGTGCGGGTCTCGCGGTCGTGGCGGTCGGTGCCGCCGCGATCTACTTCGCGCGCAAGCGCCGTACCGGAGAAGAGAGCTGACGGGGAGTCAGTAGGCAGTCAGTAGACCACCTCAAGCAGCAGGCCGCTCACGGTGTCGCGGGCGGCCTGCTCGGTTCCCCCCCCCCGGCCCCGGACGGTGGGGGATCTCCGCGTACGTCGTGCGGGTGACGATGCCGTGGGCCTCGAACTGACGCAGCCTGCTGGTCATGGGGTGGGGGCTGATGCCGGGCAGGGAGTCGCGCCTGGCGGGATGAAAGCCGGGCTTGGCCGAAAAGTACGGGCCCAGGTCGCGTTCCGCGAAGCGGCGCCGATCCGCGTCGGGCGGGTTGTGCTCAGGCGGGCTGGGCGGGGGCCCGTAGTTCGATCTCGTATCCGCCCTGTGGCGTGGGTTCGGCGATGAGGGCGCCGCCGAGCAGTTCGGCGCGTTCTCTCAGGCCGATCAGGCCGTGCCGGGCGCTGGGCAGGGCGACGGACGGGCGGGTGGGGGCGGTGTTGGTGACGGTGACGCCGAAGTGCTGCGTGTCGTGCCACAGGCGTACCTCGGCGCGGGCGCCGGGGGCGTGCTTGCGTACGTTCGTCAGGGCTTCCTGGACCGTGCGGTAGACGGTGCGTTGGGCGGTCGTGCTGATGCCGGGCGGGAGCCCGCCGGTCAGGGTGGTCTCGATACCGCTGTTGGCGATCAGCTGCTGGAGGTCGGCGAGGGTGGGCTGGGGGGCGAGTTCGGTTTCCTTGCCGCCGGAGGCACGCAGCAGGGTGACCATGTGGCGGAGTTCGTCGAGTGTGTTCACGCTCAGGGTGCGGATGGTGCGGGCGGCGTCGCGGGCGTCGGGATCCTTGGCGGCGACCTGTAGGACTCCGGCCTGTACGGCGATGAGGCTGACCTGGTGGGAGACGACGTCGTGCATCTCGCGGGCCAGTTGGGCGCGTTCGCGGGCGAGGACGGTCTGGGCGTGCAGGGCGCGTTCGTGTTCGCGGGCCTCCTTGACCTCGACGAGCTGGCGGGCCACGTCGTGTCCGGCCTGCACGAGCTGACCGCACAGGATCGGGGCGAAGGCCATGGCCAGCGTGTAGACGAACTGGATGAGCGTCCAGGTCCGGTCGCCGGAGAACGGGTCGCCGGAAAACGTGTCGGACAGGGGCCAGGCGAGGGTGGTCGCCGCCGCGTTCAGCAGGGCGCAGCCGGCCAGCAGCGGGCGGTTGCGGGTGCGCGCGGCCAGTGTGTACAGCGCGGCGATCGGCGCGACTCCCACGTCCATGAACAGCAGCATGGGCAGTGTCAGCAGGAAGACGGCGAGCGGAAAGCGCCTGCGCAGGAGCAGTCCGGCGCTGCCGAGGGCGGCGCAGGCCCACATGAGGGGTGTCGCCTCGTCGTCGAGGTTGATCCAGGCGTCGAGCGCGGCGAGCACGACGAGGCCCGCGTCGACGACCCAGGGCGGCACCCGCCGCCACAGTGCCCGACCCGCACTCATCGCGCGTCGCCCCGTGCCGTGTCGGCGCCGTCGACGCCGAGCAGTCCGGCCCGCTCCGCGAGGAGCGCCGCCTGGACGCGGCTGGAGACCCGGAGCTTGGTCAGGATCGAGCTGACGTGGTCCTTGACGGTGCCGGCGCTCAGGTGGATGCGGGTGCCGATGTCGGCGTTGGACAGTCCTTCCGCGATCAGGACGAGGACGTCACGTTCGCGGTCGCTGAGCAGATTCACGCGCGCCACGCCCGCGTCCTGGGGCGTGCCCGCCTCCGGATGGCCGCGCAGCAGAGCCCGCGAGGCTTTCGGCGACATGACCACCCCGCCCGCGGCCAGGGTGCGTACGAGTTGGGCGAGTTGTTCGGGCTCGGTGTCCTTGAGCAGGAAGCCCGCGGCTCCCGAGCGCAGCGCGGTCAGGATGTACTCGTCGGTGTCGAAGGTGGTCAGCATGGCCACCGTCGGCGGCTCGGGCAGCGTCTGGAGCTCCCCCAGGACGGTCAGGCCGTCCACGTCCGGCATGCGGATGTCGAGGAGCACGACGTCCGGGTGCTCGCGCCGGATCACGTCGGCGGCCTGCGCTCCTTCCGCGGTCGCCACGACCTGGATACCGTCGGAGGCGTTCAGGATCATCTGGAAGCCGGACCGCACCAGGGCCTCGTCGTCCACCACCACTACCCGGATCACCGGCGTTCCGCCTCACACTCGTCACACTCGTCTGCTGCCCAGCTTTTCGGCGACCCGTACGGTGATCGCCTGCTGTCGACAGTACGTCCGGCACGGCGCGCGGCGGTGCGGCCGCCGTGGACACCCGCCACCCGGCGGGCCGGTTCCAGCCGCTCGGGGGTAGTGCTCCGGCCCATCGGCGGGCGGGTGGGCGAGGCTCGGCGGATGGTGTCCATGGTTCTCGTCCGGTGGGATCGGTCCGTGGGCCCGCCCCAGTCTGCGGGCCGCAGTCGATTTCCGTACCGTTCGAGGATCACCCAGCCATGCCCCACTTGTACCTGCGTCAGCCTGTCCGTGCTCTGCGCCGCTGTGCGGCGCGGCCCCATGTGCTGTTCGGAGGCGTGTACGGGGCGGTATTGGCCAGCTCCATGGTGGCCGCCCTGACAGAACAGGGTGAGACGGCGCCCGCCGACCGGTACAGCAGCGCCCAGTGGCTCCTGGTCACGGCCGTCGCATCGGCCTTGGCGCATGGCTACGCGCATCTGATCGCCCAGCGCGGCGACCGGACCCATCATGGTGTGCGCGCCGGGGTGCGGCTGTTGCTGTCCGAGTGGCCGTTGGTGGTGGCGACGGCGCCGACGCTGGTCCTGCTGCTCGGTGCGGCCTGGGGGTGGTGGCCCTCGGCGGGCGTCGAGTACGTGGTCTTCGCCGTGAACGTGGTGCTGCTGTTCGCCTGGGGCTTGGTCGCGGCCCGCGCTGCCGGTCGCACGTGGGGCTCCGCCTTGAGGATCGGCATGGTGGACGCACTGCTCGGGCTTGTGGTCGTGGTGGCCAACGCCGTCATCAAGTAGGGCGGCGGGCCGTCCGGGCCCGCTGACCGGCCGGGGTGCTGGTCCGCCGGTCGGCGGGGTGGTCCCGGCCGGTCGGCGGGGGTGTCACCGCAGGCTGCCGGATGGTCCGCCTCCTGACGACACGGCGAGATTGTCCGTATGACACAGATACAGCCGCCGCAGGAGACTTCGGCTCCGCAGGAGAACTCGCCTCCACCGCCCGCGACCTCGTCCGGGTCCGCCGGGAAGGGCACGGGCGGTCCCTCGATGGGACGTCTGGTCGGGGTGGATCTGGCCCGCGCGCTGGCGGTGTTCGGCATGTACATCGTGCACATCGGCCCGATGCTGGGGAACACGAGCGGCGTCGGTACGTGGGTCCGGTTCCTGGCCGACGGGCACTCGTCGGTCCTGTTCGCCACCCTCGCCGGGTTCTCACTGATGCTGATCGCAGGCCGCTTCGAGCCGAAGACCGGCCTCGCCGGCCGCCAGGCGAAGGCGCGGATCGCGATCCGCGCCGTGATCCTGCTGGTGCTCGGCAGCGTGCTGGCGATGGAGTACGGGGACGTCATCATCCTCGGCTTCTACGGCGTCTACTTCCTCCTCTCCCTGCCCCTGCTGCGGCTGTCCGCCAGGACTCTGGCGATCATCGCCGCAGGACTCGCGCTCGTCACGCCGCAGCTGGCGTTCGTCCTGAGGAAGTGGCTGAGCGGGTCCGTCCTGCCGAGCATCAACGCCCACGACCCGCTCGAGAAGCTCAACGACGTGGGAGTCGTCGACCTGCTGCTCACGGGCCTCTATCCGACGATCACGTGGATGCCGTTCGTGATCGCCGGTATGGCGCTGGCCCGCCTCGACCTGTCCGCCCCCGCCGTCCAGCGGCGTCTTGCCGTGCTCGGTGCCGCCCTCACCGTGGCTGCGTACGGCCTGTCCCTGCTGCTTGCGGGCAAGGACGCGGTGTTCGGCGGGATCGGGGGGTCGTCGAGTGGCTCCGGGTCGTGGTCCGGCGGTTCCGGTTCGTGGTCCGGCGGCTCCGGGGCGGGGTCCGGCGGCAGCGGCTCCAGCGAGCAGCTCGTGTCGTCGGCCTCGGACCTGCTGGGTGCCGGCCCGCACACCGGCACGACGTTCGACATCATCGGCAGCGTGGGCGTGGCGATCCTCGTGATCGTGGGCGCGACGGTGCTCATGGATCGCGTCGTGCGACTGCGCCGCCTGGCGAAGCCGGTCATCGCCGTGGGCACCATGTCCCTGACGGCATACGTCGGCCACTTCCTCGCACAGTCCGCGTGGCCCGCTTCCGGCGCCGGCACCACGAAGTCCTGGGTGCCCGTGCTCCTGTACATCATCGGGGCGATCGTGTTCGCCGCGATCTGGTCCCGCTTCTTCCGCCGCGGCCCCCTGGAGTATCTCCTGAACGCCGCCACCAAGCCGGCCAAGTACATCCGCTGAGGTCCGGTCGGGGTGGCTCGGCTCCATGCCCCATCCCGACCTGGACAGCCCGCCCGGCCCGCAAGGGGATTCCCCTTGCGGGCTTCGGCGTACCCGGAAACGCACATGGCGCCCCTCATCGGGTGCCACGCGGGGAGGGACAGGGATGAGCGTGGTCGCCCGGGTTGATGGGGTTGTCGGCGAACAGGACGTCGTGGAACCGGCCGTTGCCGTACAGCACGGCGAAGGTGCCGAGGTTGCCACGGGGGCGAAGTCCGAGGGTGCCGAGGAGTTCCGGGCGTGGAGCGGGCTGCCGGCCGATGCCCATGCGCACCAGATCGAGCGGGCGGACGTACGGCCTGTTCAGGGAAACCTGCTGGCCCTTGGCCATGAGCACGGGCCTGGAGACTCCAGGATGAGGTGACGGACTGGGCGGGGAAGCGATTACCCGGTGATACAGCCGCTGTCCTCAGCCTCACGTGTGGTGGAGTGCGGCGGTGTCCGGCAGCAGTCCGGTGCCGCCCCGCAACCCAGCCGGGGTGCCCCCGCCGTGCGGCGGGGGCACCCCGTGGATGACCTTTCCGTACGGGCCCGCCTCACTCGCGAGGGCGTCCCGCCGAGGTCAGCAGCTGCGTCGCCGCGAGCTGCGCGTACAGCTCGTCCTCGGCCACCAGCTCCTCGTGAGTGCCGACTGCGCGGACCTGGCCCGCGTCCATGACGACGATGCGGTCGGCGTCCGTGACGGTCGACAGGCGATGGGCCACCACCAGCACGGTGGTCTCGCGTGCCGTCTCGGCGATGACGTCCCGCAGTGCCAGCTCGTTGACGGCGTCGAGCTGCGAGGTCGCCTCGTCCAGGAGCAGCAGCCGGGGCTTGCGCAGCAGCGCGCGGGCGATCGCGATGCGCTGCCGCTCGCCGCCGGACAGTTTCGTGCCGCGGTGCCCGACCGGGGTGTCCAGGCCGTGCGGGAGACGCTCGACGAGGGCGTCGAGCCTGGTCCGGGCGAGGACCTCGCGTATGTCGTCGTCGGTCGCGCCGGGCGCGGCGAAGACCAGGTTCTCCCGCAACGTGCCGGCCAGCACCGGCGCGTCCTGCTCGACGTACCCGATGACGGACCGCAGCTCGGACAACGGCCACTTCGTCACGTCCTTGCCGTCGACCAGGACACGGCCGCCGGTCGCTTCGTAGAACCGCTCGACGAGCGCGAAGACCGTCGACTTGCCCGCGCCGGAGGGGCCGACGAACGCCGTCATCCCGCCGCCCGGCGCCTCGAAGTCCACCCGCTGGTGGATGTCCGGCGACCCGGGCCCGTACCGGAAGGACACCGCCTCGAAGCGAACCGACGCCGGACACGGCCGCACCGCCTGAATTGCCGCGGGCCGCACCGACCGGTGCCGGTCCTGCTTCTCTGCCTTCTCCGTCTTCTCCGTCTTCTCTGCCTTCTCTGTCGCCAGGCCGTCCACCTGGGCGATCCGGGCGATCGCGGCCGCGCCCTCCTGGTAGTGGGACGCTGCCTCGACCAGCTGGTACACCGGCTCCATCAGGAAGAAGAGGTACAGCAGGAACGCGATGAGCGTGGACACGGGCATCTCCCCGGACGCCACCCGCGCCCCGCCGACGGCGAGGACCGCGAGGAACGCCAGCTCAACGGCGAGGTTGTCCGCCGAACCCAGCACGGCCTCCCACTTCGCACCGCGCACGCCGTGGCGCCACGCCCTGCGTGCCGCCGCCTCGACGCGAGCGGTCTCCCGCTCCTCGGCGCCGGACGCCTTCACCGTGCGGTAAGCGCCGAAGACCCGTTCCAGGCCCGTGGACATCTCCCCGACAGCCGCCTGCGCACGCTCGGCGGCCTGCCCGATCCTCGGCAGCACCAGCGCGGCGCCCACGCCGACGATCGCGACCACGCCAAGCGTGACGCCCAGCAGGACGGCGTCGAGGAACGCCATCACCACGACCGCCGCGACCAGCGTCACCGCCCCCGTCGCCCCGGAGACCACCGCCTGGGTGCTGACGGCCCGCAACAGCGTGGTGTCGGAGGTCACCCGGGACATCAGATCGCCCGGCTGCATCCGGTCCACCTCCGCGAGGCGCAGCCGCAGCAACCGTCCGATGAGGCTGCGGCGGGCGGCGAGCACCACCGACTCCGCCGTCCGCTCCAGCACATAGGCACCGAACGCCTCGGCCACCATGCTCAGCAGGACCAGAACGGTCATGGCCAGCAGGATGGTGCCGATCGTGCCACCGGACGAGAGCCGGTCGACCAGCGTCTTCGTGGCCAGCGGCTGCAGCAGCCCGCCGGCGGCCCCGGCCAGCGCGCACAGCAGACCGAGCGCGACGGCCCACCGGTGCGGACGGACGTACCCGTACAGGGCCTTGAGCGTCTCGCGGGCGCGCAGGGACTCGGCATCCGTCGCCTCTGGGGCGGATGCGGTGTTCACAGGATTCCTTTCCTACGTGGTCGGCCGTGCACCGCGTCAGCGGTTGCGGGCATCGGCCCGCGGGTGCGCAGATGGCGCACCGTGTGTCACGCCACCAGCCTGGAATCCCCGGCCTTCCGTGGGCCATCCGGCGATCGTCGGGTGCACCCCCGCCAAGTGGCTGGAGCCACCCGCGAAGGGGGAGGCGGGGCGGGTCAGAGGCGTCGGGCCGCGCGCAGCCCTTGGCTGTCCCTGCTGTTCAGCGGGAACCCCGAGCGGTATCCGTACACCAGCCGGACATGGCCAGAGCTGTCGACGGAGCGCGCGCGGTCCTTCTCGGGACGGCGGGTGACCGTGTCGGGGAAGGTCCAGGGGACGCCCAGGTAGTCGTAGAAGTCCCGAACCCGTGCGCGGCTTCGGCGACTTCGGCTTCCCTTGCCCGGCACGCCCGGAGTCGTCGGCGGTGTCGGGTGTGTAGCGGGCGGCACCGCTGTATTTGACTCCCGCTGCCGTCGTCCGGACCGGGGCACCGGCGACGTAGTCGAAGGCCGTGGCGAGGATGTCGGGGTCGCGGCTGCCGAGCCGGGACCTGCGCCAGGTCCTGGCACGGACAGCCACGGTCAACAGCGGTGCGAACGGCCCCCGCAACGGTACCGACACGGCGAATCCGTGCAGGTGACAAAACCGCAGTTCACGGCACCCGCACAGTCACGTCCGACGGACGGGTACGTTGACGTCGTCGATGTTGATGTGGCCCCAGCCGCCCGGCGCCTTGTCGACGACCTCGACATAAATCCGTTCACCGATGTGGGCCGCCAGGTCGAAGACGACGCGGCGGTACTGCTCGGCGCCGCGGCCGGTCTCCTTGGCGAGCACCTTGCCGTCGTCGGCGCGGACGACGGCCGCGTAGAGGCGGTCGGGGTCGTTGCCGCCCGAGACGAGTAGGTCGACCACGCCGTCTCCGCCGAGGACGACAGTGGTGGAGCGGAGTACGCCGGTCGCCTCGTCGCCGCCGGCATCCGGGTTGAAGCCCCACAGGTGGTGGCCGGCCGGATCGGCGTGGGTCTCGGCCTGGTAGAAGGGGCCGCCCCAGCCCCAGTCGGTGCGGGTGGTGACGTTGGCGTCGCTGAAGGTGGTGCCGGAGACGACGGTCCAGCCGGTGAGGTCCCCGGCGGCGAAGTCGTGGTTGGGGAGGGCATCGACGTCCGTCGGGCGCGGCGGGTCGTACGCGGCGGGGGCGACGGTGGTGTCGTAGGCGCCGTTCATGCGCCAGACGTCCAGGGAGACGACCTGGGCGGTGCCGCCGTCGGCGGTCAGGCGCAGGCCGGTGGCGTCTTTGAGGGTGGGATAGACGCGGCTGGTGAGGCTGTTGGTGCCGTTGACGTACGCCTCCAGCATCGAGCGGTCCAGCAGTACCCTCAACTTCAGTTGTCCGCCGTCGCGTTCGACGGTCCCGCCGTGCACGCCCTTGCGTACGTCCGGGTCGAGGCTGGAGCGGCTGCGGTCGATGGCGAAGCGGTGCTCGGTGGTGTCGTAGGAGAGCAGGGTCTGTTCGCTGCCGTCTGCGCTCGCGCGGACGGTCAGGGTGATGGTGGTGGCGTCGCGCGGGTCGATGACGGCCTCGATGTCGAGCATGTCACCGGATACGTCGGCGAGCCGGCGGTTGGCGTCCTTGATGGTGGTCTGCCTCATCCGGGCGAGCTGCTTGCCGCGCAGGCGGGCCGCCTCGGCGATCGGTTCGACGCCGAGGGTGCCGTCCGGGCGGAGCGAGACGCTGACGGGCATGCCGGCGTTGTGCGCCCAGCCGGACTGGGCGTGCTGCTGTTCGCTGCGGCGGTCCTGGGTGATGCTGAAGAGCACGGAGCGGCCGTCGGGGGTGACGAAGCCGGACGGGCCGGTGAAGTGCTCGCCGAAGTCGAACTCGCGGGGCTTGTCGTGGTCGGGCGTGAAGCGGCAGGTGTCCTTGTCGAAGGTGCCGATCCAGTAGTACGTGTGCTTGACGGCGTTCGGGTTGAACGCTTCCCACCAGGGGCTGACCAGCAGGATGTGTTTGCCGGTGCGCCTGCCCGTGGGGCCGGGCAGGGGGAGCAGGACGGGCAGCTCCCACACCTCGCCGGGCTCGGGCACGGTGGCGAGGTCGTTGTGGTGCAGGGGGCCTCGGTACGTCCACGGGCCCTCGGGTCTGCGGGCGGTGTGGACGAGGGCCGTTCCGCCGTACTTCTTGGTGACCTGGGTGCCGTTGTAGTCGACGATGCCGCTGCCGGTCAGCTGGTACCAGACGCCGTCCTCCTCCCAGACGAAGGGGTCGCGGAAGTTCTCCGCCCATGCCGTGCCGGGGCCGGCCGGGAGTTTGGCCGGGGCTTCGGTGACGGGCTGGGACTTCATCGTCCAGGTGGGCAGGTCCGTGTCCCGGTCGGTCTGGTAGGAGGACACGGCCATGCCGGTGCGCTGGCGGTAGGGGAGGCGGTCGTCGCCGCCGGTGAAGAAGAGCACCGGGCCGCGGTCGCCGTCGACGTACGCCGAGCCCGACCAGCAGCCGTCCGGCCCGACCGAGCCGGCGGCGGGTGCGAGGGCTATGGGCATGTCGCGCCAGTGCACCATGTCGGTGCTGACCGCGTGGCCCCAGTGGATCTGGCCCCAGTAAGGGCCGAGCGGGTCGTGCTGGTAGAAGATGTGGTATTTGCCCTTGAAGTACACGGGCGCGTGCGGCTCGTTCATCCAGTGCCAGGGCGGCAGCATGTGGAACTGGGGGCGGTGCCGGTCGCCGTCGAAACGGGTCCGGTCCAGGGTCGTGTCCGGGCGGGGCGCACGGTGGCCGGGCAGCGCCGCGAGCCGCTCGGCGTGCTCCTGCTGCGCGGTCGCGTCGTCCAGGGCGCCCGGTCGGATCACGAGGCTGTCCATCAGGCCCATGTACATGTTGGCGTGGAACTCGCCGTTGAGCAGCGTGGGCCGGTTGTGCCGGCCGATCAACAGTGGTTCACCCGCCGCCGGTTGAGGCGCCGTGTCCGGAGTGGTGGCGGTGCCGATCGGCCGGCCGTCGCGGTAGAGGCGCAGCTGACGGGCGGTGGGGTCGTAGGTGGCGGCGACGTGGGTCCAGCGGCCCTTGGCGGCGGGCTGGTCGGTGGCGCCCTTGACCTCGATCAGGTCGGTGCCGAAGCCGAGTTGGAAGACGAGCTGGCCGAAGCGGCGCAGACCGAGCAGGAATCCGGTCTTCGCGTCCGGATTGTGCTGGTTGACCAGGGCCTGGGGTTTGCCGTCGATGCCGTGCTCGTAGGCGTACGGGGCGATCCAGGCGTCGACGGTGAGGCCGCCGGCGAGGTCGAGCTCGCCGGGGCCGTCGGCGGTGACGACCGTGGAGTAGCCGTCGAAGTACAGCGCCCGGCCGTGCACTCCGCGGCGCCGTACGGGATCGCTGTCGGGCTTGTAGCGGGCGTCGGTGAAGACGTAGCTGATGGGGTCGGCGGAGCCGGAGACCGCCTCGCGGGTGACCGTGCCGGCGCGCTCGTCGAAGTCCCAGCGGGCGGTGGGGCTTTGAGGACCGCGCCGTCCCTCGGCGGCGGCAGGGGTGGCAGCGAACGAGAGCGGTACGACGGCGCCGCCGATGGCGGCGGACACGACGGTCAGGGCTGTTCTTCTCCTCATGGCTGACTCCTGGGTGGTGCGCGGCTGGTGCTGACGCGGTGCCAAATCGGTTTAACGGGATGGCTCGGCATCGTTCGCGCGCCGCTCCTGCTAACGCAAGAGCTAATGCATACCGTTTTACTTCGACGCCACCTAGAGACCTACCAAATCGTCACATAAGGTCACCGTTTCCCATTCGATATGGCCGGAGTGTTGACATCAGGCCACGCGCGGCTCAGTCTCGTCGCAACTTGCTAATCCGATTTAACAACGGAGCTGAGCCGCCGATGTCTGAACGCCGCGTGACCATGGCCGACGTCGCCCGCAAGGCGGGCGTCTCGCCGACGACCGCGTCGTTCGCCCTGTCCGGCCGCACCGACATGCGCATCTCCGATGCCTCCCGCGAACGTGTGCTGGAGGCTGCCCGGGAGCTGGGCTACCGCCCCAACGTCACCGCGCGCAGTCTGCGGACGAAGTCGACCCAGACCATCGGGTTCGTCTCCGACCGGATCACCACGACCCCGTTCGCGGGCGACGTGATCCGCGGCGCGATGCAGGCCGCCCGCGAGCGGGAGAACCTGCTGTTCATCACTGAGGCGGGCGGCGACCGTGATGCCGAGTCCTCGCTGGTCCACGCGCTGCTGGACCGCCAGGTCGACGCGGTGATCTACGCGTCCATGTTCACCCGGTACGTCACTCCGCCCAAGGAGCTGTTCGGGCGCCGGGTGGTGCTGCTGAACTGCCTGGCCCCCGGCTTCGACGCCCCGTCGGTCGTGCCGGACGAGCTTCAGGCGGGCCGGGACGCGGGCCGTGCCCTGCTCGCCGCCGGTCACACCGACGGCATCTGGGCGATCGGCGGTCACCAGGCCGTTCCGGCCACGCCCGAGGGGATCATCGCCGGCAACGAGCGCATGCGCGGCCTGGAGGAGGTCCTGCGGGAGGGCGGCGCCCGCCTGGACGGGGTCGTCGAGTGTGACTGGGACACGCGTGACGGCTACCGGGAGGTGTCCGCGCTGCTCGCGGCGGGGCACCGGCCCGGGGCGCTCGTATGCCTGACCGACCGGGTGTCCATGGGCGCGTACCAGGCGCTCGGCGAGGCGGGCCTGTCCGTGCCGGGCGACGTGTCGGTGGTCTCCTTCGACGATCAGGACATCGCAGCCGTCCTGCGCCCGGCGCTCACCACGCTGAAGCTGCCGCATTACCAGCTCGGCCGCCTTGCCGTGGAGCTGATCCTCGGTGCGGGGCCACTCGAAGCCGCCGTACACCGTGTGCCCATGCCGTTGCAGGACCGTGCCTCCATCGGCGCGCCCGCCGAGGGCTGACGCGGCACACCCGAAGACGGTTGTCCCGCCGCCCGGAGCGAGACCCGGGCAGCGGGACGACCACCAAGAGCAGCGACCGTGGCAACCGGTCGCCAAGGCGGGTCCGGCAAGACCCGTCTCAGTGAGATGGAGGAACCTCGTGGTGTTCAGAACCAGGCGCCTCGCTGGTGCGAGTGTAGCCGTCGCGGCGGCGACCGCGCTGGTCGCCGGATGTGCGACCGGAAGTGGCAGCGGCTCGTCCGGAGCCGACGGCGACACGATCACCTTGTGGACGCACAACGCCGGCAACTCGGCCGAGCTCGACGTCGTCAAGAAGATCATCAAGGACTTCAACGGGTCACAGAGCAAGTACAAGGTCAAGCTCCAGGCGTTCCCGCAGAGCGACTACAACAACTCCGTCGTGGCCGCCGCCTCGGCCCGCAAGCTGCCCTGCCTGCTGGATGTGGACGGCCCCAACGTGGCGAACTGGGCTTGGGGCGGCTACCTCGCCCCGATCGACGTCTCCGGCGCCGAGGTCCCGCTGTCGGACCAGCTGCCCAGCACCGTCGGCCGCTACCAGGACAAGGTCTACGGATTCGGCTTCTACGACGTCTCGCTCGCCTTCTTCGCCCGCAAGTCGGTGCTGAAGGACAACGACATCCGCATCCCGACCATCGACAAGCCCTGGACCAAGGCAGAGTTCGACGCGGCGCTGGCCAAGCTGAAGAAGAGCGGGAAGTTCCAGTACCCGCTGGAGATGGGCACCGGCGGCAGCGGTGAGTGGTGGTCCTACGCGTACTCCCCGCAGTTGCAGAGCTTCGGCGGCGACCTGATCAACCGCGACGGCTACAAGACCGCCTCCGGCACGCTCGACGGCAAGAAGTCCGTGGCGTGGGCGACCTGGTTCCGCTCCCTGGTCTCCAAGGGCTACATGGCGAAGAAGTCCGGGGCCGACCCCAACAAGGACTTCCTGGCCGGCAAGAGCGCCATCCAGTGGGACGGCAGCTGGAACGCGGCCAAGAACGCCGAAAAGCTCGGCGACGACTTGGCGATCCTCCCGCCGGTCGACTTCGGCAACGGGCCGAAGATCGGCGGCGCGTCCTGGCAGTGGGCGATGAGCTCCAGTTGCTCCAACAAGGGCGGGGCGCAGGCGTGGCTGAAGTTCTCCCGCCAGACGAAGTACTTCGTCGACTACGCCAAGGCCACCGGCACCCTCCCCGCCACCGAGGCCGCGGCGAAGCAGGTCGACGGCTACCAGCCGGGCGGGAAGTTCAACGAGCTCGTCGAGTTCGCCCGGAAGTTCGCGGTGGTACGCCCGGTGACCCCGGCCTACCCGTACATCTCCACCGAGTTCGAGAAGGCGGCCCAGGACATCCTCGCCGGGGCCGGTCCCAAGGCCGCGCTCGGGCAGGCCGCGAAGGACATCGACACCAACCTCAAGACGAACAACTACGACGCCGGCTGACCCGCCCCTGTCCGGTTCGGGCCCCGACCGCGCTCTCCCCGCGCGCCCGAACCGGACCGGTTTCCCCTGGAGCTACCGTGACCACCATGATCGCAGCCCTTGGCCGGCTGCGTCCGGTCCGGCGAAGTCGAACGACCAACACACGCCGCCGCGAGAGCCTGACCGCCGTCGGCATGGCCACCCCGGCCGTCGTGCTGCTGATCGTCTTCCTCGTCGTACCGGTCGCCCTCGCCTTCGCCCTGGCCTTCACCGACGCGAGGCTCATCTCGCCCACTCCGGCCCGCTTCGTGGGCCTGCGGAACTTCACCCAGCTCTTCGAAGACCCGGTCTTCTACAAGTCCCTGCGCAACACGGCGTATTTCGCCGCCGTCGTCGTCCCGCTCCAGGCCGGGCTCGCCCTGGTTCTGGCGCTGCTGGTCAACGCGAAGGTGCGCGGCGTCAACTTCTTCCGCACCGTGTACTTCCTGCCCGTCGTCACCTCGATGGTCGTGGTGTCACTGCTGTGGACGTTCCTCTACCGGCAGGACGGCCTGGTGAACCGCGTCCTCTCGGCGCTCACCTTCGGCCACGTCCACGGTCCGGACTGGCTGGGCGACCCAGCCACCGCCATGCCCGCCATCATCCTGATGTCGGTGTGGCAGGGCGTCGGCTTCCACATGATCATCTGGCTGGCGGGGCTCCAGACGATCCCCGCCGAACTGTACGAGGCCGCCGACCTCGACGGCGCCACCCGCTGGGACCGCTTCCGCCACGTCACCTGGCCCGGCCTGCGCGACACCCGCACGTTCGTGCTGGTCACCATCACCATCGCGGCGTTCAGCCTGTTCACCCAGATCCGGGTGATGACCCAGGGCGGCCCGCTGGATTCCACAACGACCGTGGTCTACCAGGCGGTGCACACCGGCTACGACCAGCAGCAGACCGCGTACGCGGCGGCGATCTCACTGGTGTTCTTCGTGCTGGTGCTGGCCGTCTCCCTCGTCCAGCGTTTCCTGACCCGGGAGAAGGACTGACATGACCTCCTTCCTCAAGCACCTCGGCGGTCACGCCGGCCGCATCGTCCTGGCCCTGGTCTTCGCGCTCCCGCTCCTCTTCATGCTGGTCTCGTCGTTCAAGCCGGACGACCAGATCTTCAGCGACCTCGGCTCCCTGCGCGCCTTCCTGCCGGTCGGCGCCCTGTCCCTGGACAACTACACCAGCGTGTTCGACCGGGTCCCGGCCGCGCGGTTCCTGCTGAACTCCGTGCTGATCTCCTCGATCACCGTGGTGCTCGGCATCATCGTCAACAGCCTCGCCGCCTTCGCCCTGTCCCGGATGCGCTGGCCCGGCCGCAAGGCCGTACTGACCGCGATCATCGCCACGCTCATCGTGCCCTTCGAGACCTTCGCCCTGCCTCTGGTGTGGTGGGTCAACCAACTGCCGCTGCTCCGCGTCAACGGCTTCCACCTGGAGTGGACCACCGGCTGGATGGACACCTACCAGGTGCAGATCGTGCCGTTCGTCGCGAACGCCTTCTCGATCTTCTTCTTCCACCAGTACTTCCAGAGCATCCCCAAGGAACTCGACGAGGCGGCCATCGTGGACGGCGCCGGCTGGTTCACCATCTACCGGCGCATCGTCATGCCGCTGTCCGGCCCGGCGGTCGCCACCGTCGCCATCCTCACCTTCCTGCCCGCCTGGAACTCCTACCTGTGGCCGCTGATGGTCGTGCAGAGCGAGGAGCTGCGGCCGGTGATGGTCGGCATCTCCTACTTCTTCCAACTCAACGTCGGCTGGGGCCAGATCATGGCGTACTCCTCCATGATCACCGTGCCGATCCTCGCCCTGTTCGTGGCCTTCCAGCGCTCGTTCGTCAACAGCATCGCCTCCACCGGCGTCAAGGGCTGACCGCGCTCCGCCCACCCCCACACCGAAAGGACCCCTGCGTGTCCGTCCTGCCCGCAGACCCCCACCTGCCCGTCGCGCACCTGCGCCCACCCCGCAACTGGATCAACGACCCCAACGGGCTGGCGTACCACGACGGCCACTACCACGTGTGCTTCCAGTACAACCCGTACGGACCCGAGCACGCGAACATGCACTGGGGCCACTTCCGCAGCCCCGACCTGCTCACCTGGGACGAACTCCCCGTCGCCCTCACCCCCACCCCGGGCGGCGAGGACGCCGACGGCTGCTTCTCGGGCAACGCCGTCTCCGACGGCGACCGCATCGTCGCCTTCTACTCCGCCTACCGCACCGACCGCTGGGCCCAGCCCGTCACCACAGCCGAATCCCGGGACAACGGTGTCACCTGGACACCCCGGGGAACTCTGCTCATCCCCGAGCTGCCCGACGGCGCCACCATGTACCGCGACCCGTACGTCTGGCGGGAGGCCGGCCGCTGGCGCATGCTCGTCGGCTCCGCCCAGGCGGACGGCCAAGCCGCGGCACTGCTCTACGAGTCCGAAGACCTGGAGCAGTGGGGGTACCAGGGGCCGTTCCTGGCCGGGGCCCCGCAGGTGGTGGCACCGGACGCCGACACCGGGCTGGGCTGGGAGTGCCCGCAGTACCTGCACACGAACGGACGCGGCGCCCTGATCCTCGGCGCCTGGGACCCGGAACTCGGACCCCGCCGCACCGTGGTCTACCCCGGCCGCGAGAAGGACGGCCGCTTCCTCGCCGACATCCCCACCCTGCTCGACCACGGCCCCGACTTCTACGCCCCCGCTCTGCTGCCCGCCCCCGACGGACGGTGGCTGCTGTGGGGCTGGGCATGGGAGGCCCGCGACCCCGAGTGGGTACGCGAGGCCGGCTGGGCCGGGCTGCTGACCTTCCCACGCGAGGTGACACTCGCCGAGGACGGCTCCGTACGACAGCGACCGGCCGCGGAACTCCTCGCGCTGCGCGACGAGCGCGCGGTGAGCGTCGCGGGCGAGACCACGGGAGAGGTCGTTCTTGGAACGGTAGGCCGAAGCTTCGACCTCACAGCCCGCCTGGAACCCCGCACCGCCGGCACCGCATCCGGGCTACGGCTGGTCACCTCTGCCGACGGCGCCGAGTACTTGGACATCAGGATCGACTCCGACGCCGGCGAACTCGTCATCGACCGCGATCACGCCTCCCTCGACCCGCGAGCACACGGCGGCACGTTCCGCATCCCCTGTCCCGAGGCACAGGCCGCGGCCGGTACCCCGGTCGAACTGCGCCTGGTGGTGGACAGGTCCATCGCCGAGCTCTACCTGCCGTCGGGCCAGGCCCTGACTCTGCGGTTCTACCCCACCGGCGGCACACCCTGGCGGATCGAGGCCCGGACCGAAGGCGAAGGAGTCCTCGGCTACACGGTCGGCGCCTGGAACCTGCGTCCGTACACCATGCGGTACGCGAGCGACACAAACGCCGAGTCCACAGGGGCGAACGTCGGTCTCGTCCACCCCTGATCACGCATGGGGTCCGGTCACTGGCCCGGGCCCCTACGCAGACAGCGAGACCTCACGCTTCGATCGCGCTCTTCCGCGACTTCACAACCCTGGAACGCACCAGCCACCCCAACGAGCACGTGAGCCTTCTGGGAAACCTGACCGAGCCGCTCACCGAGCACTTGCTCCAGAGGCCCCTGACCGTGATCGAGCTGACCGGATCGCTGCTCACCTGCGACGAGCCCATCGTCACGAAGTCGGCCCGCTCTATCGCCTCGGCGGCGTCCACCCCGAGCAGGCCCGCGTGGCGGGGGCCGCTCCAAGCCACCTCCGCCCGAAGCGCACAGCCGTAGCAGGTGTCACGTGTGGGGTCCACGTCGAGGCCGGCGAGAAGGCCGCAGATGCGATCCTCGATCTCGCCGTCGACATGTCAGCGGACCACGGACAGCCGCGGCCGGTTGTGCCCACCGCTGTGCCGTTGCCCCTCTCCCTCCTGCGCGGTGACAACGAGCCCGAAGATCAGGTCGTTGAGATCGGCAGGCCGGAGATGAAGCTCGCGAGCCACGTCGGCAGGCCGCGTCCCCTCGGTGCGTAGCGCAGTGAGTACCTTGCCCAGCACCTGCGAGGTCTCGCGGGCGACTCCGCTGTGAGGCTCCGACTTGCGGTAGCCGAGACGGCCGAGTTCCACGAAGTGGGTGCGGTACTGCCATTCGGTGGTCAAGCCCAGTTCGTACAGCCGGTGTGCGAGGGCCATTGCGGCGACCTTCCAACGACGCTTGGCCTGGAGGATCCAACTCGTGCTCGCGCCATGCGGCGCCTGGGCGAGGACGTCCGCCCGCGGCATGAGGAATGCGGCCGCGAACCGGTGCGCTTCCGCCTCGGCCTGCGGGCCCTGCGGTATCTGTTCCTCGCCGTGCGGGACGAGGTGTCCGAGTTCGTGGGCGGCGTCGAAGCGCCCGTGTTCCGCTGTCTTCTCGGTGCTCAGCAGAACGAATGGGACCCCGGTGAGGTGTCATGCCCCTGGGGCTGGAGACCGAGCCGATCATGGACTATCCGGCAGGCGGCTGTGATGTCCCTGCCGAGTGGTGGGCGCTACCCCGCCGTCTGGCTGGAGCTGCCGCTCGTCGGGCCGCCGGGGCTCTGCATGGCTTTAGGGTCGAGGCAGCATGGCCGGACGGCATGGACGAAGGTGAGGCGGAGCGCGTGATCCGGGTAGTGGTGGTGGACGACGAGGCACTGGTCCGCTCGGGCTTCGAACTCATTCTGGGCACCTCGCAGGACATCGAGGTCGTCGCGACCGCGAGCGGCGGCGACGCCGTCGGCACCGTCCGCCGGGAGCGGCCCGACGTGGTGCTGCTGGACATCCGGATGCCGGACGTCGACGGGCTCACCGTCCTGCGCGAGCTGCGGACGATGCCCAACCCGCCGGTGGTGGCGATGCTGACCACGTTCGACGCCGACGAGTACATCCTGACCGCGCTGCACTCCGGTGCGGCCGGTTTCCTGCTCAAGGACACCGAACCGGACCAGCTCGCCCACCTGGTGCGCACCCTGGCCGCGGGCGGCGTGGTGCTCTCCCCCAAGGCGTCCCGGACACTGCTGCACAGCCACCCCGGCATCGAGGCGGCCGTCGGCGAGGAGGCCGACCGGATCCGACTGCTCACCGCCCGTGAGCGTGACGTGCTCGTCCTGGTGGCGGAGGGCCTGTCGAACGCCGACATCGGGGCCCGCATCCACCTGAGTTCCGGCACGGTCAAGGACCACGTCAGCGCCATCCTCACCAAACTTCGGGTGACCAGCCGGGTGCAGGCCGCGCTCTTGGCGCAGCGGGCCGGACTGCTCGACGAGCACCCGCGGTCGAAGGCCGGGCGATGAATCGCGCCCGCGCCCTGTGGGAGCGTGTGCCCGCGCCGGTCGTCGACCTCGTCCTGGTGGCGGCAGCGGCCGTGGACGTGTGGTTGAACCTGTGGGACGACACGCGCCTCAGTGTCGCGCTGGCCACGCTCGGCTGCGCCGCGTTGGCCTTCCGGCGCCGATTCCCGCTCGGCGTGTTCCTGCTCACCCTGCCCATCGCGCTGACGCAGCCCGTCGCCGTTGCTCCGCTCGCGGCGCTGTTCACGCTGGCCGAACGCTCCCGCAATCGCCGGCTCCTCGCGGTGTGTGTCGCCCTGACCGCCGTCGCGAACAGCACTCCGTGGCCCCTGGCCAGCCTCACCGAGGTCGGCCGGACCATGACGGTGGTCACCTTCGTGTACAGCTTGGCGACCGCCGCCGCACCGGTTCTCATCGCACTACTCCTCCAGACTCATCGGGACTTGGCGCGGCGGCTGGTCGAGATCGAGGAGGCCAGGGAACACGAGCGGGCACTGCACGCCCAGGCCGTGCTCGCCCGCGAACGCGCCCAACTGGCCCGCGAGATGCACGACGTGGTCTCCCATCAGGTCAGCCTGATCGCCGTACGGGCCGGAGCCCTGCAGGTCGCCACCAAGGACGCGGACGCCAAGGAGGCTGCCCGCACGATCCGTTCGCTGAGCGTGACCACGCTCGACGAACTGCGCACCATGGTCACGCTGCTGCGCGCCTCCGGCGGCCGGACCACCGAGCTGACGCCTCAGCCCACTCTGGCCGACCTGCGCAAACTGGTGGAATCAAGCGGTACTCACGTGGAGTTGTCAGGTGAGCTGCCGCCCGCCGTGGGCACACCGGCCCAACGAGCCCTCTACCGTACGGTTCAGGAGGCGCTGACCAACGTTCGCAAGCACGCCCCCGGCGCCACCGCTTGCGTCGAGCTGTGGCAGGACGGCGACGGCATCGGAGTGACCGTCACCAACACCCCTCCCACACGTCCCTCCCTTTCCCTGCCCGGTTCGCAGCAAGGATTGGTCGGTCTGCGGGAACGGGCCGAGATCCTGCACGGCACCCTGCAGGCGGGCCCGACCACGGAGGGCGGCTACCGGGTACGGCTGCGAATTCCCCTCGGCACGGACTGACCGACCAGCAGCCCGAGCGCGACCCCCCACCGGTGCCGGACATGAGCGCACATTCTTCTGCGTGTCGTGAGTAGGTGTCGGCTCAGTGGACGAGGGCCTGCACCAACGCTTCGGCGGCCTCAGGGTGCACGACGAACAGGACGAAGGCGCCCGCCGCCGCCGTCAGGCCGAGGAACTCCAGGAACTCGCCCCTGCCAGGGACGGCGTCACGGCCAGGTACGTCGATCGATGATCCGAGGAAGTCCTCGGTCTCCTTGTGTCGTGCACGGTGGGTCATGCAGCCAGCCTGGACGTTCGGCTGCCTCGCGCCCATCCGGCAACTGTCGGGTACACCCCCGCCGAGTGGCTGGAGAAGACCGCCGTCCCGCTCGCGCCGGAGGCCGGTCAGGACGAGACTCCGCCGGTCGGCGGGGGCGTTACCGAAGCCTGCCGGATGGTCCGCTCGATGGGACGCCTCGTCGGGGTGGACCTGGCTCGCGCGTTGGCGGTGTTCGGCATGTACGTCGTGCACATCGGCCCCCCGCTGTCGGCCACGGACGGCGTCGGCAGCTGAAAACCCATGACGCCGCAGCCGATCAGGTCGGCGGAGCCGCCATGCAGGCGCGCACCGCGCCAAGATTTGGCCGTCACCCCGTTCAGCGCCCGCATCCTGCCCTCCGCGTGCCCTGACAGCAGCTAACACGATGAGGTGGGTCGCCACCCGGCGTCTGTAGTGCCGGGTGTCGGTGTACGGATTCTCTCCCCAGCCACGTACAGACGAACGTCCCCCCAACTGTCAGGCCCCTTCGCGTGTGCAGCCCGGCGCTCACCGGGCGCGCGCTCCGCAAGTGATGTCCGTGGCCGGGAGGCGGCCGGTGGCGAGGTAGGTGTTGACCGTGGCGTCGACGCACGGGGTGCCGTAGACGCCGTACACCGCGTGCTGGTCGGCGCCTCGCAGGGTGACCAGGCGGGAGGAGGGCCACGTCCGGCGCACCGCTGTGGCGCCGTCGTAGGTGGTGCGCGGGTCTCCGGTGGCGTTGACGAGCAGGGCGGGGAGGTCGTCCCTGACGGTGGTCGGGCGCTCGCGGGGCGGGTCCCAGAAGGCGCAGGGGTTGAGGTTGTGCGTGACAGGGACGAGCAACGGGTCCTGCGGGCGGGCGCGCTGGATGTCGCGCCAGTAGACCTCCGGATCCCGCGGGGCGGCTTTGTCACCGCACAGGATCGCCGTCTGGACGCTGCCGTAGTGGGAGTCGGCTCCGGTCAGCATGAACTCGAGAACCTCGGCGAGCCACGGGGACGGGGTGACGCGGTGCCCGTCCGCCGCGCGCAGCATGTCCCGTACCCCTTGCGCGAAGTCCCCGTAGGCGGCGTCGTTGTCCTGCGAGAGGCCGTTGAAGGCGATGAGGGGAACGATGTGCTCGTCCACCCGGTGGTCGCCGAGCCGCAGTGGTGTGCGGGCGGCGGCGGCCTGGACGCGGTCCACGGTCGCCAGCACCGCCCCACGGGTGCGCCCCAGGCCGTAGGTCGTGTCACGGGCGGCGGCCCACGAGGCCCAGCCCTCCAGCGCGTGTCGGTTGGCCTTCTCGCTGCCCCGCAGCAGCCGGGGGTTGTACCGGTCCGGGTCGATGACACCGTCCAGGACGACCCGGTCGGTGCGGCCGGGGAACATCGTGGCGTACACCTCGCCCAGGTAACTGCCGTACGAGTACCCCAGGTAGGAGATCCGCCGCTCACCGAGCGCGGCGCGGATGACGTCGAGGTCGCGCGCGGTGTTCCGGGTGGTGACGTACGGCAGCACGTCAGCCGCGTGCTGCCGGCAACGCTGGGCGAGGTCCTGGGAGAAGGCCGCCATGCGGTCGAACCCGGCGCGGTCGACGCCCGCGCTCCGGATCGCGGAACCGGTCGGCCAGTGGCAGTCCAGCGGGGTGCTTCGGCCGACGAAACGGGGATCCACGCCCACCACGTCGTAGCGTGTGGCGACGTCCTTCATCGCCTTGCGCACCCACGGCGGGTCACCGAGCGTCTGTCCGCCGGGGCCGCCGCCGTTGAGCAGCAGCGGGCCGACGCGGTGGGCGGTGTCGGTGGCGCGGATCCGGGAGATCGCGACGGTGATGGTACGGCCGTCGGGGTCGCCGTAGTCCAACGGTACGGTCACGTCGGCGCATTGGGCGCCCGCCTGCTCCAGTTCCTTGCCGGTCGCGTCGTCGGGGCCGAGCACGCAGCTCTTCCAGTCGAGGCGCTGGTGGTGGTAGCGGGCAAGGGGGTCGGAGGCCGCCTGGGCCGGGAGGACCGTGGCGGGCAGCGCGGTGAGGGCGAGAGCGGTGGCGGCCAGGCCCAGGGCCGCCTTTTTCGCCGTTGTCGTAGCGCAACGCAGCGAGCGGGGTAAGCGGATCACTGAGGTTCCCCTTCTGTTGGTTCTGTTCCTTCGGAGGGCCGTTCTTCGCAGAAGGCGGTCTGGACCACGTCGAGGAAGTCCTGTTCGGCCTGGAGCGTGGCCGGTATCGCGTTGAGTGCGACGGCGACGCTCCGCCCGCCGGGGCCCACGGCGGTCAGCGCCCGGTGGCCGCCCGGCACGGTCCCCGCATGTCCCCACCACAGGCCGCCGCAGCGCAGCGGGGAGGCGATCAGGCCGAGCCCGTAGCGGGCGCCGGGCCAGAGCCGGTCTGGGTCGGCGGCCACCGTCCGCCGCATGTCGGCCAGTTGGTCCGCGGGCAGCAGACGGCCGCCGAGAAGCGCGGTGATGAACCGGGTCAGGTCGGCGGGCGTGGAGACAAGGGCGCCGCCGACCCCGCCGAAGGTCGTGTTCCAGGCGGTGCCGTCGGCGAGGCGGCCGTCCTCGGCGGTGAAGTAGCTGCGCGAGTGCGGTCCGTGGATGCGCGTGTCGTCCCCGGGCCAGTACGTGTCGCGCAGTCCGAGGGGCCGGATCACGCGGCGGGCGATCTCCGCCTCCGGAGAGTGGCCGGTGACCTCGCGGATGATCAGGCCCGCGAGGAGGTAGTTGGTGGTGGCGTAGTGCCACTCACCGCGCGGGCGCGGCAGGCCGAGGGCGCGGGCGACGAGCTCGCGGGGTTCGAAGTGGCGGTACCGGATGCGTTCGGGGTGCTCCCACTCGGGGGCGTCGAGGTAGTCGGGCAATCCGCTGGTGTGCCGCAGAAGCTGCCGTACGGTGATCCGGCGGCCGTCGTAGCCGTTCTGCCGGATCAGTCCGGGCAGGTAGCGGTCGACGGGAGCGTCGAGCGCGATCCGGTGCTCGGCGGCGAGCTGGAGCACGACCGTCGCGGTGAACGTCTTGGTGACGCTGCCGGCGCGTAATCGGTCGGTGGCGTTCATGGGGCGGCCCGTGCCCAGGTCGGCCGTCCCTGCGGTCTCGGTCCAACTCCCGCAGGATGCGCCCGCGGCGTCGGTGATCAGGACCGCGGCACCGGTGATCCGGTCGCGATCGGTGAGCGTGCGCAGGGCCTCACGCAGTTCGCCGTGCGGTCCGCAGACAGCGTGCTGCCGGGCAGCGGGCGGCTGTGGGGCAGCCGGAGCGACGGGCACGACGATGGCCGCCAACACGGCCGCCACGCTTGTGCATCTGCCCAGCGCCGAGGTGATGAGGGAGGATGCCATGCGCCACAACGCTAGGCACGCCGCGCGTCGGGGTCAGTCGGGCAGGCAGCCGATTCGCGGGTGGGGGCAGCCACAGCACGGAACAGGGGGCATGCCCCCCGGGGGAGGAAGGAACGCCGCCGACTCGGCCGGCTCGACGACCTGCAGCCAACGACCGTCAGCCCTCGCTGGTTGTCCCCTTCTGCTCAGCGCCCCCTCGAAAACCGTCGATGTCACGCTCCGCCGCCGGTCTCGGGTACCGGTTTGCCCGGTGGCGTGAAGGCGGCGAGCACCGTGGCGGTGATGTGGTCGGCGGCGCGGTCGGAGGTGAGGCGGCCGGCGCGGATCTCCTCTGCGGCGCTGTGCATGACCGAGTGCAGGACGTTGACCATCCAGGTGATCGGCAGGTCCGTACGGAAGGCACCCTCGGCGCGGCCGCGGGCGACCAGTGCCTCGACGCGGGCGGCGGGCCCGGCATGCAGTTCGCGGATGCGTCCGGCGGGAAGTTCGCGTTGGGCTGCGGCGAGCAGTGCCCGTGCCTGATCCACCAGGTGCCAGCCGGCCTCGATGTACCGGGCCAGGGCGAGCAGCGGGTCACCGGTCAGGTCGACCGTGTCCAGCACCTCGTTGCCCCGGTCGATGGCGCGGCTCATCGCCGCGTCGACGACCTCCGCCCGGGTGGTGAAGTGCGCATACAGCGTCACCCGGCCGACTCCCGCGGCCCGCGCGATCTCACTCAGGCTCGCCTCCGGGTTGCGTCCTAGGCATTCCGTCGCGGCCTGCACGATCGCCTCGATGCTGCGCAGAGCGTCCGCACGTTTGGTGGCTGTGGAGTTCTTGCTGCCCATGCGCCTACCGTACCGCTAGCAACTCGTACAACGCTGTTTGGTTTATACCCTCAGGGCGTATAACGTGAACACAGTTGTATGACTTAGTGGCGAGGGGTGAGCGTCATGAGCAACACGGAAACCACCACCGAACGCGCACCGGATGCACCGCATCCGCTGCGCTGGCCGACCCTGGGGCTGCTCGGGCTGGCTCAACTGATGCTGATCCTCGACATCACCGTGGTCGCGATCGCTCTGCCTGACATGGGTGCCGGACTAGACCTGGGTCGCGCGGCGCTGACCTGGGTGGTCAGCGGATACGCCCTCACATTCGGGAGTCTGATGCTGCTCGGCGGCCGGGCCGCGGACCTGTTCGGTCCGAAGCAGGTCGTGCTGGCCGGGCTCGCCTTGTTCACCGCCGCGTCGCTGGCCGCCGGACTCGCCACCGGCGCCCCGCTGCTGCTCGCCGCGCGAATCGCTCAAGGGGCGGGCGCCGCGATGCTCTCGCCCGCCGCCCTGTCCGTGGTGGTGCGGCTGTTCGACGGCGACGAACGCAACCGCGCGCTGGGCATCTGGTCGGCGCTCGGCGGCGGGGGCGCCGCCCTCGGCGTGCTGCTGGGCGGGCTGATCACAGCAGGTCCGGGCTGGGCCTGGGTCTTCTTCGTCAACGTCCCCGTCGGCCTGGTCGTCCTCATCTCGCTCGCCCGGATCCTGCCCCGCCTGCCCCGCGCGGCCACCGGCTCCCTGGACATACCCGGTGCCGTCCTGGTAGCCGCCGCGACGGGCGCCCTCATCTACGCCCTGATCCGTGCCGGCGACCACGGCTGGCTCGACATCGTCACCTTGGCCCTGGTCGCCGCCGCGGCAGCCGCCTACGGGGGCTTCGCCCGCTGGCAACGCCGGGCGGCGACACCGCTGATCGACCTGCGTCTGCTCGGCCGGCGCCCGGTGGTGGCGGGGACCTTCGTGATCGCCGTCACCACGGCACTGATGGTGGGGGCCTTCTTCCTCGGCTCCTTCTACCTCCAGAACCACCAGGGCCACGAGGCCCTGATGACCGGCGTGCTGTTCCTGCCGGTGGCGCTGCTGACGATGGCTGCCGCCGCGGCCGCCGGCCGCGTGATCGGCCGTCTGGGAGCAAGGCTGTTGGCTGTGGTCTCCCTCGCGGTGGCAGCTGCCGGGTTCCTCGTGCCGGTGCTCTGGTCGGGAACCGCCGCGATGGTCACCGGCGTGAGCGTGGCCGCGGCGGGACTGGGGGCCCTGTTCGTCGTCGCCTCGGCCACCGCACTCGCCGGCATCGCTCCCCACGAGGCCGGTGTGATGTCGGGCATCGTCAGCACCTTCCACGAGTTCGGCGCCTCGGCCGGCGCCGCGGCCGTCTCCAGCGCCGCCGCCACGAGCATCGCCACACACACCGGCGCCCGGACCGCCTCCGGCTTCGACGACGCGTTCCTCGTCGCCACGGGCATGGCAGCGGTCTCCGCCGTCATCGCCCTGCGGCTGATTCCCGCCAAGCACCGGTAAGCCCACAAAGGCCGGCAAGGATCGGCGCGCCCAGGACTGCAGCAGTCGCGGCGCGGCCGAAGCCAAGACCGCCCCGTGCGCCCCGCCTGGCCACGGCACCCTGCGGCCCCATTCACCACGGAGCGGGCGTACCGCACACCCTCGAAGTGCTCACGGAGGCACTGGATGAAGTACGGCAAGCGTCGGCTGCTGACGGCCGGCATCACCGCGGCAGGAGTCGGCGCGGCACTGGCCGCGGCTCTCCTGATCGGCGGCCCCCAGCAGGACAGCGGCGAGGGGCGAACCGACCGGCAGAAGGCGGTCGCCGAGCGCGGTCGGACCGTCATGCCCTTCGACCTCGAACAGACCACCCACCACTTCACCCCCACCGAGACGGGCGGGGTCCAGGACGTCGTCGCCGACCAGGCCGACGACGCCAAGCAGGCCGACCTCATACGCACGCACCTCCAGCAGGAGGCCAAGGCGTTCAGCCAGGGCGATTTCGGTGACCCCGCCCAGATCCACGGCGACAGCATGCCGGGCCTGGCGGAACTTCAAGACGGCTACAAACACATCGAGGTGCGCTATCGGGAGCGGCCCGACGGGGCCACTCTCACCTACACAACCGAAGAACCCGCCTTGGTGGACGCCCTGCACGACTGGTTCGAAGCACAGCTCGGCGACCACGGCGACCACGCCGAAGCAGGACACTGACCAACGGGCCGAGCCGGCGCAGGCCCATCACCGCGCACCTTGCACGATCGGAAGTGGACAGCTTGAACGACCCGTATGAAATAGAGGTGGGTGTGCCCTCCGTCGAGGTCTTCCGCCGCCTGCGCACCGATGCCGGCCTCTCGGACAAGGATCCCGAAGCGGTTGCGTCGGCGCTGCCCAACACCTGGCACGGAGTGCTCCTCCATCACCAGGGGGAGCCCATAGGCATGGGGCGCATCATCGGTGACGGCGGTACCGCGTTCCAGATCGTCGACGTGTGCGTACACCCCGCACACCAGGGGCGCGGTCTCGGCAAGCGCATCATGGCCGCGCTCACCGAGGAACTGGAGCGCCGGGCGCCCGCCACCGCCTACGTCTCCCTGATCGCCGACGGCCCCGCACGCTTCCTCTACGAGAAGTTCGGCTTCGCCGACACCGCCGCCCACGACTCGGTCGGCATGTACCGCGTAATGCACAGGAGCCATGGGCCGAGCGGATCACGGGCCAGGCCAGCCGACACTGGGGCGGAAGGACAGGCTCCTGACGACAATCCACTGTTCCAGCAGGACACCTGATCTCGGTGATCACCGAGGCGGGTGGCTGAGTTACGCGCCATAGCCGGCGCGGCTGGTCACCTTGCGGAGGTTGGAAGGCTCCCGTCACCGGCTCGCCCTCGTGCACGGGCATAGGCTGATGCTGGTGCTGGTGCCGAGGGCCCGCAACTGGCCGGCATCCGCGCCAACTACCCACCCGAGAAGGAGCCCTCGGCGCCCTCGCGGTCGAGATCGCTCTGCTCCAGCCCGCCCGTACCGAACCTGGCGCTCTTGGGCCTGGCGGTTGTCGAGGACGCCGGGGATCAGGCCACCGCGTTCAACAGTTCGGCCAGCACGTCGGGCCGTTCCAGGGCGATGAAATGACCTGCCTTGGGGACCTGGGTGAAGTCGGCGGCCGGAAGCAGCTGCCTATTGGCCTCCCGGTCCGAGGGCCGGGACCAGTCTCTTTCCCCGTAGACGAGGTGGACGGGCGCCTTGACCTCGCGGTAGCGCGAGCGGGCGGCGATGAGGCTGGGCAGAGCCTGGTAGACGGCCCGGGCGACGGTCGGGTAGCCGGGTCGGGCGCCCACCTGGAGGAGTTCGTCCACGTAGTCCTCGTGCAGCGCGGTCTTGTCGCCGAGGCCGCCCTGAAGGATCTTGCGGAGGGCCGGCTTGGGCTCCACCCCGGCGATCATCGGGCCCACCCCCGGGGCGAGAACACCGCTGACCACCACACGGGCGAGAAGGCTGGACCGGGCGATTCCGCCGCGGAAGTCGTACGTGTTCACCGCGACGACGCGCCGGACCCGCTCCGGCAGGTCGGCCGCGGTGGTCAGGGCGAGCACCGCCCCCATCGACTCTCCTGCCAACGTCACATCTTCAAGGTCGAGTTCGGTGAGCAGCCGTTCCACGCCCGCACGCATCGCCGGCTCGTCGTACGACGCACCGGGCACGATCTCGGAGTAACCCATCCCCGGCAGATCCAGGGCGTACACGGTGTACTGGTCCGAGATCAACGGGATGAGGGAGCGGAAGTGCTCGGCCTGCGTGCGCACGGTGTGCACCAGGACCAGCGGAGCACCAGCGCCCGCCTTGAGGTAGCGCAGCGTTCCCTCGCGGCTGTGGCGTCCTGCGTGAGGGGCGATCGTGTGGCTGGTGGTGCCGGGAACGTGAATCGTGGGGCGTGAATCCTGGCTGGGCATTTCGCCGACTCCTTGTGTGTGTACTGCGGACAGGTGCCTGGGGTGACCCCTCCACCAGCGCCTCGCCTGTCCACTGCTGTCGCCGGCGCAGAGGACACTCGCGTCCCTTCAGCGCGATCACGACTGCCCTCACGGCGAGAAACCGACCGGTTTCCGCCAGGGTAAACCGATCGGTTTCCGGGCGCAAGCCCGTGCCGCTCACCGTCAACGCCGAGTTGGAGCTCGAAGCCGAGGCCCACGATCGCGCCGTCGTGGCCATGAGGGTGTCCTCACCCGCCTTGCGTTTGAGGTCGCAACGGAGATCACGGCGCCGCGGCGCACCGGCGCGTTGCAAGGTCACCCACAGGTCAAGACGACCCCTTCACTTGCACCGTGGAAACCGATCTGTTTTCCTAGGTGGAAACAGATCGGTTTCCGGCCGATGGTCGGTCCATGACCAGCGACTAAGGGGAAAAGTGAGTACCACCTTCGACCGCGGGGCGCCCGCCTCCGGGAAAACAGACTCGGGCCGCCGCGGCTCACATGCCGTGCGCTGGTGGGTGCTCGTCGTGCTGGGCGTGGCACAGCTCATGGTCACGCTCGATGCGACCGTCGTGAACATCGCGCTGCCCGAAGCGCAACATGACCTCGGTTTCAGTGACGGCAGCCGGCAGTGGGTCATCACGGGGTACGCCCTGGCGTTCGGCAGCCTGCTGCTGCTCGGGGGCCGACTCGGTGACCTGTTCGGACGACGTACGACCTTCGTGACCGGCCTGATCGGTTTCGCGGCCGCATCCGTCATCGGCGGCGCGGCCGGCAGCTTCGAAATACTCGTCGCGGCACGCGTGGCCCAGGGCCTCTTCGCCGCGCTGCTCGCGCCCGCGGCGCTGTCACTGCTCAGCGTGACCTTCACCGACCCGGCCGAACGGCCGAAGGCCTTCGGCATCTTCAGTGCGTTGTCCGGCGCGGGCGCCGCGGTCGGACTCCTGCTCGGCGGCATGCTCACCGAATGGGCGTCATGGCGCTGGGTGATGTACGTGAACGTCATTTTCGCGGGCGTCGCGCTGGCCGGTGCGCTGTTGTTGCTGGCCAAGCCCGCGGTCACCGAGCGACCCAAGATCGACATTCCTGGCACCGTCGTGGTGAGCGCCGCGCTGTTCGGCATCGTCTACGGCTTCGCGCACGTCGAATCCACCAGTTGGACCGACCCGGTCGCCCTCGGCTCCATGATCAGCGGCGTGGTGCTGCTCGCGGTGTTCGCCTGGCTGGAGCGCAGGGTCGCGCATCCACTGCTGCCGCTGCGCGTCGTGCTGGACCGGACCCGAGGCGGTTCGTTCCTGGCCGTGTTCGTCCTGGGCATGGGGATGTTCTCGATCTTCCTGTTCCTGACCTACTACCTGGAGGCCAGCATCGGCTACTCGCCGATCGAGGCCGGTCTGTCCTTCCTGCCGATGGTCGCGGGCATCGTCGCCTCGTCGACCACGGTGCCCTCGCTGCTGCTGCCCAAGGTCGGCCCGAAGGTCGTGGTCAGCGTCAGCTTCCTGGTCTCCGCAGCCGGCATGGCCCTGCTGACGCAGCTCACACTGAACAGCGCCTACGTCGCCGACATCATGCCCGGCATGATCCTGCTGGGTCTCGGCATCGGTGGGGTGATGACCACCGCGTTCCAGGGTGCGACCGCGGGCGTGCATCACGAGGACGCGGGCGTCGCCTCGGCACTGATCAACACCAGCCAGCAGGTAGGTGGTTCGATCAGCACGGCACTGCTGACCACCGTCGCCTCATCGGCCGCGACCGACTACCTGTCCTCCCACAAGCCCAGCGCACTGACCATGGCCCAGGCCGGTGTCGAGAGCTACACGGCCACCCTGGCGTGGGGCGCCGGGATCTTCGTGGCCGGTGCGGTGCTCACGGCGTTCCTGATGCCGAATGCGGCTCTGGCGCCATCGGAGGGCGAGCCTGTGATCGCCCACTGAGCCCGAATCCGACGTGGCGAGAAATGCCCTGCGCTCCGATCATCGCCGGTAGAGGGCATGCACGATGTGGGCTGAATTCCCGAGGCCGGTGGACACGCCGGCCATCGGGGGTGCCACCCCAACAAGGCGCCGCCTGGTTTCTATCGCTTCCTCGCGCACCCCACCCGTAAACCGATCGGTTTCCAACGGGCCGGAATCGAGTTAACCTCGCCATATGACCACCGAAGCCATGCCAAGCTCCCGACAGCGACTGCTGGAGGCAGCGGCCACACTCACCTACCGAGACGGCGTCAACATCGGCGTCGACGCGCTGTGCAAGGCGGCGGGGGTGTCAAAGCGCTCCATGTACAAGCTGTTCGAGAGCAAAGACGAACTGCTGGCGGCGAGCCTGGAGGAAGACGCCTCCGCCTACGTGGCGGCACTCCTTCCCGCGGCGGACGACAACCGTCCACCCCGCGAGCGGATCCTGCACGTCTTCGAACAGGCGGAGGCGCAGGCGGGTGCACCCGGCTTCCAGGGCTGCCGGTACCTCGTCGTACAGATCGAGCTCAAGGACCCGAGTCACCCCGCGAGCCGGGTGGCCCATCGGGTCAAGGAGAACCTGACAGCCTTCTTCCGCGCCGAGGCCGAACAGGGCGGGGCGAGCGACCCGGACCTGCTGGCCCGTCAGCTGATCCTGGTCTTCGACGGCGCGAGCGCCCGTGCGGGAATCAAAGCCGACACGCAGGGCGGGCTCGTCGCCCCCACCGTGGCCGCCTTGCTCGACGCGGCGGACATGCGCTGACGACGCATCGCGTGACACCCGGCCTCCGGCGACCGGCCGACCCCCATGGCGTCACGCCCCTGCCCTGTCCCGCTTGGGGGGTGAGCCCGACGACTGTTCCGCCCGGGGGGAGCCCGACGACGGCAGGGATCTAGCTCTATTCACCTGGCGACAGCCGCGGAACGCCAACGTCCGGGAGGAACTTGACCGTCAGCCCGAAGGAGCGGCGCGCCGCACGGGGTTGCGTCCAGAAACCGATCGGTTTACGGTGGTGAAACCGATCGGTTTCTCGCTGCGGGAGAGCCGGTGACTCGAATCCCGAGGAGTACGGATGACTGCCGCGCGCAACGCCGAGGGGCAACCGACGGCCCCGCCTCCCAGGCTTCCGGCGAAGCTCGCCGCCCACCCCTCCGTACGGGCCGTACTCGCCCGGCGCAGGACCGGCACCTCAGGTCGCCCGCCCGCGGTGATCGACGCGGCCTGGCTGCGCGAGCTGTGCCTGGCGGCCGGCGCCGACGACGCCGCCGCGGTCAGCCTGGACCATCCGGACCTGGCCGGCGAGCGCGAGCACGCACAGTCCGCACTGCCCGGCACCCGCACCCTGATCGCGATGGCGGTCCGGATGAACCGCGACAACTGCCGCTCCCCCGCCCGCAGCGTGGCCAACCAGGAGTTCCACCAGACCGACGAACAGGCCAACCACGCCGCCCGCGGCGTCACCCAGGCGCTCCAGGACGCGGGTTACCGCGCGCTCAATCCCTCCGTGGGCTTCCCCCAGGAGATGGACCGCTTCCCCCACGAGCGGATCTGGGTGGTGGCACACAAGACGGTCGCGGTGGCCGCCGGACTCGGCGTGATGGGCCTGCACCGCAACGTCATCCACCCGAAGTTCGGCAGCTTCGTGCTGCTCGTGACCGTCCTGGTGGACGCGGAGGTCAGCGAGTACGGGCAGGCGCTGGACTACAACCCCTGCATCGACTGCAAGTTGTGCGTCGCCGCCTGCCCGGTCGGCGCCATCGCCAAGGACGGCGCCTTCGACGCACTGGCCTGCACCACGCACAACTACCGCGAGTTCATGAGCGGGTTCACCGACTGGGCGCAGACCGTGGCCGACAGCGAGGACGCCGCCGACTACCGCTCCCGGGTCAGCGACTCCGAGAGCGCCTCCATGTGGCAGAGCCTGAGCTCTCCGCCCGGCTACAAGTCCGGCTACTGCCTCGCCGTCTGCCCCGCCGGCGAGGACGTTCTCGGCCCGTACCTGGACGACCGCAAGACCTTCATGGACACCGTGCTGCGGCCGCTCCGGGACAAGAAGGAAACCCTGTACGTCCTGCCGGGCTCCCACGCGCAGGAGTACGCCCGGCGCCGCTTCCCCCACAAGCCCGTCAAGGAAGTCACCGGCGGCTGGCATCCCCCGGCGAAACGTTCCGCGTCCGCCGACCGAGAGACCCGTACGTCATGAGCGGCAGTCACTGCTTTCACGACCGCAAGGGACTGCACCGCATCCCGGCGGAGACGACGTCGGAGATGACCGCCGCACGGGCATGACGGCAGGTCACCCAAGACGGGCCATTACTCGGAGTGGCCCCGGCGTGCGTCGCCCCGACGGGAAAACCGATCGGTTTTCATTTCGCCCGCTCCGGGTTAACCTCACGGTATGAGCACCGAAGTGAAACTGAGCCCCAGGGAGCGCCTGCTGGAGGCGGCGGCCACGCTCACCTACCGAGACGGCGTCAGCATCGGAGTCGAGGCGCTGTGCAAGGCGGCGGGGGTGTCGAAGCGCTCCATGTATCAGCTGTTCGAGAGCAAGGACGAGCTCCTGGCAGCGAGCCTGAAGGAGCGCGCCTCCGCCTACGTGGCAACTCTCCTGCCCGCGACGGACGACGGCCGGTCGCCCCGCGAGCGGATCATGCACATCTTCAAGCAGGTGGAATCACAGGCAGGGGCGCCCGAGTTCCGGGGCTGTCGGTATCTGGCGGTGCAGGTCGAGCTCAAGGACCAGAGTCACCCGGCGAGCCGCGTGGCCCACCAGGTCAAGGCGAATCTGACGGCCTTCTTCCGCGCCGAGGCCGAGCAGGGCGGGGCGGGCGATCCCGATCTGCTCGCCCGGCAGCTCAGCCTGGTCTTCGACGGCGCGAGCGCCCGCGCGGGAATTCAGGCCGACAACCTGACCGGGCTCGTCGCACCCACGGTGACCACCTTGCTCGACACGGCGGGCGTGCGCTGACGCCCCACCGTCCAGGAACCTCCCCTCACCGCCTGGCAGCCCCGGGAAGCCCGATGGCAGTGAGCGTGTTGCCGAGCATGCCGCAGGCGAAGAAGCGTGCGGTCCTCTCGGTATCAGCGCCCAGCGACAGGTGCACGGTTTCCCAGATGCTCATCCAGCCGGCCCGGACGACCTCTCCGATCAGGTCGTCGCCCTGCGCCTCGGCGGCCGCCACGGCGGCATAACCCTGCATCTGCATCAGGAGCGTTTCGGGGCGCGTCGAGATCAGCTGCGCATAGGCGTCCGCCAGCACCTGCCGGGCTCGCTCGCCTCCCTCGACCCCGTCGGCCGCCCTCTCGAAAGCCAGGCGAGTGTCTTCCGCGCTCCGCACCAGAGCGGCGACGAAGATCGCCTTCTTGTCCGGGAAGAGCCGGAAGAGATACGGCTGCGTGACGCCGACCCGCTCGGCGATCGCCGCGGTGGTGGTGCCGCGGTAGCCGGCGATCGCGAACTCGGCGATCGCCGCGCGAATGACGTTCTCGCGCCGCTCCTGCGCACTGACTCCACCCATGACCCCACCCCCTGCTTGAACTTGCACACGGAAACCGATCGGTTTACTGTAGCGGAAACCGATCGGTTTGGAATGGGAACGGGAGTCCGGGATGACGACAGATCGGCCGGTGGCACTCGTGACGGGTGCGTCATCGGGCATCGGGCAGGAAACCGCGCTCGCCCTCGTCGCAGCGGGTTTCCACGCGGTCGGCACAGGCCGCGACACCTCACACGTCACCCCGCTCGGGGGTGTGACGCTCCTCGACCTCGACGTGGTCAGCGACTCCTCGGTCGCTGCCGCGGTCCAGGAGGTGAGCGAACGGTTCGGGCGGATCGACGTCCTGGTCAACAACGCCGGCGTCGGCTCGATGGGGGCGGCGGAGGAGACCTCCGTCGCACAGGCCCAGGCCGTCTTCGACACCAACGTCTTCGGGGTCATGCGCATGGTGAACGAGGTCCTGCCGCACATGCGCGCTCGGGGACGCGGGCGCGTCATCAACATCTCGTCCGTGCTCGGGTTCCTGCCCCAGCCCTACATGGCCGCCTACGCCGCCTCCAAGCACGCGATCGAGGGCTACACCGAGTCGCTGGACCACGAAATCCGTGACCACGGCGTCCGGGCACTCATCGTCGAACCCGCCTACGCCAGGACCGGGTTCGAGGCCAACAGCGCGAAGCCCGACATCCCCCTGCACGTGTACGCGAAGCAGCGGCAGACCGCCGGCCGCGTGATGGCGGAGGCCGTCAGGGGCGGCGACGCCCCCGCTGTCGTCGCCAAGACGATCGTGGCGGCCGCGACCGAGCCGAAGCCGAGGCCGCGCTACACCGCAGGCCCCTTGGCCGGACGCGCACGCGTACTGCGCCGCCTCGCTCCCGCCGCCGTCTTCGACAAGCAGATCCGCAAGATGAACCAGCTGGCCGGCTGACGCAGGATTCTCCACCGGGCCGCCGGTCTGCCCACCATCAGCCCGAAGCCGCGGAAAGCGAAGGGCCCGCCGACTCCGTTTCGGCGGGCCCCCACGAAAGATCGCGGCTAAGGCTTGAGCACCGCCAGTACATCGTCGAGCGAAACGTCGGCAGGGTCACTCATATCGGAACCATCGAAAGTCTGCCAGATATAGGACGTCGTCCCGCTCTCCCGCAGCGGATGCAGGTCGGCCAATTCCGGATCGTCCCGGAAGCTGTTGAACGCCTCTTCGGACTCCCATTCAACGAGGAACAGAACCTGCCGTGGCGTGAGGTCACCGGCTACGTTGTCCCGGAAGCGGCCAAACGCCACCATTCGACCACCATATTGCGGAGCCGCTTCGGGCAAGCGGCTGAAATACGCCAGGTACTTCTCCACGTCGACCACGTCAAACATGTTCAGGGCGTAAAACTTCTTATTCTCTGAATTCGCACTCATTGCTGATGCCCTCTCCGGTTTCAGGAAACTGACGTTCGCTGCTCTGGGCGGGCGCAGGGCAGGGCCTCTCGCCGGGTGCCAGGTCTACTGGGCGAGCTGGGGATACAGCCCCGCCAGGTCGCCGGCCAGGCCGGCCTTGACCTGCCGCGAGATGTCGTCGGCGAGGACCTCGTGGGCGCCGGTCTCGATGCCGTCGAGGGCGAGTGCGGCGACGTCACGGGGGTCGGACTTGGGGGCGTCGATGCCTGTCGTCAGGTCGGTGTCGACGTAGCCGACGTGCAGTCCGGTGACGGCGATGCCGCGCGGCTGCAGCTCCAGGCGCAGGGAGTTGGTCTGCGACCACAGGGCGGCCTTGGAGGCGCTGTAGGAGCCGCCGAGCGCGATCCAAGAGAGCACGGAGTGCACATTGAGGAGGTGGCCGCCGCCATTGCGCTCGATGACCGGCGCGAAGGCCCGGGCGACGAGGAGCGGGCCGTAGAAGTTGGTCTCGAACTCCCGGCGTATGTCGTCGACCGGGGAGTCGAGGAAGGAAGCGCCCACCGAGGCACCGGCGTTGTTGATCAGCACGGTGACGTCCCCCGCCTGCGCGGCGGCCGCGGCAACCGAGGCCGGGTCGGTGACCTCCAGCGCCACCGGGACCGCGTCGGGGTGCGTCACGGTGCGCGGGTCGCGGGCGGTGGCGTAGACCTTGCCGGCGCCGCGCGCGTACAGCTCTTCCACCAGGGCCTTGCCGATGCCGCGGCTGCCGCCGGTGACGAAGACGTTGGCGCCCTTCACAGCGGTCATGACCACCTCCAGAAAATGGGAAACCGATCGGTTTCAAGTAGAGTAAACCGATCGGTTTCCCAGCGCAAGCCCAAGCGTCAGCCGATCCCCACCGAGTTGACAGGTGAGCTCGGGCCAGGGGTGCCCCTGGAGCACCTCCAGGGCCCCGTACTGCGGAAGGCCGGGCTACGCGGCGGTCGGTGCGCCTGCCACCGCAGGGTCATCAACGGGATTCCGCATCGGAATCGGACCGGGGTGCCGTGGAGGGTTCTTGCCTGCACGTTTCGATGACGGCCGCTACCGAGAAGCCGTCGCGACCGGCGCCCCAGACCGGCGCCCGGTGTTCACCGGCGCCGACGGCTCCAAGGTCACCTGGGCAGACGGGAGCGCCGAGGAGGTCGACACCATCCTGCTGGCCACCGGCTACCGGCCCGACCTCGGTTACCTGACCCCGCTCGGCGCCCTCGACGAGCACGGGCATCCGCTCCACCGGGAAGGCATCTCACTCACCCATCCCGGCCTGGCGTACGTCGGCCTGGAATGGCAGCGCAGCCTGTCCTCCAACTCCCTGCGTGGCGTCGGCCGGGACGCCACCCGAGTCGCCCGCCGCCTGTCCTCGCACCTGCGTGTGCGGTAGTCACCTGCTCCTGGCCGCATTGGTTCGACGTGTGTCAACATAGATGCATGTCGAACGCCAAGGCGCTGCCACTGCTGGAACCCGAGGTCCTGGAGCCTCCGGTGCCCTGCTGCCCGCCGCTGACCGAGCGTCCGTTCACCGCCGAGGAGGCCGAGCGGACCGCCCGGATGTTCAAGGCGCTCGCGGATCCGGTCCGGCTGCGACTGTTCTCGGCGGTGGCGTCCCATGCGGGCGGCGAGGCGTGCGTGTGCGACATCTCCGACGTCGGCGTCTCCCAGCCGACCGTCTCCCACCACCTGAAGAAGCTCAAGGAAGCCGGCCTGCTCACCTCCGAGCGCCGTGGCACCTGGGTCTACTACCGGGTCGAGCCGTCGGTCCTCGCCGCGATGGGGCGGATACTCGGGACCCTGATCTAAGGCGTGCGCGCAACCCCCGGCGCCACCCGGCGGAAGGGCGGCGCCCCCTCATGACGTCACGGGGAGGACAGCAGTACGTCCCCTGAAGTCCGCCCGGACGCCGCTCGGCCACTCGGTACATCGGCAAGCATCCATGTTCCGTCGGCCCAGGGGCTGGGTGAGGGGACAACGGTGTTGCACCGAAGTGGGGAACGCCAGGCACCGCCCGGCGTGGACTGCGCATCAAGGCTGACGAAGTCCACGCCGAGGCGGCGCAGGTGGTAACCGGCGGCGAGCCCGGACTGGCCGCCGCCGATCAGCACCACCTGCGTGTGTTCGTCGCCGGTCACGGTGTCCGGGCCGTGTTGGCGGACCCCGCACAGCATGCGGCGTATGCCGCGTGGGCCGCCGAGCAGGTACGGCACAACAGCCGTCGCACAGGCGGTTCGACCGTGACCGTGCGGTTGATCGGGCTGGTGCAGGTCAGGGACTGTCGGTCAGCTGGGAGTGCTGCGCGCAGACAGCGGCACCGCACTGCCGGCAGACGGCGAGCGCCGTGTCTGGCGTCCTGCGCTGTAACAGTCCAGGCAGTGCATCAGCCCTCCTGCGGTGCCGGCGTCAGCTGCTGGTTGGCGCTGAACTTCCGCCGCCAGGCCAGGGAGACGTACACGAGCGCCACCAGCACCGGCACCTCGATGAGTGGGCCGACCACGCCGGACAGGGCTTGGCCGGAGGTCACGCCGAAGGTGGCGATGGCTACCGCGATGGCCAGCTCGAAGTTGTTTCCGGCCGCGGTGAACGCGAGGGTCGCGGTGCGGTCGTAGGCGAGACCGATGACCTTGCCGAGGGCGAAGGTGCCGAACCACATCACCGCGAAGTACACCAGCAGCGGCAGGGCGATGCGGGCCACGTCCAGCGGCTGGGAGGTGATCGTCTTCCCCTGCAGGGCGAAGAGGATGACGATCGTGAAGAGCAGGCCGTACAGCGCCCACGGGCCGATCTTCGGCAGGAAGTCGGACTCGTACTTCTCGCGGCCCAGCTTCTGCTCGCCGATGCGGCGGGTGAGGAACCCGGCCAGCAGCGGGATGCCGAGGAAGATGACGACGTTCAGGGCGATCTTCCACATGGAGATGTCGAGGTGCTCGCCGTCACCGAGGCCCAGCCAGCCCGGCAGCAGGTCGAGGTAGAACCAGCCGAGCACGCCGAAGGCCAGTACCTGGAAGACGGAGTTCAGGGCGACGAGCACGGCGGCGGCTTCGCGGTCGCCGCAGGCGAGGTCGTTCCAGATGATGACCATCGCGATGCACCGGGCGAGACCGACGATGATCAGGCCGGTGCGGTACTCGGGCAGGTCGGGCAGGAAGATCCACGCCAGCGCGAACATCACCGCCGGACCGACCAGCCAGTTGATGACCAGCGACGAGACCATGAGCTTGCGGTCCCCGGTGACGGCGTCGAGCTTGTCGTAGCGGACCTTGGCGAGGACCGGATACATCATGATCAGCAGGCCGACGGCGATCGGCAGGGAGATGCCGCCAATCTCGACCTTGGCCAGGGCGTCGTTCAGGCCGGGGATGAGCCTGCCGAGGCCCAGGCCGAGGGCCATGGCGAGAAGGATCCAGACGGCGAGGAAACGGTCGAGCGTCGACAGCTTCGCGACGACCGAGGAATCCTCGGTGGGGGACGTCGCGGATGCTTCGGTGCGGGTCACGGGCAGGCCCTCTTGTTGTCGGCGGCGGCACGAGCGGACTCGGCCAGGTCAGTGAACTGACCGGCGAGAGATGCGATGACGTCCGGGCGGAGCTTGTAGTACGTGTAGCGGCCGCAAGGCTCCGTCTCGACGACCCCGGCCTCGCGCAGCACTCTCAGATGGTTGGAGAGGTTCGTCTGCCGGGCACCGGTCTCCTCCACCAAGTGGGTGGTGCACAGCGCCTCTTTGGCCAGCAGGGTCACGATCTGGAGCCTGAGCGGGTCGGCCAGAACCCGGATCAGGTCAGTGTCGACTGACGTCATCATGGACTGATACTCTCACATCAGTGGTGGCTGACACCACCGGGTGCTGAAGTCATTCGCGCCTGATGCCGTCGCGAGACAAGAGAGACCTCCTGATGTCCGACAAGCCCTCCGTGCTCTTCGTCTGTGTCCACAACGCCGGCCGTTCACAGATGGCCGCCGCGTGGCTGACCCACCTGGCCGGGGGCCGCGTCGAGGTCCGCTCCGCCGGCTCCAACCCGGGCGCGGGCGTCAACCCGGCCGCCGTCGAGGCCATGGCCGAGGTCGGCATCGACATCTCCGCCGAGGTCCCGAAGATGCTCACCGTCGACGCCGTCAAGGAGTCCGATGTCTGCATCACCATGGGCTGCGGCGACACCTGCCCCGTCTTCCCCGGCAAGCGCTACCTGGACTGGCAGCTGGAGGACCCGGCCGGGCAGGGCGTCGAGGCCGTCCGCCCGATCCGGGACGAGATCAAGGTGCTGGTCGAGGGCCTGATCAAGGAGATCGCGCCGGAGCCCCAGGCATGAGCACCGCGACGGACACGACCGCGGGCGTACACGCCCGAAGTCCCTGCAGACGCCTCGCCTGTGCGGCACCTTCGGGAATGCCGTCCTCGGCGGACACATGGCAGTACGGCGTGCTGGCCCTCGCCGCCCTCTGGCTGCTCGCCGCGCGCGGAGGCGTCGTCAGCGCCCCTCTGGAGGCCGGGGCTCTTGGCGTGGCAGCGGGCCGGGTCGGCTGGCCGGTGGGCTGACCGCCCCCAAAGCAGCACGCAGGGCCGCAGTCGCGCCGGCAGCGAGCCTCTGCCAGGCTGGCTACGGCGTGTTGCTGAGTAGTCGTCAGGAGTTGCGCGGGGTCACCAGGCCGGATTCGTAGGCGAGGACAACCAGGTGGGCGCGGTCTCGTGCGTGGAGTTTGGTCATGGCCCGGTTGACGTGGGTCTTCGCGGTCAGTGGACTGATCACCATGCGGTCGGCGATCTGATCGTTGGACAGGCCCTGCGCGACCAGGGCGACAGCCTCGCGTTCGCGGTTGGTCAGTTCTTCCAGCCCCTTGTCGATACCGGTGTCGAGCGGCTGGGCGACGTAGCGGCTGATGAGCTTGCGCGTGATCGAGGGGGCGAGCAGGGCGTCGCCGCGCGCGGCGACGCGGACCGCGTGCAGGAGGTCCTCGGGCAGGATGTCCTTGACGAGGAACCCGGCGGCGCCGGCGCGTAGCCCGTTGAAGACGTACTCGTCCAGGCCGTAGTTGGTCAGGATGACGACATGCATCCGGTCCAGTTCCGGGTCCGCGGCGATGCGCCGGGTGACCTCGATGCCGTCCAGGACCGGCATCTGGATGTCGATGAGCGCGACGTCGGGCAGGTGCTGCTTGGCCAGAGCAATGCCCTCTTTCCCGTCGGCGGCCTCGGCCACCACCTCGATGTCGTCTTCGAGGTCGAGAAGCGCGCGGAATCCGCTACGAATGAGCGGCTGGTCGTCGACCAGCAGGACACGGATCATGATGTTGGCTCCACGGGGAGTTCGGCCTGGACGGTGAAGCCGCCCTCGCCGCGGGGTTCGGCGCGCAGGTGCCCGCCGAGGGCAGTGACGCGTTCGCGCATGCCGAGCAGTCCCATGCCGGGTGCCGGGATGATGTCCGGCGCGGCAGTGCCGTCGTCGTCTATGCGGATCACAAGAGCGTCCGGCCGGCAGTCGATGTGGACCGACGCCGCGCTCGCGTCTGCGTGACGGGCGATGTTGGTGAGCGACTCCTGAACGATCCGGTAGGCGGTCCGCTCCACCGTGGCGGGCACGTCACACTGCTGTCCCTCGATCGTCAACGCCGCGTCCAGACCGAACGTACGAGCCCGTTCCACCAGTTCCTTGACGTGCTCGAGCCCGCGCGGCGGGGTCGTATCGTCGTCTCGCAGCGCCTCCAGCGTCGCGCGCAGCTCACGGCTCGCCTCACGCCCCGCGTCCTGGATCGCCAGCAGCGCCTCCGGCACCTGCTCGCCCCGTCTGCGGGCCACGTGGACGGCCACTTCGGACTGCAACTTGATGACCGAGATCTGGTGAGTGAGCGAGTCATGCAACTCCCTGGCAATACGCAGCCGCTCCTCGTCGGCGCGGCGCCGCGCGGTCTCCTCCCGGGTGCGCTCGGCCTCGTCCGCCCGCCGCTCGGCCTGCCGCAACGCCTCACCCGCGGCACCGGCCGCGACGACCCACGCGATCTCCAGGGCGCCCCGAGCCTGCGCGAACGCCTCGCCCGTGTCATGCAGGCCAGAGGCCAGGGCCGCGAGGGGCAGCAGGGCCAGCATTCCCACGCTCGCCGCGATCGTAAGGGTGCGGTGTCCCGCCCGTACGGCTGCGTACACCGCGAACAGATAGGCGACGGCAGGCACGTCGAAACCGGCCGCCTGATAGCCCACCGCGCACACGCCGGTGGCAGCCAGGACGACAACCGGAGCCCGGCGGCGCGCGGCCAGCGCCAGGCCGCCGGCCGCCAGCAGCACGTAGCCGAGCAGGTCGAGGCCGACGGTGGAGGGCTGCCCGGACAACCCGGTGACCAGCAGCGTCGCCGCCACGCCGACGGCGATCGCCCAGTCTCCGCCCCTGGCCCAGACACCGGAGAGTCCAGTCCTCATATGCGCACCCTAGCCGGACGCCACAGCGGGCGAGTCCCGCTCGCGGACGAGGAACCGGCTACCGCACACGCGGTATTTCCCCGTCTTCTGCAGCATCCGTGATAGCCGGATGCGCCATCGGCGGCAGCGCGAAGTGCGTCCGTCTGCGGGACGACCGGGGGCGGGTACGGCGGACATGCTCGAACCAGGTCCAGACGTATCGGACCACGTCCAGTCACAGGAGGAGACATGTCTGTCGGATCTGTGTTTGCCGCACCGGTGGCCGCCCATGCTTCGGTCCAGTCGGTCGCCGCCGATGCCTACGACCTGACCGCCGGGCGGCTTGTGGGCACGGTGGCGGCACTGGTGGCGCTGGCCGGCGTGGTCATCGGCGGGCTGGCTCTGGCCCGCTCCCGATCCGCGGGTCGTATCGGCAACGGCAAGGGGAAGAGGGGGGCCGTTGTCTCACTGGCGGCAGGACTGACCGGCATGGTCGTCGGCGCGCTGAATCTGGCCGTCGCCGACGGTGGCCCAGGCACCGGCAACGGAGTGGTCGGCGGCGCCATGGCCCTGGTGCTGGGGCTGATCGCCGCGGTCCTGGGCGGACTGGCCCTTGCCCGCTCCCTCCGCACCGGCCGACCGTCCGACCGGCCCGATCACGAGCGCGCGTTCCAGTGAGGACAGGGCACGAGGAGAAGACAACGGGAACCGAGAGCCCCGACCTGATCGACGACGCCAAGGCAGGCAAGACGCCAAGGCAGGCAAAGTGGACGGCTCAACTCTGCCTTGAGATGAACATCGGTTGCCGGGTATCGAACTCCTAAAGCGGTGGCTCCCTGACAACCAGCGGCGGCGGCCAGCCGGCGCAGGCCACTAGTGCGCTGCCGTCCTCGGTGAGAAAGAGCAGGGTGGTCCATGTCCGATCGGCAGAATCGATCAGCCCTGTGCGCACGGGTCGGCCATGTTCGCGGACGAGTTGCACTGCTCGTTCCAGCCCGAGTGGTTCGACTCCGTGCATCCGCATGCGCCGAAGACGGCGCTTGAAGACTCCGGCATGCCGGCCTGAGGGTTGTGCCCGGTCTCCCACCCAGTAGGTGGCGCCGCTGCGGAGGGTGGCCAGAGCTTTCACGGACGCCTCGTCATCACCGGCCAACAGCGATTCCAGCACATGCCGTTCCATGGTCACCCCCGTTTGGATCTCGCGGTACAGCAGGCAGGTACCGCAATCTCGGGTCCTCCGCCCGCACAACGGCATCACCGACCCCGTCGGCGAGCACGCAGCTTGCCGTTCCCCTGGTAAACCTGGTGAGGTCCCGGAAGTGCCGCGTCGGCTCGGTGGTTGTCAGTCGACGGAGGCCATGAAGTTCAGCATCCTGCGGTTCATTTCCTGCGCGTGGTCGATCTGAGGTCCGTGCCCGGTACCGGTGATGATCTCGGCACGGGTGCCCGGTATCAGGCGTGGAACGCGCTCCATCTGCCGCTCGGGGTGCAGCAGGAGGCTGCGCTTGCCGAGCACCAGATAGAGCGGCGTACGGATGGTGGACAGTTCCGCGTCGGACAGGGGGAGCGGTGCCGGTCGACGGATGCGGTAGGCGCGGACGGCGGTCCTGATCATCGTGCGCAACTCGGGCATGACCAGGACCGGTTGTTCCAGCCAGGCCGCCAGCCGCGGGCGCAGCGTTCTGGGTGCGAAGCTCGCGAAGAGGCCGGCGAAGAGCCAGACGAAGAAGCGCAGCCCCACCTTCTCCAAGCCGCCCGGGTCGAGCAGGGTGACCGAGGCGAGGCGTTCCGGCCTGCGGTGCGCCTGGTTCAGGGCGAGCCAGCCTCCGTAGGAGATGCCGACCAGGTGGACGCGGTCGAGCCCGAGCCCGGCGAGCGTCTCGTCCAGCCACTGTGCGGCCCGTTCGGGCTGGTGGATCGGCTCGCGCTGCACGCTGCGTCCGGGGTCGCCGGGGGTGTCGACGGCGTAGACGGGGCGGTCGGCGCTGAGGTCGGGGGTGTTCGGGTACCACATGGCTGAGCAGGAGCCGGCTCCGTGCACCAGGACGACCGGGGTGCGGGAGCGGGCCGCGGGGTCGTCGGGCCCGTAGAGGTACACGCGGGTGGTGCCGAACGCGGTTTCCACGTCCTGCTCCGCCAGGGCGGGTGCGCCCAGCGCGTAGACGGCGTCACAGGCGGCGAAGTAGCGGTCGCGCCAGGCGTCGCTCACATAGCGGCCGACGTCGGCCTGGGTGCGGGCAGTGGTCTCGGACACGGCCACCTCCGGAGGATCTCGGTTTCGTGGTACGAACGTATCACAATGTTGATACGGCTGTACCATGAAAAGGCCCGGTGCGGGCCCAGCGGACGATGAGCGGAGAACCAGCCGATGCCCAAGCGGGTGGACCATGCGGAACGGCGCACCGAGATCGCGGAGGCACTCGTCCGGGTCGCCGGGCGACGCGGACTGCATGCCGTGGGGATGCGCGATGTGGCAGCCGAGGCAGGCGTGTCACTGCGGCTGGTGCAGTACTACTTCGAGACCAAGGAGAAGTTGCTGCTCTTCGGCCTGGAGCACCTGACCGGGAAGTTCGGGGAACGGCTCGCCGCCCGCATCCGAGCCGCCGGGGACGGGCCGGGGCCGCGCGCGATGGTCGAGGCGCTGCTGATGACGGCGCTGCCGACCGACGAGGAGAGCCGTGTCTTCCACCACCTCTACACCTCGTACGCCGTTCTGGCCGTGACCGACCGGGCGCTCGCGGCCCAGCCCTTCATCAAGGACCCCGACGCGGCCGAAGGTGCCCTGACCGACATCCTCCGGCAGGCGCAGGTCGCGGATCTGCTGCAGCCCGGTGTGGACGCGCAGTCGACGGCGGCGGGTCTGCTCGCGATGTCCGCGGGGCTCGGCACCAGCATCCTCGTCGGTCAGCGCAGTCCCGAGTCCGCCACCGCGGTCCTGGACGACCATCTCGACCGCATCTTCCGTTCGGCCGATGCGGCCGGTTGACGCGGAACCCGTTTCGGGGTCCTACTTCCCGAGTGCCCGAGTGCCCGAGTGCCCCGTAGCGGCGGGCTGATGCGTGCGGCGCTCCCTTCCAGGTCGACGGAGCGACGTCGACGGAGCAAAGGTGAGCGCGCATGCGAGTTCCCCCGTCTGCTCCTGCACGGCACACCTCCGCCCGGCCCTCGCCTTCAGTGCTCCGCAACGCCTCGACCACCGAGAGAGGCTCAGGGCGAATCCGATCAGACCCAGGTCAGGGACCCGGGGGTTGCGGATTCACCGCAGCCCTAGCCTGCCTTCCCCTCCAGCCCTCGAGTGGTCGGCCGCTCGCTTCCCCAGGCGGCCAGCGGCCGGAGTGCGTCGTTGAGGCGCATACCGTCCTCGGTCAGCGAGTACTCGACGCGGGGCGGCACCTCGTCGTAGGAGACGCGGTGCACGACGCCGTCCGCTTCCAGCTCACGCAAGTGGGAGGCCAGCACCTTCTCGGTGATGCCGGGAAGCAGTCGGCGCAGCTCGCCGAAGCGGCGGCAGGGGTGCTCGTGGAGCGCCCAGAGGATCAGCACCTTCCACTTGCCGCCGATCACCTCCATCGCGGTGTCGATCCCGCAGATATGTCCGTCCGGTGCACCCGGCCGGTTCAGCGTCGTCATGCCCCACCCCTCTGACGTGCTCGCTCACCCCGGGGTAACCACCCACTACCAAGTGCGTACTTGATTACCTCCGGGCCTGTGACCAGCCTAATCGGCATGGCACAGAACACTGTTGAGAAGACTTCCGTCACGCTGTTGGGCCTTGGCGCGATGGGCACCGCGCTGGCCCGTACCTGGCTTGCCGCCGGCCACCCGCTCACCGTCTGGAACCGCACCCCGGCCCGCGCCGCGGCACTCGCCGCCGAGGGGGCACGGGTCGCGGACAGCGCCGCTGCGGCGGTCGCGGCGAACACCCTGGTCGTCGTCTGCCTGTTGGACGACACCTCGGTCGAGGAGGTGCTGGCCGGCACCGACCTATCCGCCAGGGACCTGGTCAACCTGACCACCAGCACCCCTGCCCAGGCCCGCGCCCGCTCCGAGTGGGCCCGCGAGCGTGGCGCCCGCTACCTGGACGGCGGGATCATGGCCGTCCCCCCCATGATCGGCGTCCCGGGAGCCGGCGGCTACGTCTTCTACAGTGGCTCGCGGGAGCTGTTCGAGCGGCACCAGGAGCCCCTGGCCATCCCGGCCGGCACCACCTACGTCGGCGAGGACGCGGGCTTCGCGGCCCTGCACGACGTGGCCCTGCTCAGCGCCATGTACGGCATGTTCGCCGGAGCCGCGCACGCCTTCGCCCTGATCCGCAAGGAGGACATCGACCCCGCGGCGCTCGCCCCGCTGCTCTCCGACTGGCTCGTCGCGATGGCCCCGGCAGTTCACCAGACCGCCGACCATCTGCGCACCGGGGACTACACCAAGGGCGTCGTCTCCAACCTCGCCATGCAGGTGGCGGGCACGCCGACCTTCCTGAGCACCGCCGAGCAACAGGGTGTCAGCCCGGAACTGCTCAACCCCTACTTCGAGCTGATGCGCCGCCGCCTGGCCGAGGGCAGCGGCGAGGAGGACCTGACCGGCGTGATCGACCTGCTCGTGCGCTGACCAGCAAGGCCCGGGGTGAAACTTGACGCACAGCGGACGCGGACTACGTGCATAGGGCACGGCGTCGAAGTGTGCAGTCGCGACGATGCCGATCAGTCCGCCTGCGAGTCGAGTCATGCGCCCTTCGCCTGCCACGCGGTGAACCACCCCGCCGACCCCTCGGCCGGCCGAGCCCGTGGCGTGTTCATGAGGCCTTACGAAACCCTTACGCACCCACACCGCGCGGGGCCCCGCACCTACGATCGCCGCGTGACGACCTCTCTCGTGACGACCCCTCTCGTGGCGAACTCCATACGCATCGCCCTGGTGACCGCCGCGCCCCTGGCGTTGGCCGCGGTGGGCCTCGTACACCCCCACGGACTGTCGACGTCGACGGCGGCGGACTGGACGGACCTGCACATCCTGCTGTTGCCTCTCTTTCCGCTGCTCACCCTCGGTCTCCTGGTCCCGCTGTGGCACCGGCCCCGGCCCGGCTTCGAAGGCGCCGCCACGGTCGTGGCCTGGGCCGGTGCCTTCGTCTACGCGGCCTTCTACACCGGGCTCGACGCCGTCGCCGGCATCGCGGCCGGAACCGCGGTCGAGCACGCCGCCGCGGGCGCGAATCCAGGGCCGTTGAAACGCCCGCTGTACGAGGTGGGTGAGTCCCTCGGACAGGTCGGCGCCTATGCCCTGATCTGCGCGGTCGTGGCCGCCATGGCGGCGCTGTGGCCACGGCACGGCGCCCGCGTCCTGCCGGGCACAGCCGTGCTGCTCGTGGCCGGCTGGTCCTTCGTCGACAGCCACATCTTCTGGCCACGCGGGGTCTGGACGATGTGCGGCTTCGCGCTGGGGTTCGCTCTGCTCGCCTGGGCGACCGGGTCCCACGGCCGGCGCCGGCCGCGCGGGCTGGCTCGGCGGGCTCGTCCCGCGCGGTGAGCGTGCCGCCGCCCGAGAAGCCCGTGTGCGCTGCCCAGCAGGCCACCGCACACCGCACGGCACAGGGCTTGCCCTTCAGGCCGCTAGCCCGTCGATTCATGTGCCGACGCTCTGACAGCCACTGCTTACAAGAGTCTGACGCGGAGCTCGTTCCCCCTCGTCCCACCACACCCACTGGTCACTCTTGTCCCGTACGCAGAGACGGAGACCGATTCGGGTTCCCATGGGCAACGGACTGAAGGAGACGGGACATGAGCACGCACAACAGCCGCAGGGGTCACCGGGGGAAGTCCAGGACACGGCGGGTCGTGATAGGCGGCGGGGCCCTCGCCATCGCCGGGGCGGCCACGGTGGCCGTGTCCCTGGCCTCGGCCAGTCAGTACTCCGGGAGCGCCGGTGCTGACCACGCCGTCTTCGTCCAGGGCAACGAGCTGGACGGCAACACCATCCATGTGTTCGCGCGGGGTGACGACGGCAAGCTCGAACCCGCGGGGACCTACGACGCCGGCGGCAAGGGCGGTGACCAGGTCGACGCCCCCACCGACTCGCTCGCCTCCCAGGGATCGCTGGTCTACGACGACGCCTCGGGGATGCTGCTGGCGGTCAACGCGGGCAGCGGCACGGTGACGTCCTTCCGCGTCGAGGGCCGGACGCTGAAGGACCGCCAAGTCGTGGACTCCGGCGGGGAGTTCCCCTCCAGCATCGCGGTGCACGGCAAGGTCGCGTACGTCATGAACGCGGGCGGTGAGGGCTCCGTCCAAGGCTTCAGGATCACCGGCAATGGACTCAAGCCGCTGCACGGCTCCCACCGTTCCCTGGGCCTGGACAACGAGGACGTGCCACGTTTCGACACCTCACCGGGCGAGGTCGAGTTCACTCCGGACGGCCGCAACCTGGTGGTCACCACCAAGGGCAACAACACCGTCGAGGTCTTCCCGATGAAGCGGAACGGCCTCCCGTCCGTCGCCGAACCGGTCGTCAACGAGTCGGCCGGCGGTGTCCCGTTCGCGATCAGCTTCGACGGGACCGGGAAGCGGATGCTGGTCGCCGAGGCCGAGAAGTCCACCGTCACCACCTACGAGGTGAAGCGCGACGGCAAACTGAAGGTCCTTCAGAAGCCCCTCGCCAACGGGCAGGAGGTCCTGTGCTGGCTGGAGCGCGCGGGCAACTACTTCTACGGCGGCAACACCGGCAACTCCACTGTCAGCGGCTACCGCATGGACAAGCACGGCAAGCTCGCCCTGACCAACGACGTCGGTATCGCCACCCCGCCCTCCGCCAACTCGCAGGGGGTGATCGACCTCGCGGTGACCGAGGACGAGAAGTTCGTCTACGTCCAGAACGCCGTCTCCGGCACCGTGGACGGCTTCCGTGTCGAGAAGAACGGATCCCTCACGAAGGTCACCACGGCTGAGGGACTGCCCGCCTTCGACGAGTCGGGCATGGAAGGCATCGCCGCGGTGTGACACACCCGCGTACGCATGCGGCCCACCGCGGCACCAGGAGGGGCGGTGGGCTCGATCGTCGGACGTCCGCCATGATGCAACGCGGCTCAGAGTGGTTCAGGTTGCGGTTCCGGTTGCCGCGTTGGTGTGACCGTCGGTTTCGGCAGTTTGGCGGTCCGCCCGTATCCATAGACCACCGAGGTCATCGCCAGAATGAGAAGTGACCCGGCCATCACCGGATTTCTTGCCATCTCCATCGGCAGATAGCGGTACGACAACAAGAGCGCGGCAAAGACCGTGGCGCCGTAGATGACCAGTTGGATTCCTGGCCGGTCCCAGCCACGGTCGAGCGAGCGCAGCGCTGCCTCGATGGTGAGCGCGAACACCACGCCGGCGACGAGATCCACGCCGTAGTGGTAGCCGAATCCCAGCGTCGCAGCGAGCGTGGCAATCAGCCAGAACGTGCCCGCGAACCGCAGAATCCGTGGGGCCGCGCGGGAATGGATGAAGATCGCGACGGCCCACGCTGTGTGCAGGCTCGGCATGCAGTTGCGAGGGGTGATCGCGTCGTACGGCATCGGGTGCGGAGTGTTGATCGGCGGCAGTGTGTCCGGCCACAGGTTGGCCGTCGCCCAGTGCACGCCGCCGGTGCCGGAGGCGCCGGGGCCGTAGGCGAAGACCGGTCCGACCACCGGGAAGATCATGTAGATGCCCGGCCCGAGCAGGCCGATCACCAGGAAGGTGCGCACCAGATGCCGGCTCGGGAAGCGGCGCTCGACCGCCACGTTACGCAGTTGGTAGAGCGCGACGACAACCGCAGCCACCGCGAGCTGACCGTAGACCAAGTGGAGAAGGTGGGTGCTGAACGGGGCGGTGGCGTTGACAATCCGGCCGACCAGCCATGACGGATTGCCCAGCGCATGATCGGCGGTTGCCACGTACTGATCCAGGACCACCGGGCGGGTCTTCGACGTGATGAGCAGCCAGGTGTCGCCGGTCTTGCGGCCGGCCACCAGCAGCAGGCCCAGCCCGACGCCCTTCAGCAGCAGGACGCGTTCTGGGCCGGTGCGGCGCGTGACAGCGATGACCGCACAGCCCAACATCACCCACAACGCACCGGTGCCGAAGGAATGGCCGTCGCTCATCCTGGCGTCGACTGCCCACCGCGCCAGCAGGAAGACGAGGTCGATACCGATCGCGGCACCAGCCGCGATGAACCGCTGCCGCCAAGGGAGCACCACCATCATCAACGCCATACCGCCGTACAGCGGTCCCGGTTTCGGGGCAAGGACCAGGGCCTCCACCTGGTTGGTGATCGGCCCCGGCCGACCGTAGCCGCGTGCAGCGATCTCCAGCGTGACGAGGAATCCAAGAGCCACCACACCCGCCGCGACCCACAGTTTCGCGCGCCAATGACTCCACGCGACCAACGAAGTTATGCCGCTTATGCGAGAAAGCACCCGCGATGCTCTAGATATCAATCGCCTACACCGTTTTATTCAAGAGATTGGGTAGATGAAATGCGATAGAGGAAGCCATCGCGAGTTCGAACATATTAGCGGAGCGGTGTCGGAAGGCCCCGAAGCAGGCCATTGGTGGCCGCCACGGCCGAGCGGCAGGGGCTGACGCTTCTTCACCGCCACAGAGGTTCGGGCCGGCTGGCCCCGGCCAGGGCGTTGGCGGGATGATGGCCGGCATGCGCATCCGCATCGACGCCGTCGATTTGCCCGGTCTCATCTGTCCGGCTCCTGTCGACGGCGAAGTTCCTGAATACCGCAACGTCCATGTCGCCGTACAACGCCGCGACCGTCCGGCCGAACTCCTCGCACCGCAGCCCGGTGACGCGCGGTCCGCGACCTGGACCCTGGAGTGCACCACGAGCGTCTCGCCGTCCGGCATCGAGGTCAAAGGCCCCTACGTGCAGGACCGTCTGGGCCATCGGTTCATCTACCTGTCGTGGGGCACGGTCGACGATTCGGGCACCTTCACGATGTTCCGCCGCGCCAAACTCATGCTCGACGCCATCCCCGCTGATGTACTCACCGCCGCACGCGACGGACTGCTGGTGGGGCGCCTCGGCCTGACCGACGCACAGGGCGGGCCTCTTTGCACGCGAGTCCGGCCCCCACACATCACCTGGACCGCCGAACGCGCCGGCTAGGGGGAGTCGCACACCGTACCGGCCGAAGTCAGCTCCGACAGGACGCGCGACAGTCGCCGCCCGCGTGAGGGGGCGTTCGACGCCGTTCCCGACGCGCTCGCGCCGGCCGCCGTCCGAACCAGTCGGAGAGGGCCGCGCCGCCCTGCAGTCCGAAGCTCAGGAACATCAGATGGGGTGCGGTCGCGGACAGCAGGATGTCGGCGGCCTCACTGGGCATGCCGGCCAGGTCGGCCACCGCGGGCACCAGGCCACCCACGTACAGCACGAGCGCGGAGACCCCCTGCACTCGGATCCGCGCCGGGGACCAGCGTGTGCGCGCCCTCTTCGGTGCCCAACCGCGGAGCATGGCTATGCCGAGGGGCAGCAGCACCGCCGTGAACAGGCCGATCCAGCACCACAGGAAAACCACCACGTCCCGCCCCTTTCCCCGCTTCCCTGACGCGAAGTCTGCCCACGCGCACGGGCCGCCGTCAGTGCCGGACTCCGGAAGTCTCCGGGCGGCCTGACTGCCGAGTGAACGTCGTGCAAGGCACCGGCTTCGCCCACCCCGGTCACGACCCCCTGAAGGGCTCTTCGGCCGGGACGCCGCCCGGGAGTCAGATGTCCGGGAGGCGGTGAGTGGGAGCAGCATCGCAGGTGATCGACGCTCACTGCACGACCGGGCAGTTCCCCCAGATCTCGGAGAGGGCTTCGGGAATCTGCGCGATATCGCCGCAGCCCCGTGGACCACGGGGGAAGCCATCGCTGGTGAGGTATGTCCAGGCGCCTTGGGAGGTGCCGCGGAAGTACTTGGTGGCGCCGCCCTCGTCCTGCATGCTCACGAGTTCCTCGTGCGTGGCACCGGGCGTGGGCTCGAATCGGGTGGCGGCATAGCGGACGCCGCCGCACTGGCCGTAGAAGAACTGCTGCGGCACCGGCTGAATATGGAGGAAACGGGGAAAGGCGCGCCGGTATGCCTCCGTCACGGCAGCCTTCACTTCGTTGCCGGCGGTCAGGTTGCGGCAGTCGAAGTGGCTAGCGGACGTGGGGAGGGCCCCCTCGGGAGTGAGGGAGGCGGACCTGGTCGGGGCGGCGGCGGTGCGTGACGGTGTGGGTGTGGTGGTGGCAGGACTCGTCGGCGTCGTGGTGGCAGGACCGCTCGAAGAGGTGCCGGTCGGCGCAGAGGCATGCGCGGAAGGCTCGGACGAGGAGCGGGCGGGTGTGCCCGAGCCGACGTGGGGAGCCGACGAATCATGGCACCCCGCCAACAGCAGGATCCCGCCCACCGCTGCCATCACCGACGAACCTCTGAGACCGGGCATCGCGCATCCTCTCTTCGCCTCATGAAGCCACGGCGTCCTGCGCGACCGCCCTGACCGGGGGTGCGGCGCCGTGCGGCCGGGCGCCGACGCGTTCCTAGACCCGCAAGGGCGCTGCGAGGTTGCGGGGAGAGAGCCAGGGGAGGGTCTCGATTCCGCATACGTGTGCGTTCCGCTCCCCCACGCGCTTCACCACGCCGGGGTGAGCCTCGCCGGGGCGCGTCCGACCGTGGTGCGCATGGCACGGGGGCGGGCTCACGGAAGGGCCATCGTCCAGGTGAACGCCGAGCGTACGGCGTGCACTCTCGGACGCGACCGCGCCGCCGCAGCGTCGAGGTGGTGCCGCGCAGCGGACGCACCCGACGCCCGCCCCTGCGATCAGTGAGCTTCTTCAGCGTTGCCACTCCAGGGTGAGGATGGCTTTGGCGATTGACGTCATGCGGTTCGGACTGCATCGGGATCTGCGGAAGATGCGCCAGGCTTTGAGGCGTGCGACGCCGCGTTCGACCGGTGCTCGTGCTGCGGCCAGGGCCCGGTTGATGGTCTTCTCGGTGAGAGTGAGTTCCCGCAGTGGCCTGCGCTTGATGCCCGTGGTCACCCAGGGGCCGCCGCCCTGGTAGGCGAGGTCGGCGAGGACAGGGACGCCTTGGCGCTCGCAGATGCGGATGATGCGGTGGGTGCGGGCAGCGGTCAGGTCGTGGGCTCGGCCGGGCAGTGCGGGTGAGAGCCATAGCAGCCGACCGCCCGGATCGGTGACCACCTGCACGTTCACTCCGTGCCGGCGGTGCTTGTGGGAGTAGTCAGCTCGTCCGTCGCCGACGCGGTCGCACTCGGCGAGCGTGCCGTCCAGCAGGACGAAGTCCGCATCGGTCTCGCGCAGGACTTTCAGCAGACCCGGTGCGCGTTCGGCGAGCAGGTGGATGACCGAGCTGGTGTAGGCGTGGGCGGTGGACTCGCTGATCCCGAACCCGGCAGCGATCTTCGCCAGGGTGGTGTGTTCGCGCAGGTACACCAGTGCCACCATCGCGCGCTGGGACGGACGGAGCTTGCATCGCCGGTCGCCCTCACGGGTGACGACGAGCATGGTCACCCACTCCACGAGTGCATGGGGCAGGTCGAGTGCGGCAGGATAGATGACCAACGAGGCCCCCGAGCAGCGTGGTTGAGACGTCAGACATCTCGATCAACAGCTCGGGGGCCTCGCTCGTTGCGCTTCGTCGGCGGTCGCCTGATCGGAGGCCAACTCGAAGAAGCTCAGTAAACCGGGGTGTTCGCGCCACGAACCCGTCACGCAGAGATACATGTCCGATGAACGGACTTCCCTCGCCGGATAACGGTCTGATTTCGCCACCTGGCGCTTTTGGGACGACAGGACGAATACGTGACCTGCATCACTAAAGATTCGGCAAAGGCCATGGTAGAACGTCGCAACTCCGCAGGCGGCATGACCCCTCGCTGCTGCGCGGAGCGTCGGCGTGCGTGCCGGCGACAGACCAGGGGCCGTGACGTTCCGAGTCCGCGGACGCGTCATCCCAGGTCGCCGATCGGACAACGGCGTTCGCTCAAAGACCGCACTTCCTCCGGCGCAGGCTTCTGCGCCGGTCCCCGCGCCACCGAGGTAGCCATAGTGTCACTCGACTCCGTCACCACGTCCGTCGACGAAGCAGTCAGCGGATTCTTCGAGCCCATAGCCACATGGCTCGAGGAAGTCGTCTTCTACACGGTCCCCGTAGGAGGGACCGACCTTCCCTTGATCGTCGCCTGGCTCGTGGTCGCGGGTCTCGTCTTCACCGGCTGGTTCGGCCTCGTCCAGTTCCGCAAGTTCAGACTCGCCGTCGACGTCGTGCGCGGGAAGTACGACGAGAAGGGGTCGACCGGCGAGGTCAACCACTTCCAGGCCCTGACCGCGGCCGTCTCCGGCACCGTCGGCCTCGGCAACATCGCCGGTGTGGCCGTCGCCGTGTCCATCGGCGGCGCCGGCGCCACGTTCTGGATGATCCTGTGCGGCCTGCTCGGCATGGCCACCAAGTTCGTCGAGGTCACCCTCGGTGTGAAGTACCGCGAGGTGCACGCCGACGGCACCGTCTCCGGCGGCCCGATGCACTACCTGCCGAAGGGCCTCAAGGAGCGCTTCGGCAGCGGCGGCGCCAAGTTCGGCAAGGTGCTCGCCGTCCTCGCCTCGATCATGATCCTCTTCTTCGGTCTGTTCGGCGGCAACCTGTTCCAGACCAACCAGAGCTACGCGCAGATCTCCTCGACCTTCGGCGGCGAGGACGGCTTCCTGGCCTCCTCCGCCGGTGCCGTCCTCTTCGGCCTGGTCGTCTCCGCGCTGGTCGGCCTCGTGCTGCTCGGCGGCATCCGCTCCATCGCCTCGGTCACCAGCCGGCTGGTGCCGGCGATGGCCGGCATCTACATCGTGGCCTGCCTGGTCGTCATCCTGGTCAACGTCACCCACGTCCCGGACGCCTTCCAGACCATCCTGAAGGGCGCCTTCGAGGCCGATGGCGTCACGGGCGGTGTGATCGGTGCCCTGATCGTCGGTTTCCAGCGGGCCGCCTTCTCCAACGAGGCCGGTCTCGGCTCCGCGCCGATCGCCCACTCCGCGGTCAAGACCAACCACCCCGCGAGCGAGGGTCTGGTCGCCCTGCTGGAGCCGTTCATCGACACGGTCGTCATCTGCACCATGACCGCGCTGACCATCGTCATCGCCAACCCGGCCAGCTGGGGCGAGGCCCGCGCCGGCGAGAGCATCGGCGGCGTCACCATCACCTCCGACGCCTTCGAGACCGTACTGCCCTGGTTCCCGGCCGTGCTCACGATCGCGGTGCTGCTGTTCGCCTTCTCCACGATCCTGACCTGGGGCTACTACGGCCTCAAGGCCTGGTCGTACCTGTTCGGCAAGAGCAGGACCAGCGAGACCGTCTTCAAGGCCGTCTGGAGCCTGTTCGTGGTCGTGGGCGCCCTGATGTCCCTCGACTCGCTGATCAGCCTCGCCGACTCCGCGCTCTTCCTGCTGTCGGTCTTCAACATCATCGGCCTGTACCTCCTCGCGCCGGTCGTCAAGCGCGAGCTCAACTCCTTCCTGGAGTTCGTCCGTGCCCGCAAGGCCGGCGAGATCGACGACGGCGACGATGACCAGGAGTCGGTGAAGACCACCGTCTGACCGCCCCCGCGGCCCGGCTCCTGAGAGGGCCCGTGCTCACCTCGCGCCTTGGTGAACACGGGCCCTCTCGTCATGCCTTCACTGCGTTTCCGCAGGTGAAACAGCACCTAGCGGAACGGAATGACGCCGGTTAGGGTGTAAAGAACGCGTCAATACACAGCCCGCATGGGCTTGTGACCGGCGCGCGGTGTGCCGGGAAGTCTGGTCGGCGTCAGGGGCTCGTATGCCCGCACGACGATCCCCGGAGGACTCCTTCATGGCTGCCGCGCCACGCGCACGCTCCCCCTTTCTCGGCCTCCTGCCGCTGCCCGAGCGCACGGCTGTCGCACAGGCCCTGCGGACGGAGACCGTCGGCGGGCTGGTCCTGCTGGGGGCGGCCTTGGTGGCGCTGGTGTGGGCGAACACGCCCTTTGCCGACAGCTACGAGCGCATACGCGACTTCCACTTCGGGATACCGGCGCTCGGCCTGGACCTCTCCGTCGGGCACTGGACCGCCGACGGCCTGCTCACCCTCTTCTTCCTCGTCGCCGGCATCGAGCTCAAGCGCGAACTCGTGGTCGGTGAGCTCCGCACCCCCGCCACCGCCGCCCTGCCCGTCATCGCCGCCCTCTCCGGCATGATCGTGCCCGCCGCCTTCTACGCGATCACCGCGTCCGCGGGAGGCGGCAGCCTGGACGGCTGGGCCGTGCCCATGGCCACCGACATCGCCTTCGCACTGGCCGTCCTCGCCGTACTCAGCACCCACCTGCCCGCCGCCCTCCGCGCCTTCCTCCTCACCCTCGCCGTCGTCGACGACCTCGGCGGCATCCTCGTCATCGCCGTCTTCTTCACCAGCGACCTGAACGTCCCGGCTCTCGGCGGAGCGTTCGCGGGCCTGGTCGTCTTCTACCTGCTGCAGCGCTTCCGCGTCCGCGGATGGTGGTGGTACGGCCCGCTCGGCCTCACGATCTGGGCGCTGATGTACAACGGCGGCGTCCACGCCACCGTCGCAGGCGTGGCCATGGGCCTCATCCTGCGCACCACCCGCGACAAGGACGAGGACCGCTCCCCCGGCGAACGCACCTCCCACCTCCTCCACCCCCTCTCCGCGGGAATCGCGGTCCCCCTCTTCGCACTCTTCGCCGCCGGCGTCAGCATCTCCGCCGCGTCACTGAGCGACGTGTTCACCAGGCCCGAACCGCTCGGCGTGGTGCTCGGACTCGTCCTCGGCAAGACGGTCGGGATCTTCGCCGGAACGTACCTGGCCGCCCGCTTCACCCGCGCCCGCCTCAACCCCGAACTCGCCTGGGCCGACGTCTTCGCCCTCGCGGCACTCGCCGGGATCGGCTTCACCGTCGCCCTGCTGATCGGCGAACTCGCCTTCCCCGACCCGGCGGCCGCCGGCCCCGTCAAGGCCGCGGTCCTCGTCGCCTCCCTGACCGCGGCCGCGCTCGCGGCCATGCTGATCAGACGCCGCAACGGCGTCTACCGGCGCCTGTACGAAGAGGAGAACCGCGACGACGACCACGACGGCATCCCCGACATCTACCAGCTCGACGCCACCACCGAACGCTGACGCGGAGGGAGGCAAGGGGTGGAACCTTCACTGGCCACAGCGCTGGCCCTCACCGCGGTCCTGGTCGTCAAGACCGCGGTGACGGAGCTGCGCGACCCCGGGAGCGCACGACGGGAGTGGGCCTTCGTCACGGACCGGGTCGCCCTGACCGGCGGTGCCCTGACAGCCGTTGTCGTAGGCGCCCTGGGCTGGACGTACGGAGAGTACGGGGCGGTGGCGTGGGCCCTGCTCGTCGGGCTCCTGGTCGCCCAGGTCATGGGCCGGCGCGCGGAACGCTGACACCCGCGGGCCGCCCTCGATTGCCGGAACCCGGCAAGAACCCACCTCCCCGAGTGCACGTCAAGGACCTGTCAGGAACGCGTAAAGCGCGTGTAAGCTCCCCACTGGTGTGCCGGGAAGTCTGGTCGGCGGTGTGGACAGAGGTCTCTTCGTCGATCGGGGTTCGTGGTCATGGTGCTCGTCGTGGTGTTCGGGGTGGCGCTGCTCATCGCGGTGCTGCTGTCAGGGCTCGCGGCCCGGACCGTGCTGTCGACGTCCTTCCTCTTCCTCGTCGGCGGCGCGCTGGTCAGCGACGGCTTTCTGGGTCTGATCCACATCACCCCGGACAGCGAGATCGTGTCCGTGACGGCGGATCTGGCGCTGTTCGCGGTGCTGTTCACCGACGGCATGCACGTCTCCCTCCCCAAGCTGCGGGAGAACTGGCGCAACCCGGCGCGTGCCCTCGGGCTCGGCATGCCGCTCGCCTTCGTCGGCATGGCTCTGCTCACGCACTTCGTGGTGGGGCTGGACTGGACGACGTCCTTCCTCGTCGGCGCCGTACTGGCACCGACCGACCCCGTGTTCGCCTCCGCGATCGTCGGCCGCAAGGAAGTACCGTCGAAGCTGCGGCAGTTGCTGAACGTGGAGAGCGGCATCAACGACGGGCTCGCCCTGCCGGTCGTCCTCATCATGATCGCGGCGGCCGGGCCGACGTCCGGGCACGCCGAGGCCGGCTTCGGGAAGATCGCCCTGGAGCTGGTCCTCGGGCTGGTCTTCGGTGTCGTCCTGCCGTTCCTCGTGAACGAGCTCGTGCGATTCCGGCTGCTGGGCGCCGAGCCCAAGTTGCAGCCGCTGCTGCCTCTCGCCATCGGCGTGACCCTGTACGCCCTGTGCCACCTCACGCACGCGAACCCCTACCTCGCCGCGTTCTCCGCCGGCGCCGTGCTCACCGCCCGCTCGCCGGAGGCGAAGGAGGCGTTCGAGCCACTGGGGGAGGCGCTGGCGGAGCTGGCCAAGTTCGCGGCCCTGCTGGTGTTCGGCGCGCTGCTGACGCCGCAGTTGTTCGGCGACCTGTCCTTCGGCGGCTACGTCGCGGTGGTCCTCGCCATCGTGCTGATCCGCCCGGCCTCGCTGCTGCTGTCGCTGCTCGGCACGCGGTTCACCCGCCGGGAGAAGCTGGTGGCGGCCTGGTTCGGACCGAAGGGCTTCGCCTCGGTGGTGTACGGGCTGCTGGTGCTCCAGGCGGGGATCCCGCAAGGTGAAGAGGCATTCACGCTCATCGCCGTGTGCATCGCCTTCTCGATCGTCGCGCACAGCTCGACCGACGTGCCGATCGCCCGGCTCTTCAACGTCGAGGACATCGCCGGGGTGCCCGACGGTGACGCGGCACCAGCGTCGCGGGCGGCGGGGCAGTCGCAGGAGGTGGGTGCCTGACCCGGTCTCGCACGCACCGGCAACCCCGCTCCCGCGCTCCCGTGCTCCCGCTCCTCGTGCGCTCGGGCCGCTACCGCGTGCGCGAGCACGGCAGCTGGACCGACAGGATCTCCCACTCCGACCTCGCGGTCGCCGTGGTCGACGAGAGCGAGCGCCCCGCACACCACCGGATCCATCTCGCGGTCGCCCACCAGCGAGCCGGCACCGGCGTACGCGCCAGGGAAAGGAGCACGATCGCGGCTCAGGGAGAGTCCGACAGCAACTTCCGCTCCCGCCTGTCCGACTTCCTTTGGGATCACTGAGCCCGAATGGAGCCCGAACGGAGCTCGAACAGAGCTCGAAATTGATGGGCGGAGACCGTACAGCAGTGCCCCGATCGAGCTGTTCCGGCGGCACGGCAGGCGGTTTGACGGAGTGTTCGGAGACTGTCCCGGTTCCGCGGCGGCGCCACGGCTCGCTCCAACCGCCGCTGTCACACACCTTGTTGGGCGCCACACGCGTACATAGCATGTCCCGGCACGAGGAGGTTTGAATCGTTTCAAGCACGGTTTCGTTGTCCGCGGCGACACAGCGAGCGAGGAACGCATGGGCCAGTCCTGGAACCGAAGACTCTTCCTGAAAGGCACGACGGCGGGCGCGGGTGCCGGGTTCACCGCGTTGTCGGCCGCCCCCGCGACGGCCGCCGGCCCGGCCGTGCCGGAGGGGGAGGGCGACCGTGCCGGAGCTCTCCGCGTCGAGCGCACCACCGTCGAGTACGCCGAGCGGCTCCTCGGCACCGACGTCGAACGCCCCCGCCTCGGCTGGGAGTTGTCCGCGCCGGGGCGCGGCGCCCGGCAGAGCGCGTACCGGATCCAGGTGGCCCTCGACCACGGGGAGCCGGCGAAAGGCGCCTGGGCCGGGGCCGGCCTGGTCTGGGACTCGGGGAAGGTGGCGTCCGACCGCAGCGTGGGCGTCCCCTACGAGGGGCCCGGGCTGCGCCCCCGCACCCGCTACCACTGGCGGGTACGGGTCTGGGACGGTGCCGGGCGGGCCTCGCGCTGGAGCGAGGCCGGCTGGTGGGAGACAACGTTGTCGGAGGGTGACTGGCAGGCCGCGGGTGCCCGCTGGATCGGCGCGGATCCGCCGCCGCAGCCGCCCACCCTCTCCGGTGCCTCATGGATCTGGTCGCGGGGCGCCACGTCCTCCGACGCCCCCGTGGGGCCGTGCTGGTTCCGGGCGGGGCTGCGACTGCCGGAGGGCACGGCGGTGCGGCGGGCCACCGTGGTCGCCACCGCCGACGACGACTTCGCTCTCCATCTCGACGGCCGGCAGGTGCTGCACGCACCGGAGCGGCAGGACGGCTGGCGCACCGGCCGTGCGGCCGACGTCACCGAGGAGGTCCGAGCCGCCGGTGGCCTCCTGGTGCTCGCCGCCCGTGCCACCAACCGCCCCGGCGCGTCCGTCAATCCCGCAGGCCTGCTGGTCCGGCTGATCGTGGAGACGGAGGACGGCGGCCCGGACACCAGCCCGGAAGAGGGCACGTACGAACTGGTCACCGGCCCAGGCTGGCGCGTTTCGGCGACCGAGCCGCAAGAGGGCTGGCAGCGCCCGGAGTTCGACGACGCGGCCTGGACCGAGGCCGCCGTGCTCGCCCCGTACGGGCAGGGGCCCTGGGGCAGCGGAGTGACCGTCGCCGTGCCGGAGCAGCCCGCGCCGCTGCTGCGCCGCGCCTTCACCGTGCGGCGGCGGATCTCCCGGGCCCGCCTCTACATCAGCGGACTCGCCTACTACGAGGCCGAGATCAACGGCCGCAGGGTCGGCCGGCAGGTCCTCGACCCCGGCTTCACGGACTACGACGAGACCGTGCTGTACGCCGTCCACGACGTCACCGAGTCGCTCAGGCGCGGCAAGAACGTCATCGGCGTCACCCTCGGCCGCGGCTTCTTCGGCATGACCACCGCCAACGTCTGGAACTGGCACCGTCCGCCGTGGCACGGCGAGCCCCGGCTGCTGGCCCAGCTGGAGATCGACCATCCCGACGGCTCCCGCACCACCGTCGCCTCGGACGGCGAGTGGCGGATCACCGAGGGGCCGACCCTGTCCAACTCCCTCTACGCGGGTGAGACATACGACGCCCGCCGGGCCCCGCGCGGATGGAGCCGGCCCGGCTTCGACGACAGCGGCTGGCGGACGGCGGGGGTGCAGGAGGCCCCGAGGGGCACGCTCCGGGCGCAGCCGCACGATCCGATCGAGATCGCCGAGACGGTACGGCCGAGGGAGATCTCCGAGCTCCGCCCCGGGGTGTACGTGGTGGACATGGGCCGCACCATGGCGGGTTGGACCCGCCTCACCGTCCGCGGCGCCGAGGCGGGCACCGTGGTCCGCCTGGTCCACGGCGAGAAGCTGAAGGCCGACGGAAGTGTGCAGGCCGAGACCGGCCATGTCCCGGGCCGTTTCCAGACAGACGAGTATGTCTGCGCGGGCGGCGGGGACGGGGATGAGGTCTGGGAGCCGAAGTTCTCCTACAAGGGCTTCCGTTACGTGGAGGTCCACGGCCTGCCCGGGCGTCCGTCCCCGGAGCAGGTCCTGGGACGGGTGGTGCACACCCGTGTCGAGGAGGTCAGCTCCTTCGCCTGCTCGGAGCCGTTCTACGAGTGGCTGGACGGTGCCATGCGCCGCACGGTCCTCAACAACCTGCACGGCATCCCGACCGACACCCCCATGTACGAGAAGAACGGCTGGACCGGCGACGCCCAGGTCGGCACGCCGGTGATGGCGTACGCCTTCGGGGTGCACCGTTTCCTGTCCAAGTGGCTGGGCGATCTGGCGGACAGTCAGAACGGCGAGGGGCAGCTGCCGGTGATCGTGCCGAGCGGCGGCTGGGGCTACCAGGAACTGGCCCCCTCCCCCGAGTGGACGACCGTTCACCCGTTCGTCGTCCGTGAGTTGTACCGGGTGTACGGGGACGAGCGCGCCGCCCGCGAGCACTGGGCGACGCTGACCCGGTATCTGGACTGGGAGCTGGCCCGGCTGCGGGACGGGCTGGCGGTCACGGCGCTCGGTGACTGGGTGGCGCCCGGCTACGAGATTCCCCCGGAGGACACCCGGCTGACCGCGACCGCCTACCTCCACCGGGCGCTGCTGAACACCGCCGAGGTGGGCGAGGTGCTGGGTGACGGCGAGGCCGTGCAGCGGTACCGGGAGGCGGCCGAGAAGTTGAAGACCGCGTTCAACGAGGCGTTCCTGAGTCCCGAGGGCCACTACCGTACGGCGAAGGACCCCGGCTACCGGCAGACTTCCAACGCGATTCCGCTGGCCTTCGGCCTGGTGCCGCCGGGCGCCCGCGCCTCCGTCCTTGACAGCCTGGTCGCGGACATCGAGGCGCGTGGCAACCATCTGAACACCGGCTGCCTCGGAACGAGCGTCCTCCTGAGGGTGCTGTGCGCCCACGGCCGCCCTGACGTGGCACACGCCGTCGCGACACAGCGGACCTATCCGAGCTGGGGGTACTGGCAGGCCAACGGCGCCGACACCATGTGGGAGATGTGGCCGCTGGACTCCCGCTCCCGCGACCACTACTTCCTGGGCACGGTCGCGCAGTGGTTGTACGAGAACGTGGCCGGGCTGCGTCCCGGGGATGCCGGCTACCGCACCTTCTCGGTGCGCCCAGACGCCCGTACGGGAGTGAACTGGGCCCGTACGTCGATCCGTACGGTGCGCGGAGAGGCCGCCGTGTCCTGGTCACGGCTGGACCGGGAGCTGCGGCTGTCGGTGCGGGTGCCGGTGGGCTCGACGGCCGAGGTGCACGTGCCGGGAGGGTCGCGCGCCCGGGTGGCCGCGCCAAAGGGCGCGGAGTTCCTGCGCGGCGAGCCCGCGTTCGTCGTCTTCCGGGTCGGGCACGGGGAGTGGACCTTCACGGGGCCGGCGTGACCGACCAGGTGAACGGGCCGCCCCGGACACCGTCCCGGGGCGGCCCAGCGGCGTCACCGCCACCACGAGCCTGACCGCGATCGAACGCACCCGGGAGTTCGCACTGCTGCGCGCCCTGGGCCTGGGCAGCGGCGCACTGCGCCGAACCATCACCCTGGAAGCCGGCCTGTACGGCGCCCTCGGCCTGGCCCTCGGCGTCCCCTAGGCCTGGCTCGTCGGTGGCGCAGAAGGACCCGCTCGCCACGGGCGGCACCCTGCCGGGATACGGCGGCGGCTCCTCCGCACCGAACCTGACGGCGGTCGCCGATCTCGCCGCCAGAAAACTGAAGTGGTACCAGCACTTCGACGTGGAGACCTCCTCCAGAGCTCTCGTCAATCCGCGGGGCGGCGTCGAGACGAACACCATGAACGTGTGCCAGGTCGAGCTGGTCGGCACCTGCGACCCGAAGACCCACACGCAGTGGAAGGCCGCCGACCAGGCGCACGTCTACTGGCCGGACGCGCCCGACCGGGCCCTTCAGGCTGTCGCCCGCTTCCTGGCCTGGATGCACGAGGAGCCCGGCGTGCCGCTGTCCGGCCCGAAGGCGTGGCCCGCGTACCCCACGTACGGGAGCGGCGGCCAGCGGCTGACGGGCGCGCAGTGGACGGACTTCAAGGGGGTGTGCGGACACATGCACGTACCCGAGAACGTCCACGGCGACCCCGGCGCGACCGACTTCGTGGCCGGAGCCTCCAACGCGTACGTCCTGCAACTCGGCAGGCAACTGGTGAAGCGCGGCTTCGGCGACCACTACAAGGTCGGCCCGAGCAGAACCTGGGGCGAGGCGGACCGGCTGAACACGCGGGACTTCCAGAAGTCACGCAGGGAACTGCGCGGCGACGCCGACGGCAGTCCCGGACCACTGACCTGGCGCCTGCTGTTTTCCTGAGCCCCCGAGCCGGGTCAGATCACGCGGAAGAGGTCGGCGGCGGCGTGGACGTCGGTGAGGTCCTCGACGGAGCGGAGGTTGTCGCACAGGGCGTCCAGGACCGAGTCGGCCGCGGCGACGCGCGGGGCGCCGACGGCCACGCCGAAGACCCGGAAGCCCAACCGGTGCTTGGCGTCGTTCCAGCCGCGCATCCATGTCTCGGTGACGCCGCAGTCGTCGTCGGTGATCATCACGATGTCGCCGCGCGCGCGGGCGGTGTCGTTGAACTCCTCCTCCAGCAGTTCGCCGGCCACTGACAGCGGTGCCTGGTAGCTGGTGCCGCCGCCGAGGAAGGTCTCCGCGAAGTCGAGGACCTGGTCGGTGCCGGCGGGCTGGCCGGCCGGGAAGCGGAAGACCTGGATCTTGTCGGCGGCGGAGAACAGGATGCCCACGAATTCACGCCCCGCATGGCGGGCCTGATCCAGCAGCGCCAGGGCGCACGCCTTGGCCCACGCCTCCCGGGTGACTCCGCCGGGTCCCGCCTCGTACATGGAGTGCGAGGTGTCCACGCACACGATGACGGCGCCCTGGCCGGTGGCCTGCTCTCCCTGTCTGTCGTAGAGCATCAGCTCCCCGGCGGCGTAGCGTGCGGCGAACACCGCTCGCAGCTCAGGCAGGCCGAGGGCCGCCAGCTCGGAGGGGATGACGCGGGAGAGGTCGTCTCCGAGCGTGACGCCGACCAGTTCCCCGGCAGCGTTCTCCACCTTGCGGGCGCGCTCACCGCGGGCCATCTGCCGGAAGCGACCGATCAGCTCGGCCCACTGTGCGAGACGGCCGCTGCGCAGCCGCTCGGCGAGCCGGGCGCGCTGCTCGAACGGCATCCGCTCCAGTTCGCCGTGCCCAACGCCCCACGCCCGCATCAGCGCGGCTTCCTCCCGCACGGTCTCGGCGGCCTTCGCCACCGCGTTCCGCGCGGCGGCGCGGATACCGGGGGCCGCCGCCACGAGGACCTGCGCGGCGTCCCGGGCGGCCTGGCGCGCAGCGGCCTCGGCGGCCTCGATCGCCTGTCGTACGGCGTCGGCGGCCGCGGGCGGCACGGCGCCGGCCCCTTCGGACCAGTCCGCCTCGTCGGCAGCCTGCTGGAGCGCCTCGCCCACGGCGGTCGCCGCGGCTTCGGCGTCCCGCCGGGCCTTCTTCGCCTGCTCGGCCCGTGCCCGGGCATCCCGGGAGTACTCCGGCATCCGGCGCAGCGCGGCGGCCTGGGCGAGCACGGCCATGGCGGCGGCGTAGGGGTCGCCGACCGTCACCCGGCGCAGCTCGGCGAACTCCGGTGACTCCACCAGCGAGGTGATGACCTGGTGGTTGACCATCCGGGAGAGGTCCATCTCCGCGCGCTCGCGCAACCGCGGGGTGACCTTGTAGGCGGCCAGGAAGGCGTCGGTCAGGAGGTCGGTGGCGTAGTCATAGCGCTGGTTCAGCTCCTCGGCCAGTTCGCGCAGTCCGGCCGACTGCTCGTAGGTGTCGCGCCATGCGATCCGGTCGGGGCGGTCCGCGGCGATGGCCGCGGTGTGCCGCTCGGGAGCGGCGCCGGACAGGCCCATCCACTTCGCGGCCCGGCTCGCCAGCTCGTCGAGCTTGCTCGGTGTCCTGTCCCTGGCCCTGTCCCTGGTCCTGTCCATGATCCTGTCCCGCCGCTGTTCAGAGCTGGGCCTGCACCATGCTCGCGTCCACGCCGAGGGCCTCGGTGAGCACGCGGGCGCGGACGGCGCGCTGGCGGCCGGTGACCCGGTCGATGGCGGCGGTGGAGCGGCCGGAGCCGGCCGCCTCCTCGCGCAGCTCCTCCAGCCGCTTCCCTGCCATGGCGAGCTTGTTGTGAGCCTTCTTGATGACCCACTCGCTCAGCGCCTCGCGGGACTGCCCGGCCATGGCGTCGAGCTGGGCCTCCAGCTCGTCGAAGGTGTCGGCCAGGTCGAGCGCCTCCTTGGCGTCCGGGTTGACCAGTTGCAGCACCTCTCGCTCGACGGTCGGGCGTTCGGCAGGCGAGTCCCACAGGACGTGGGTCAGCACCGACAGGTCGGTCTCATCGACCGCCGGGCGGCCGTCGAAGTACGCGGATGCCTGGAGTAGGCCCACCGCCTGCCGCCAGCGGCGGTCGGAGGCGACAAGTTCCTTGCGGCGCAGGGCGGCCCGCAGCGTACACACCGCATCCACGATCACGTCGGGTACGTCCACGGCCGGGACGGCTTCGGTCACGGCGTGCTGCAACGCGGCCAGCTCGATGGTGGTCCGTGTCGCTGCCGCGGGCCGGCGGACGGCGGAGCGGACCAGCGCGGCGAAGTTCGAGGGGTCTGCCAGATACCCGACCTCGATCCGCACCAGCAGGCGGTCGTAGATCGCGGCCGCGTCCTCTTCGCTGGGCAGTTCGTTGCTCGCCGTGATGGCCCCGATCAGGGGGCAGCGGATCGGCTCGCCGCCGTTCTCGGGGTGGTAGATCCGCTCGTTGAGGTAGCCCAACGTCTCGTTCAGCGCCGCCGTGGAGCACTTGAAGATCTCGTCGATGAACGCGACGTGGGCGGTCGTGGCACGGCCTTCGTAGACCTGGCGGTACTCACCCCGGGCCAGCGCGGCCACGTCGATGGGACCGAACATCCTGGTCGGCGCGGTGAACTTCGACAGGAGGATCTCCCAGTAGGCCGCCCCCTCGATTCTGCCCGTCAACTCCCGGGCCATCTCGGACTTCGCCGTTCCGGGCGGGCCGAGCACCAACGAGTGCTGTCCGGCCAGCAACGTCACCACCAGCGTCCGCACCACGTCAGCCCGCTCGTAGAAGCGGTCCGACAGCTCGCCGCTGATCGCCCGCAACCGCTTGGCCGTGCCCTGCGCGTCCTGTGCGCACACGTTCAACTCCCCACCTGCAACGCCTGTTTGGCCGACGAGACGGCCCTGCTCCCCGAACCTACGACGAACCGCAGACGCAAGTGGCCTCGAGCTCCCGCCCGGAGGCCGTCGATGCGGCCCACGCCGCCTTCATGGCCCACCAGGCCACCGCCAAGTGGTTTCTGCTTGCACCTGCAAGGTCATCCGTCGGCTTCCGCCAAGTCGTCAGCCGGGACGGCTCCCACAAGCCCGAGGGTGCCGCCGAACGGCACAAGCCGAGGCCGTGCCCTCATCCGTGGCGAGTCTGCCGTCTGGACGGGTGATCGGGGGGCGACGTTCGCCTGTTCTGTAGCAGGCCAGGGCGGCGACGGAGAGTTGGCGCGAGGTGCGGCAACGGAACTGTGCAAAGACGCGGGCCTGTTGGGACGGCCTGTTGGGGCTGTTTCCGTCGCCTGCATGACCGAGGCCGACGAGACGTACGACCCGACCCGGCACCCCGACCTGCTCGCGTGGCTCGCCGAACGCGAGGGCTCTCACGCCGCCGGTCCTCGAATGCCGGGTGGTTGCCGGTGGGGCTTGCCCTGTCACTCCACCAACCTGTGGCTCAGCTACTCACAAGACGATCACCGTGCGGTCGTGCCGCTGATCATCTCCGTGCCGGGCATGACTGGTGGCCGTCGGCCGCCGCCGCACGGCCCTGCTCCCGAGCAACCTGCCGCTTACCCGCATTCGCTGGGGCGCCAGGTGCACCGCAGGGTCCCCTCGGTCTCCGCCGCGCTGGAGTCGGCGTCACTGCCGACCGTGGCCTGGAGGTCGTTCACCTTCTTGGAGTCGGCGCTCTCACCCCGTGCCGCGGTCCAGATGACGACGATCCGGGAGGTGTCGTTCTTGAGGAACAGGGTCCGATCCGCCTCGACCTCGTCGATGACCGCCTGCTGCCAGCTGTTCGCGATGTGCCGTGCGGGGTCGGCCGCGTAGGACGGGGGGCTGCCGGCCGTGTCCTTGAGGCGCCGCAGGACGTCCGAGCGCCATTGCCCGGCCTGGGACTTCGGGATGTCGTCAGCGATGCCGTCGAAGTGGCCGAGGCCGGCGGCGCAGTTGCGGGCCGGCCCGGTATAGCGGGGGCCGGTGGCCCGGGCGGGGACCTCGGCGAGGCGTGCGGCGCACTGACGGACCTGGGCGGCGCGCAGATCGCCGTACGCGGCGGGGTCCTGGGACACCGCGCGCAGCACCTTCACGAGATCGTCGATGCGGGCCGGCATCCTCACGGTCGCGCCGTCGCGCCACGGAGCATCGTCCTCCCGACGGGTGTACTCGCCGTTGACGCCGTTGAGTATCTCCTGGGTGTCCTGGACGTAGTCCACCAGCGCCGCCGCGAGCGGGGCGCGCAGGTCCGCGGCGACGACGGGCTCCTGGCGTCGTTCGATGTCCTGGGCGACCACGGTGAGGGCGGTCTGCATGACTCGGGCTTCAGCGAGCGTGTGCTGTCCGGGAGTTGCGCCTGTCGCGGCACCCCGTATCGCCGTGCCGAGGGCGCCGCAGTCCATGTCCTCCCGGTACGCATCGCCGAGGGCACGTCGCAGGGCCATGTCGGACGACAGGCTGTCGCAGTCAGGCTCGTCCTCCCGCGTGACGACGGTGTAGCCGACCGCTCCACCGCCGAGCAGGACGATCGCGGCCGCTGCCGCAGCGAGGAGAAGTGTGCGGCGAGGGCGTGCCGTCCGGGGTGCAGTGGTGTTGTTCATCGGCCGATCGCGTCGTTGGCCAGCTTCTCGCCGGTGGTGTGGTCATTGCGCATGTCGAATTGCAGGTCGTTGACGGACGGGTCGTCCATACCCGGCATGCCTGGCCCGTTGGCCCACTCGTCGACGAGGAACTGCATCTCCCGCTGGGACTTGAGGCTACGGTCGGCGACCTCGGCGGCCGCCGCGTCGTTGTTGTAGCCCTTTTCCTCGTTGGAGACGTCGTAGGTCCAGGCGTCCAGCATGCGCTGAGCGGCGTCGCCGATCCCGGGGACCATGGTCACCGGGGTGCCGGCGACGTGGTAAATAGTCTTGGCTTTCCAGTCCTCCTGGGCGTTGGCGCTGTCCCGCTTGTCGTAGATGACGTCCTCGCGCACGGCGTCGTAGGCGCCGAGGGCGGATCCGCCCTTGCGGACGGGTTCCCGGACGGAGTCGGCGGTGTTGCCGCCGTTGTCCTCCATCTGCTTGGCGATGTACGCCGTCTCGGCCTTGTGCATCGTGCCGTACGCCTCCGGGTCCTCGGAGATCCCGCGCATCATGCGGATCAGCTTGTCCGAGTTGGGGGCCATGTGGGCGTCGTCGCTGTCGCCGAACAGGCCGTCGCCGCCTCGCCCGTGCTCCTGGGGGGTCTCGTGCGTGTACGAGCCCTGGACTCCCGAAAGGATCTCGTGGGTGTCGTTGGTGTAGTCGGCGAGGCAGTTCGCCAGTGGTTGCCGCAGGTTGGGCTTGATCTCCTCGTGGCCCGGCGCGGTGTCCATCAGCTCGACGGTGTCGCGCATGACGCGCGCCTGGCCGGCCGTGTGCGGGGGGCCCGCTGCTTCGCCGGTGGTCGCAGCTTCCAGGACGCTGCCGAGGCCGACGCGCGTGTTGGAGGCGTCGATGTGGTCGATGTTTCCGGTCGGCTCCTGCCCGCGGTAGACCTCCCGGACCTCCAGGTCGGGCCAGTCGCGCTGGTCGAGCAGGTACTCCAGACGTTTGTTGCCTCCGTCGTCGCCCGGGTCCAGGTACGCGGTGGCCGTGTCCGGATCACGACTCATGATGCCGAGCATGTCGTCCACCGGGTCCATGACGGCTACGGCGTCGACGTCGGCGCCGGCAGTGGCCTGGTCGTACTCGTTCCACAGGTCCGGGTGCTTCTTCTCGGCCGCGATGATGTCGTCGGTCAGCCCCGTGGTGAGCCGTGGGGGGTAGTCGGCGGTGTCACCGTGCTTCAGCAGGGTGGCCAGGGTCTGGTAGCCGTACGGCTGGGAGCCGTCGTCGCCGGTTCTCTTGACGCCGAGTGCACGCATGTCCTTGCGCCACTCGTCGGAGAACTCCTTGTCCCGGTTGGCGGTGGCGATGTTGTTGGCGAGGGCGTGCTGGATGTTGTTGTACTTGTCCTTGTTCGGGCCGTCGCCGGAGCGTTCGTGCTCCAGGTCCTGCGCCAGGCGCAGGGTGCCCTCGGGGCCGAGGCTGTCGATGACCATGCGACTGAACTCGGGGTCCTTCTGGTTGTGGCTCATCAGCCGGTTGAGCTCGTCGAGTTCGGCGGGCGAGAGCTTGTCACCGCTCTCGTACTTCTTCAGAAGTTTCGAGGCGCGCTGGGACTCGTCCTGGTCGACGGACTTGACGGTCTTGTCGTTGAAGCCCTCGTCACCGCCCTTGCCGGTGTTCCGTTTCAGGGCGATGGCGGCCGACTGGTCCGCGTTCGCGGCGGCCGTGAGGATGAGAACGATGCGGGCCTGCCATTGCAGAATCCTTTCCTCGTTCTGCGACGGCAGTACGCCTCCCGGACCACGCCGCTGGTCACCGTCCTCGTCCGGATCGATCAGGCTCACTTCACCCGTGCCGCTGATCCGCACTCCGTTGCGCTTGGCGTCGGCAGCCAGTTCGTGCAGGTCGGCCTTGTACTTGCGCAACTCCTCGCAGGCGTCTTCCAGGACGGCCCGTATGCCCTTCGCCTCGGTGACCGCGTCATCGAACTCCTTCTCGGCGGCCGCGACCTGGGCGCGGGCGAACATCGCGGTTCCGTCGATGCTGGTCCAACCGGCCTGGTCGAAGGGTTTTACGACGCCGTCACCGAACCCTTGGCCCCACTGCCGGTAGCGACGAATGACATCGCTCCACTGGTCCGCGGCGGTCTTCAGCGAGGCGACGTCGAGGTGGTAGAGCTGTTCGTAGGCGATGCTACTCATGGCAGGTTCCTGTCAGTCGAAGTCGGGCAGCGAGGCGTGGACGGCGTTCATCTCGGACTCGTTCGCCGACTCCGTACGGACGTGGTTGTGCGCGGTCGTGATGCACTTGTCGCCGATGTCGCCGCAGGTGCGGGCCAGACGGCGGGCCTGCTTGTCCCAACTCCCCAGCGTGCTCATCAGGGTCACACCGAGATCACCGCCCCACAGGTCACCGCTGAGGGACCCCACAGCGGCCATCATCTCGGCGTCCTCACCGACGTCCCCGTTGGAGTGCACCAGGCTGGCCAGCTGGTTGGAGTTCTCACCGGCACGGTTCAGCGCCGCCGGATCGTCGACACCGCTGAAGCCGGTGGTCTGCACACCACCAGTGCCGCCACTCGACATCGTCTGGATTCCGCCGTTCCCGGGCCCCGCGGAGTAGGTGCCGGGTGAGGGGTCGAGGTCGCGCACGTCGACGGGCTGATCGGGCGCTGCGATGGGCGAGCTCGCCGGGCCTGAGCCCGAGGTGCCGGATGCCGGCATTTGGTACGCGGCACGCGGATCCGGGCCCGTGTTCGGTGCGGATACAGGACGTATGCCACCTGTGTCGGAACTCATCGCTTCCCCCGTGTAAATGACGCGCTATCACCTGGAACCGCACGTCAACAAACCGTGATCGACTCATGGCCACCCTAGCGAAGGGGCGGTGCCGGCACCGGTGCGGCCTTTCGCGGCGGGGCCCGCGGAGTCCTGAGTGCCGGTCCGGATGCGCGAGAGCAGACAGGAGCCTACGACCGCGGTCCCGCCTCCTGCTGGGCTTCGATCTCGCCGATCAGGCCCTCGAGCGCTTCCGGATATGGACCGGCCGACGCGACGGCGCCGGCGGCACAGCCACCTGCGCCGCCTGGGCCTGGATTTTGTCATCCTCGACGCCCAGACCACCGCGGGCGGAGCCGGCAGCAGCCGCGGTCAGGCCGCGTACGGCGCGATGGCCAGCAGTTGGCCCATGGCCGCGAGCACGGACGGCTCGACCCGGTAGTACACCCACGTTCCGCGCCGCTCCGAGGTCAGGAGCCCGGCGTCCTTGAGCTTCTTCAGGTGATGGGAGACGGTCGGCTGGGAGACGCCGACGTCGGAGATGTCGCATACGCACGCCTCGCCGCCCTCGTGCGAGGCGACCGCGGAGAACAGCCGCAGCCGCACCGGGTCGCCGAGCGCCTTGAACATGCGCGCGGCCGTCTCGGCCTCCTCCGCGGTGAACGGTCGCTCGGTCAGCGGCGGGCAGCACGGCGCCACGGTCTCGGACACCTCGGGTTCCAGCAGCGGCAGCACCCTCGCATTCGACATGCATCTATGTTGACATGCACCGAACCAGCAGGGCCACTGCCACATTCCCGCATTCGGACTCACCCCGACCCCGCCGTTAATTCGGCGAATGTCTATGTTGACGCTTGTCGATACAGGTGTCATCCTGGGTTCCACAGAACATCGACAGACGTCGAAACAAAGGGGAACACCGTGGCTGTGTCCACCAACAGCGTGCCCACCACCGGCCAGCTGCCCGTCGTGGTCGTGGGAGCCGGTCCCATCGGCCTGGCCGCAGCCGCCCACCTCGTCGAGCGCGGCCTCGAACCGCTGGTGCTGGAGGCCGGCCCCTCCGCCGGGACCGCCGTACGCGACTGGGCGCACGTCCGGCTGTTCTCCCCCTGGGCCGAGGTCACCGACCCCGCCGCCGAGAAGCTCCTCGCCCCCACCGGCTGGGTCCGCCCCGACGGCGCCACCTGTCCGACCGGCGGCGACTGGGCGGAGCACTACCTCCAGCCGCTCGCCGACGTCCTCGGCGACAAGGTCCGCTACGGCACCACGGTGACCGGCGTCGCCCGGGCCGGCCGCGACCGCATCGTCGACGCCGACCGCGACGAGCAGCCCTTCACCGTGCACGTCGAGACGGCCGACGGCCACGAGGAGCGCCTCACCGCCCGCGCCGTCATCGACGCCTCCGGCACCTGGAGCGCTCCCGGCCCGATGGGCGCCGACGGTCTGGCGGCCATCGGCGAGAAGACGGCGGCCGGCCGCATCTCCTACCGCGTCCCCGACCTGAAGGACCCTGCCGTCCGCGCCCGGTACGCGGGCAGGCGCACCGCTGTCATCGGTTCCGGCGCCTCCGCCTTCACCGCGCTCGCCCACCTGGCAGACCTGGCCAAGGACGAGCCGGGCACCCACGCGGTGTGGATCCTGCGCCGGGGCATCGGCACCAACACCTACGGCGGCGGCGAAGCCGACCAGCTCCCCGCCCGCGGCGCCCTCGGCCTGCGCGCCAAGGAAGCCGTCGAGGCCGGCCACGCCGGCGCGGTCACCGGCTTCCGCACCGAGGCCGTGGAACGCGCCGGCGACCAGCTCGTCCTCGTCGCCGAGGACGGCCGCCGCCTCGACCCCGTCGACGGGGTCATCGTCCTGACCGGCTTCCGCCCCGACCTGTCCTTCCTCTCCGAGATCCGCCTGGGCCTCGACGAACGCCTCCAGGCCCCGACCGCCCTCGCCCCGCTCATCGACCCCAACGTCCACTCCTGCGGCACGGTCTACCCGCACGGGGTGGGTGAGCTCTCCCACCCCGAGCAAGGCGTCTACCTGGTCGGCATGAAGTCCTACGGCCGCGCCCCGACCTTCCTCGCCATGACCGGCTACGAGCAGGTCCGCTCCATCACCGCCGCACTCGCCGGCGACCGGGAAGCCGCCGAGCGCGTCGAGCTGACCCTGCCGGAGACCGGCGTATGCGGTGGAGCGGGCCTGTACGACGACCCCGATGCCGCCCAGAGCGGCGAAGGCGGAGGCTGCTGCGCGGCCCCGGCCACCCTGCAGATCGGCGCCGGCGCCCCGACCACGGCAGCCGGCGGCTGCTGAACCCGCATCCTCACCAAGGAGGTTCGCCATGTCCCGCGTACAACTTGCCCTCCGCGTCCCGGATCTCGACGCCTCGGTCGCCTTCTACAGCAAGCTGTTCGGCACCGAGCCCGCCAAACTCCGGGACGGTTACGCCAACTTCGCCATCGCCGAGCCTCCGCTCAAGCTCGTTCTGATCGAGGGCACCGCGGACGAGGCGACCCGCCTTGACCACCTCGGCGTCGAGGTCGAGGCGACGGAAGCGGTCCACGCGGCCACCGCCCGCCTGAGCGAGGCGGGCCTGGCCACGACCGAGGAGAACGACACCACCTGCTGCTACGCCCTCCAGGACAAGGTCTGGGTCCACGGCCCCGGCCAGGAACCCTGGGAGGTCTACGTCGTCAAGGCCGACGCAGACACCCTCGCCAAGCAGCAGGACAGCACCTGCTGTACCACCCCGGCCGAGTCCACCGTCGAGGAACCGGCCGCCGCGGGCGGCTGCTGCTGACCCCGCCGATGACCGACCTCTCCACGCCCTCGGGGCCGCGACCGGAACGGGGGACCGGCCTGCCGAGACCGGTGTGGCCGCCGTCATCGCGGACGGCCTGGACCGTCAGGGCGTCAGGCCGCGGCAGGCCATGGCCCACAGGCGCAGGTACTGAGCCAGGGAGACGTGGGCACCCTGCTGATCACGGAGGTCGTCGGGGGGAGCCGGGTGGGCTCGGGTGTGGAGAGCGACGGCGCGGATGAACAGGACGGCCAGTGCGCAGACATCCTCCGGGCGGGTGCCTGCCGGCAGTTCACCGGCCCGGGAGGCCTCCTCGGCGAGTTGCCGCACCTGCGGATGCCAGGCGCTGGACCAGCGCTTCAGGCCGGCCGAGTGGTCCAGTTCCAGGCGGGCGGCCGCGCGTACCGCCGCGTTCGTGTGGAGGGTGCGCGTGATACCCGTGACCACCTGCGAGAGACGGGCCAGCGGCGTGGGCGCGGCCGACAGCGCGTCGCCGACCGACGCCCGGACCGCCGCCAGTGCGCTGTCCACCACTGCGTCGGCGAGATCGGCCTTGGAGCGGAAGTGAAAGGTCAGCGCGCCGTTCGACAGCCCGGCAGCGCGCGAGACCCGCCCCAGCGAGACGCCCGCGTAACCGTCGCGCGCGAACTCCACGGCAGCCGCCTCGACGAGGGCGGCACGCGTCACCGTCGCCCGGTCCTGCTTGGTCACGTATCGGTTCTCTCTCGTTCTTCCTCCCGGCTTGCGGGGACCTGACGGGCCGCCAGATCCCCGGTCGCACCGGCGCCTTCAGTCGCTCGCCGCCACGGCGAGCCGGAGGTGCGGCTGTGCCTGGGCATCAAGCCCGAGCCGCTGGAGCGTGCGCCCGTACAGCATGCGGACGTAGAAATCGTCCGGGCGCTGCTCCACGAGCGGTTCCAGTACGGTCCGGGCCCGATTGAGCTGGGCGGACCCGTAGTAGGCGCGGGCCGCGAGGATCCGCACGGCGGGGTCCTCGGCGAAGTCCGCCAGCAGTGGACGCAGCAGGGTGAGCGCGCCGAGCGGGTCCCGCTCCTCCATCAGCGACTCCGCCCAGCGCATGCGGTTCACCTCGGCCGGTACGTCGGGCTGCCGGCGGATCCCGGCCAGGAAGTCCCCGATCGCCTCGGACGTCTGCGCGCCGGCCAGCGCCTGGCTGCCCACGACGAAGGAGGGTGATGTGCGGACCTTGCGCGCCTTGCCCTGCAGCAGCAGCTCGCGGGTGAGCAGTTCACCGGCATCGGTCTCCAGCAGCCCCGGCCCCGCAGCGAATCCCGCCCGAAGGGCGACGTCACGCAGCACTGCCCGGTCGCCGATGTCCCGCCCCTCGATGAAGTAGGCGTGCATCAGGCCTTCGGCCAGCGCGTCCTGCACTGCGGAGCCGGCGCGTTCGTGAGCCAGCGCGAGGAGCCGGTGGGCGTCGTGGCTGCTGACGCGCCAGCTCGCACCCCGCCAGGGGCCAAGCCCTTCCGCCGCCGCGATCTCCGAGATCCGCACCCGGTTCTCGGCCGGCGTGAGGCCGGGCGCGCAGGCGCGCAGTGCCTCGTCCATGAGCGGGTCGCGCATGGCCTCGTCCATGGGAAGGGCCGTGACGGGGGCGCTCGGGTCGATACGGAACGGCCGCCAGACCACCTCGACATCGTCGCGGTCCGCGATCGCCCGCTCCAGGCGGCGCTTACCGATGTACGCCCACGCGCAGACGACGTCTGCCCAGATCTCGATTCGCATAATCCCAGAGTAGGCAACGACAGTAGTTTATGCAACACGTGTCTATTAGTGCCTCCGTGGAGAGGCCACGCCCGGCAACGCTCACCCTCGTGGAGCGCCGCGGTCCGCCCAAGACCCGTACGGGCTGGCCGATCGAGCAGGGCCGGGGCCGCGTTTCGGCTACCTGCGATGGGCATTGCCCGCTCGCGTGCCCGGCCTGGAAAGTGATGGTGCGCCCGGTCGGAGCGAGGGATCGGCCGCACCGCCATCCCGATCGGCCGCCGGGCCGCCGCGGCCCCGCCTGCCCTGCTCCTGCCGACGGCCCATGCCCCGTCCGGCCCACTCGGCCGGCCGTCCGGCCGGCCCGCCCGAACCCTTCCGTCACGCTTCAGGGAGACACGTATGACCACCGCCCCCGCCGCCGTAGGCTTCGGCGCGTTCATCTCGCCGCTGCATCCGCCGGGTGAGGCCCCCGACCTGCAGATGTGGCGCAATCTCGACCTGATCTCCTGGCTCGACGACCTCGGCCTCGACGAGGTCTGGGTCGGGGAGCACCACTCCGGAGGGTGGGGCACCATCAGTTCGCCGGAGGTCTTCCTCGCCGCGGCGGCCGAACGCACCCGTCGCATACGCCTGGGGACCGGCGTGGTGAGCCTGCCGTACCACCACCCGTTCCACGCCGCGTCCCGCATCGTGCAGCTCGACCACATGACCCGTGGCCGGGTCATGTTCGGTGTCGGTTCCGGGTCGTCACCCGCGGACGCCCACATGCTCGGCGTCGAGGCGGTCGACACCCGCCGTATGACCGGGGAGGCGCTGGAGGTCATACGCCCCCTGCTGGCCGGGGAGACGGTGACCCGTTCCACCGACTGGTTCACCCTGCGTGACGCACGGCTGCACCTGATGCCGTACTCGCCGGATCTGGAGGTGGCCATATCCAGCGCCTCGTCGCCGGTCAGCATGCGCCTCGCCGGACGTTACGGGCTCAGCCCCCTGTCGTTCGGCGCACCGGTCCCGGGTGCGCCCCCGATCGACCTCGCGGCCCAGTGGGCGCACGCCGAGACGGCCGCGGCGGAGGCGGGCAGCGCCATGCGCCGCGGCGACTGGCGGATCGTGCTCCCGGTGCACGTGGCCGAGACGACCAAGCAGGCGTACGCCGACGTCCGCGAGGGCTTCCGGCGCTTCGCCCACGGGTACTTCCGGGACACCCTCGGGCTGCCGGTCGAATTCCCCGGAGTCCCCGCCGGCGAGGAGGTCGCGGCGATGGCCGAGTCCGGCGCCGCCATCGTCGGATCGGTCGACGACTGCATCGAGGCCGTGGAGCGGCTGGTGGAGCGGACCGGCGGCTTCGGCAGGCTGCTCGTCGCGGTGAACGACTGGGCCCCGCGCGAGCAGACCCGGCACAGCTTCGAACTCCTCGCGCGCTACGTGGCACCGCACTTCGACGGGCGACTGGACGGTCCGCGGCAGTCCGGCCGATGGGTTCAGGAGAACCGTTCCGCCTTCATGGGCAAGGCCGTCGCCGCTTTCCAGCAGGCGACGTCCGGATCCGGGGCCTGACCATGAGTGCGACAAGTACGGCATCCCCGGTCCCGTCCCGTCCGGCGCGCGGCCCGGCACCGGCCGCCACCACCACGGGGGCCGAGGCGCCGACGGGCACCACGACCGGCGCGGGCGGCGCCTCCAGACTCGACTCGCTGACGGGGCTGCGGTGGTGGGCGGCACTGCTGGTGTTCGGGGAGCACGCCGGGAAGCTCATGCTGAGCACCCCCGCGGGCTCCACCGACCTCTCCCCGCTGGACACCGCCCTGCATGCGGTGTTCGGAACCGGATTCGTGGGTGTGAGCTGCTTCTTCATCCTCAGCGGATTCGTCCTCGCGTGGTCCCGCAAGCCGAACGACACCGCCCGGAGGTTCTGGCAGCGACGCTTCGCCAAGATCTATCCCGTCTTCTTCGTCACCACCGTGCTGGCGATCGTGTGGATCGCGACCACCACGGACGCGCTCCCCGGCTGGCAGCTGGTTCTGACCCACCTGTTCCTGGTCCAGTCCTGGGTGCCGGACCAGTCCGTGTCCTACGGCCTCAACCCGGTTGCCTGGTCGCTGAGTTGCGAGGCGTTCTTCTACTTCGCGTTCCCGGCCCTGTACGCCGCCATGGCATCGGCCCGGGCGCTCACCCTGCGCTGGGTGGCCGGACTGTGCGCGGTGGCCGCGTTCGTGGTGCCGTACCTGGCGTCCAGCGCCTTCACGCTCAAGCACCCCGGCGGTTCCGAGAGCATTCCGACGGAGTCCATCGGCGGACCGTTCATGTACTGGTTCGTCTACGTCTTCCCGCTCATGCGGCTCGCCGAGTTCGTCTGCGGCATCGCGCTCGCCTGCCTGGTGCGCCGCGGACTGTGGCGGGGGCCGGGCGTTCCCGTGGCGCTCGTGCTGGCCGTCGGCTCCATCTGGCTGGGCACGTACGCACCCGAACCGCTGCAGCGCGTGGCGGTGACGTTCGTACCCTTCGCACTGCTGATCGCGGCCCTGGCCCAGGCGGACGTCACGGGCCGGTGGACGCCCCTGCGCAGCCGCACGATGGTGTTCCTCGGGGAGATCTCGTTCGCGCTGTACATGGTGCAGCTGGTGTTCCTGATGTGGACCGGCGTCCATCTGCGCGGCTGGCTGCACGAGTTGGGGCTGCTGGCCTCACCTGAGGCGGCGGCACCCATGTGGCTGGGAGTGGTGGTCTTCCTGCTCTATCTCGCGGTGTGCTCCGTCCTCGCCTGGGCGCTGTACCGGGGGGTCGAGCGTCCCATGATGCGGGTCCTGCGCCCGCGTAGCGCGGGCCCTGCCGCTCCGAGCTGAGCCCGCCGGCCGCCGTACGCGTACATCCCGGCTCGCAAAGCCGCACCGCCCCGCCGACTCACCACGTGTCGGCGGGGCGGTGCGGCTTTGCGGCGGTCGCGAGCCGACCCTGGCCGGGGATGGCTCCCGACCGCCCCGACACGCCCGGGCCCGGCGCGCTTCTTGCGCACCGGGCCCGGGGCAGGGGTGGGGGCAGGGGTGAGGGTGGGACGGCGGGAATCAGTCGATCACGATGTCGGGGCCGTAGAGGTCGATCCAGGTGGCCAGTTCCAGCACCCGCTCCAGGCCGTGCCGCACGGAGATGTCCATCCGGGCAGGGTCCGTGGCGACGGCGCGGGCCAGCCACTCATCACTGACCAGCGAGAAGAGGGTGCTGTTCGGTTCCGCGGCGACCTGCTTGGCCTGCTGCTGAAGTGACTGCTGGTAGAACGGGTCCTGAGTGGACGGGTAGGGGCTCTTCCTGCGGTCTGCCACGGACGCCGGCAGGACGTCGCGGACGGCGGCCCTGAGCAGGCTCTTCTCCCGGCCGTCGAAGGTCTTCAGGCTCCACGGCGTGTTGAACACGTACTCGGTCAGCCGGTGATCGCAGAAGGGCACCCGGACCTCCAGCCCGCTGGCCATGCTCATCCGGTCCTTGCGTTCGAGCAGCGACGGCATCCACCGGGTGAGGTTGAGATAGCTGATGCGCCGCATCCGCGCCTCCAGGCCGTCCTCACCGGGCAGCCGTGGCACCTCCGCGACAGCGTCGGCATAGCGGTCCCGTGCGTACTCGACCAGCCGCAGCCGCTCCCTGACCTCGGGGCGCAGCAGCTTCAGCGCCTCCTGTTCGGCGTCACCGAAGAGAGCCATCCACGGGAAGGTGTCCGCCTGTTGCGCGGCGGGATGGTGGAACCACAGGTACCCGCCGAAGAGTTCGTCCGCGGCCTCGCCGGACAGGGCGACCGTCGAGCGCTCCCGCACGGCGCGGAACAGCAGATACAGCGAGAGATCCATGTCACCGTGCACACCCGGCAGGTCGCGGGCACGGACCGTGGCCCGGCGCACCTGCTGGTCCGTCATGGCGCGGGAGTCGAGGACGACGTCGTGGTGATCGGTGCCCACATGGGCGACGACCTCGCGGATGTACGGCGCGTCCTGGGTCTCGCGCAACTCCGTCGCCTGGAACGTCTCGGCGCCGTCGGCGAACTCCACCGCGAACGTGCGGACGCGTTCGTCGCCGTGGTCGCGGCGCAGCCCCGCGGCGGTCAGCGCGGTGAGCGCGCTGGAGTCGAGACCTCCGGACAGCAGAACGCACCGGCTCACGTCGGAGACCATCTGCCGGGCGGCGATGTCCTCCAGCAGCTCCCGGATGTGCGAGGTCGTGGTCGCCAGGTCGTCCGTGTGTTCGTGCGCCTCCAGCTTCCAGTACACGCGCTCGCGCACGCCGGTCCGGTCGACGGTCACCATGGTGCCGGGGCGCATCTCGCGCATGCCCCGCCAGATGGCCTGCCCCGGGGTCCGGGTGAACAGGAACATCTCGCGCAGACCGTCGGCGTCGACGGTCCGGTCGCTGTCGGGGTGGGCGAGCACCGCTTTGAGCTCCGAGCCGAACAGGACGCCGTCGGCGGTCGGGCGGTAGAAGAGCGGCTTGACCCCGGCACGGTCACGGACCAGGAGCAGCCGCTCCGACCGGGAGTCCCAGATCGCGAAGGCGAACATCCCGTTGAGCTTCTCGACGCAGGCGTCGCCCCACTCCAGGTAGGCGCGCAGCACCACCTCGGTGTCGCTCCGCGTCGTCCAGGTGTGCCCGCGACCGGTGAGGAGTTCACGCAGTTCCCGGTAGTTGTAGACCTCGCCGCTGTACGTGATGACGACCTCGCCGCCGGGCACCGCGGCGGACATGGGCTGTCGCCCGCCCTCCAGGTCGATGATCGCGAGCCGGCTGTGCGCAAGGGCCGCGTGACGGCCGGTCCAGACGCCGTGGGCGTCCGGACCACGGCAGGACATGGTGGCGTTCATCGCTTCCACGGTGTCGACGTGATGGGCCAGATCCTGGGTGAAGGACACCCAGCCGGTGATGCCGCACATCGGTTCTCTGCCTCCAGGGGAAGTCGCCGCACGCCCGCCCGGGCGCGCAGCAGCGCGCGGGTCGAGCGGGTGCGGAAGGAAAGGGGGATCCGCCGGATCGTACGAACCGGACGGCGGTCCGTCCGAGCCCTGACGCCCTGCACGAACGAGCACTCCGGACGGCGCGCCGCGAGCCCTTCGTTCGTCCGCCCCTTCGGGCCTCCGGGCACGGCTTCGCACGTGGAACGCTGCAAGGGGCCTGCCTGCGGCACCGATCGGCCGCGACAGGAGGCGCTGACCGACGCCCGCATCTAATCAACACGTGTTGTTTAGACGTCGCCTGTTGGCTATTCTGACGGCCCGGCAGCGGCCACCCCCACTGCATCTCCCCCTGTGTACCGAGAGGTTGGACCTCATGGGACTCTGGCTCGCACCAATGGTGCTGGCACTTTTCACCTTCGGCACCGCCGACTTCGTCGTCGCGGGCATCCTGCGCGAACTGGCCGACGGTCTCGGAACGAGCGAGTCGGCCACGGGCCAACTGGTGACCGTCTACTCGATCGTGTACGCGATCTGCGCGCCCCTGGCGGCCGTGGTCACCGCCCGCGTGCCCCGCCGCACGCTCGCCGCCTGGGCTGTCACGCTCTTCATCCTCGGCAATGTCGTCGCCGCGACCGCGGGTTCCTACGAAGTGCTGCTCGCCTCCCGTGTGGCGAGCGCGATGGCCGCCGCCGCGGTGACTCCGATGTGCTTCGCCGCCGCGGGCACCGTCCCGCCGGAGGGGCAGCGCGGCAAGGCGCTCGGCCTGCTCAGCGGCGGCATCATGCTGGCCCAGCTCCTCGGCGTGCCGATCGGCACCTGGCTCGGCGGCACCTGGGGCTGGCAGGCGGCCTTCTGGATGTGCGTGGCGCTCGGCGCGGTCGTCCTCGTCAGCATGCTCGCGCTGCTTCCGCCGCTGGAGCCGCCGCCGGCCATGGCGCTGCGCGAGCGGCTCGCCCCGGTCACCCACGGCCCCGTCCTGAGGGGGCTCAGCGCGATGATGCTGCTGTCCGCGGGCAGCATGATGATGATGACGTACATCGCCCCCATCACCTCGGCGGCGGGCGACGTCGGCACCAACGGCATCGCGGGGCTGTTCGTCGCGGCCGGCTTCGCCGGTCTCGTCGCGACCCAGATCGGCGGCACGGCAAGCGACAAGCTGGGCCCGCTGCGCACCGTCCTCATCGGCGCCGGGACGCTGGTGACCGCGATGGTCGGCCTGTCCGGCTCGGTCCTGTGGGGCGAGACCCCCTTCTGGCTGCTGGTCCTGCTGGTCATGGTCATGGCCTTCGCGATCGGCATGCTCAACCCGCCGCTCGCCGTCTGGCTGCTCAGCCGCGCCGGTGCGTCCGGCAACGAGGTGATGGCGCTCAACGCCAGCGTCATGTACCTCGGCACGTCACTGGGCGGTGTACTGGGCGGCCTGCTGCTCGCCCTGTCCGGCCCCGGGGCGCTCCCCGCACTGGCGGTGGTGGAGACGGCACTGGTCGTCCTTCTGATCGCCACGGCGGGCCGGGGCGCGGCCGGGGAGCAGGGCGCCACCGCCGGCACCGCGCCGGCCGAACGCGAAGCCGCTCCTCAGGCGCACTGATCACGCTGACGCCTCGGTGGCCGCCGGACCCGGGTCCGGCGGCCACCGCATGTATGGCGGTCGTCTCACTGTGCGACCGGTCATTGAAAACCAATCGTTCGTTTTTTATTCTGGGGGGGACACGGAAACTGGATGCCCGTGTCCCCTTCCGGCTCAAAACGCCGTCCCACCAGGTCGAGACACATCTGGGCCCACGCATCCAGGTACCAGGGGGAGAGACATGAACGCCGAGTATCCGACCGCTCGCCATATCGCCGTGGTGCTGCAGGACGTCGTCCAGCGCTATGGCATCGAGGCCATGATCCGAACCGTGGCCGACGGGAGTTCGGTCCGCTGTTTCGCCACCGGTGAGGACGTCGTCGCCCGGCTTCCCGACGCTCCGGATCTCGTCCTCCTCGCCGCGAAGGAGGCCGGTGAGCAGTGGCCGGAGTACGCCGAGAAGCTGCGGAGCCTCGGGACGCGCCTGCTGGTCCTCGTCGACGGCGGCGACGACCAGGACATCGAGCGCGCCGCGAAGATCCACGGGCAGGGTTTCGTGGACCAGCAGGACCTCAACACACAGACCCTGTCCGCCGCGGTGACCGACGTACTGGAAGGCAGGCTGTTCGTCTCCTCCACCCTGGCCCGGACACTGCTCGGCAGGGCGGGACAGAGGCGCTCCATGGACCAGGACTTCCGCGGCACCACTCTGACGCCCCGGGAGCTCGAGGTCCTTCAGCTGCTGGCCGAAGGGCTGAGCAACAAGCAGGTGGCGCGCCGTCTGGTGATCTCCGAGCACGGTGTGAAGCGGCTGGTGAGCAACATCCTGGCCAAGCTGAACTGCCCCAACCGCACGATGGCGGTGGTCAGGGCGATGCAGGAGGGCATACTCGCACCGGAGCCCGCTTGACCGGTGCCCGCCGCCGGCCGGGGCAGCGCGCTCCGGCCAACGCGTCTCAACGCCGTACGACGGCCACGGCGACCGCCGCACGGTGGCCGGGCCCCGCGGGCAGGTCCCGCACCGCCCAGGTGTCCGGCCCGCCCTCGGCACCCCGGTGGCCGACCAGTGCTGTCGCGCGGTCCGGGCGTACCTCCACGCGGCGCAGATCGGTCGCCACCCCGACGCCGCTGCCCTTCACGACCGCCTCCTTGCGGGTCCAGCACCGGGCGAACTCGGCCGGCCACGTCTCAGGGGGACGGCTCGTCAGATAGGACCGCTCGGCAGGGCTGAGCACCGCCTCGTGCAGTCCCGGCGGCACCTGGCGACGCAGGCGCTCGACGTCTGCTCCGACCGCGGTGCCGTCGGCCACCGCGCACAGCCAGTCGGGGCCCGAATGGGACAGGCTGAACTGCACGCCGGTGACCGGGAACGTGATCACCGGGCGGCCGTGCTTCCGCTCACCGCAGACCGGGCACGGTTCACGGCCGAACTCGATCGCGGCGGGATCCGTGTGCAGCACGGACGCCAGAGCACGGCGCAGCGCGGCATGCGCCCCCGCGTAGCGTGCGGCCAGGACGGGGGCGTGGAACGACCGGTAGCGGACGGACTCCTGCGCGGACAACAGGCGCAGGTCCTCCTCGCCCGGCTCGTCGGCCAGCCGGCCCCGCCAGACCGGGACCGGTGTTCCGAGCACGTCGTAGACCCGTCCGGCCTCGGCCCAGTCGGCAGCGACCCGTCCGGAGTCGTCCCGTCCGGAGTCAGGGCCGTACGGATCCGTCTTACCCCCGACGGTCCCCCCGGCCGTCACGCGGCACCGGCCGGGGACTGTTCCCGCTCCGCCCTGAGGCGGAGCCTGATCGCGTGCGAGCGGACCAGCCAGTCCCACAGGCGCGCGCGGTCCTCCGCGTTCAGATCGTCCAGGGTCAGCCCGAACACCCCCGCCACGGTGTCCCACCACTCGTCGGCCGAGGTCAGTTCGCGCACCGTTCGGCTGCCGGAGCGGTCGACGCGGCTCAGCACACACCCGCACAGGCCGTCGACACCGTCCGCGTCCCGCCGGTACACCGAGGCGATCCGCACGAACACCGAGGCCGGCGACATGGACATCACCCGGTGCATGGCCTGGAAGTCGGGCGCGGCGGCCGACGCGGTCGAGAAGTCCATGCCCGCGAACTTGCCGTGCGCGTGGTGGTCGAGGCGCCACCCGCCCGGTTCCGTCGCCGACCGCCCGAGCCGGTACCGGAACGGACCCTGCTCGTACACACCCGCCCGCAACGGCAACGGCTCATGCAGGGCGTCCCCCATACCGACGTCGGCGAGCCAGGTCTCACCCCCCACCGACACGGTGAGGGTCAGATGGTTGCCGTTCGCGCCCGGTGCGGGCGTGCCCCGGTCCACCTGGATTCCGCCGCGGTGCCACGTCACCTCGTAGCCGAGCGCCGTCAGCAGTTGCGCGAAGGCTCCGTTGAGGTGGAAGCAGTAACCGCCGCGGCCCGTCAGGACACGTTCCACCGAGTACTCCGGAGCCATGGACGTACGACGGCCCAACTGGAAGTCGAGCGTCTCGTACGGCACGCGCTCCACGTGCGCGGCGTGCAGCGCCCTGAGCCCCTCCACGCTGGGGCGACCGGTGTGATCGATCCGCAGGCGGTCGAGGTAGCGGCGGACATCAGGCGACCGCATCGGGCAACTCCTCCCCGGGAACGGGGTCGACGGCCACTTCCGCCACACCGCGCGCCACCGTCCTGCCATCCGAACGGCGGGCGACGAGCCGGACCACCGCCCGGAAGTCCCCGTCCCCGGTCCGCGTCACGTCGGTCACCGTCCCGGTGCAGGTGATCGCGTCACCGCCCGGCACCGGTGCCACGAAAGAGGTCCGCAGCGCACGCAGCCGGTCCTGGGACGCCCATGACGTCACCAGTCGGCCCAGCAGCGCCATCGTCAGCATGCCGTGGGCGATCACACCGGGCAGCCCCGCGGCGCGCGCCGCTTCGGGGTCCAGATGGATCGGGTTGGTGTCTCCGGACGCAACGGCGAACGCGGCCGCCAGCTCAGGGGTGACCGCGGGCAGCCGCAGCGCGGGCAGTTCCGCACCGGGACACGTGGCGAAGGCGTCCGTCGCCGTCATGCCGCGCTCCCGGTCGTCGCCCGCGCCTGTACCGCCACGACCTGGCGCAGCCACGCCACCCGACCGCCGTCGGGACGACGGACCACCGTTTCCCGGGCCACGAACTCCCTGGGGCCTCGGCCGGGCAGCGAGGGCACGGCGAAGGACGGCGACAGCAGCAGCGTGTCACCGGCACAGACGGACGAGTCGTAACCGAACTCCTGTGAGACGTGGAGGCAGGACGCCGGATCGGCGCCCGCATCGGCCAGCCGGCGCAGTACGTCTCCCCGTTCGAGATCGACGCCGAACAGGTACGTGGGCGGCGCCAGGATGTCGCGGTGGCCGGCGGCCCTCGCCGCCGCACTGTCGTGGTGCACGTCGTCCGTCGCGCCGATGGCGTCGGCGAAACGCCGGACGGCGTCCCGCTCGACGCGGACCCGGTAGGCGGGCAGCGGACCGGCCAGTCTCTCGGCGATGAGCATCGCTTCTCCGTCGCTGTCGTCGGTGCCGGTCCGCTACGTCCACCAGGACACTCCCTTGATCGGCGTACCGGCTCGAAGTGCCCACTGTCACGGGTGCTCGGGCCCCCGGGCAACGCCGTCCGGGCTGGCACATCGACGCCCCCGATGCCCCCGGGCGGTGACCGGGTGACCGGCCCGCTCGGGCGGGCCATCCAGGCCTCCCGCACCGGCGGGCCGCCTTGGTAGGCATGGCAGGGCGGCGATCCCGTGCCCGACAGGCCCGGCCGGCTCCCCTGCGGATCGCCACGAGCGACACGCCGGCCGGGCCCTTCACGACCGACTGCGCGGACGGACGCGCCGGCCACCGGGAGCGCACAGCGCGCGAGTGGCGATCGACAGCCGAAGGAGCCAACGAGATGACAGCGCCGGCGTGCCCCGGGAGCGAACCGCGGGCCGTACAACTGCTCACCCCGCGGGGTGAGCGGATCAGGAACGCGGAGTACGACGGCTTCACGGCCGATGTGACCGCCGCTGACCTGCGCGGCCTCTACCGCGACATGGTGCTCACCCGGCGTTTCGACGCCGAGGCCACCTCCCTGCAGCGCCAGGGCGAGCTGGGCCTGTGGCCGTCGCTGCTCGGCCAGGAGGCCGCCCAGATCGGCTCCGGCCGCGCCCTGCGAGACGACGACTACGTCTTCACCACGTACCGCGAGCACGGCGTCGCCTGGTGCCGCGGCGTCGAACCGGCCGCGCTGATGGCCCAGTTCCGGGGCGTGGACCACGGCGGCTGGGACCCGAGCAGCAACAACTTCCACCTCTACACCATCGTCATCGGCTCCCAGACGCTGCACGCCACCGGCTACGCGATGGGGGTGGCCAAGGACGGCGCGGACTCGGCGGTCGCCGCCTACTTCGGTGACGGCGCGACCAGCCAGGGCGATGTCGCCGAGGCGTTTACGTTCGCCGCCGTTCACGACGCGCCGGTGGTGTTCTTCTGTCAGAACAACCAGTGGGCGATCTCGGAGCCGACGGAGAAGCAGACCCGGGTGCCGCTCTATCAGCGGGCGCAGGGTTTCGGCTTCCCCGGCGTCCGTGTCGACGGCAACGACGTGCTGGCCTGTCTGGCCGTGACGAAGTGGGCGCTGGAGCGTGCCCGCGGCGGCGAGGGTCCGACGCTGGTCGAGGCGTACACGTACCGCATGGGCGCCCACACCACGTCCGACGACCCCACCCGCTACCGCGGTGACGAGGAGCGCCTGGCCTGGGAGGCGAAGGACCCGATCCTGCGCCTTCGCCGTTACCTGGAGGCTTCAAACCACGCGGACGAGGGATTTTTCGCGGAACTGGAGGCCGAGAGCGAGGCGTTGGGCAAACGAGTGCGCGAGGCGGTGCGTGCCATGCCGGACCCGGACCACTTCGCCATCTTCGAGAACGTGTACGCGGACGGGCATGCGCTCGTCGACGAGGAGCGTGCCCAGTTCGCCGCCTACCAGGCGTCGTTCGCGGACGTAGAGGGGGGTCACTGAGATGGCAGCGGAAAAGATGGCTCTGGCCAAGGCGATCAACGAGTCGCTGCGCCGCGCCCTGGACACGGACCCCAAGGTCCTCGTCATGGGCGAGGACGTCGGCAAGCTCGGCGGCGTCTTCCGGGTGACGGACGGTTTGCAGAAGGACTTCGGCGAGAGCCGTGTCATCGACACCCCGCTCGCGGAGTCCGGCATCGTCGGTACGGCGATCGGCCTCGCCCTGCGCGGCTACCGCCCGGTCGTGGAGATCCAGTTCGACGGCTTCGTCTTCCCGGCCTACGACCAGATCGTCACGCAGCTGGCGAAGATGCACGCCCGCTCGCTGGGCAAGGTCAAACTCCCGGTCGTCGTCCGCATCCCCTACGGCGGCGGCATCGGCGCGGTGGAGCACCACTCCGAGTCCCCGGAGGCGCTCTTCGCGCACGTGGCGGGTCTGAAGATCGTCAGCCCCTCCAACCCGTCGGACGCGTACTGGATGATGCAGCAGGCCGTGCAGAGCGACGACCCGGTGATCTTCTTCGAGCCGAAGCGGCGTTACTGGGACAAGGGCGAGGTCAACACCGAGGCGATCCCGGGCCCGCTGCACAAGGCGCGGGTCGTGCGCGAGGGCACGGACCTCACCCTGGCCGCCTACGGCCCGATGGTGAAGCTGTGCCAGGAGGTCGCCGACGCGGCCGCCGAGGAGGGCAAGTCCCTGGAGGTCCTGGACCTGCGCTCGGTCTCCCCGCTCGACTTCGACTCCATCCAGGCCTCCGTCGAGAAGACCCGCCGCCTGGTCGTGGTCCACGAGGCGCCGGTGTTCTTCGGCTCGGGTGCGGAGATCGCCGCCCGGATCACGGAGCGCTGCTTCTACCACCTGGAGGCCCCGGTGCTGCGGGTCGGCGGTTATCACGCCCCGTATCCGCCGGCGCGCCTGGAGGAGGAGTACCTGCCGGGCCTGGACCGGGTGCTCGACGCCGTCGACCGTGCCCTGGCGTACTGAGGGAGAAGACCTGTGATACGCGAGTTCAAGATGCCCGATCCCGGCGAGGGGTTGACTGAGGCGGAGATCCTCAAGTGGTACGTCCAGCCGGGCGACACGGTCACCGACGGCCAGGTGGTGTGCGAGGTCGAGACGGCCAAGGCGGCCGTGGAACTGCCCATCCCGTACGACGGGGTGGTCGACGAACTCCACTCCGGTGAAGGGGAAGTTGTCGCTGTGGGCGTGCCGATCATCACGGTGCGCACAGCGCCGGCGGACACAGCGGTCATCGCGGAACCGGCCGACCGCGAGCCGGTGCTGGTCGGCTACGGCGTAACCCCGTCCGCCACCGAGCGCCGCCCGCGCAAGGGCCGCGCCGCACCGGCCTCGTGGTCCGGCACTGTGCTCACAGGCGAGCCCCGTCCGCTGGCGAAGCCGCCGGTGCGCAAGCTGGCCAAGGACCTGGGCGTCGACTTGGCCACCGTGACCCGGACCGGCCCCGGCGGCATCATCACGCGCGAGGACGTCCGCGCGGCGGTAGCCCCCCAGGCCCCGGCAGCGGAGCCGGTACCGCAGCCCGCCCCCGCGCCGGTGGTCACGTACGACGCGGTCCGTGAGACCCGTGTCCCGGTCAAGGGCGTCCGCAAGGCGACGGCGGCGGCGATGGTCGGCTCGGCGTTCACCGCGCCGCACGTCACCGAGTTCATCACCATCGACGTGACGCGCACGATGAAGCTGGTCGAGGAGCTCAAGGAGGACAGGGAGTTCGCGGGCCTGCGCGTGAATCCCCTGCTGCTGATCTCCAAGGCCCTGCTGGTCGCGATCAAGCGCAACCCGGACGTCAACGCGTCCTGGGACGAGGCGAACCAGGAGATCGTGCACAAGCACTACGTCAACCTGGGCATCGCGGCGGCGACCCCGCGCGGTCTGATCGTCCCGAACATCAAGGACGCCCACACCAAGACGCTCCCGCAACTGGCCGAGGCGCTCGGTGAGCTGGTGTCCACGGCACGGGAGGGCAAGACCACCCCGGCCACGATGCAGGGCGGCACGGTCACCATCACCAACGTCGGCGTCTTCGGCGTCGACACCGGCACCCCGATCCTCAACCCCGGCGAGTCCGCGATCCTCGCGGTCGGCGCGATCAAGCTCCAGCCGTGGGTCCACAAGGGCAAGGTCAAGCCCCGCCAGGTCACCACCCTGGCCCTCAGCTTCGACCACCGCCTGGTGGACGGCGAGCTGGGCTCCAAGGTCCTGGCCGACGTCGCCGCGATCCTGGAACAGCCCAAGCGGCTGATCACCTGGACGTGACGGGCCGGCCGCCCTGACCATCCAGCGACAGCAAGCGATACACGACTCACGTTGCTTATTCAGCATCTGTCGTGCATCACCTATGCTGGTTCCATGCCGAACAAGCCGACCGCGACCGCCGAGCGCATGGACCCCCGCGTCCGGCGCACCCGTGCCCTTCTGCGTTCCGCGGCGCTGGAACTCGCCGCGGAACGCGACGTGGAAGCACTGACCATCGCCGACATCGCCGAGCGGGCGACGGTGAACCGCGCGACGGTCTACCTGCACTACCGCGATCGTGACGCCCTCCTCCTCGACGCGATGGAGGAGGAAGTGGGCCGTCTGGCGCGTGCGGCGGCACAGTGCCCGCTGACCAGGGCAGCGGGGCGTGCCCCGAAAGAACTGGTGGCCCTCTTCCGCCACGTGGAGGCGAACGACACGCTCTACCAGCGGATGCTGGGCCCGAGCGGTGCCGCCCGCTTCATCAACCGGCTCCGTGAACTGCTGGCGCACGAGGTGGCCGTGCAGTTGAGCGGGTCGGACGCCGATCTCCCGGCGGCCGACCCGTCACTCGAACTGCGCGCGCACTACCTGGCAGGGGCCTTCGTCGGCGTGTTCACCCACTGGGTGTCGATGCCCGACAGGCCGTCGGCGGCTCAGGCGGCCAGGGAAGTCTGGGCACTGTTGCGTGGGGCCTCCCGCACATAGCCGACAGCGTCACGACGGCAAGCCCGGTTGACGGCCGACACGACCGCCCCGAAGGACGCCCGGACGGCGTCCTCATCGATTCCGATGCCCCACAGGACCTTGCCGTCGATCGCGCACTCGATGTAGGAGGCGGCCTGCGCGGAGGCGCCCTCGCTCATCGTGTGCTCCTGGTAGTCCAGTAGGTGGGCGTTGATGCCGATGGACTGCAGGGCGTCGAAGAAGGCCGAGATCGGACCGTTGCCCGAGCCGGTCAAGGTCGTCTCCGTGCCGTCGACGGTGGCCTGCACGGTGAGGACGTCCACACCATCGGTCCCGGACGTGGTCCGACCGCTCTTGAACCGGATACGGCCCCAGGGGTTCTCCGGGTTCGGCAGGTACTCGTCCTGGAAGACCGCCCAGATGTCACCGCCGGTGACCTCGCCGCCCTCGGCATCCGTCTTGGCCTGGATCAGCTTCGAGAACTCGATCTGCATCCGGCGCGGCAGGTCCAGCTTGTGGTCGTTCTTCAGGACGTAGGCGATACCGCCCTTCCCGGACTGCGAGTTGACGCGGATGACCGCCTCGTAGGAGCGGCCGACGTCCTTGGGGTCGATCGGCAGGTACGGCACCGCCCACTCGATGTCGTCGACCGTGACGCCCCTGGCGGCCGCGTCGGCCTCCATCGCGTCGAAGCCCTTCTTGATGGCGTCCTGGTGGGAGCCGGAGAAGGACGTGTAGACCAGGTCGCCCACGTACGGATGGCGCGGGTGGACCTCCATCTGGTTGCAGTACTCCCACACCCGGCGGATCTCGTCGATGTCGGAGAAGTCGATCTGCGGGTCGACGCCCTGCGAGAACAGGTTCATCCCCAGCGTGACCAGGTCGACGTTGCCGGTGCGCTCACCCTGCCCGAACAGACAGCCCTCGATACGGTCGGCACCCGCCATCAGCGCCAGCTCCGCCGCCGCCACCGCCGTACCGCGGTCGTTGTGCGGATGGACCGACAGACAGACATGCTCACGCCGCGACAGGTTACGGCCCATCCACTCGAAGCGGTCCGCGTGCGTGGACGGCGTCGAACGCTCCACCGTGGCCGGCAGATTGAGGATGATCTCGCGGCCCGGACCGGGCTGATAGACGTCCATCACCGCCTCGCAGACCTCCAGCGCGAAGTCCAGCTCGGTGTCCGTGAAGATCTCCGGCGAGTACTGGTAGCCGAACTCCGTCTCCGGACCCAGCAGCTTCTCGGCGTACTCCATCACCAGACGGGTGCCGTCGACGGCGATCTGCTTGATGTCGTCCCTGGAGCCGCGGAAGACGACCCGGCGGAAGACGGGGGCGGTGGCGTTGTACAGATGCACCGTCGCCCGCCTGGCGCCCTTCAGCGACTCCACCGTGCGCTCGATCAGGTCCTCGCGGGCCTGGGTCAGCACGGAGATGGTGACATCGTCGGGGATCGCCCCGGGCTCCTCGATGATGGAGCGTACGAAGTCGAAGTCCGTCTGCCCCGACGCGGGGAAGCCGACCTCGATCTCCTTGTAGCCCATCTTGACCAGCAGGTCGAACATCCGGCGCTTGCGCTCGGGCGACATCGGGTCGATCAGCGCCTGGTTGCCGTCACGCAGGTCGGTGGAGAGCCAGCGGGGGGCGGTGGTGACGCGGTTCTGGGGCCAGGTGCGGTCCGGGATGTCGACCTGCTCGTAGCGGCCGTACTTGTGGATCGGCATGGAACTGGGCTGCTGACGGTTCGCCATGATGCTTCGGCTCCTCAAGAGTTCCGGTACAGGCCGGCGGATGAACCGGGGAACGGACGGGCCGACCCGCGCACGACGCTGTGCGGTGGGCCGGCCCGTGGGGGTCCTTGGTCACACGGCCGCGGTGACGCGGCTCTCCAGGTAGTCGACCGCCGCGCGCACCGTCGTCAGGGCGTCGGCGTCCTCGTTGGGCACGTCCAGCCCGAACCTGCGCTGGACCAGGACGAACACCGAGACCACGGCCAGCGAGTCCAGCTCCAGGTCGTCGGTGAACGAGGCGTCGGGGGTGACCCTTTCGGCCGGTACCTCGGCGACCTCGTCGAGGATCTCCGTGAGGGTGCGGAAGACGTCGTCCCTGTTCATACTGCTGCTCCTTGGTTGTCGAACGGTGTGTGTGATGCCGGTTCGGCCGACCGCGACGCGGGGACGGCCGGCCGGGGTGGCTCGGGTGGGGCCGGGGGAAGCCGGACGACCTGCCCGGCGTAGACGAGACCGGTGCCGAAGGCGAGCAGCAGGGCGAGACCGCCCGGCTCCGCGTCACCGTCGGCGAGCATGCGGTGTACGGCGGTGGGGATGGACGCCGCCGAGGAGTTTCCGTAGTCGACGATGGTGCGGGCCACCGCGACGTGTTCCGGTAGCGCCAGGCCCTTCACCAGTTCCTCGGTGATGCGGAGGTTGGCCTGATGAGGGACGAAGGCAGCGAGGTCCTGGACGCCCACGCCCGCCTGCTCCAGCGCCCGCTGGGCCACCGGGCCCATCTCGTACGCGGCCCACTTGAAGACTTCGCGTCCCTCCATGGCGATCACCGGCCAGGGTGCGTCCCTCGCCTCGCGCAGTGACGCCCATGAGGTGCTCTGCCGGATCGTGTCCTTGTGGGACCCGTCGGATCCCCATACGACGGGTCCGATGCCCGGTTCGTCGGACGGGCCCACCACGAACGCGCCCGCCCCGTCGCTGAAGAGGAAGGCAGTCGTCCGGTCCTCCGGATCGAGCTGCTCCGAGAGCCGTTCGACACCGATCACGAGAACGTGCCGGGCACTGCCCGCGCCGACGAGGTCGGCGGCGAGCGAAAGCCCGTAGCAGAAACCGGCACATCCGGCGGTGATGTCGAACGCCCCGGGCGCCAGGGTGCCGAGGCGGTGCGCCACGGCGACGGCGAGCGAAGGAAACTGCCGCAGGTGGGAGACGGTGGACACGATCACGCAGTCGATCTGCTCGGGCGTCAGCCCCGCGTTCGCCACGGCCTGGGCCGCCGCGGAGACCGCCATCTCCTCGACGGTCTCCTCCTCCGTGGCCCAGTAGCGGGTCCGGATGCCGGAGCGGCTGCGGATCCACTCGTCGGAGCTGTCGATCCGCTCGCACAGCATGGCGTTGCTGACCAGCCGCGACGGTACATAGGTGCCGACTCCGAGGATGCCCGCGGGCGTTCCGTGTGACCGCCGGACGATGCCGACGCCGCTCCCCTCGGCCGCCAGGGGGATGCCGGGGCCCGTCATGCCGTCCCCACCGCCCCGGCGAACTCCGCGGAGGACCGGTCCGGTGCGCCGAAGTCGTCCTCGCCGCACCAGCGCACCAGGGTGGCACCCATGCTCACCCCGGACCCGAAGGCGGCCAGCACGACGAGATCCCCGGGGGAGAGCCTGCCGTTGTCGAGCGCGTCGCGCAGCACCAGAGGGACGCTGGCGCCCGAGGTGTTGCCGTACTTCTGGACGTTCGTCACCGTCCGGTCCTGGGGCACCCCCAACGCCTCCACGATGCCGTGGACGATGTACAGATTGGCCTGGTGCAGGGCGAAGAGATCCACGTCGGACGGGGTGAGCCCGTTGTCGGCCAGCAACTCCTCGATGAAGCCGGGCACCTCGCCCACGGCGAACTCCCGCACCGCGGGGCCGGACAGCTGGGCGAAGTTGTCACCGAACGCGCTCTGCCGGGGCCGGCCGTCCCGGGCGCGGCGTTCCTCCCTCGCCACCCACACCGCCCGGTACCGCGTCGGGTCACTGCGCAGCGACGTGGGGCCGATCCCGGCGCCCGGGGCGCACGGCTCCAGCAGGTAGCACGCCGCGCCGTCGCCGAAGATGACGGCGGGGCCGACGTCCTTCCAGTCCAGTGTCTTGGTGCTGACGTCGGCCATCACCACCGCGACCCTGCGGTAGGCGCCCGAGGCGACGTATTTGGCGCCCACGTCCAGCGCGAACACACTGCCGGGGCAGGCACCGCTGTTGACGTCGAAGCCGGTCGCGCCGGTCGCGCCGGCCTTGTCGATGACGAGCATCGCCGTGGGCGGCGCCATGTTGTCGGGGGTGTACGTTCCGCAGATCACCAGGTCCACGTCGGCGGGCGTGATCCCGGCACGGTCACAGGCGTCCCGCAGGGCCCGGGCGCCGAGATCGGAGGTCCACTCGTCGTCGGCCGCCACGCGACGGGTCTCGACGCCGATGTTCTCCCGTATCCAGTCGTCCCGGGTGATGAGAATCTCTTCCAGGTCGACGTTGCTGAGGACTTTCTCGGGAAGGTAGGCGCCCACGGCGCGGATTCCCACGCCGTGGAATTTCTCTTGCCGTTGGTCGGCAGTTCGCATCATGCAGTTCCTGTCCGTTTTCCAGCGAGCCCGTTCATGTGGAACCCCACAGCGGGAATGGCTCAGCCGATTCCGGGAAGGGGGGCACGGCGGTTCTTTCGGGTGCTTTCCCACAACCGCACAGCCCTTTCCACAAGCTGCTCTTCGTGGCCGTGGAACACCTCGGAAATGGCCTTTTCGGCCTCCGCTGTGGTGGCGAGATATTCGATGTGTTCCCGGCCGTGTTCGGCGCGGACGAAGTTCTCCCGCATCAAGATCAGCTTGCCGTCCGGCACCGCCCTGGAGCACAGCAGGCTGCCCGTGAGGGGGGAATCGGCGGCCTCCATGTGGTAGCCGACGATCCACTCGTAGTCGGCGAGCTCCAGTGGCCGGGAGGTGAAGCGGTAGACCGGGACCCAGTCGCCGTCGGGCGTGCGGCGGACCACGACGCGGTGCCCGTCGGCGGTGCCCACCCGGTACGTCCAGCCGGACTGGGTGTGCTCGCCGCCGTCGGCGCGCAGCGGTTCCAGGATCGTGAGCATCAGGAAGCTGACGTCGACGACCCACTCCGCCCCCTCCGCCTCCACCAGGAGCAGCAGGTGGTCCCAGCGCGGAGCCCACTGGCCGTTGACGCGCCAGGCCTGAGCCGCCACCAGCCGCACCCCGAACCCGGCGTCGCGCAGAAAGCGGCCCAGCAGCGGGGTGGTCTCCAGGCACGTCCCGCCCTCCTGGCGGAGTACCACCTTGTCGAAGACACCGGGAAGGTCCAGCGCGGGCCGCCGTCCGTCCAGGGCGTCGAGCATCTCGTACGGCACGGCCCTCAGATGGGCCCGCACCAGCGATCTCAGGCAGTCGACGGACGGTTCCAGCGGCTGGTCGTGGCCGAGCCGTCGCAGATACGCGTCAGTCGGCAGCCCCGCGCCGAAGGTGCGGTGGGACGTCCCCGACGGAGCCGTGAGCGGCGAGGTCACCCCAGCACCCCTTCCGGGACGCCGGCCCACAGCGGACGCAGCTCGGGCTGTCCCAGCACCATGGGCAGGAAGTCCGGCAGCGCGTCACCGTGCTCCGTGGCCTGTTCACCGGGGAGCGGGGCGAGCGTGGTGCGCTGCATCTCCTGAAAGCCCTCGACGAAGGGCACGCGCAGGCGCAGCACCTCCTCCAGGAACCGCGTCGAACCGCCGTCCGCCGCCGCCCGGACGATGCCCTCGGCCGCCCACGCCGCGTCCTGCAGCGAGGTGTTGAGCCCCTGCCCGCCGAACGCGTGCATCGCGTGCGCGCTGTCTCCGATGAGCAGGACGTTGCCGTCCAGCCAGCGGTCGGGGCGCACCATGTGGTGCTGGACCTGGCGGTGCGGCACCTCGTCCCAGCCACGTGCGGCCACCTGCGGCGCGAAGACGGCCGCCAGCTCGGGAGCCGCCTCGCCGAGCCTCCCGGCCAGCTCGGCGAACGGGGCCGCGAGGGCGGCGTCGACCTGCTGCTCCCGGGTGATCCACACGACGATGAGCCGGTCCCCGGGGTACGGCATGGACAGCACGTAGGCGTCGTCCGTGAAGTGCATGGTGATGCGGGCGCCCCAGCCGGGCGGGGCGGGCACCAGGAAGTCCAGGTATCCCTTGTCGTACGGGAAGACGTGGGTGGGGATCTCGGCGAGGTCGCGCACGGTGGAGAACTTGCCGTCGGAGCCGACGACGAAGTCCGGCCGCAGCAGATGCGTGCCCGCGGCGTCCCGGAAGACCAGCTCGCGCCGCGTGCCTTCACCGCCCCTCAGCTCCGTCACTTCGGCGCCCAGCCGCAGCTCCACGCCGGGCAGTTCGCCGATGGCCGCCAGCAGCGCACCCCGCAGAGCGGTGACCGGCACGGTGAGCGCGTAGGGCAGGGGCACGTCGGGCAGGTCGCTGTAGGCGTACCGGGCGACCTGCCGCCCCCGCACGCTGACCTCGCCGCTGCTGATCTCGCCGGCGCCTGCCCGGACCTCGTCCAGGAGACCGGCGCGCTCCAGGACGCGCAGGGTGACGGGCTGCAGCACCGGCGCGCCCGCCTGCCGGGTCAGGTCGATCCGAGGGCTGCGCTCCAGCACGGTGACGCGATGGCCGGCACGGCCGAGGAGCAGGGCGAGCAGCAGTCCGGCGGGGCCCGCCCCCACCACACATGCCGTCGAGCTCGGTGGATGGTCCGACATTCGTCTTCTCCTTGGGCTGACAGGAACGGGAATTCCCGCTGAATCGGCGGAGGGTGCGCGTGGAATCGCGCATCGGATCCTTCCGGGCGACCGGCACGGGCCGACAGACCCGGCCGCCCTGACCGAATGGCGCACCCTGGCCCCCTCGAACGGTGCACCCGCCCAACGGAATTCCGGTGCCCGGGTCGGGCAGGGTATTCGGGCCTTGGCGCCGCCGGCGCGACGGGTGATCGTTGTGGCGTCGTCGAGGAAATGAGGTTCTGAATGTCACGCTGGTCCCCCGGAAAAAATCTGAGATTGAGCAGGCTCGGTCCGCAGGACGGGCGTTATCTCTTCGTTCCGCTGGACCATTCGCTGGCGGACGGTCCGATCGCCGACGAACAGCGCTTTCAGCAACTGGTCCACGAAGTGGTGGCCGGCGGCGCGGACGCCGTCGTCGTACACAAGGGACGGGCACGGGGTATCGACCCGCGGTCGCTGCGGGGCAGCGCTCTCGTGGTCCATCTCAGCGGCAGCACGCCACACGCCCGGGACGCCGATGCGAAGGTGCTCGTCGGCTCCGTGGAGGACGCGATCCGGCTCGGTGCCGACGCCGTCAGCGTCCATGTGAACGTGGGATCGGACACCGAGGCCGAGCAACTGGCCGATCTCGGCACCGTGGCGAGCGCCTGCGAGCGCTGGGGCATGCCCCTGTTGGCCATGGTGTACCCGCGGGGTCCGCGGATCTCGGATCCGCATGACCCCACGACCCTGGCCCATGTCGTCAACATCGCCGCCGACCTGGGCGCGGACCTGGTGAAGACGACCTGGTCGGCCCCCTTCGGCGCGATGGCCGACGTGGTGGCCAGCAGCCCGATCCCGGTCCTCGTCGCCGGAGGCCCTCCGGGCAGCGGCGAACTGACGGACTACGCCCGTGCCGCGCTGGAGGCCGGTTGCAGCGGCCTCGCTGTCGGACGCCGCGTCTTCCAGCACACCGACCCCCGCAGGGCGGTCCAGGAACTGGCGGCCGTCGTGCACTGCCCGGCCGGCGACCCGAACCGGGTCCTGACCGAAATCTCCTCTTTTCCCGTCTCCTCTCCCTCTCACGCATTGGCAGGTTCCCGGTGAAGTTTGGATGGATTGACCTCCGCGGCGTCCCCGCCGAGCACTACGACGCGGTCGTCGAGGCCGCGATCCACGCGAAGATCGAGGGCATCGTCGCCGACGAGCCCGGCCGCCTGGCCGCGCTGCCCCCCACCGTCAAGCGCGTCCTGCTGCCGTCGCAGCAGATCTTCCCGTCGGCCGTGGCGGCTCCCGCCGAGGACGCCCCGGCCACGCCGGACGTACTCCTCACCCGGCTCACGCACTCGGACGACCTCGACCGGCTGCGGCTCGACGTCGCCGGTACCGGCCATGAGCCGGCGGCGTTCGTGGACGTCGTCGACGACCCCACGCTCAAGCTCGCCTGCTCCGCGGCGCGGGAACTGCCGTACACGGTGGTGCAGTTCCAGGACCCGACCAAGATCCCGCTGGAGATCGTGATCGCCGCCGCGGACAAGACGCCCGGCCAGCTCATCTGCCAGGCGAACGACCTCGAAGAGGCCGGCATCATCCTCGATGTGCTGGAGAAGGGCTCCGAGGGCGTCATGTTCGCGCCGCAGGACGCCAACGAGGTCTTCGGCTTCGCCGAGCTGCTGCGCGTGCAGACCCCGGACCTGGACCTCACCACGCTCACGGTGGAGTCCATCGAGCACAACGGTCTCGGCGACCGGGTCTGCGTCGACACCTCGACCCACTTCGCGGAGGACGAGGGCATCCTGGTCGGCTCGTACGCCCACGGCTTCGTCCTGTGCGTCAGCGAGACGCACCCGCTGCCCTACATGCCGACCCGCCCGTTCCGCGTCAACGCCGGTGCCCTGCACTCCTACACCCTGGGCCTGGACAACCGGACCAACTACCTCAGCGAGCTGAAGGCCGGCTCGCCGATCCTGGCCGTGGGCGCCGACGGCCGCACCCGCCGCGTCGTGGTGGGCCGGATCAAGCTGGAGTCCCGCCCCCTGCTGACCATCAAGGCGGTCGCCGAGGACGGCACCGAGGTCAGCCTCACCGTCCAGGACGACTGGCACGTCCGGGTGCTGGGCCCCGGCGCCTCGGTGCTCAACGTCACCGAGCTGAAGCAGGGCGACAAGCTCCTCGGCTACGTGTCCACCGAGAAGCGGCACGTCGGATGGCCGGTCAAGGAGTACTGCGTCGAGAAGTGACGCGCCGTCAACCACCGGGTTCCGATCCCCCGCGGAGCCCGGTCAGCGAGACCGGCCGTGCCCCGAAGCGGCTCCCCCCCATCCAGGGAGCGCCGCGCCGCCCGGGCCCACGAGGCCCAGGCGCGGGCACGGCCGGTCCGTCCCCCCGACTCGCCGTTGGAGGTATCCCCGTGACTGTTTCCCAGCCCGTGACGATCCCCTGGTGGGGAGCCGAGTTGCTGGGCAGTCGGCCGGACCACGACATCTGGGCCCGCACCTGCCGTGACGTGACCTGGGCCGAGCTGAGAAGCCAGGTGACGCGGAGCATCGACATCTTCGCCGCGCACGGTATAGGCCCGGGCAGTTCCGTGGCCCTGCGTCTGCCGCCCAGCCTCACCGGCATCTGGTCGCTCCTGGCCCTGTGGTCGCTGGGCGCCCAGGTCCAGCTCCTCGACCACCGGCTCAAGCCCGCCGAGGTGCAGCGCGTTCTCGACCTGTGCCGGCCGCGGTACTACGCCCACACCACCGACGAGACCGCCACACAGTTCCAGGACGAGTGCGAGGTGTACGTCGAGTGGCGGCGCGACGGAACCCCGGCCCGTACCGACCACTGCCTGGTGCAGTTCAGCTCCGGCTCGACGGGCCGGCCGAAGGTCATCGGGCGCTCGGCCGCGTCCCTGCGCAGCGAGCTCGACGCGTTCTCGCGCATCCCCGGGATGCCGCGCCGGGGCGAGCGTGTGCTGCTGCTCAGCTCCACCGTGCATTCGCTGGGTCTCATCGGCGGTGTGCTCCACGCCATGAGCGTCGGCGCCACCCTCGTCTTCACCTCCCATCTGCAGCCGCCGTCCCTCGCGGCGACGCTCGCGGAGGAGGACATCGACGCGGTCTTCGGCGTCCCCTTCCACTACGACCTGCTCGGCCGGGTGCCCGACCCGCCGGCGGCGCCCCGGCTCCGTCTCGCCGTCAGCGGCGGCGAACGGCTCCGTGAGGACGTGCACCGAAGGTTCGAGGAGCGCTACGGCCTGCGCATCGGGCAGGCCTACGGGATGACCGAGACCGGCATCGTCGCCACCGACCTCACCGGGGAGTTCGCACCGCCCGTCGTCGGCAGGGTGGCGCCCGGGGTGCACACCCGGGTCCGGCGCGGTGAGCTGTGGGTGCGGCTCGACCGGTCGCCGTACCTCCAGGACGAGGGCACCGAACGCTACGTAGACGGCTGGCTCAACTCCAAGGACCTCGCCCACTACTGCGAGGCCGACGGCACCCTGCGGATCGCGGGCCGCTCGGACTCGCTCGTGGCCGTCGGCGGGCTCAAGGTCGACCTGATGGAGATCGAGCACGAACTGGCGCTGCACCCCTGCGTCCGTGAGGTCGTGGTCGTTCACGCGGAGGGCGGCATCGAGGCGCACGTCGGGGCCCCCGAGGGCCTCACGGTCTCCGAACTGATGGCCTTCGCCCGCGAACGGCTCAGCAACTTCAAGATCCCGCGGCGCATCCAGGTCGTGCCGGCCCTCCCGCGCACCGCCAACGGCAAGCTGCTGCGTTCCGCGGAACTGCTGCGCGCCGCGCAGGGCGCGGCGGCGAGCAGCCCGTCCGCGGCCGGTTCGGCGGGAGGTTCCCCGTGATCATCGAGCCGGTGCGGCGCGGAGCCACCTGGGCCACCGCGCACCCCGACGGCCGCGGCGTCCTCGTCCGCCGCACCATCGACGCCGTCCGGGCGCGCGGCACCCGGCCCGGACCCCGTGCCGTCCTCGTCATCGGTGCCTCGTCCGGACTCGGCCTGGCGACCCGTCTCGCCGCGGCCTTCGGCCATGGGGCCGCCACCGTCGGCGTCTGTCTGGAACGGCCGGGTACCCCCAACCGGCCCGGCACCGCCGGCTGGTACAACGCCGCGGCCACGCAGCGTGAACTGGCCGCGGCCGGACTTTACGGCCGGCTGGTCGTCGGCGACGCGTTCGCCGACGACGTGAAGGAGCGCACCGCCCGGCTCGTCGCCCGGGAACTCGGTGGCGTCGACCTGGTCGTGCACAGCGTCGCGGCGCCGCGCAGGACCGACCCGGTCACCGGCCGGGTGCACCGTTCGGTCATCAAGACCATCGGCGAGCCCTTCACGGAGAAGGCGTTCGACGCCTCGTCCGGGTCCGTCCGCCACCACACCACGCCGGCGGCCACCCCGCAGGAGATCGACGACACGGTCCGTGTCATGGGCGGCGCGGACTGGGAACGCTGGATCGACGTCCTCGAAAAGCACGGCGCGCTCCGCGCCGGCGCCCGCACCGTGGCCTTCAGCTACGTCGGCAACTCCTGGCTCGCTCCCACCTACCGTGACGGCACCCTGGGCCAGGCGAAACAGCACCTGGAGTCCACGGCCCGCGCCCTGCACCACCGCATGGCGGCCCACGGCGGCGCCGCCCACGCGGCCGTCATGCGCGCCCTGGTGACCCCCGCCAGCCAGGCCATGCCGGTGCAGGCGCTCTACACCCTGCTGCTGCACCGCGTCACCCGCGAAGCCGGCCTGCTGGAGACCACAGACGACCAGGCACGCAGATTGCTGGAGCACCTGTACCCGGGGGCGCGCGCCACCGTCGACGCCGACGGCCGTATCCGGCTGGACGACATCGAGATGCGCGGCGATGTACAGGAGGAGATCCGGCGCCGCTGGGACAAGGTCCACGACGCGGCGACCCTGGCGGAGCTGGGCGACCTGGAGGCGTACCTCGCGACCACCCGGCAGCTGCACGGCTTCGGCGTCGACGGCGTGGACTACGCGGCCGAGGCGGACCCGGTCCGTGCCCTACCCGATGCCCTGATGATCCCTGACCCGAGGAACTGACGTGACGACCGTAGACACCCACCGCATCACCGACTTCGTGCTCGGCGTGATCCGGGACATGCTCAACATGCCCCTGCCGCCGACGATCTCACCGGCCACGCCCCTGGGCGCCGACGGCCTCGAACTGGAGTCTCTGTCGTTCGTCGAGCTCACGGTCCACGTCGAGCGCGAGTACGGCATTCAGGTCGATGACGAGACGGTCGACGGGTTCGCCCACACGACCCTCGGGGAACTGGTCGACGGCATCCGGGCCCGCATCGCGGACACGGCTCCGGCCGCGGCCTCGCCCGAGCCGGAGTCGGAGCCGGAGCCGTTCGGGCCGCGGTCGCTCAGCCTGCGCGATGTGAAGAGGCTGCTGGCGCTCAGCCAGATCATCCCCGCCGCTGACGCTGACGACATCGCCGACGACGCGGACGTCGTCCTCGACTCGCTCACCGTGGTGTGGTTCCTGTACCAGCTGAAGGAACAGCACGGCATCGAGCTGGAGATCGACCACGCCCAGGCCGCGGACATCACCTCGGTCGGCGCGCTCCACGACTTCCTGCGTGTCCAGGTCGGCCTTCTCGCGGGAGCGGGAGAAGCGCGGGGGGAGGTCGTCGGATCGTGACCACCGCACCCGACGACGTCCTCGTCACCGGGTACGGCGTCCTGACCGCGCACGGCTTCGGCGAGGAGGCGCTGCGCACGGGCGTCTTCGCGGGCCGCCCGGCGTTCCGCCGAGTCGAGCGCTTCGACACCGGCCCGTTCCGGGGACGGTATGCCGCCGTCCCCGCGACCGCCCCGCTGCCCGGCGCCGGCCCCGAACAGACCCCGAGTCAGCGCGAAACCCTCGTCGCCTGCGCGCGAGCAGCGCTCGACATGGCCGGGCTGGCCGGGCACCCGCGCGTCGACGTGCTCGTCGGCACCCAGGGGGACCACCGCGAGGTGACCACGTTCTGGTCCGGGCGGCAGCACGGCGCCGACGGCGGCGTCGACCAGCGTGTGGTGGAGAGCCTGCCCGCGGCGCTGCCCGGGCTCGTCGCGTCCGACCTCGGTGTCACCGGCCGACGCCTGGCGTTCGTCAACGCCTGCGTCGCCTCGGCCAACGCGCTGATCCACGGCGCGCGGCTGATCCGCTCGGGCCGTGCCGACACCGTGCTGTGCGCGGGGGCATATCTGGTGGAGCGCGAGTTCTTCGCCAAGTTCGACTCGGGCCGGGCCTTCGCCACCGACGGCCAGGTCCGTCCGTTCTCCGCCGACCGCACAGGCCTGCTGCTGGGCGACGGTGTCGCCGCACTGGTCCTGGAGTCGGCATCCCGGGTCCGTGCCCGTGGCGGGGAACCGCTCGCCCGGATCGGCGGATGGGGCATCGCCTCCGACGCGCACCACGTCTGCCAGCCGCACCCGGAGGGGCGGGGCCTGTCCACGGCCATGACGACCGCGATCCGGCACGCGGGCGCGGCACCCGAGGAGATCGGCTACGTCAACGCGCACGGCACCGGAACCAAGATCAATGACAGTGCCGAGACGGCCGCCCTGCACCGGACCTTCGGGACGGCGGCGCGCACCGTGCCGGTCAGCTCCACCAAGAGCACCACGGGTCACATGCTGGAGGGTTCGGGTGCCGTCGAGGCCGCGATCAGCCTGTACGCCCTGCGTCACGGGATCCTCCCGCCCACCGCCGGACACACCGCCGCGGACCCCGCGTGCGACCTGGACTGGATACCCGACGAACCGCGGACGGCCGACGTACGCCGCGTGCTCACCGCCAACGCGGCCTTCGGCGGCGTCAACACCGCGATCGTGCTGGAGCGCCCATGACCACCCCGACCGCATCCGAGAACCTGCGCGCACCGGCCCTAGTGGTGGGGGCCGCGGCCGTTCCACGGCCCGTGGGCGAGGACGGCCCACCGGCCGTTCCCGGCTTCATCGAGTCCCGTTTCAACCCGCTGGTCCGTGCGGCGGTGGATCGCTGCCTGGCCGATGCGGCACCCGCCGGGCCGGCGCGGTTCGCCGACCGTACCGCCGTCCTGCTCGTGACCCTGTTCGGCGACGCCACCACCACTGATCTGGCGGGTCAACGGCTCCAGGAGGGCCGGGCACACAACCCGCTGCTCTTCTACCAGTCGGTGCCGACGTCCATCCTCGGCTACGTCAGCCGTGAACACGGCCTGCGCGGCGCTCTCACCTGTCTGTCGGTCGACGCCGCCTCGATGCCCGAGGCCTTCGAGACGGCCGAACTGATGCTCGCCGACGAAGAGGTGGACCAACTGCTGCTCGTCGGTGTCGAGCTGGTGGCCACGCAGCGCACCGCCGCCGTCCGGCGTCACCTGCCGTCGGACGATCGGAACCCTCCCGAGCACGACGCGGCGGTGGCCCTGCTGCTGCGCCGGGCCGAGCCGGGTCCGGCACCGGACACAGCGGTGACCGTCGATCTGCGCGCGGCGGCGGACGCGGGCGCACCGGCGCCGGCCGGCATCGGGCGGCTGCACGGGCTCGGTTCGCTGTGGGCCACCGCGCAGGCTGCGCGCGGCGCGTTCACACAGGCGCCCTGAAACGGGCCCGGACCAGCACCTCTTCCCCCCTCCACCCAACGGAGACACGTATGGAGAACCACTCCGCACCGGCGGCCGGCACATCCGCGGTCATGTCACCGCCCGGACCGCCGGGCAGTGCCGCCGAGCCGCCCCGCACGATCCTGTCCATCCCGCCCGACCTCCACGACGACCAGCTGATCGTCCGCATGGGTATCGAGGTCGTCTCCTGGGACCCGGAACGCCTCGTGGCGACCATGCCGGTCAAGGGCAACCAGCAGCCCTTCGGCTGGCTCCACGGCGGAGCCAACGCGGTCCTGGCCGAGACCCTCGGATCGATCGCGGCTGCCCTCCATGTGGCGCCGCACGGTGCGGTGGTCGGTCTTGAGGTGTCCTGCACCCATCACCGCCCCGCCCGGGGTGGTCCGGTCACCGGGGTCTGCACGCCCCTGCACCAAGGAGACCGCGTCGCGACGTACGCCGTGTCCGTCACCGACGACAAGGGACGCCTGACCTGCACCGCGCGGGTCAGCTGCCTCGTGCACAAGCGGGGCGGCGCCGGCCGCGCAGGGAGCCGTACATGACCATCAGCGCAGCCATGGCCGCCGGTGGCGGCGGCGTACTCCCCGCGCAGTCGCGTCCCGACGGCGACACCTACCGCCGGGCGATGGGCCTGATGCCGACCGGTGTCACGGTCATCACGTGCGGCAGCGGTGACCGCACCGAGGCGCTCACCGCCAGCTCGGTGACGTCGGTGTCCCTCGATCCGCTCCTGCTGCTCATCAGCATCGGAGCACACGGCCGGATGCGGCGGCGGATCGACGAGCACGGGGCCTTCACCGTCAACGTGCTGGCGAGCGGCCAGGAGGACCTCTCGGCCGTCTTCGCCGCACACGACCGCCCCGGCGGTCCGGCCGCGCAGCAGATCCTCGGCACCCGCGTCGGCCGCACCGGCAACGTCCTGGTGTCCGGAGCTCTGCTCTCGGTCGACTGCCGGGTCGAGCACCGGTATCCGGGCGGCGACCACGTCATCGTCCTCGGCCGCGTGGAGGCGCTGCACACCCGGGGCAATCCCGCGGCTCCGCTGGTGTACCACCGCGGCGGCTACGCGACCCTCGCCCAGGAGGTGGCCGCCTGATGCGCAAGGCGATCCCGGGCGCCGGAGCCGTCCCTGTCCTGTTCCCGCGGCCGGCCTGTCGCCGCGGCCTACCGAACCGCGCGAAAGACGGTGGTACCGCATGACCCGTTCGATCCTCGTCACCGGCGGCAACCGTGGCATAGGACTCGCCGTCGCGCGGGCGTTCGCCGAGCAGGGCGACCGGGTCGCCGTCACCCACCGGGGCAGCGGTGTGCCCGACGGCCTGCTCGGCCTCACCTGTGATGTGCGGGACCCGGACCAGATCGACAAGGCCGTCACCGCCGCGGAGGAAGCCCATGGCCCGCTGGACGCCGTGGTCGCCAACGCGGGCGTCACGGACGACCGGCTGATCCTGCGCATGTCCGACGACGACTTCGGCCGGGTGCTGGACACCAACCTCGGCGGTGCTTTCCGCGTCGCCCGGCGGGCCGCCGAAACCATGGTCGGGCGCCGGCGCGGCCGCCTGGTGTTCGTCTCGTCCGTCGCCGGTCTGCGCGGCTCGGCCGGGCAGACGAACTACGCGTCCAGCAAGTCGGGCCTGGTGGGGCTCGCCCGGTCGCTCGCCCGGGAACTGGGGCCGCGCGGCATCACCGCGAACGTGGTGGCCCCCGGACTCGTCGACACCGACATGACGGAAGCGCTGTCCGCGCGGCAACGCGACCGCATCCTGCAGGACGTCCCGCTGGGCCGCAGTGCCCGACCGTCGGAGGTGGCCTCCGCCGTGCTGTGGCTCGCCTCGGAGCAGGCGGGTTACGTCACCGGCGCGGTGCTGCCGGTCGACGGGGGCCTCGGCATGGGCCACTAGGCCCCTGCTGGAAACCTCATCGTCGAAGGAGCGTGCGCACATGGCAGAACAGACATCGTGGCACCGGCCCGGCCCCGACTCACCCGCCCCGGACGGGAGACTCTGCTGGTGGGCGGCGCTGACCTCGCTCCCCCTCGATGTCCTCCCGGGCCTCGCGGGCTGTGAGGACGACCCGGCGGAGCGCCACATCGTCCGCAGCGTCGACTGACATCCCAGGTCGACCGCTCTACCGGCCGCGGCCGGTACCGGGCCCGGCAGGGCGGTGCTCTGCCGGGCCCGCTCCGGGTCCGCCGCTCAGTCGACGGTCGCGAGGGTGACCACGGACGCGAAGACGTCCTTGTCGTTCTGGTGCCCGACGACACGCACCCGGGCCCGCCCGATGAGGTCGTCGGGGAGCGGGTCCGCCTGGAGCCAGCAGGGTGCGTCGAGTTCCGCGTAGCGGCTGAAGACCGTGTCCATGGCAGCGACCACCGTCCGCTTGGGGTGGGCCAGGGTGTGGGCGGCCTGGCGGGCCGCCTCCAGCAGCAGCATGCCGGGGGCGTGGTCGACGGCGTGGTCGAAGAGCACGGGATGGGCCGTGTCGACGCGGAGCTGCCAGCGGTTGGCGCTGTCGGCGCTGGACAGGACCACGTCGTCGAAGTTCTCGCGGCCGACGGGCACGGCGGGCGCGGGCGAAGGCAGCGGCAGGGCGCGGGCGTTGACCGCGACGATGTCCGCGTACCGGCCGCGCAGCCGCTCGTAGACGGCCCGGCTCTGGATGCCGAAGCGGGTGCGGGCGCTGCCGAGCGAGGCGCCGGCGTGCAGCGCCTCGACGCGCAGGGTGATGGCCGCCGCGCGGCTTCCGCGGTAGGTGACGTCGGAGCAGGTGATGCGCAGTTCGATCTCGCCGGACGCGTCACCGGCGGCCAGGGCGTCGGTGGAGACGGCCCAGTGGAAGTCGTGCCACATCAGCTGGTGGCCGAGCGGTACGTCGTAGGCTGCGTGCGAGATCAGCGGCAGCGCCTGACGGATCGTTTCGCCGAGCAGCAGCGGGTCGTACAGCCCATGTCTCGTGAGGTAGAAACTGTGAGCCTCGGGCCAGCGGGCGGTGACGGTGAAGGAGTCCGGCCCCGTACGCCACCAGCGGTCGCAGAGCACTTCATCCGGGTTGGTCTTGTGTGTCCACGCCTGCGGGACTACCGAGGAAACACCCTGATCGACGTTCAAGGCCATGACTGACTCTCCCCCTGTGTTGTCACGACGAGATGTCGTGCCGCCCGGTGATGGTGGCCGGGGCGCGACACGAATAAGATAGAGGTTGTTCTTTTTGTTTGTCGAGAGATCATAGGTGACGAGGGAGACCGGCCAGTGGCACGACCAATGCAGGAACGAGCCCAGCGGACGCGGGAGTTGCTGCTGCGCGCCGCTGCCGAGGTGTTCGACGAACTGGGCTACGCGGGCACCAGCATCAGCAAGATCCTCCAGCGCGCGGGGGTCACAGCGGGAGCGATGTACTTCCACTTCGGCTCCAAGGAGGAACTGGCCCGCGCGGTGATCCGGGAACAGGCCGCCGACGTACGGTTCCCCGACGAGGGGGACGGTTTGCAGCGCCTGGTGAACATGACCCAGCACCTGGCCGCCGCGATGCAGCGCAACACCCTGCTGCGGGCTGGAGTTCGACTCGCCGTGGAACAGGGTGAGGCCGGATTCCGGGACTACGCCATCTACGAGTGGTGGGCCGAGCAGTTCAGCCGGCACCTGCAGCGCGCCCGGGAGCTGGGCGAACTGCTGCCCGGGGTCGACGAGGCGGAATTCGCCCAGCAGTTGGTGGCCGGCTACACGGGCACCCAGATCATGTCGCAGATCTCCTCGGACCGCGCCGACCTCCCGCAGCGGATCGCCACCCTGTGGCGCTACCTGCTTCCCGCCATCGCCCCGGCCGAGGTGATCGGACGGCTCGACCTCTCGCCACGACGGCTGACGACGGAGACGGTCGCGTGACCACGAAGGCCGTGGGCGGCGTGCGGCGCCCCGTGCGCGTGGTATTGACCGGCGCAACCGGCTTCGTCGGCTCGGCCGTACTGCGCAGGCTGCTGGACCGCAACGGACCGGCCGCGGGAGTCGTCGTCCGCGCCCTGGCCCGTACCGTGCCACGAGAGGCCGTGGAACGACCCGATGTCCACTGGCAGACAGCGGACATCGCTGCCCCCGCCTCCCTGGACGGCGTCGCCCGGGACGCGGACGTCCTGATCCACCTCGCGTCGCGCGTCACCGGCGATACGGCGGCGTGCACGGCGGTCAACACGCGGGGCACCCAGGCCCTGATGGACGAGGCACGCCGCCGGGGCGTACGACGGGTCGTCCATCTGTCGACCGCCGCGGTCTACGGCCCCGGGCCGCACCGGGGCATCGATGTCGACGAGACGACTCCGGCGCCGGTCTCCCCCGCCAGCCGCAGCAGGCTCGCTGCCGAGGAGTTCGCGCTGGCCGCCGGGGCCGTCGTACTGAGACCGGGGCTCGTACTGGGGACCGGTGACCGTTGGGTGGTACCCGCCCTGGCCGAACTCCTCGACCGCGTCCCGGCGCGCTGGGACGGCGGCCGCGGGCTGCTTTCCCTGGTCGACGTGGACGATCTGGCGCGGCTGATCGTCGCCGTGGCGTGCGGCCCGGGGGAGGTGCCGCCGGGGATACACCACGCGAGCCATCCCGTTCCGGTGTCGAACCGGGACATGATGACGCGGCTGGCCGACCTCGGCGTACTGCCCACCGTTGCGGAGGACTGGCCATGGCGGGAGTGTCTGCGCCGGTTGGGGGAGACGCCCGGTCAGGTCTCGGCGCGTCAGTTCGCGCTCCTCGCACAGGATCACTGGTACCGGAGCGAGCGGATCTGGCGGGCCGCCGACTGCCCGGAGGGCCCAGGGCCGCTGACCCGCCTGGCGGCTTCGGCAGTCTGGTACCGGGGCCAGCTGAGCTCCTGACCCGCGGGACCGCCCCTTCGCCCCCGGTGGGGCCCTGCCCGCCCGGCAACGGCGGCGCGGACACCGGGCGGATGCGGTCGGCGAGCTGTCAGAACGGCACGGCGGGGCAGCTGGTGCCCCGCGGCGGGACTGCCAGGTCGGTGAGATAGCCGTCCACGGCGCCCTCCATACACGGGCCGCTGGTGACGCTGCCGTGGCCGTGGCCCTCATAGGTGAGGAGCACGCCGCTGCGGCCGAGCTGCCGGGCCACCGAGACCGCCCACGGGTAGCCGGTGGCGGGGTCGTGCAGCGCGTTGGACACCAGGATCGGCGGGGCACCGTGTGCGTCCAGGCGGTGCTGCGGGTTGGCGGTCGGCGCGCCCAGACACGCCGCTGTCATGTGTATCGGCAGCAGGTAAGGCAGGTCAGGCGCGGTCGCTCTCATCATGGTGACGAGCGAGGCGTACTCCCGGTAGTCGCGCACCGGCAGCCGCCAGTCCGAGCAGAAGACCGGGGTGGCCGGGGGCAGCGGTGCTGTCGAGGTGGGCGAGGCGGGCAGAGGCTTGCTCGCGTCCATCTCCGCGATCGCCGTTGCCAGGCCCGCGTAGTCGGCCTGGTAGAACTTCCGGAACGCGATCCTGTTGACCAGGTCCGAAGACGACAGCGAGGTGCCCGGCTTCGCGGGGGCCTCCAGTTCGCCGCGCCCGGCCCGGGCCAACAGGCCCTGCCAGACGGCGCGGACGTCGCGGCCGTGCAGCGCGCAGTCCGCGGCACCGCCGCACCACTTCACGAACTCCCGGAATGAATCCTCTGCCGTGGCCGCCTCGGACTGCAGGAATTCACGGGTGGTCGGAACGCTGTGGTCCATGACGCTCTCCAGCACCATCGCGCGCACGCGGCGCGGGTAGGTCTCGGCGTACTGCGCGCCGAGCAGCGTGCCGTACGAGCTGCCGTGGAAGGTCAGTTTCCGCTCGCCGAGGGCGGCCCGGAGGGCGTCCAGGTCCCGGACCGTCTGGGCGGTGTCAAGGTGGTCGAACACCGGGCCGGTACGGGCCCGACAGTCGGCACGGAGCCGCCTGTTGTACGCCGTGGTGGCGTCGAAGTCCGCCTGGCTCCTCAGCTCCGGTGACGGCCGCTCGGCAAGCAGGTCGCCGGAGCAGGTCACCGGGTTGCTGCCGCCCACGCCCCGCGGGTCGAAGCTGACGATGTCGAACCTGCGGCGGACCTCGGGGCTGAACCGGCTGACACGGTCCACCACCGTCTCCACACCCGAGTCGCCCGGCCCGCCGGGGCCGAACACCATCGAGCCGACGCGTGCGCCGGGGTCGGCGGCCTTGCGGCGGGCCACAGCCAGGTCGAGTCTCGGGCCGTACGGGTGGGCCCAGTCGACCGGCACCGAAAGAGTGGCACACTCGGCTCCCGGCTCCACCGGGCCGTCACACGGTGCCCACCGCAAGGCCCCGGCGGCAGGCGACGACGCGTGGACCGCGGGAGCGGCGGCGAGACCGGTGACGACAGCCGTGACGACTCCCGCGACCATGGCCGTGCCCCGCGCGGCGCGCTGCCGCAGCGCTGATCCGACCCTTGACGGCATGGATCCTCCTCATGAAGAGAGCGGTTGGGTCAAGCGTGCGGACCTGGCCAGGGCACTGCCGTCACGTTAGGTGCACCGCTGCCCATGTGGGGCCACTGTCAGGGGCTTTTCGGGGTCGGATCGGGGATCGATCAGGGGCGACCGGGGGGCAAGGAGCGAAGAACGGTCAAGGTCGGCTTCCTTGTCAGCGAACCTCGTCGCTCTTCGGCCCGATGCCTTCGACCCTGGTCGCAGCTCCGTCCGGGGCGAACGAGCGGTGGAAGGTGAAGGCGTGCGGCGCGGAGCCGTGGTCGTGGAGGTGCTCCAGCCGGGAAACCCCGTCCTGCCAGGTGGGTATCACGCCGTCGGAGACCCACCAGAACACGTGATTCGGGTGCCCTGTCCTCTCGAACCAGTCGTAACGCCTGTTCAGCGCCTCACGGTGCAGACCGGTGTGGACGGCGTCGAACGCGGAGCGCAGGTCGGTCCAGAGGGAGAGGGTCGCGGCCAGGGCGGTGGTCCCCGGCGTACGGCCCTTGCCGTACCAGGTCGGTACGGCGAACTCTCCCCACGCGCCCCAGTCCGCCTCGAAGAGCGCGCCCCGGTCGCCGTCTGCCGATTCAGCACGCGCGAGGTATCCGGGGTGCCTGCTGATCCTCCGGTAGACGGCCTCACCGATGTCGTAGAACTCGCGGGTGAGAGGCGCGGGATCGGCGAGAGGTGACTTCAGGACGCCGAATGTGTACAGAGCAAGATGGGGCATGCGTCTCTCCCTGGTAGGGGCTGCCTGGCGTGGACGGCGCAGCCTGGACGAACCCCCGTGCGGCCGTGGGCGAGCACCGAGGGCCAGGTGAAGGTAGCTGCCTCTGCGAGCCCTGTCGAAGTTGCGTTCTCCCTGTCCACATGGCCTCTTGCACAGGTCCCCGCGGGCACTGGGACGGTGGCACCGCCCGGTGGAGCACCTGCTCGCGCTGACGGCCTCGGCGGGCGCGAGGGAGTGAGAGAGCGGCCTGCCCGTTGGGGCGGCGGCCGTACGCCTGAGAGCGTCCGGCCGCCGTCCCTTCCCCCCGTTCGACCGGGTACTACTCGATGGTCCAGCCGACGCTGCCGACACCCGTGCTGTACCAGGCACAGGTGGCGGAGGACTGGCCCCACTGGCCCGGGTTCAAGGTCACCCAGTCACCGGAGACGTCGGGGGCCCGGCCGCAGACGACCTCGGCGCGGAAACGGATGGTGCGGTCGCTGTTGTTGGTGCAGCTGGCGATGCCCCGGTCCGTGTCGACTCCGTGGACCGCGCCACGGCAGTCGACCGAGCCCGCGGCGGACGCCGGGGCGGCCAGGGCGCCGACGGACAGGGCCACCGCCGAGACGGTGGTGGCCAGACCTGCGGCGAACATCTTCTTACTGCGGATCATTTTCCTGCCCCCGAGAGAGGTTGCGGTTTGCATGTGCTGACCTCAGTGAAGGCGTTGGGGGCGGTCCCGGGTAGCTGACATCTGTCAGGGTGCCCGGTCCACCGGCATGCCACAGGCGCAGGAGACCCCGCCGGGCGAGCCGACAGAGGCGGGTCGGCGTTCTCAATCACCCGTTTCCGGCGGCGAAGTGCTGCCGGGCGCGAGTCCGCAGGTGCCGGATCTCGATGTGCCGTCCTGTCCCCTCAGTTCCACGACGACCTGGCCGTCGACGTCCCGGCTGTAGGCGATCGTGCACGTCAGCTGGCGTAGAGCGGTCTTGTCCAGCGGCTTCAGGGCCAGGGGCAGGTGGGTTGTGACACGGCCGTTCGAGGAGGGTTCGACCTTGACGGTCCCGCCGGGGCGGATCGTGGGGAGGGCGGTGGTCAGACCGGCGGCCCGGTCGTCCTCCCGCGGGCCGGCGAGCAACGCCAGGACGACCTTCTCCGTAGGCACCGGTCCCGTCGGGTCGTCGGGGTTCTGGTCTCCGGAGGCGAACTCGGCCCCCGGAGGCTGCGTCGTGCGGATCACGGTGCTCAGGCCGCCGTCAGGGGAACGGAAGAAGAGCAGCATGTCGTGGTCGCGGTCGAGGAAGGCCTGGAAGCTGGCGGGGCCGCCCGCCTCGATGACGTCGGTCTCCTGGATCCCGCAGCCGCCGATCAGCGGCGCGGTCGCCGCGACGGCCAGGGCGACGGCGGCCACCGCACGCCCGCGCGTCCCCACACGTCTCACCGGCCGGCCTCCACGCCTCACCCCCCGGGCTCCTCCGCGTGGAGCGGGATTTCGACGGTGAAGACGGCGCCGGCGCCCGGCAGGTTCCCCGCGCGGATCGTTCCGTCGTGCAGTTTCACGTTCTCCAGGGTGATCGCCAGGCCCAGGCCGCTGCCCGCCGAGCGGGTGCGGGCCGCGTCGGCCTTGTAGAAGCGGTCGAAGATGTGCGGGAGGGCTTCGGGGCGGATGCCGGGGCCGCTGTCGCCGACCTCGGCGATCAGGACGGCGCAGGACGGGGAGCGGGTCTCCGTGCGCAGGCTCACCGTCACGGGCGCGCTGCCGTGGCGCAGGGCGTTGCCCACGAGGTTGGCGATCACGAGGTCGAAGCGGCGCGGGTCGAGGCGGGCGCGGATGCCGTCGGGGAGTTCGGCGCGGACCCGGTCGTCGCTCCAGTGCCGGTTGTCCAGGGTCTTGCGGATGGCCTCGGCGACGTCGACCTCGTCGGCGTTCAGTTCGGCCGCGCGGGCGTCGAAGCGGGAGATCTCCATCAGGTCCTCGACGAGCACGGCGAGCTTCCCGGTCTCCGCGCTGACCAGCCGGACAGCGCGGGCGGTGTCGGCGTCCAGGTGGTCCGCGTCCTCGTCGAGGACCTCGGTGACGGCGAGCATTCCGGCGAGCGGGGTGCGCAGTTCGTGGGAGACGTCGGAGGCGAAACGGCGGGCGCGGGCCTCGGCGTCGCGCAGTTCCCGTACCGAGTGTTCGAGTTGGGCGGCGGACTCGTTGAAGGTGTGTGCCAGGTCCGCCAGTTCGTCGCTGCCACGGACCGGGATCCGGGTGTCGAGCCGGCCGCTGCCCATGCTCTGGGCGGCCTGGCGCAGTTCCCGGACCGGGCGCAGCACGCTGCGCGCGGCGATCAGACCGGGGACGAGCGCGACGGCGAGACCGGGCAGGGCGCCGTCGCGGGCGGCCATCAGGAGGGCGTCGACGTTGACCTGTTCGTCGGTCATCGGCATGACGGCGTAGAGGACGAGTCCGCTGGACAGCAGGCTGTACGGGCCGGTCTTGAAGACCATGGGCATGGCGATGGTCAGATAGGGGACGCCGTCCTTGACGACCCGCTCGAAGCTGCCGTGCGGGTCGGCCCGTGCGGCGCGGCGCAGTTCGGGGGTGATGACGGTGGAGACGGGGTTCTCGCCCGAGGAGGCGCGGACCGAACCGTACTCGGCGAACACCACCCAGGGGTGCGGCTTGCCCTTGCGGGCGATGTCTTGCAGGAGTGACTCCAGGTCGTCCCCGCCCTGCACGGGCAGTGCGAAGCCCGTCTGCTGGACCTGGTCGCGGAACGAGGTGACCGCCGTGTCCTGCGCGGTCTGGAGCACCGCGTTGCGGGCCTCGCGGTAGGTCAGCGCGGCCGTCGTGCCGGCGCTGACGGCGGCGACCAGCAGGAAGGCGAGCAGCAGTCGGGTGCGCAGCCCGAACGCCCTGGCCCGGCGCGACCGCTGGATGCCGGTGCTCACAGCGGACCGAAGCGGTAGCCGAAGCCCCGCAGCGTCTGGACGTAGCGCGGACTGCCGGCCTGGTTCTCGATCTTGCCGCGCAGCCGGGCGACACAGGCGTCCACCAGCCGGGCGTCGGCGTGGTAGCTGTGGTCCCAGACGTGCTCCAGCAGCTGCTGCCTGCTGAACACCTGCTCGGGGGCGGCGGACAGATGCAGCAGGAGCTTGAGCTCCGAGGGCGGGAGCGCGAGCGGCCGGCCGGCCTTGGCGACGGTCAGTCCTCCGCGGTCGATGGTGAGTTCGCCGTGGACCTCGATGGCCGCACGGCCCTGGCCGCCGTCGTCCAGGCGGCGCAGTACGGCACGGATGCGGGCCTCGATCACCTCGGTGCGGGCGGGTTTGACGATGTAGTCGTCGGCGCCGGCCTCCAGGCCGATGACCACGTCGAAGTCGTCGCCGCGCGCGGTGAGCATGATGATCGGCAGCTGGCTGCGCTCACGGACCCGCCGGCAGACCTGCACCCCGTTCATCCCGGGCAGCATGAGGTCCAGCAGGAGCAGGTCGGGGCGGAACTCGGCCATCGCGGCCAGGCCTGCCTCGCCGGTCGCGGCCGCCCGTACCTCGTGGCCGCGGCGGCGCAGACCGAGTTCGACCCCCTCGCGTACGGAAGGGTCGTCCTCGATGAGGAGCACGCGGGACATCGGCGGTTCTCCCTCGGTGGTGGTCAGGGGCGGGTACGGGTGCGGGTCACCCTGCGGGCTACGCCGCCGAGCAGCGCGAGCAGTTCGGCCAGGCGCAGCGGACGGGCGAGCAGGGCGAAGGTGAGGATGACGGCGGTCGCGCCGGCAACCGTGGAGAGCACCGCACCGGCCGACGCGGTTCCCACCACCGCGAGGTGGCCCAGCGCGGTGGCGGGAACGGCGGCGAGCAGCAGCCGTAGGTGCGCGCCGGCGGCGGACGAGCGCAGGGGTCGGGCGACGGCGAGGCGGCGGGCCAGCACCCGGCCGGTCACCGCCCAGCCCACGCACAGCGCCAGTGAGTACGCCGCCGCCATGCCGGTCACCGCCCAGCGGGCCGGCAGCAGGTGCGCGGCGGCCAGGGACAGTCCCGCGTTGAGGGCGACGATGACGAGGTTGAGCAGGAACGGCGTACGGGTGTCGGAGAGCGCGTAGAAGGCGCGGGACAGGACGTACTGGCCGGACAGGGCGATCAGTCCCGGCGCGAAGGCCATCAGGATCCCGGCCATGGCGGCCGTGTCGGCGGCGCTGGTCCTGCCGTATCCGAAGACGAGGGCCATCACCGGCTGGGCGAGGGCGAACATCGCGCAGGCGGCGGGGACGACGGCACTGGCGCAGACGCGCAGCGCGTGGGAGACGTCGCGGCGTACGGCGGCGGTGTCCCCGTCGGCGGCGGCCGCGCTCATCCGGGGCATCAGCGCGGTCACCACGGAGACGGTGATGATGCCGTGCGGTACGACCCACAGGGCGTAGGCGTTGTTGTAGGCGCCGTAGCCGGGGCCGCCGTCGAGGCCCGCGGTCGTGGCGAGCCGGGTGGTGACCCAGTAGGCGGCCTGGTTGGCCAGGACCAGCAGCACCAGCCAGCCGGCCGCGCGCAGCGGGCGGGTCAGTCCGCTGCCGCGCCAGTCGAAGCGGGGCCGCCAGCGGAAGCGGGCCGCGCGCAGGGCGGGGACGAGGGCGAGGGCCTGGGCCGCGATGCCGGCGGTAGTGCCCCAGCCGAGGACGGCGGTCTCGGCCGGGGTGAGGGTGTCGCCGCCGCCGAGGGACAGCGCCAGGTACAGGCCGAACACCGCCATGACGACGAGGTTGTTGAGGATGGGCGCCCACATCATCGCGCCGAACCGGCCGCGTGCGTTGAGCACCTGCCCGAGCAGCGTGAACAGCCCGAGGAAGAAGATCTGCGGCAGGCAGTAGCGGGCGAACGCGACGGTCATGGCCGCCTGTTCGCCGGTGTAGTCGGTGTACACGTCGATGATGGCGGGGGCCGCCCAGACCGCGGTCGCGGTGATGGCGAGCAGGGCGACGACGCAGACGGTGACGAGCCGGTCGGTGTACGCGGCGCCGCCGTCGTCGTGCTCCTTGGCGGCCTTGACCAGTTCGGGCACGAAGACGGCGTTGAGCGCGCCGCCGAGGAGCAGCATGTAGACGATGGTGGGCAGGGCGTTGCCGACCGCGTAGCCGTCGGGGACCGGTCCGATGGTGCCGATCGCCGCCGCGACCACGGCGGACCGGGCGAAACCGGTGGCCCTCCCGACCATGGACCCGACGGCCATGACGGTGCTGCCGCGCGCGGCGGAGGCCGGCTTCGCCGCCGTCGGTGTCTGTGTCGGCGTCGGCGTCGTCATCGGCGGTTCAGGTACGCCTGGAAGGCGCGGTAGAGCGTGTGGTTGGCGCTGCCGGCCAAGGGTTGCTCCCATTCCCCCAACGTCTCGACGACGTGTCCCCCGGTGCCGAGCTTCCAGCGCAGCAGTCCGTACGCACGTTCGTCCGGATCGAGAGTGGAGGGTACCCCGCGCATGTCGTAGACGTCGGCGCCGAGGGCGTGGGCGTCCTGGAGCATCCGCCACTGAAGGGCGTTGGAGGGGCGGACCTCGCGGCGGTGGTCGGCGGAGGCGCCGGTCTGGTACCAGGCACGGCGGCCCACCGTGATCATCGTGTGGGCGGCGAGGATCTCTCCACGGTGCCGGGCGAGGTACAGCTTCATCCGGCCGGGTTCTTCGGCGTTGAGCGCTGCGTACTGGCGCTCGTAGTAGGCGAGCGAGCGGCCGAGCCGGAAGCCGTCGCGTCGCTCGGTGACGCCCAACAGCCGGTAGAACTCGGGGAGTTCGGCCGCGCTGCCGACCACGACCTCCACGCCCTCCTTCTGGGCGCGGCGGACGTTGCGGCGCCACTCCTGGTTGAGGCCGATCCACAGGTCCTGCGTGGTGCGTCCGGCGAGCGGCACGTGGAAGACGTGCCGGGGCTGGGCGTCCCCGTCCTTGTCCTCCCCGCAGCGACGCCAGCCGCGGGCCCGCAGCCGCTCGGCGACGGCGGTGCCGAGCGGGTCGACCTCGCTGGCGAGGACGTCGGCGAGGCGGCGGCCCGGTCCGGTGCGCGGCTTGAGGTGGACGGCGTCCCAGCGCCGGTAGGCGGGCGACGGGCCGATGCGTACGGCGAAGGCGCCGGCCCGGCGCAGGTGGTCCAGCAGCGGGTCGAGCCAGCCGTCGATGTCGGGGTCGGTCCAGTCGGCGACGGGTCCTTCGGGGAGGTAGGCGAAGTACTTGCGGGTGCCGGGGAGCTGCCGTAGCAGCACCAGGGCCACACCCGTCAGCGCCCCGGCCTCCGGATCGGGTCCCCAGCCGAGCAGTTGGGCGCGCCAGCCCTCCTTGACGCCGGCCCAGGACGGGCACTGCAGGAATCCGGCGCCGAGCGCGGCGCCGTCGGGGGACGCGAGGAAGGCACGGTAGGTCTCCGCGGTGACGGGGCGCAGGGCGAAGCCCCGGTTCTGTGCTTGGCACACGCGGCTGGGCGGCACGAGCAACGCTGACACAGTCTGAGCCTCTCCTTCTCCCCGGCCCGGTCGCGGGGACACACAGGAGGCTCACAGCGGTCCATGACCGCTCCGTCCGGCGAATGTGACCGGACCATGACCGTTCCTCACCAGTCGCCGTCACATCGCTCGGACGCGGCTGACCTCGACTTTTACGGCTCTACAGTCACGGCATCGCCGCATCACCCACCCCATTCCCGTCCTCCCGGAGGTCCCGTTGTCGCGCATCCGTGTACTGCCGCACAGCCGTGTGCTCGCCCCTGCCCGTGTCCGGGCCGCCGTCGTGGCCGCCCTGCTGGTGCCCCTCGCCGCCTGCTCGTCGAACGGCTCCCCCGGCTCCCCCGGCTCCTCGGACACCGACGCAAAGCCGAACGCCGACGACCGTCCTGTCACGGTCACCGTCACGCCCACCGGACAACGCGTCCCGGCCGGCGAGCCCGTGAAGGTCACCGCCTCGGGCGGCAGACTCACCTCGGTGACCGTCACCGACGGCGAGGGCCACAGGCTCGCCGGCAAGGTCGCCGCCGACGGCCGCTCCTGGATCTCCGACCGCAGGGCCGTCCCCGGCGCGGCCTACGCGGTGACGGCGGCGACCCGGAGCGAGGGCGGCACCGCCAAGAGCACCAGGGCCTCCTTCACCACGGCCGCCGCCGCCAAGGTCAACAAGGTCGACTGGCGGCCGGGCACCGGCACCACCGTCGGCGTCGCCCAGCCGATCTCCCTCGTCTTCGACAACCCGGTCAGGAACCGGGCCGAGGTCGAGAAGCAGCTCAAGATCACCACTTCGAACGACACCGAGGGCTCCTGGGGCTGGATCCGCGACTGGTCGGGCCGGGACCGGGTGGACTGGCGGCCCAAGGAGTACTGGAAGCCCGGCACCGAGGTCACGCTGAACGCCACGCTGAACGGCACCGACTCGGGCACGGCCGGCGGCTGGTTCGTACGCGACTACACGACCACCTTCACCATCGGCGCCCGGCAGATCGTCGAGGTCGACCTCGACGACCACCAACTCACCCTCGTACGCGACGGCAAGACGGTCCGCCGCATACCCGTCTCCGGCGGCACGCCCGGCGGTGACAAGCGCTCCTGGCGCGGAACCGCCGTACTCATGGCCAAGGAGGGCACGATCAACATGAACTCCGAGACGGTGGGCCTGGGCGACGCCTACGACAAGATGGTCGACTACTCGATGCGGCTGACCTGGTCGGGCATGTACGCCCACGCCGCCCCGTGGAACGCCCGCTGGTTCGGCAACTCCAACCAGAGCTCCGGCTGCATAGGGATGAGCGACGCGAACGCCGCCTGGTTCTACGGGCAGGTGCGGCCGGGCGACCCGTTCGAGATCACCGGCAAGGACACCAAGGGTGTGGTCGACCCCGGCAACGGCTTCGGCGCGTGGAACCTTTCCTGGAGCGAGTGGCGGCAGAAGAGCGCGCTGCGTTGAGGGCCGGTCGAATTGTGCGTGATCGGTAACAGAGGGATCCCCCCGCCGCTTTCCCCCCTCTTGCCGGATGCACGGGCCACAGCGACGGCGAGGGACAGGGACATGGTGCGAAGCGGCGGACGGGGATGGTACGGCAAGGTGCTCGCAGCGGCGCTCGGCGTGACCGCGGTAGCCGCGATGACCTCGTTCTGGAACGCGCAGGTCGGTTCCGCCGGCCAACGGCCCGCCCAGGCAGGCGTGTCGGCGCCGCCCGCCAAGTCGCCCGCCCAGCCGCAGGGCCGGACGTCCAAGCCGGTGTCGGCGGAGATCGCGCACGCCTCGGACGGCGGCGCCCGGAGCGTCAACATCACCATCGACGACGGGCCGGACCCCGTGTGGACGCCCCAGGTGCTCCAGGTGTTGCGGGAGAACGGTGTGAAGGCCACGTTCTGCATGGTGGGCACGCAGGCCCGCGCCCACCCGGACCTGGTCAGGACGGTGGTGGCGGCCGGGCACCGGCTCTGCGACCACACGGTCTCGCACGACGTCACCATGGACCGCAAGTCCGAGGCCTACCAGTCCCAGCAGATCCTGGACGCCGAACGCATGATCACCGAGGCGTCCGGCGGCGTCCGCCCGCTGTACTACCGGGCCCCGGGAGGAGCCTTCACGCCGTACAGCCGGCACCTCGCCGCGTCCCGCGGAATGCGTCCGCTCGGCTGGAACATCGACTCCAAGGACTTCGAACTCCCCGGCACGGCCGCCATGGTCGCCACCGTCAAGAACGAGATCTCCAACGGCCCGACCCTGCTCTTCCACGACGCGGGCGGCGACCGATCCCAGACGGTGGCCGCCCTGCGCGAGGTCCTGCCGTGGCTGAAGGGCCAGGGGTACGCGTTCGGCTTCCCGGTCCGCTGACGCCCGGGCCGGGTCGGCGGCCGACCCGGCCCGGGCACCGCGAGAACGGCGGTCTTCACGTCACACGGTCAGCGGTACGTCCCCGTGCCCAGCAGATCGGGAAGCGGGTTGACGAGGTCGCCGGCCGGTGACCGCCCTTCGGCGGACGGGGTGGCCGTCGGCCAGACCGCGGGGCAGTGGGTGCCCCTGCGGGGGGTCTTGAGGGTGGTGAGGTAGGTGTCGATGGCGTCCCGGGCGCACGGGCTCAGCCAGTAGTCGCCGTGGCCGACACCGTCGTACGTGAGGAGTACGGCCTCGCGGCCGATCTGGCGGGCCGCGCTCGCGCCCCACGAGTAGGGGGTGGCCGGGTCGAAGCGGCTGTTCGTCATCAGGATCGGCGGGGTTCCGTCCACGTGCAGCCTGCGCTGCGGGTTGCTCACCTCGGCCGGCCAGTTCTGGCAGCCGGTCTGGACCGTCCAGCCGAGCGGGCTGAAGCGGGTGACGGGGGCGCGGCGGTTGAGCTCGCGTTCGAAGCGGGCGAGGGTGCCGTACGAGGGGACGTGGAGGTCGTAGTCCTGGCACATCACCGAGTAGAACGGGTACCCGACCGGCTCGCCGTACTTCCCCAGGGCCCGCGCCGCCGCGGGGTCGGCGGCGTCCAGGTCGGCGAGGGCCTGAGCGAACTCGAACCAGCCGGCCGGGTCGTACATGTTGCTCAGAGCGATGGTCTGCAGGTCCTCGGGGGTGACCGTGCGAGGCGGGTCGCCCGGCAGGACCAGGTCACCGGCCTCCGCGCGCTTGTGGAGCGAGTCGAACAGAGCGCGCGCGTCACGGTCGTGGAGCGCGCAGGACGGCGTACGGGCGCACCAGTCGGCGAACTGGCCGTACGACGACTCCACCGCGTCGGTCTCGGTCTTCTGGAACTCCCAGTTGCCCAGGCTGTGGTCCATGTTCGAGTCGAGGGTCATCGCCCGGACGCGGTGCGGGTAGCGCTCGGCGTACTGCTGGCCGATCGCGGTGCCGTACGAGACCCCGTAGTAGCTGATCCGCTGCTCGCCCAGGCCAGCGCGGATCGCGTCCATGTCACGGACGACGCTCCCGGTGTCCATGTGGTCGGCCAGCGGCCCGGTGAGGTCACGGCAGCTCTCGCCGAGCGCGCGGTTCGCCTTCCGGAGGGCGGCGAAGGAGGCGGCGCTGTCGGGATAGAGCAGCGCGTCCTGGGCCTTCACCCGGTCCAGGTCGCACTTCACCGGGTTGCTGCGGCCGACGCCCCGCGGGTCGAAGCCCACGATGTCGAAACGCGCCAGCAGTTCGGGCGAGAAGGTGTCGGGCGCCCCGAGCGCGAAGTCCACTCCGGAGCCGCCCGGGCCGCCCGGGTTGATCAGCAGCGAGCCGATCCGCCGCCCGGGGTCGGTGGCCGGGTGCCGGGCCAGCGCCAGTTCGAAGGTCGCACCACGCGGCCGCTTCCAGTCGACGGGCACCTCCAGCGTGGCGCACTCGAAACCGCCTGAGGCGCCCTGCCCGGGCGGCGCTTCACAGGCCTTCCAGGCTATTCGCCCGGCCGCGGGTTCCTCGGCCGCCGAAGCCACGGCCGTCCCGGCGAGCGACTGCCCGACCAGCGCGGCGACCACAGCTCCGACAGCGAGCCTCCTGCGCGCCTTCGCACGCGGGATCGGTGGGGGGTTGGACGTCACTGATGTCCTCCATGAATCAGGGTTCACAGACGGACCACAGCTTCGGCCCAACAGCCTTGTGAATCAAGGGAGATGAGGAGGCATCAGGAGCTGGTGGCGGTTCGGCTCCGCGCCAGCGGTTGACCTTCGAGTCGGTTGAAGCCGGACGATGACGGGGTGCCGAACTCTGAGCTGATGCCGATCGGGGTCTTTGCCCGGCGCACCGGTCTGACACCCAGTGCGCTGCGGTTCTACGCCGACTCCGGGCTGCTGCCCCCTGCCCGGACCGACCCGGTCTCGGGCTACCGCTACTACAGCGCTGACCAGGTCGCACGGGCCGTCGAGCTTCGTCGGCTCCGTCAGATCGCCATGCCCCTCAGTGCTGTCGAGGCGGTTCTCGATGCCGAGCCCGATGACTCGGCCCGGCTGATCGACGAGCACGTCGCGAAGGTTCTGGGCGACGCGGAAGCGGTGCGGCGGAAGGCCGCCCTGATCAAGTCGTCGCTCGCGAACGCGCCGAGCGTGCCGATCGCCACGCTGAAGGGTCCCGTGCTGGCTGACGCGATCGAGCAGGTCCTGACGGCTACCGCACGCGATCCGGGGATGCCGGTGCTCGGGGCAGTGCGTGTCGAGGCGGCCAGGGAAGCGGTCACCCTGACGGCGACCGACCGCTACCGGCTCGCGACACGAACCCTGGTTCCTGCCGAACCGGCGGTCTCGGCCTGGGCGGGCACGGTAAGCGGTGACGAACTGCGGGCCGCTGTGGGCGCGGTTCGCCGCAGCATGCTGGTGCGAGTCGAAGCCGCGTCGCACGGGGTCCGGCTACGCACGGCGGACCGGGAGGACCAGCATTGCCGGCTGCTGTCGGAGGAGTTCCCCGACCACCGGCTGATGCTCACTTCACTGTCCGAGGTCACGACCCGGGTGACCGTCCCCAAGGATCTGCTCTTGGGAGCCCTGGAAGAACATCCGGACGACTGTCTCTCCCTCTGCGTGACCCGTCACGGCCTGAGGGCGCTGCCGGCTGACGACGAGCACCCCGGGTTCTCACTCCCGGCCGCTGTGACGGGAGAAACCCTGCGGATCTCCTTCGAGCTGACCACGCTCTATCCGGCCGTCAGCACCGCCATCGGCCCCGACGTGCTGCTCGACCTGCGAGGACCTGACCAGCCCGGCACGGTCCGCTCCGCCGACCGCGGCGATCTCACCACCCTGGTCATGCCCGTCAGACCCGACCGCTCCGCCTGAACAGAGACGATGAGGACCGCTCCGATGACCACTGCTGCCGCTGCGTCCGCCGGCCCCGACCCGACCATGGAAGCCATCGGCGAGGCCGTCATCGAGGCACGGGCCGGCGACCTCGCCTGCGCCCGCCAGAAGCTGCTGGACCTCTGGTCCACGATCGGCCCCGCCGGCGACCCGCTGCACCGCTGCTCCCTCGCCCATCACCTGGCAGACCTCTACGAAGACCCCGCCCGGTCGCTGGCCTGGGACATCCGGGCCCTGGACGCCGCCGACGCCCTGACCGATCAGCGCGTGCACGCGCACCACGCCGGTCTCCGAGTCGCCGGCTTCTATCCGTCCCTGCACCTCAACCTCGCCGACGACTACCGGCGGCTCGGGTCCTTCGACGCTGCCGCCGAGCACATCGGCGCGGCCCAGGAGAATGCCCCGAACCTGCCCCAGGACGCATACGGTGCCCTGCTGCGCACCGCCATCGAGCAGGTGGCTGAGGCCATCACCCAGCGGAACACCGACAAGCGGGCCTCGCCCCCAAGTCACCCTGCATGACGGAGGGCCACTGCGCGGCGGCCCGCCCCGCCTATCCTGGCAGTGAGTGGCCGACATACACGGTCAGGGGGTTCTCGGACGTTCCGGGACGAGCCAGGGAGGCCCCCGTGAGTGCGTATCGGCGTCGTGCGGTGCTTGCCGCGGCCGCGTTGCCGCTGGCCGTGGTCGTCGCCGTGTCGCTGAGCGGCTGCGGCGCGGGCGGGAGTGGCTCCGGTGAGGGCGGGTTCAAGGTCGGGCTGTTGTTCAGCCAGAACGTGCAGACGCGCTGGGAGAGGTTCGACAAGCCACTGATCGAGAAACGGGTCACGGAGCTGTGCGCGCAGTGCACGGTGGACTACGCCAACGCCGAGGGGGACGTCGCCACCCAGCAGCAACAGGTGGAGACCATGATCAACAGGGGCGTCGAGGTCCTGCTCCTCAGCGCCGTGAACTTCAGATCGCTGCGTTCCTCCGTCGAGCGGGCCCACGACGCCGGCATCCCGGTGATCGCCTACGACGGTCTCGTCGAGGGCCCGATCTCGGCCCATGTCTCCTTCGACAACGAACGGGTCGGCAGGCTCCAGGGCGAGGCGCTCCTGCGGGCACTGGGGAACAGGGCCGCCGGCGGGCAGATCGTCATGATGAACGGCCCCCAGACCTCCCCGACGAACGTCGCGTTCAAGAAGGGCGCGCTGTCCGTGCTCCAGGGCGAGGTCAGGATCGGCAAGTCGTACGACACCCCGGGCTGGAGCCAGGAGACCGCCCACACCAACATGGAAACCGCCCTCGCCGCCCTGGGCACCGACGGCGTCGACGGCGTCTACGCCGCCAACGACGGGCTGGCCGCCGGCGTGATCTCCGCCCTCAAGAACGCCGGCATCGACCCGCTGCCGCCGGTCACCGGCCAGGACGCCGACCTGGCCGCCGTACAGCGCATCGTGCTGGGCGAGCAGTACATGAGCGTGTACAAACCCTTCAAGGCCGAGGCCGACGCGGCCGCGAGGATCGCCGTCGGCCTGGGGCGCGGCGAGGACATCACCGACCTCACCGACACCACGGTCGACACGGCCACCACCAAGCACATCCCGGCCGTCCGGCTCGACCCCGTCCCCGTGACCGTCGCCGACATCAGGTCCACCGTGGTCAAGGACGGCGTCTACACGATCGGCCAGATCTGCCCGCCGCAGCTCGCGGCCGCTTGCCGGAAGGCCGGGCTCACCGAGTGAGGGCGGGCCCCGGCCAGGCTTGGGAAAGTCTGTCTTCGCGGAGCCACATCTCCATGCCCGGCGGCGTTAGGGTTGTCGGAGTCCCCGAAACGAAGGTGCCATGCCCGCTGAGAACGTCCCCGTCGCCGGGAATCTCGACGACGACGACTATCCCGCCTACACCATGGGACGAGCCGCCGACGTTCTCGGCATCACCCCCGCCTTCCTCCGCGCCGTCGGCGGCACCGGACTGATCACCCCGCTGCGTTCCGAGGGCGGCCACCGCCGCTACTCCCGCCGCCAGTTGCGTACCGCCGCCCGTGCCCGTGAGCTCGTCGACCAGGGCACCCCCATCGAGGCCGCCTGCCGGATCATCTCCCTGGAGGACCAGCTGGAGGACGCCCTCCGGCTGAACCGGGACATGCGCCGGAGGCTGGACGAGCGGGACGCGGACGGCTAGATACCTGATCCGGCCGGTACAGAATTATGGTCTACGACGGGACGAGAATTCCTGGGCGGCAGCGAAAATGCATGGGGACTTCCGGCCCGACTGTGTTAGCGTGATACCAGTTGCAGTTTTGGTTGCCAGAGACTTGTTTCTTTGCAGAGCTTTCCGGATCTTTCCGGAGGGGTGATCATCGCGGCGACTCGGATCCGTAAAGTGCGGATTCCGGCACTGCCCCCCAAGGGAGATTCAATATGGCATCTGGCACCGTGAAGTGGTTCAACGCGGAAAAGGGCTTCGGCTTCATCGAGCAGGACGGCGGCGGCGCTGACGTGTTCGCCCACTACTCGAACATCGCTACCAGCGGCTTCCGCGAGCTTCAGGAAGGCCAGAAGGTTACCTTCGACGTCACGCAGGGTCAGAAGGGCCCGCAGGCCGAGAACATCGTTCCCGCCTGACGTCTACTGACGCGAACATGAGGCTGGGGCCCGCGCTCTTGGGGTGCGGGCCCCAGCTCATTGTTTTCCCCGCGTTCTCCGAGTTTCCGGATCACTGACCGCCCCGGCTTCCCCGCCGAGCGGCATTTTGTATTCTCTCGGCTCATTCTTGCGAATCCGCGTGCGGTTCCCCACCGCTGGGCAGAATTCCTCGATACGCCGGATCGAGGAAGGTTCCCCATGAACCGCACCCGCCGTACCGGCGGTAGCCCAGGACGTGTCCGCGCCCACAAGACAGGCCGGCAGAACCCCCGGGCACGCACCACGACCACCCGCCCGCAGGAGTTCACCCTGCCGGTCACCCTCACCGAGCCGCTGCCGGCGGTCGCGACCTTCGCCGAGCTGGACCTGCCGGCCCGGCTGCTGACCGCGCTCGCCGGCGAGGGCGTGACCGTGCCCTTCCCGATCCAGGCCGCCACGCTGCCGAACGCGCTGGCCGGACGGGACGTACTGGGCCGGGGCCGCACCGGCTCGGGCAAGACGCTCGCCTTCGGCCTGCCCGTGCTGGCCCGGCTGAACGGGCGGCGGGCCGAACCCCGACAGCCCCTCGCGCTCGTCCTCGTTCCCACCCGGGAACTGGCCCAGCAGGTCACCGACGCGCTCACCCCCTACGCCCGCGCCCTGCGGCTGCGGCTCGCCACCGTCGTGGGCGGCATGGCGATCGGCCGGCAGGCGACCGCGCTGCGCGGCGGCGCCGAAGTCGTCGTGGCGACACCCGGCCGGCTCAAGGACCTCATCGAACGGGGCGACTGCCGGCTGGACCAGGTCGGCGTCACCGTCCTGGACGAGGCCGACCAGATGGCCGACATGGGCTTCATGCCGCAGGTGACCGCCCTGCTCGACCAGGTGGCCCCCGGCGGCCAGCGACTGCTGTTCTCGGCCACCCTGGACCGCAACATCGACCTCCTGGTACGCCGCTACCTCCACGACCCCGTGGTGCACTCGGTGGACCCGTCCGCGGGCGCCGTCAGCACCATGGAGCACCATCTGCTGCACGTGCAGGACGCCGACAAGCACACCACCGCGACCGAGATCGCCGCCCGCGACGGCCGGGTGATCATGTTCCTGGACACCAAGCACGCCGCGGACCGGCTGGCCAAGCACCTGCTGTCCGTGGGAGTACGGGCCTCGGCCCTGCACGGCGGCAAGTCCCAGCCACAGCGCAACAAGACGCTCGCCCGGTTCAAGGACGGCGAGGTCACGGTCCTGGTGGCCACCAACGTCGCCGCCCGCGGCATCCACGTCGACGACCTCGACCTCGTCGTCAACGTCGATCCGCCCGGCGACCACAAGGACTATCTGCACCGCGGTGGCCGTACCGCACGTGCCGGTGAGTCCGGCACCGTCGTCACCCTCGTCCTGCCGCACCAGCGGCGCGCGATGGACCGTCTGATGGCCGACGCCGGCATCACGCCGCGCTCCGCCCAGGTCCGCCCCGGCGAGGCCGAACTGCACCGCATCACCGGCGCCCGCACCCCCTCCGGCGTGCCCGTCACCCTCACCCCGCCACCCGCCGAGCAGGGCGAACGCACCGCGTCCCCCGGTCGCGGCCGGCGAGGTCGGGGCACCGGCCGCAGCGGCAACGGACGCTCCACCAGCCGGAACCGTCGATCCACCCCGAGGAACACCCAGCGGAACACCCCGTAGCCCAGGCAACTGAAGTGGAGGCACCCATGCGTTGTGTCATCGCCCGTTTCCCCTTCGACCTGATCAAGAGCGAGGTCGAGCAGTCGATGAGCGGCGTCACGCCCGAACCCCTCGCGGGCGTGGCCGTCACCATCGGCCGTCGCGTGTACCCCGTGATGCAGGTCGGGGAAGTGATCACCCGGCAGAACCGTCGCGACTTCACCGCGGGGGAGATGCGCCGGGCGCTGACCCGGCTCGGTTTCACCTGCCACGACACGCCTCCGGTCAGGCCGGCCGGGGACACGCGGGCCGACGAGGGTGCGCTGGGCTGGTGACGTCTCGGCCGCTGCCCGCACCGTGACGGCCGTGGTCGGGCTAGGCTCCTGAGACATGACGCACCCTGACGACCTGCTCGTCGCGATTGCCGCGATGGTGGAGTCGCGGCACAGCAGCCAGATGTCCCTGACCGTGGTGATCCCGGGAGCCGTCATCACGGGACGGCTGGCCCCGGAAGCCCTGTGGAAGGAACGCGTGGCCGAAGTCCTGCGGGACTCCGACCACCTGCGGCCGTTCGCCGCCGCGTTCACCCCGCCCGAGGACGGCGGCGGCCACCGGCCGGATCCCGGAGCCGGACCCACGCATCTCCACTTCCACGTCGCCCGGATCCTCCAGGGCAGCTTCGGCATCCCCGACACGGGCGGCATGTACCGGGTCGCGCTGAAGGACGTGAGCGCCTGGACCATCGGGGACATCGGCTACTCCGACCAGTGAAAGCCCCCGGCTCCTCCCCGCGCGCGGGGAGGAGCCGGGGGCTGACGCGCGGCTCGGTCTACGCGGCGTCGTCACCCGTCACGTCGGTCACCGTCCAGCGCTGGTTGGCACCGGAGTTCGGCTGCCACACGCCGACGGTGGCTCCGTCGTTCGTGGACTGGCCGGAGACGTCCGGGAGCTGTCCGGTGGCGGCGTTGACGAGGGTCCAGGTGCCGTCGCCGGTCGTCGACATGATCCACTGGGCGGCGCTGTCACGGCGGCCCTCGTCGGGCTCGGCCACCAGGGCTCCGTCACGGACGGCGAGGCGCTTGTCCTCGGTCGCCTCGGTGAAGACGTACCGCTTGCGGTTGTCGCTGCCGTTGCCGCTGATCTGCTCCAGGCGCCACTGCCGGCCGCTGGGGTCGGAGGCGTCGGCGCTCCTGATGACGAGGCCGGTGCCGTTGTCGGCGATGGTGAGGTCCTTGCCGCTCTGGACGCCGGTCAGCCGGTAGGTGTGGCCCTTGCGCAGCTCGGCCGCGTCCTTCGCGACCCCAAAGACGCCCTTGACCAGGAACGACGTCACGGACTGGGCGGGCACGGCGATCGTGGCCTGCTTGCCGGTGACCCGGACGGGCTTCTGCTTCTCCAGCTTGCCGTCGGCGCTGGTCACCACTGGGGTGACGGTGGCGCGCGAGGAGACGCGGCCGAACTTCGACAGGTCGAGCGTGACGTCGCGGGCCTCGGTGGTGCTGTTGACGTGGACGACGGTCGCCGAGTCGCCCTTGCGGGAGACCGCCGCGGTGCTGGAGGTGTCGTTCGTCTTGATCAGCCGGTCGCCGGGCTTGATGAAGTGGGTGAAGTTACGGGCCGTGTCGAACTTGGTGTTGGTGTAGATCGGGCAGGACTCCAGGGTGTCCTTCGAGGTGCAGCTGAACGACAGCTGGATCTCGCCCCAGTTGCCGCCCTTCGCGGACTCGCCGCCCGGCTTCATGTTGTCGTAGTCCTCGACGGGCTGCCAGAACACCCAGGCACGGGGCTCCAGTTCGCGCAGGTCGTCGACGATGCGCTGGGCGAGTCCGAGGCCGGGGCGCATGTCCGTGAAGCTCTGGCCGTCGCCCCAGTCGCCCTCGACCTCGCTCATCCACAGCGGCTTGTCGGCGGCCTTGGCCAGGTCGCGGACGGTGGTGCGCTGGCTGGTGCCGTAGGTGTGGACGTTCATCTGGCCGACGAGGTCGCGGACCTCCTGGGGGTATGAGTTCCAGTTGGTCGCGAAGGTGCCGGGGTTGGTCTCGTCCATCGCGGAGATCTCCGCGCCGGTCCTCGACTTCTCCAGGGTCGGGCCCAGCGCGCGGAGCACCTTCTGCTGGAGCTCGGGGCCGATGTGGGCGCCTTCCTGGCGGCCGCCGACGGGCTCGCCGTCCGGGCCGAGCTTGGTGCCCCAGTAGTCGGTGTTCGGCTCGTTGAACGGGTCGAGGGTGTCGACCTTGATGCGGTGCGCCTTCTCCAGCCGTTCGGTGGCGCCCACCAGGTACTTGGCGAAGTCGTCCACGGACTCCGTCTTGAGCTGGTCCTTGCCCGCGTCGAAGTTGCCGGAGACGTAGCCGCTCTCGGTCATGAACCACGGCGGGGAGTTGCTGAAGGTCTCCCAGTGGGTGATGTCCTTCTTGATCCGGTCGACCCACCAACGCTGCGTCTTGTCGGCCTTGTTGTTCCAGTCGGCGGGGTCGTCGGCGTCCCACCAGTCGACGTCCTCGCGGGTGGTGCCGGCCGGGGCCTTCCACCAGCCCTCGACCGCGCCGCCGGCCCGCAGGTAGTCCTTGACGTCGGGGGCGTTGCCGCCGCCGATGTTGTAGCGGGCGATGTTCAGGGCGAGGCCGTCGTCGCCGAAGAGGAGCCTGGCGAGCTTCTCGCGGATCGCGGGCGGGTAGTCGCCGGTGGCGTTGGCGAACCAGACCAGGCTGGTGCCCCAGCCCTCGAACTTCTCCTGCTTGTAGGAGGGGTCGGGGCGGACGGTGACCGAAGCGGCGGCGGCCGTGTCCGCTGGCGCGGCCGGCAGTGCGGTGGCGGCCAGCACGGTGCCGGTCGCGAGGGCGGTGACGCCGATGCCCAGGAGTCTTCTCTTACGGGTGCGGTGTGCCATCTCGAGTACTCCAGCTCTTCCGTGCGCCGCGCGGACCGGTGCGGATTCGATGCGGGTCGATGCGATTCGGTTCGGTTCGGTACGGTTCGGTGTATTCTCGTCCGGTTTCGGCTCGTAATGTTTACGTAAACATCCGCTGGCGGGATGTCTACACTGTGCGAATCTCGGCGGTCAAGGAGTTGGCCGGAACCGAAAGTTGCGCACCCAGGGGGCAGCGTGGGGACGACGGACAGGGAGGACGCGCCGATGGACACGCGCCCCACGGGAGGCCGTACGCGCGGGCGTGCCGCCCGGCCACGCCAGGGCGCGTCCATGGCCGACGTCGCCCAGCTGGCCGGGGTCTCCTCGCAGACGGTCTCCCGCGTCTCGAACGGCTTCCCGGGAGTGACCGAGGAGACCCGGCAGCAGGTCATGGCCGCGATGCGGGAGCTGGGCTACCGGCCCAACAGCGCCGCGCGGGCCCTCAAGCGGGGCGAGTTCCGCACCCTGGGCGTGATCACCTTCTCCCTGTCCACCCACGGGAACATCCGCACCCTTGAGGCCATCGCGACCTCCGCCGCCCGGCACGGGTACGCCGTCACACTGCTCCCCGTCGCCGTCCCCACCCAGGACGAGGTGAACGGCGCCTTCTCCCGCCTCGGGGAACTCGCCGTGGACGCGGTCATCGTCATCATGGAGATCCACCTCCTCGACGCGGCGACGGTCTCGCTGCCGCCCGGCGTCCAGGTCGTGGTGGCCGACTCGGACGCCGGCGACCGCTACACCGTCGTCGACACCGACCAGGCGGGCGGCGCCCGCGACGCCGTACGGCATCTGCTGGACCTCGGCCATGAGACCGTCTGGCACCTGGCCGGCCCCGAGGACTCCTTCGCCGCCCAGCGCCGTGCCAACGCCTGGCGCGACGCCCTCACGGAGGCCGGTGTGACCCCACCGCCCCTGGTGCGCGGCGACTGGTCCGCGGAGTCGGGCTACCGCGCGGGCCTCAGCCTCGCCGACCACCCCGACTGCACGGCGGTGTTCGCGGCCAACGACCAGATGGCCCTCGGCCTGCTCCGCGCCCTGCACGAACGCGGCCGCAGGGTCCCCGACGACGTCAGCGTCATCGGCTTCGACGACCTCCCCGAGTCCGCGTCCTTCCTCCCTCCGCTCACCACCATCCACCAGGACTTCGCCGAGGTCGGCCGCCTCTGCGTCGAGGGCATCATCACCAAGATCCGCCACGGTGACACGACCCACGGCACGACGCTGGTACCGACGCGGCTCGTGGTGCGGGAGAGCACGGGGGCGGGGCCGGGTGCGCGGGGGGACGTCTAGGGCGTACCTCGCGGCGGCGCCGGCGGCAGCGTCCTGAGGTCCGGAGCCGGTTCCGGCCAGACCAGGAGGAGGGGGCAGGGGGCGTGGTCGACGACGAAGCGGCTGGGCGGGGCGAGGCTGTGAGGGCCGAGGCGGGTCCGGTCGCCGTCACGGGCCAGGACCAGTAGGTCGGCGCCGTCACTCGCCGCGACGACCTCGTGCTCGACGCGGCCGGTGCGTTCGGCGCGGGTGCAGGGGCGGGCGAGGCGGTCGGCGGCGGCCTGGAGGAGGGTCTCGGCGGAGGCGGCGGCAAGGTGTTCGACGCGGGTGCCGGGGTCCCTCCCCCAGCCTTCGGCCGGGCGGTGCCCCCACGGGTGGCCGCGGCCGAGGAGCCCGGCGAACGCGCCGTGGGCGGCGTCCGCGACGTCGGGGCCGGTGACGTGCAGCAGGACGATCTCGGCGTCCTCAGGGGCGTGCCGGCGTGCGGCGTCCACGCAGGCGGGCCAGGTGCCCTCGACGATCCAGACGACCACCACCGCCATGGATCGGCCTCCCTCCGGTCAGGTTCCGATCAGGGCCAGTGACGCCCACAGTGCCAGCACCGAGGCGCCCAGGCTCGCCGGTACGGCGAACAGGCCGAGCCGGGTGAACTCGCCCAGCCGCACCTCCGCGTCGTGGGCGTGCACGATACGCCGCCACAGCAGGGTGGCCAACGAACCGGCGTACGTGAGGTTGGGACCGATGTTCACCCCGAGCAGCACGGCGAGGACGGCGCCGGGGCCGGTCGCGGCGGCGGGCGGCAGCAGGACCAGCACGGCGGGCAGGTTGTTGATCGCGTTGGCCAGGACGGCGGCCAGCACGGCGATGCCGAGCAGGGCGAGCGGCCCGGTGCCGTCCGGGATCAGGTGGCCCAACGCCGTGTCGAGGCCGTTGTCCACGACCGCGCGGACCACGATCCCGAGCGCCAGGACGAACGCCAGGAACGGCACCGAGACCGACCGCAACAGCGCCTTCGGCGTCGTACGGCGCCGCAGCAGGGCCCGTACGCCGAGGACCGTCGCGCCCGCCAGGGCCGCCCAGGCCGGGTCGACGCCGAGCGCCGAGGTCAGCACGAACCCGGCCAGCGTGCACGCGACCGTCACCAGGGCGAACAGCGGCAGTGCGGGGGCGTCGCCGGTGGACGGGGCCTGGGCGCCGGCGTCCAGGTCGGTGGCGAAGAAACGCCGGAAGACCACGTACTCCACGACGATCGCGGCCACCCACGGCAGCGCCATCAGCGCGGCGAACCGGGTGAAGCTCAGCCCGCTCGCGGCGAACGCCAGCAGGTTCGTCAGGTTGGACACCGGCAGGAGCAGGGAGGCCGTGTTGGAGAGGTGCGTGCAGGCGTAGACGTGCGGCTTCGGGCGGGCGCCGAGCCGGGCCGCGGTGGCGAACACCACCGGCGTGAGCAGCACCACCGTGGCGTCCAGGCTCAGTACGGCCGTGATCGCCGACGCGGCCAGGAACACCTGCGCCAGCAGCCGGCGCGGCCGGCCCGCCGCCGTACGCGCCATCCACGCCCCGCAGGCCTGGAACAGCCCTTCGTCGTCGCAGAGTTGGGCGAGGACCAGGACAGCCGCGAGGAAGCCGATCACCGGGCCGAGCCGTTCGGCCTCGTCGAGCGCGTGGGCCGGGGAGATCGCCCCGGTGGCCACGACGAGTGCCGCGGCCGGTACGGCGACCACGGCCTCCGGCCAGTTGAAGGGGCGGACGACGGCGCAGACCAGCACGAGCACGAGCATGGCCACGGACAGGGTCTCCGCGAGCGGGGTGTTCAGGTTCGGTCCTTCCAGGCGGTCACGGGGGCGATCTCGCCGCACGGTACTCCGCGCGGGTAAGCGCTCCCGGTACCCCGCCCGGTCAGCGTTCGTGCACCACGCGCCCGTCGAACACCGTGAGGTCGACCTCGGCGTCGGTGACGTCGTGCGGGTCGAGGTCGATCAGCGGGCGGTCCAGGACGCACAGGTCGGCCACCTTGCCCGGCTCGATCGTGCCCTTCCAGTCGTCGGCGAAGTCCTGCCAGGCCGGGGTCGCGGTGTAGGCGCGCAGGGCGTCGGCGAGCGGCACGCACTGCTCGGGGCCGCTCGTCCGGCCGGTGGCCTTCGACTCGCGCAGCATCATCGAGGCGACGCCCTGCCGCCAGTCGGGCTCGGTGATCGGCGCGTCCGAGCTCGCGCACACCCGCACACCGGCCGCCACCGCGGCTTGTACCGGCCACTGGTAGGCCGAGCGCTCCGGTCCCACGACCTCGTCCATCAGATCGGAGACGGTCCACTTGATCGCGGGGTTCATATTGACGCCGTAGCCGTGCGCGGCCAGTTCGGCCAGGCTGCCGGGGCCGATGAAGTCGCCGTGGATGACGTAGTGCCGGGCGTCGGGCCGGGGCGCGGACGCCTGCGCGGCGGCGAAGGCGTCGACGACGGTGTCGATGGCCCGGTCGCCGGTGACGTGCACCCCGAGCTGGAACCCGGCCTCGTGGGCGACGCGGATCATCTCCCGGAGCTCGTCGACCTGGAGGGCGGGGGTGGCGCCGTGCACGCAGAGTGCGCCGTGGCCGCCGCCGGTGTAGGGCTCGGTCATCCAGGCGGTGCGGTTCGGCGGCACTCCGTCGGCGAAGATCTTCACGCCGATGGCGTTCAGCAGCCGCGGGTCCGCCGACCGCGGGCGGCGCAGTTCCGCGAGCCCCTTGCGCAGGTCGTCGGCCGAGCCGCCCATGGGCGCGGGCAGCAGCAGCACGCTGACGCGGGCGTCGAGTTCACCGTCGGCGACGAGGTCGGCGTACGCGGTCCAGTTGTCGGTGCTCAGGCCGCCGAAGAGGGTTCCGGTGCCGCCGGGGCCGAGGCCGGGCTCGGTGTAGCTGGTGATGCCGCGCGCGTGCAGTTCCCCAACGACGTCCTGGATGGCCCGGCGGCGCTGCTCGACGGTCGGGGTCGGCAGCGCGTCCTGCACGAGCCGCTGGGCGGCCTCCCGCAGGATGCCGGTGGGCGCGCCGTCGGCGTCGAGGTCGATGACGCCGCCCGCCGGCGGCACCGTACCGGCGTCGATGCCGCAGCGGCGCAGCGCAGCCGAGTTCACCCACACCATGTGCGAGGAGAAGTCGGTCAGGCAGACCGGGTGGTCCGGCGCGACGGCGTCCAGGTCGCGGCGGTGCGGCAAGCGGCGCGGGTCGGCCAGGCACTCGGCGAGGTAACCGGGGTCCCAGCCGAGGCCCACGATCCACTCGCCGGGCCGGGCGGCCCGTACCGCCTGCCGAACGGCCGCGACGACGTCGGCGATCGAGCCCACCGCGGGGTGGCCGACGGCCAGGGCGAACGGCGGCTTCGTCATCCCGTAAGCGGCCCCGTGCAGATGCGAGTCGTTGATCCCGGGCAGCACGGTCCGCCCGGCCAGCTCCACGACCCGGGTGCCGGGCCCGGCCAGCGCACGCATCCGCGCGTCACTGCCGACGGCCACGATGTCCCGGCCGCGCACGGCCACGCCCTCGGCGACGGTGAAGTCCCGGTCGACGGTGAGGACTTGACCGCCGGTGAGGACGAGGGTCGGAGGCTGCGCGCCGATGGGGCTCATGCCGGGCTTCCTTAAAGGATCGGGGCCGATCGGGACCGGGACCCTGGGCGTCGGGTCGTCCGGCTGTGCCGACCAGGTAAGACCGCTCCGCCGCGCGCCGCCATCCGTAGAAATACCGACCGGGCGAGCGGACCACGAAAGCCCACGGCCCGCGCGCCGCACGTTCAGCCATCCCTTGTCGGGCACCGAGCGCCCTCGTATATTTGGGCCCGAACGAAAATGTGGTCCTCCCGAGCCGCTCCCCGGAGGCTCGTATGCTCAGCCACCACCAGATGCTCAGCCACCACCAGATCGCGGCGGCCACCCGCATCGGCATGCTCACCCGCGAGCACGACACCGTCTCCGCCTGCGCCGAGGCCCTGCGCGAACTCGCCCGCGCCCTCCCCCTGGACGCGGCGACGCTGCTCACCGTGGACCCGCTGACCGGCGCCCACGTCCAGCTGGCGGGCATCGGCTACACCGCCGAGACCGCGCAGGCCCTGGCCGGTGAGTTCGTGGCGACGCCCTGGTACCGCAATGTCGTGGAGCGGGAGCTGCCGCCGTCCATCTCCGCGGACGGCGAGGACCCGCAGGAGTTCGGGCCGCGCTTTCGCCAGGGCTGGTTCTACGCCGAGCGGGTCCGCCCGGCCGGGTTCCGCGACGGCGTGACCGGGGCGCTGCGGCACCACGAGCGCCTGGTCGGGCTGGTGCACCTCAACACGGAGAGCCCGGACGCCTACGACACGGAGGCGCGCCGCCTGCTCGCCTCCGTACTGCCCGCCCTCGCGGTGCTCGCCGACCCGGTCGCGTCCGCCGCCGCCCCGCACCGCCTCCCGGCGAAGGGCAGGGCCTGCCTCGTGACCGCCGACGCGGTGCTCGACCTGCCCGGCCATGGACGCCCCGAGGTACTGCGGGACGCGGAACTGCACGGCCTGCTCCGGGCGTTCACCTCGACGACGGCCGGGAACCGGGTGCGGCTGCTGTGGCCGGCCGACGGCGCCTGGTACCGCGTCGTACTCCACCGGCACCGGCCGGGCCCGGGGTTCGCGACGGACGCGGTGCTGGTCCACGAGACGCCCACCCAAGTGCCGTACGGACTCAGCCCGCGCGAGCTGGAGGTGCTCACCCGCGCCGCCACCGGCGAGACCAACCAGGCCATCGCCGAGGCCCTGTTCCTCTCCCCTCGCACGGTGCACACCCATGTCGAGCACCTGCTCCGCAAGACCGGCGCCACCTCCCGCGCCGAGGCCACCGCCCTCGCCGTCCGCGACGGTCTGCTCCGCCCGGCGCCGGAGCAACTGGCGTTCTTCGTGGAGCGGTGAGTCGACGGGGCGGGGATCGAAGGATCGGGGATCGGTGGGTGGTTACGCGTCCTCGGGGCGGAAGGTGACGGAGTCCCCGGAGAAGCGGGCGCTCAGGCCGTCCTGGGAAGCGACGGTGCTCGGGCTGGTCCGAGGTGTTCGTCGCTCCTGCGAGTTGCGGTGCTCGCCTTCGGCCCCAAGCATGGCCTCAGGGAACAGCGGCAGAGCCCCTCGGAGGGGCACGTCCCGGGAAGACATGAGAGCCATGACGTTTCCTGCGGCCCGGTCCGCCACCCGTCGCCGGACAGGGCGCACCCGACCGGCATGCGTGCGATCGGCATGACCGACGACGACCGGCCGCTGCGCTGTCTGGTCACCGGCGCCACCGGTTACCTGGGCGGCAGGCTGGTGCCGGAGTTGCTCGCGGCCGGGTACTCGGTGCGCTGCCTGGCCCGCTCACCCGGCAAGCTGCAGGACCATCCGTGGGCAGGGCAGGCGGAAGCCGTGCGCGGGGACGTGACGGACGAGGCGTCTGTGCGGGCGGCCATGGAGGGAACGGACGTCGCGTACTACCTGGTGCACGCGCTGAACACCGGGCGGGGTTTCGAGGAGACCGACCGGCGCGCGGCCAGGATCTTCGGTGAGCAGGCGCGTGCCGCCGGAGTCCGGCGGATCGTCTACCTCGGCGGGCTGAGCCCCTCCGGAGTATCCGAGAACGCACTGTCACCCCATCTGCGGTCCCGCGCCGAAGTGGGCCGGATCCTCCTGGCCTCGGGCGTACCGACCGCCGTACTGCGGGCAGCGGTGGTCATCGGATCGGGCTCGGCCTCGTTCGAGATGCTGCGCCATCTGACCGAGCGGCTTCCCGTGATGGTGACCCCGAGCTGGGTGCGCACCCGCATCCAGCCGATCGCCGTCCGCGACGTGCTCCGCCTCCTCGTGGGGTGCGCGCGGCTGCCGCAGGACGTGAACCGAGCCTTCGACATCGGCGGGCCGGATGTCGTCACGTACCAGGAGATGATGCGGCGGTACGCCGTCGTCGCCGGGCTGCCGAAACGCGTCATCGTCCCCGTTCCGTTGCTCACCCCCCGGTTGTCCAGCCTCTGGGTCGGTCTGGTCACCCCGGTGCCGGGCGCTCTCGCCCGCCCACTGGTCGAGTCGCTGAAACACGAGGTGGTCTGCGCCGAGCGGGACATCGTCCGGTACGTGCCGGACCCACCGGAGGGGCCGGTCACCCTCGACCGGGCGATCCGGCTGGCTCTGCGGCGCGTGCGGGACGCGGACGTGGCCACCCGGTGGTCCTCGGCCTCGACTCCCCGCGCCCCCAGCGACCCGCTGCCGACCGACCCGGACTGGGCGGGCGGCAGCCTCTACACGGACTACCGCCGGCGCACGGTCGCGGCGTCGCCGCAGGCTCTGTGGCGGGTGGTGGAGGCGATCGGCGGCGAGAACGGCTGGTACTCCTCGCCGCTGGCCTGGTCCCTGCGCGGCTGGCTGGACACCCTGGTGGGCGGTGTCGGCCTGCGTCGGGGCCGCCGAGACGCGACCCGGCTGCGGGTCGGCGACAGCCTGGACTTCTGGCGAGTGGAGGAGATCGAGCCGGGCCGGCTGCTTCGGCTGCGCGCGGAGATGCGGCTGCCGGGCCTGGCCTGGCTGGAGATGACCGTCGACCCGGACCCACAGGGGTGCGCGGTGTACCGGCAGCGGGCCCTGTTCCACCCGCACGGCCTGGCCGGGCACGCCTACTGGTGGGGCGTGGCCCCGTTCCACGCCGCGGTCTTCGGCGGCATGGCCCGCAACATCGCGGCCGCGGCCGAATCGGCCGCCCCAGAACCGGCCCGCACCCGCTGAGGGATCGAGGAACCGTGCGCGTTGCGTCGCCCTGTTCACCGCGGACCTGCGGGTGCACGACAACCCGGTCCTGCGGGCCGCTCTGAGAGACGCGGAACACGTGGTCCCGCTCTTCGTCGTCGACACCGGCATCCGCCGCGCCGGTTTCGCCGTGCCCAACCGGGCGGCGTTCCTGGCCGACACCCTGGCCGACCTCGACGCCGCCCTGCGGGAACGGGGCGGCCGGTTGGTGGTGCGGCTCGGTGACGTGGTCGAGGAGACCTGCCGGGTGGCGGCGGAGGCCGGCGCCCATACCGTGCATCTCGCGGGCGGGGGGAGCCGGTACGCGGTACGGCGCGAGGACCGCTGCGCGCGGAGCTGGCTGGCGACCGGCGCGAACTTCACGTGCACGACCCCTCGTTGACGGTCGTACCGACAGGGACGCTGACACCCTCGGGCGGCGGCAAGGACCACTTCGCGGTCTTCACCCCGTACTTCCGCCGCTGGGAGAGCTTCGCCGTGCGGGGCGTCCTGCGGGCGCCGCACACCGTACGGGTACCCGACGTACGCTCGGCGGACCTGCCCCGCGCCGAGTCCCTCGCGGTGGGCTCCCCGTCGCCCGGTCTGCCCGCCGGAGGGAAATCCGAGGCGCGCCGCAGGCTGCGGTCATGGCTGTCCGGCCCGCTGTCCGCCTACGACGAGCGGCACGACGACCTGGCCGCCGACGCGACCTCGCGGCTCTCGCCGTATCTGCACTTCGGTTGTCTGTCCCCCACCGAACTGCTGCACCGGGCCCGCGCCCAGGACAACGCCGGGTCGCACGCCTTCGTCCGCCAGCTCGCCTGGCGGGACTTCCACCACCAGGTCCTGGCGGCCCGCCCCGAAGCGGCCGCACGCTGACCTCGAACTCGGCCCAGCAGCGCTTGCCTGCCGGCATCGGATCGAATCCGTGGCGATCCGCGAGCGCGGCGACGAGGAACAGGCCGCGTCCGCCCTCCTCGTCCGCGCCGGGCAGACCGACCTGCGGGACGTCGGGGCTGGTGTCGGTCACCTCGATCAGCAGATGCGCGTCGCTCAGGCGGGCACTGGCCGAGATGGGCCCCTGCCCCGCATGCCGTACCGCGTTCGTGATCAGCTCAGCTGCCACCAGCTCCGCCGTCTCCAGGAGCTCCGGCTCCAGGAAGGCGCCCCACGCTCGTATCGCACCCGCGAGCCGCTGCCGCGCGGACGTAGCGGCAGCAGACGTGCCGGAAACGGGAAAACGGACGTGGTGCACTTCCATGAGCGGCCTCCTGGATCGGTGCTGCTCCTCCACGCAACCGCGCCAGGGACAAGCGGAACCAGGCCGTGTGCTGGGGCTGCATCACCTATGCAGGAGCTGCATCACAGCCAATTGCCCCTCAGCTACGCTCGGTTGAGCAGGCAGGATCGGCGACGGCAGGAGGAGCCGTGGCACAGATGGCCGAGGCACAGAGTGAAGCGAGACGGATCGGTGAAGTGATCCGTCAGGCGCGCGTGTTACAGCGGCGCTCCCAGAAGGACGTCGCCGCCGCACTGGGGTATCACCAGTCGAAGGTGAGCCGCCTGGAGAGTGGCCGGGGCACACAGGACGTCCGCATGCTGCGCGAGGTCGCGCAGGTGCTGGACATTCCACCGCACCGCCTTGGCCTCGCCGCCGCTTCGAATGCCAGCCCCTCGGACCCTGAGACAGAGGACATGCACCGCCGTACCTTTCTCGCCGCCGGCATCACCGCGCTCGCGGCTCGGCCTTCGCGCGCCGCACCTCATCACGATCTGGTCCAGGTCCTGCTGCCCGGTACGACTCCCGCGGCCACCGGCCAGGCCATGAGCATCAACGAGCTACGCGACCGGACACGGACCGCACGCCGGCTGTTCTGCACGTGCGACTACACCGAGCTGGAGCGGACCCTGCCGGGTCTGATCGCCGACCTGCGTCAGGCTGCCGACGGCTCATCCGGCTCGGCCGATGCGTCCGCCTTGCTCGCGACCGCGTACCAGACGTCGGTGAGCCTGATGCTGAAGAGAGCCGACCAAGGCAACGCCTGGCTCGCGGCCGGTCGCGCCATGGCCGAGGCGGAGCGGTCCGGGGACCCCGTTGTGCTCGCCGCCAGCGTCCGTGTTCACGCTCACGTCCTCGTTCGCGAGAAGCACACCGCACAGGCCGTGAACATCATCCGCCACACCGCCGACCAGCTCACCGGCTCCTACGACCAGCGCCCGCCGCGCTATCTGGCAGCGGTCGGCCTGCTGCTGCTCCGCGGGGCGACCGCCGCCAGCAGGAACGGCGACCCGGACACCACCGAGGACTTCCTCACGGAGGCCAGGGAAGTCGCGCGCTACGTCACCTTCGACCGACCCGACGCCTGGGCGAACTTCAGTCCCACCAACGTCGCCCTTCACCAGGTCAGCGCGGCGGTCTCCTTCGGGGACGCCGGCATTGCCCTGAAGACCGCCCGCCCCCTCATGCGCCGGCACATTCCCGTCCCCGAGCGTCGCGCTGCCCTGTGGGTCGAGGCCGCCCGCGCCTACAACCAGCAGGGCCGCCTCGCCGACGGGTACCAGGCGCTGCGCATCGCCGAAAGCTGCGCGGCCCAGGACATCCGCCGCCCCGCTGTCCGGGAACTGGTCGCGGATATGGCCGCCCGCGACCGTCGCCGTACGCTGCCCGCACTGCATCACTTCAGCCGTCAACTGGGAGTCCCCGCGTGAGCGACCAGCCCGACCAGCAGGCCAAGAAGCCGTTCCTGTACATCGTCGTGTGCGCGGCCGGAGTCGCCGACAGCGTCGGCAAGCTGATCACGGCTGCTCAGGAGGCGAACTGGAACGTGGGTGTTGTGGCCACCCCGCAGGGCTTGGGCTTCATCGACACGGAGGCGGTCGAAGCCCAGACCGGCTACCCGATCCGCTCGGCCTGGCGCTCACCCGGCGATCCTCGCCCCTTGCCGCCCGCCGACGCCATTGCGGTGGCGCCGGCCACCTTCAACACGGTCAACAAGTGGGCGGCAGGGATCTCCGACACTCTGGCCCTGGGCATCCTGTGTGAGGCGTACGGCATGGGCATCCCCACCGCAGTCCTGCCGTACGTGAACTCGGCCCAGGCCGCCCACCCCGCGTATCGGCAGAGCCTGGAGCGGTTGCGCGAGATGGACGTCCTGATCGGCTCGTACGAGCCTCACCGGCCGAAGGCAGGCGGCGGGGCGGATCGCTACCGCTGGGATGAGGCGCTGGAACTGCTCACTCCCAAGGTGTCCACGCGGCCGTGATGCCGAGGAGAGTGACGGTGCTGCTGGACTGTCAGGCCAGCTCGAACTGTGCGCCCTGGCGCTGAGGTAGCTGTCCGAACCGGAGATCGGGCGGGCAACTTACGCCAGTTGCAGGCCGCTCTGGTGAGCCTCAGGATCCGGGTAGCAAGGCTGTGACGGTGGACTGGACGAGCTGGGCTGCGGCGAGGACGCCGGGGATGCCTCCGCATCGTTCGACGAGGTTCTGGAGCATGTAGCGCAGGGTGCCGGGGTCCTGATCGGGTTCGTCGAGCCGCGGGGCGATCATGCCGAGGTCGCGCAGGGCGCCGTCCACCTCGGGGTACTGGCCGCGCAGTTCTTCCAGGCGCCGTCGTAGGTCGTCGATGCTTTCACGGGCCTTGTCGACGGCTTCGTTGGTGATGTTGTTGGTCTGGGTGGCGTTCTGGGAGAACGGCGCGGCTTGGGCGGGGCCGGTCATGTGACCGGTGTTGATGATGCCGAAGTTGGGGCCGTTCGGTACGGGGTCGGGCTGACGACGGATGGGCATGCGGGGCTCCTGGCGGGTCCTTGGGTCAGTTCGTCATGGAGGGGTTGACGGAGAACGGAGTGGCCTGCACGGCGCCGGTCATGGTGCCGCCCCCGACTCCACCGCCGACTCCGCCACGGCCGCCGTAGACGCAACCACCTCGGCGACCTCGCACGCCCGCGCCTCCGGCGCCCCGGCCGCGATGAGCGTGGCGATGGCGGTGCAGGTGCCGTCGTCCTCCAGTACCCCGTCGTTGACCGACTCCAGCAGTGCGCCGGTCATCGCTTCGAGGCCGGCGCTCAACGCGGCGGCAGGCGGATGCGTGTGGAAGACGCCGTCGCGTTGCCCGCGCTCCAGGATCGCCGTGGCTGTCGCACGGGTCGGTGCGAGAACCTCGGCCACGCGCTCCGCGCCCAGGTCGCGCTGGGCCAGTGCCAGGAGCAGGCGGTAGCGGTCGCCGACGGGCCACATCGAGAACGCGAGGCGGGCGAGCGACAGCTCGGCGGACTCGTCCCGCGTGGACGGCACTCCGGTCGCCGGCGCGCCCCGCAGGCTCTCGGCGGCCTCCTCGGCGAGGGCCTCCAACAGCGCCTCTTTCCCGGGGAAGTGGCCGAAGGGAGTGCGCCGTACGACACCGGCGGCCCGCGCCAGTTCCTCCAGCGTGGCGTCGGGGTTCCGTCCGAGTTCGCGGCGGGCCGTGGCCAGGATGCGTGCCCGGTTGGCCCTCGAGTTGCGGCGCAAGGGCTCACGGGCGGCCGGCTTGGCCACGGAGAACCTCGTTGGACGCCTACTCAGAGCCGCCGCCCCCGTCAGCCACGTACGGCTGGAGCGGCAACGCGGTCGTGACCTCGAAGCCGCCCTCCGGGCGGTGCCCCGCGCACAGGTCGCCGCCGATGGAGCGGGCGCGCTCGCGCATGCCCATGACGCCGAAGCCCCGGCTCCGCGCGGTGTCGGGCTCAGCAGGCGCGGGGGCCCCGGCGGACCCGGAGGCCCCGGAGGCGACCGGACCATCGTTGCTGACGGTGATCGTCAGCCGGGACCCGGAGTACTCGAACCGGACGTGCGCGGCCTGGGCGGAGGCGTGCTTGGTCACGTTGGTGAGCGCCTCCTGGACGATGCGGTAGGCGGTCAGGTCGACGCCGGGGGACAGGTGCTGGGGTTCGCCGTCCGTGGTGACCGTGACCTTGAGCCCGGCCGAGGCGCACGCCGAGACCAGTTCGGGCAGCCGGGCCAGCCCCGGTGACGGCTCCAGGGGGGCGGAGTCCGGGTCGCCGTTCTGGCGCAGCAGCCCCAGCGTGGCCTTCAGTTCGCGCAGCGCGGACGACGTGGTGCCGGTGAGGTCGGTGAGGATCGCCTTGGTCTGCTCGGGGCTGGTCAGCGCGAGGTGCGCGGCCGTGCCGGCCTGGGCGTTGGCCAGCGCCATGTGGTGGGCGACGACGTCGTGCAGCTCGCGGGCGATCCGCATCCGCTCCTCGGTGACCCGCAGCCGGGCCTCCTCCTCCCGGGTGCGCTCGGCGTGCTCGGCACGGGCCTGCACCGCGGCCAGGTAGGCGCGGCGCAGCCGGGTCATGTTGCCGGCGGCCAGGGGCAGCAGCAGCCAGAACAGCGGGCCCAGCGTCCTGAGCAGCAGCGAGATGTGGTCCATGGAGTCGGAGAACGCCGCCGCGACGATCACCGCCACCAGGGTGGTGATGCCGTAGGCCCGGGTGGTCCTGCGGTCGGTGAGGGTGGCCAGCCAGTAGAGCGCCGCCATGACGGGGGCCAGCAGCAGGGGGGTCAGGAGATATCCGAGTCCGACCACGGTCGCTGCGCAGAGCCCGGAGACGACGACTGCGACGCGCGGGTGGGTGCGGTGCTTCAGCAGGGAGAGGCAGGACAGGCCCAAAAGGGCGGTGGCGGTCCGGTCCTGGTCCGGCGGTTCGGCGCCGGGCAGGGTGAGCATGCTGCCGAGGGTCGCGCAGCCCATCAGCGCCATGACCAGCACCGCGTCGATGGCGAAGGTGTGGCGGTCCGAGAACTCCTCGATGCGGTCCGCGTAGCGCCGCTCCGGGCTGGTGGTCATGGTGCTCTCCGGTCGGTGGACTCGGTCCATGGTGGACGCCTGCGGTACGAACGGCCGCCGGGACCGCCCGTGTCCTTGGTCACGGGCGGTCCCTGTGGGGGGAGGCGCGCGGGCCGCGCACGCGGCTGCCGGTCCCTGCGAAGGGTCACGCCGGTCGGATCAGGTGCGCGCCACGTCCAGGTCGGCCGCCCTGGCCGGGTCCGCCCCGGCCGCCGTGTCCGCCCACTCCTGCGGCTCGGAGCGTCGGCTGAGCGCCTCCCCCTCCACGTCCACCCGGGGCAGGACCCGGTCCAGCCACTTCGGCAGCCACCAGGCCTTGTCGCCGAGCAGGGCGAGCACGGCCGGCACTATCGCCATCCGTACGACGAAGGCGTCGAGGAGTACGGCGGTGGCGAGCCCGAAGCCGATCATCTTGATCATGGAGTCGCTCTCGCCGATGAACCCGGCGAAGACCGCGATCATGATCAGCGCGGCGGCCACGACGACGCGGGCGCTGTGCCGGAAGCCGGAGGTGACCGCCTGCCGGGCCGACTCTCCGTGGACGTACGCCTCCCGCATCCGGGAGACCAGGAAGACCTCGTAGTCCATGGCGAGTCCGAAGACGATGCCCACCAGGAAGATCGGCATCAGGCTCATGATCGGCCCGGTCTGCTCCACGCCCAGCAGTTCGGCGCCGTGCCCCTGCTGGAACACCACGACCACGGCGCCGAGGGCCGCCAGCACCGACAGCAGGAAGCCGAGGGCCGCCTTCAGGGGGACGAGCAGCGACCGGAAGACCACGAGCAGCAGCACGATCGCCAGCCCGACCACGACGATCAGATACGGCACCAGCGCGGCCTGCACCTTGTCGGAGATGTCGATGTTCAGCGCGGTCGTTCCGGTGACCTCGAAGGTCGCCCCGGTCTCGGCCTCGACGCCGGCCCGCTCGCCCCGGATGGTGGTGACCAGGTCCTTGGTCTTCTCGTCGGTGGGCGCGGTGGACGGCACGACGGAGAACACGGCGGTGTCACCGGTCTCGTTGAAGCGGGCCGGGGAGACGGACACGACGCCCTTCGTGCCGCCGATCTCCTCGGAGATCGCGGTGACGGCGCCCTTGGCGTCGTCGTCGCCCCTGGCGTCCACGACGACGGTGAGCGGCCCGTTGAAGCCCGGCCCGAAGGCCTCGGCCAGCGCGTCGTAGGCCCGCCGCTCGGTGGTGGAGGTCGCCTTGGCCTCGTCGCCTGGCATGCCCAGCTGAAGGTCGGTCATCGGCACGGCGAGCGCCCCGAGGCCGACGACGCCGAGCAGCAGCACGGGCAGGGGGCGCCGCAGCACGAACCGCGCCCAGCGGGTGCCGCCGTTGTCGGCGGCCTCCTCTGCCACCCGGCCGCTCTTGCGGGCCCGCCTGGACAGCACGGCGTTCGGCCAGAAGCCGAGGAAGGCCGGAACGAGCGTCAGCGCGATGAGTACGGCGACGACGACCGCGCCCGCCGCGGCCAGCCCCATCTTGGTGAGCATCGGAATGCCGACGACCGAGAGCCCGGCCAGCGCGATGACGACGGTGAGCCCGGCGAAGACGACCGCGGAACCGGCCGTGCCGACCGCCATCCCGGTCGCCTCCTGCGGCGTACGGCCCTTGGCACGCTCCTCCCGGTAGCGGGAGACGACGAACAGGGCGTAGTCGATGCCGACCGCGAGGCCCAGCATCATGGCGAGCGTGCCGGTCGTGGTGGACAGGCCGAGGGCGGAGGACAGGGCCAGGATGCCGGCCATGCTGACGCCGACGCCGATGATCGCGGTCAGCAGCGGCAGCCCGGCGGCGGCGAGGGACCCGAAGGTGACGAGGAGGACGACTGCGGCGATGGCGACGCCGATGACCTCGGCCGCCCCGCCCGGACCGCCACCGCTCTCCATGGCGCTCCCGCCGGACTCGACGGTCAGCCCGGAGTCACGGGCCTGCGCGAGGGTCTTGGTCAGATGCGTCTTGCTGGCGTCGGTGAGGTCGCTCGCGCCGACCTTGTAGGTGACGGTCGAGTACGCGGTCGTACCGTCCTCGCTGACGGCCCGTGCCTGGAACGGGTCGACGGCCGCGGCGACCTGCGACCCCTGGCCGAGCTCGGCCACGGCCTCCTCGACGGCCTTCTTGTTCTCGGCGGCGGTCACCTTCTCACCGCCCGGCGCGACGAACACGACCCGCGCGGTCGCGCCGTCGGCGCTCGCGCCCGGGAAGCGCTCCTCCATCAGGTCGAACGCCTTCTGCGACTCGATGCCCGGCATCGAGAACTCCTCGTCGGCCGCGCCCGGGGCCTTCAGCGCCCCCAGTCCGACGGCGGCCAGCACGGCCGCCCAGACCAGGGCGACGTACCAGCGTCGCCGGAAGGCCAGACGGCCCACTCGATACAGGAAATCAGCCACGGCAGAGGGTCTCCACATCTGGGACTCGAACGTGTGCCCAGACTCTCGGGAGCGGGTGTGCCGTGTCGTCGTGCGGCTGCCGACAATCGCCGGTACTCAGAACGCAGTACGGGCGGGGCGCGGGGTCCACCCAAGGGACCAGGTGCGGCGGGCGTCGGTCGTACGCCGCCCGCTCGCCGCCTGGTCCCTCGCGCGCCGGTGGCGGCCCGGCCGGGGGTCAGCCGTAGAGGGCGACCCTCGGGTGCACGGTGCCCTCGGCCTCGGGGTCGAGGGCGGTGATCCGGTAGACCTCGGTGAGGGTGTCGCCCGCGTGCAGCGTGCGCTGGGCGGTGACGAGGTCGGTGTACAAGGTGCCGGTCTGGGTGCCGAGTTGCACGGTCTCCCAGCAGCCGGTCGCGCCGCGCCGCTCGACGCGGACGTCGGCCGGCTTCAGGAACGGCCCGCCGTCCGGCGACTCCACGAGGAGCTGCGGCGCGACCGTGCGGTCCGCCGACGAGTCGTTGCGGTAGGTGACGGTGACCTCGTGGCTCGCGTCGTCGGCGACGAGGGCGCTGGTGGGCAGTTCGACGAACTCGGTGGGTATGGCGGGCGTCTGTCCGGGCAGAGCCGTGGACGTCGCCGCGGTGGTCTGCGGGGTGGTGGCCGCCACGGCCGGTCCTGCCGCGGCGACGCCCATGAGTGCCGCCATGAGGGCCAGGGCGGCGACCCTGGGACGGCTGATCTTCAACGACACGTTCGCTGATCCTTCGGATTCGCTCGGGTGACTGGTGTTCCCCCCGCCCATGGCTGCCGCCAGGGACGTGACCAAGGTTACGCAAGCCCTTTCTGCCGCCCGTCGTCGGCGTCCTATCCGATGTCGACCACCCTTGCCCACGCGGGCGGTCGGTCCGGCACGTACTCGGGATCGTCCTCGTCGTACGGCCGGTACGTGTGCTGCCGCGGGAACAGCCCCACCACCGTGCGGCAGGGCGGCCGTTCGCCCGGCCACGGGGTCTGACCGTCCGTCAGGACCACGACGACATCGGGCCGGGGCCGTGCCCGCAGCGCCCTGGCGAAGCCCGCGCGCAGATCCGTACCCCCGCCTCCGACCAGCGGAATCCCCTCCGCCCGGCACACCCGGTGCACGCCCCCGGCCGCCGCGTCGCACGGCACCACGCTGACCAGGTCACGGCGTCCGCCGACGGCCCGGGAGATCGCGGCGACCTCCAGGAGCGCGCTGCCCAGTTCGGCGTCGCTGACCGAGCCGGAGGTGTCGATGACGACACAGACGCGAGGCGGACGGCGGCGCAGGCTCGGCAGGACGGCGCCGGGCACCGAGGCGGCGCGACGCGAGGGGCGGCCGTACGTGTAGTCCTCGCCCGCACCGGGTCCGGAGGCGGCCGACCGCACGGCCGCGCCCAGCAACTCCCGCCAGGGCTGCGGCGGATGGAACGCCTCCTCCGCCCACCGCTGCCATCCCTGCGAGGTGCTGCCCGGGCGCCCGGTGATGCCCTGCGCGACCCGGAAGCGGACCGCGTCGCGTTCCTGCGCGCTGAGCCCGTGCGCGCCGTCCGCCCCCAGGTCCCACTCCCGTTCCAGCCCGTCGGCGCCGCTGCCGCAGTCCAGCCAGGCCAGGTCCTGGGTCCGCGGCCCCAGCCGGAACTGGCGCAGATAGTCCTCCATGAGCTCGCCCTCGGGCAGCAGCAGCGTCGCCGGCTCGACGGCCCCCTCGGGCCGGGCCAGCCCGTCCCCGTACACGTCGTCGTTGATCTCGCAGTCGGCGGCGATGTTCATCCGCAGCCGCTCCCCCGGCCCGCTCAGCCCACGCTCCCGCGCCACCCGGTCGCCGCGCCCGTGATGGTCGCGCAGCAGATGCGACACCTCGTGCACCCACACCCCGGCCAGCTCCTCCACCGGCATCCGCGCCACGAACGCCGGCGACACATAGCACCGCCAATGCCGGTCCACCGCCATCGTCGGCACCCGCCGCGACTCGACGACGTGCAGCGCGAACAGGGCGGTCGCCAGGTAGGGGCGGGCCCGGGCGGCGTGCAGCCGGGCGGCGAAGAGCTTGTCGCGGTTCAGGGGGGCGGGAGTGTCCCGGGCCGCCCCCGACTCCGGAGCCCGGGACGTGTCCCGCAGGGACGTCTCCCGCACCGCCCCCACCTCCTCCCCTCTCATCGCCGCCCCGCCTTCGCCGCCGTGGCCGTCCGGGCCGCCGCCTGGTCCGCCCGCCGGGACAGGGAGACCACACCGGCGAGCCGCTCGATGGACGCCGGTACGTCCCAGTCCTCCTGGCGCAGGGAGGCGAGGGTGGTCGCGGGGACGACTGCCAAGTCCGGCGCCCCGGTCTCCACCGCCCGCACCAGCAGCGCCCACGCCGCGTCCCAACGGGCCCGGTCCGGACGGGCCCGCACCGCCTCCACCACACCGTCCAGCGCGGCCTGCCGCAGATCCCCCCGCTCGGGCAGTTCGGCAGCCGCCGGATCGGCGAGCAGCAGCTCCGGATCCGGCAGGTCCATCCGGTCCACGCTCGCCAGCAGCTCCAGCCCCGGCCCGTCGCCCACCGTGCCGCGCACCAGCAGGGAGAGCACCTCCCGGGAGGCCCCGGCCGCGGTGGCGAACGCGACCAGACACTGCGTCATCTCCCAACTCCGCGGCGAGGGCCACGGCCCGCCCCGCCGCGTCTCACTGCTGGGCAACCGGTGCACCAGCCCGGGGCGCCCCGAGAGCAGCCCGCCGACGGCACGACGAGCGAACTCGACCGCGCCCGCCAGCTTCTCCGGATCGAGGCGCGGCAGCGTCGCCCGGGGCCAGGTCCCGCCGAGTCCCCGTACGACGACCTCGTGGTCGTGCGTCCACTGAAGGTGCACGAACCGGTTGGCCAGCGGCGCGCTCAGCTCCCAGCCGTCGGCCGCCGACGAGCGCGGATTGGCGGCGGCCACGATCCGCACCCCCGGCGGCAGCCGCAACGCGCCGATCCTCCGTTCGAGCACGAGCCGCAGCAGCGCGGCCTGCACGGCCGGCGGCGCGGTCGACAACTCGTCCAGGAACAGCAGCCCCCGCCCGGCCTTCACCAGCCGTACGGCCCAGTCCGGCGGAGCCATGGGCACGCCCTGTTCCGCCGGGTCGTCCCCGACGACGGGCAGCCCGGAGAAGTCGGACGGCTCGTGCACGCTCGCGATCACGGTGGTGAGCGGAAGCTCCAGGGCCGCGGCGAGCTGGGTGAGCGCCGCGGTCTTGCCGATCCCCGGCTCACCCCACAGCAGCACGGGCAGATCGGCGGCCACGGCCAGGGTGAGGGCCTCCAGCTGTTCGTCGGGCCGGGGTTCGGTGGTGGTGTCGCGGAGGAGGGCCAACAGGTCGGCGGCTACGTCGAGTTGGGTGACGGAGGAATGGGACGAGGGGGAGGAGGACAGGGTGCGTGTGGGCATATGGGTCACCTTTGGGGGTTGTGAAGGGAAAGAAGGGGTGGCGCGTGGACGCGAGTCAGGGCCGGGTCGCGTGCCGGGCGTGTGTGCGCTGAAGACGGGGCGGCCGCCCGCGCTCGTCGTACCCGACCCGCGCCGGTCCGGGACCGATCAGTCCCGCCCTGAACAGCCCGTACGTGATGCGCCGCCGCGCGGCCGCCTCCAACTCCTCCAGCAGCGCACCCTCCCGCAGCGTCGCCGCTGGGCCCAGCAGCCCCTCGACGACAGCCAGCGCTCCGGCGATGTCGCCGTGGTCGAGCCGTTCGCGCACGTCGGGCAGGCACTCCGGGTGCCGGTGCGCCTCGTCGATGGCCTGGAGGCAGGGCAGGGGCGTGCCGGTCAGGGCGGTGAGCAGTTCCTCGCGCCGGATCTCGGCGGGGTCGTGGTCCAGGGGAACCAGTACGCCGTCGACCAGACCGATCCGATGCCGGGCACCACGGCAGTCCACGGAACGCGGCCGTCCTGGTGGCCCGGTCGGCCCGGGCGCCGGGGGCGGGGCCAGGTCCCAGTCCGGTACGAGTGCGGAGGCGACCAGCGGGTGGAGCCGGCCGGCGTCGATCACCCCGGCCCGCAGCAACGCCAGGTCGGGCAGGACCCAGGTCGCGGCGTCGGGCAGCACCGGCAGCGCGGACGTACGCCCCTTGGCGGCGGCCGCGACCCGCGGTGCTCCCTCGTCCGCGAGTCCCTCCAGCACCAGTCGGCGCCGACCGCCCAACCGCACGAGCACGGGCCCGGCCGGCCGCCCCTCGGCGCGCAGCAGCATCCGCGCCTCGTCGGCCCACCGGTCGACGGCACAGCGGCGCCCGTCCGACGGCACGTCCCCCAGCAGCCCCGGATCCAGCCCGTCGCCGGCCCGGACCCGCAGCTCACCGGCCCTGCGGGCATCCCACAGGTGCCGGTGCAGATCGAGCCGGAACCTGCGACTGGGACGAGGGTGGGGATGCGGATGCGGGTCGTGGGGGCGTGGCCGCGGGGACGAGCCCCGGGACCGGCCCCCGTCCCACAGGGCGAGGCTGATCCGCTGCCCGGCGTCGGCCCACGCCGGCGCGGTGCGCACCACGAGGTGCACCGCGCGTCCGGAGTCCCGAGCCCCGCCGCCGTACCGGGCGAGAGCGAGGGTCAGCCCCGGCCGCAGCAGGCCGTCGGGGGCGATCCTCGGCATGTGCCAGCGCAGCAGGTCGGGGGCGAGATGGCGTAGGTCGTCCCGGACCCGGGCGGCGAGGTCCCGGCCGTGATCACGCGCTACGGCACGCAGGTTGAGATCGACGTCGACACCGGCGGCGGCGCACGCTCCCGCCCAGTCACCCGCCAGCCGACGGGCGGTGGCGGTCTCGATCATGGGGGCCGGCACGGCGAACTCGCGCACGCGCGGCCAGAAGGAAAGCTCGTAAGGCCCGCGGGAGCGGGCGGGCCGGGAATCCCCGTTCGCGATCCGAGTGCCCATCAGCACTCACCTTGCGCGGACGGGACCCCCAATCTGGCAACAGAATGAGTCGTCATCGCGGGCGAGCGTAACGCCGCGCGCGCCGGGACGCGAGGGATTTTCCGTTCCGGGGGCAGCGACGCCCCGAACCCGGCAGCCTTTCGGCGTCCCCGGCACCTGTCGGCCTCCCCCGGCAACCTTTCGGCCCCCGGCGACCACTGACACACGGACGACTCCCTCCCGTAAGGACTCCCCCGTGGCATCCCCTTCTCACCGCCGGTCCCCCAGCAAGTGGCGCGGCGCCCTCGTCCCCGCGGTGGTCGTGGCGGCCGTCGCCCTCGCCGCGTCGCTCCTCATGGCGCTGCGCCCCGACGGCACGTCCACGGCCGGTCACACCGCGACCGCGACCACCGCCGACAGCCGGTCGGCACCCCCGCGGACCACACCGAGCCCGAGACCGACCCCGAAGCCGAAACCGTCCAAGGCGTCCCCGACCGCCGGCGCCAAGAGGACCACCCCACCGCCCCGCACACCCGCCACCGCGGCGGCGGGCTCGGCGGCCAAGTCCACCACCCCGCAGCGCGCTTCGGGCTCGGCGCCCCTGGCCGGCCGTGTCCGCCCCGGCACCGGCTACGAAGGAGTCGCCACCTTCTACGACATCGGCAACGGCGACGGCGCCTGTCTGTACGGTCCCACCGACGACGTCATGACGGCGGCGATGAACCACACCGACTACGAGACGTCAAAGGCCTGCGGGGCGCATGTCCTGGTCCGCGCGGCGAACGGCGCCTCGGTCACCGTCCGCATCACCAACGAGTGCCCCCTGCCCTGCGCGCCCGGCCAACTCGACCTCAGCCCCCAGGCGTTCGCCAAGCTCGCGGCGCCCTCGGCCGGTCGCATACCGGTCACCTGGAGCCTGCTGAGCCCCGACACGTCCGACAGGATCGCGATCCGCTACAAGACCGGCTCCAGCGTCCACTGGTGCGGCATCCAGGCGCTGGACCACCGCAACCCGCTGGCCCGGCTGGAGGTCCGCGACGCGGGCGGCGCCTGGCGCCAACTGCAGCGCACCGCCTACAACTACTTCCTCTCCGAGCAGGGGAGCGGGTGCGGGGGCGCGATCAGGATCACGGACATCTACGGGGAGACGCTGACGGTGGAGGGGATCGCGATACGCCCGGACGCCGTGCAACCGACACGGGTCCAGTTCGCGGCGCACTGACCGTCAGCGGGTGCCTGGGGCCTGTCCGGCCCTAGCAGTGCTTCCCCTCCCGGTAGTCCCGCGCGAGCAGCCCGAGCAGCACCTCGTCCAGGAACTCGCCCATCACCCAGGCCGAGGAGCGCAGGACGCCCTCGCGGACGAAGCCGTTGCGCTCGGCGGAGCGCAGCATCGCGGTGTTGTCCGCCAGCGTCTCGATCTGGAGCCGCTGGAGGCCGCGCACGACGAACCCGTAGTGGCACAGCACCGCGACGACGTCGGTGCCGTAGCCCTTGCCGCGCGAGGACGGCAGCAGGCCCAGCCCGATGTGCGCGCACCGGTTGTGCAGGTCGATGCCCCAGAGCGTCGCCGTGCCGACCAGGGTGCCGCCGGCCAGTTCCACCACGGAGAAGGGGACGGACGCCTCCTTGGTGTCGTCCACGACGAGCCGCGGATCCTTGAAGCCGGGCGTGATCGGCCGCCACGGTCCGCCTTCGGCGCGCGAGGCGTTGACCACGTCGTCGTAGAGCTCGGCCCGCAGGACCGGTATGTCGTCCTCGTGCCGGGCCCTCAGCCCGACCTTCTCGCCCTTCAGCATGCGGGCTTCCTATCCGACCGGGCCGAGCCGCGGCAAACGAATAGTCGGGGCACCCGGCCGAACTCAGTGGAGGCAGAAGCAGAACGGATGGCCGGCCGGGTCCGCGTAGACCCGCCAGTTGGCCCCCGGACGGATCTGGTCCGTGCGCTCCAGCACGGTCGCGCCGAGGGCGAGCGCCCGCTTCTCCTCCGCGTCGAGGTCGTCCACGTCGAAGTCCAGGTGGAGTTGTTGCGGCCGCTCCTGGCCGGGCCACTCGGGCGGCCGGTAGCCCGCCGCCCGCTGAAAGGCCAGCGGCGTCCCCTCGAACCCGTGCACCTCGACCCATTCGGGCGCCTCGGGGTCCGCGACCACCCGGCCGCCGAGCAGCTCCGCGTAGAACTCGGCGAGCCGCAGCGGATCGGCACAGTCCAGCGCGACCGCCTGCAACTTTCGAATCACTTCCGACACCTCTCGCTCTTCGCCCGCTTCCGCGCCACGGCAGCCGACCTCGATCCGCGGCCCGCCCCCACCGTAGTGGTGTACGGCAGCAGCCCCACAGGAGTTGTCGCCGGAGCACGTCGACGCTACGGCCGGGTCGCGCCCGTCTCGCTCGGCGTGACACCCCTCGTCGGCGTCACCGACGGCGCGGCGGTCGGCACCGCCGGGCTGCTCGGGGTACGGGACGCGGCGGTACCGGGGGTCTGCGTGGGTTCGGAGGTGGTGGCCCGCGGCGGAACGGTCGGTGTGGGCGAGGCGGTTCGGGGCGGTGAGGCGGAGGGACTCGGGACCGCCGACGGGGAGGGGGGCGTCGTACGGTCGGTCACCGGGGGCGGGGCGAGCGGGGGCGCGGGGGTCGGGGGGCCGTCGGACGTGCCCAGGTTGAGCGGCAGGGCCACCAGGAGGGCCACGGCGCAGGTCGCGCCCGCGCCGATCGCCGCACGCGCCAGGCGTCGGCGGGCCGCCCTGCGGCGGATCGTGCCGTAGCTGCCAGGGGGCGGGGCGAGGTAGTCCGAGGAGGGGGCGAGGATCACCGCGAGGGGGTCGTCGGGGGCGAGCTCCGGGTCGTCCGCCCCGTCGTCAAAGCGTGTGGTCAAGGCTTCTCCTCAGGTGGACGCGGAGCAGTTCGCGGGCCGCGTGGAGGTCGGCCTTGACGGTTCCTTCCTTACGTCCGGTCAGCACGGACACCTCCCGGATCGGCATGTCAGCGTAGTAGTGGAGGAGGATCGGGGTACGGAGGCGTTCGGGCAGGGACTGGACCAGCAGGCGTACGGACGGGTCCGCCTGCTCGGTGTGGGAGTTGATCGCCGCCTCCGTCGTGGCCCGGCGCACGGCCCGCCGTTCGCGCTCCAGCTTGCGCCAGTGGTCCCGGACCAGGTTGGCCGCCGTGACGTAGAGGAATCCGCGCGGCTCCTCCACCCGGCTCCAGCGGGCCCAGAGCCGGGTGAACGCCTCGGAGGCGATCTCGTGGGCCGTCTCGTCGTCGTCGACGAGACGGCGGCACCAGCCGGCCAGGCGCGGGTAGAGGGCGGCGAACAGCTCGGACGCCGCCTTGTCTCGGGACCGTTTCAACGCTCTCCAACGCTCTCCATGGTCATGTGGACGGATACCGGACGCTCACGAGGACGTGGCGCTCAGCTTCGCGAACACGATCACGTTGTCCCGGTACTCCTCGCCCTCCCGCGGCCCCCCGCACGTGATGAGCCGCAGCTCCGGTCGGTCCACGTCCCCGTAGACGTCGTCCGCCGGAAAGTCGGCCTTGGCCACCGTCCGTACGGCGCTGACCGTGAACTCCGCCGAGCTGCCGTCCTTCCTGCCCGCCACGATCCGGTCACCCCGGCGCAGCCGGCCCAAATCGCGGAAGACCCCGTCCCCGTACGCGCCCACCGTGACATGTCCGAGGATCACCGACGGGCCGACCTGACCCGGCGCCGGCGAGTGCCGGTACCAGCCCGCCCGGTCGTCGGCCGTGATCGGCGGCACCTCGACCGTGCCGTCCCGCGCCAGGCCCAGCCGGATGACCGGCGTGTCGACCCCGATCGCCGGGATCCGCAACCGTACGGGGGCGGAACGGCCGAGCGCACGCGCCGAGTTCGCCGACGGCGCGGGCGTGCGGTCCGCACCGGCCCCGTTCGCGTCGTCCGCGTCGTCCGCGTCTCTCCGTCGCCGCGAACTCGCGGTCGCGCCCTGCTGCTCCGCTCCCTGGCCGGCGCAGCCCACCAGCAGCGACGCCATCGCCGCCGTGGTGAACGCCCGCCTGGACAGGGGTCGCGGGCCCGTCGCCGGCGGCGTCACGCGCCGGTCGCCCGCCGACGCCGTACGACGAAGGCCGTCGCGCCCCCGGCGACCAGCACCGCCGCCGCGCCCGCGCCGAACAGCCCGGCCCGCTCGTTCCCCGAGCCCGAAGTGCCCGCCGCCTCGCCGGTGTCGGGCGCTCCGGACGGGACGACGGAGACCTGGCCGCCTCCGGGCGCCCGGGTCGGCTCGGCCGAGGGCACCGAGGTCTCCGACGGGACGGCGGTCGGGGGACGGGTCGGCTCCGCGCTGGGCGTCGGGACGGCCGTCTCGGAGGGGACCGTGGCGGTCGGGCTGGGGACCGGGGTCGGCGAGGTGCCGCTGTGGGCGACCGCGGGCGCGGCGGTCGCGAACAGGGCTGTGCAGGTCAGGGCCAGGGCGCTGAGGACGGTTCGGCGCATCGATTCGCTCTCTTTCGTCGGTCCGCGCGGTACTGCCTACCGGACGGGCTGGGTGACGGGTCGAGCGGAGAGACGACGCGGGGGTGGGGCGGGTTGTAAAGAGATGGCAAAGTCGTCCGGAGACCGGGGCGGTGAACCGGACCCGCACGGCCTCCGTACGATGAGGGCGTGACAGCCCGCGCACAGCAACACCGTGCGCCGCGGCTCCCGATGACGGGACCGTGGCGCATGCTTCTGCTGCTCGGGCTGCTGGCCGGAGTGTTCGGGATGCACGCGCTCGCGCCCGGCGACGCGGTCGCGGCCGGCTCGCACGCCACTCATGCCGCACCGCATCACGCGTCCCCCACGCCCGCGCCCTCCCCCGCCGCCGACACCGCCATGGGTGGCCATACGGCGGCCATGACCGACGAAACGGTCTGCCACGGCTCCGCCCCGGGCGGCGGGCATGCCCAGCACGCCGACCCCACCTGCGCCTCCAGTGCGGTCGGCGCGGGCCCCGTGCTGCCCGCCCTCGCACCCGATCCGGGCGGCGCCGCGGTCGTCGGCGACCTCGACCGCCGTTCCGTGACCGCCGCGACCGAGGGCGGGCGCGCGCCTCCCTCACTGGCCGAACTTCAGATCCTGCGGACCTAGGACAAGGCCGAGCCGTCCGTCCCCGCCACCTGCGGGCGTACGGCACTCAGCCATGTCCGTACCTCACGTATGCGCAGGAGTCCTCAGCATGACCCGTACCTGTACCCGTACCCGTAGCCGTATCCGTACTTTGCCCCGTCGCGCCGCCCTGGCCGCGACGGCCGTCACCGCCGCCCTCGTCCTCTCCGCATGCGGCGGTGACGAGTCCCCGGCCGCCGCTCCCGAGCAGCACAACGCCCAGGACGTCTCCTTCGCGCAGGGCATGATCCCCCACCACCAGCAGGCCCTCCAGATGGCGGAGCTGGCCGCCGGCCGTGCCTCCTCGGACCAGGTCAAGGACCTCGCCGCACGTATCGAGAAGGCCCAGGACCCGGAGATCAGGAAGATGACCGGGTGGCTGAGGACGTGGGGCGAGGACGTGCCGTCGGCCGCGCCCGGCATGGACCACTCCGGTCACTCCGGTATGGCCGGGATGATGGACCAGGAGGACATGGACAAGCTGTCCAAGGCCTCCGGCAAGGCCTTCGACACCCTCTTCCTGACCCTCATGGTCGAGCACCACGAAGGCGCGGTGGAGATGGCCGAGGACGAGGAGGCGAAGGGCCGGTACCGCCCCGCGACCGAGCTGGCCGACGACGTCGTCAGCGCCCAGACCGCCGAGATCGAGGAGATGAACAAGCTGCTCGGCGAGAACGGGAGCTGACGCGACGCTGAGCGTTCGCGTCAGACCCGACCGGCGCTGATACGACGCCCCGGGACCCGCCCGGCCACGATCACGACACAGGCCGGGCGGGCTGCGGAGGTTTCGGACACCGGCCGCACGGAGGATCGTTACGGACATGGCAGACCAGCGGTTCGACGTGTGGGCCTCGGGGGCCGCCTACGAGCGGTACATGGGCCGGTGGAGCCGGGTCGTCGCGCGGGAGTTCCTCACGTGGCTGGCCCGTGCGGACGGGCTGCGCTGGCTGGACGTGGGGTGCGGCACGGGGGTGCTGCCGACGGCGGTGGCGGCGCGGCACCGGCCCCGGGAGGTGGTGGGGTGCGACCGCTCCGAGGGGTTCGTGAACGCTGCCGCACGGGCGACGGCCCCGGCTTCCGGTACCGGTTCGCCGCGCTACCTCGTGGCGGACGCCCTCGCACTGCCGGTCCGCGACGGCACCTTCGACGTGGCGGTCAGCGGCCTGACCCTGAACTTCCTGCCCGAACCACCCGCCGCCGTAAGCGAGTTGACCCGCTCCGTCCGCCCCGGCGGCCTGGTCGCGGCGTACGTCTGGGACTACGGCGACGGCATGGCTCTCCTCACCCACTTCTGGGCCGCCGCCGCCGAGACCGACCCGGCCGCCGCCGCGCTGGACGAGGGCCGCCGCTTCCGGGGCTGCCGTCCCGAGCCGCTCCACAGCCTGTGGACGGACGCGGGACTCGCCGACGTGTCCACGACCTCCATCGAGGTGCCCACGGTCTTCGCCGACTTCGCCGACCTGTGGGACCCGTTCCTGTCCGGCCAGGGCCCCGCCCCGGGCTACGTCGCCTCCCTCGCACCCGCCGCACGCGACCGACTGCGCGAAGGCCTGCGCGCGCGGATCCCCGTCGCGCCGGACGGCTCCGTCCCGCTCACGGCACGGGCCTGGGCGGTGCGGGGAGAGCGTCCGTGAGGGCGCCGGGTGTCCGGGGAGTCCGGGAAGTCCGGGGAACGCGCGTAGACCCGTGAGAACAAGCGGGGTGGGCGATTCCGGCCGTCCCTGCGGGAGCTTATTCGTCCCTTTCGGTGATAATTGGGGCATGAGTACAGCGACGTTTGTTCTAGCGGCCACGTCGAGTGAGGTACTCAACGTGATCGCCGCCTTCGCGGGTGGCCTGTTCATCGCCGGCGCACTGGTCTGGGCCGTGCAGCTCGGCATGCGGGTCCGTGATCGAGAGCTGCCCCGGCCCACGCCCGACGAGCAGCCGCATCTGCCCGACACCGGCCCGGTCCACGAGGAGCGCGAGCTCAGGGAGCCGGACGAAGTACCGCACGCGCAGGGCAGGGAACGGCTCCTGCCGCACGAGCTGCACCACGCGGGGAGCAGGCGCAGCGAGGACCAGCACCGCAAGCGCTGGCTGCCCGGAAAGAGCGGCTCCTTCGGCGGGGGCGGCCTGGGGCACGGCTGAGCGCCCCACCCCAAAAACCGGGGCGACGGGAGCAGCTGTCCGATGCCATCCTGCCCGGGCCGTGAACGGATCGGGCAGGGGGCGGATTGAGCAGACGACGCTATGTGGCCAGGGGTGTCCCCGGTGGCTACCGCATCTGGGACAACCACGGTCGCCGTTTCTGGGGCGACCTCTACGAACTGTGCCCCGACGACCTGCTGGCCGAGCTGAACGGCCACAAGGACCCGGTGCGGATCGGCGATCTGCTGAGACGGTACCGCGCGATGAAGCGTTAGCGCCGCCGCCTCTGTGACTCTTCACCCGGGGGGAGCCGGACCGGAACGAACCCGCTGGAGGCGCCATGCCCCGTCACCTGAGGCGGTGGACGACCACCGCGACGCTCGCGACGACCGCCACCGTGATCGCCGCCCTCACGCTGACCTCCTGCTCCGACGACGACACGCCCTCCTCGGTGGCCAGCAAGGCGGCGTCCGCCTTCGCCTCGGCGACCGCGGAGGCCGGCCGCCAGTTGGACGACATCAAGGGCGGGGTCGACGCCAAGGACGCGGTGCGGCTGGGCGATCCGACGACCGACTCGGGCGGCCGTACGGCCGTCGAGGTCACGGTCGAGAACACGACCGACTCGACGAAGTCGTTCGCCGTACAGGTCAACTTCCGCGACGAGAACGGTGACCTGCTGGACGCCAACGTGGTGACCGTGTCGGACGTGGCGGCGGGCGGGACGGGAACGGGCACGGTGCGCAGCACGCATGACCTGAGCGGGGACGTGAAGGCCGAGGTGGCCAGGGCGCTGCGCTACTGATCAGCGCCCGTCAGCCCGTTCGGCCCGGGTCGGCCTCCCGTGCCGCGCTCTCCAGTCGGCGTCGGTGGTTCTCCCACCAGGCCCGGTCGCCCTGCGGCAGGTCCTCCTTGCCCTTGCCGTACCCCACGCTTCCGTCGATGAGTTCGCGCACGATGTCGGCGTGTCCCGCGTGCCGCTGGCTGTCGGCGATCACGCGCACCATGAGGTGGTGCAGCGTCACCTCGCGCCGCTCCTGCGGCCACCACGGGACGTGCCCGGTGGCGTCGAGCGGCAGCGCGTCGATGGTGCCGTCGGCGTGCTTCCAGGCCCTGCGGTACAGGCCGATGATGTCCTCGCGCGACTCGTCCGGGGTGGCCCACATCTCCGCGTTGGGTTCGGCGTCCTCGGTGTACCACCAGGGCGGTGGCGGCTCCTCGGTGAAGAAGGGCCGTCCGAAGGCGTCGCCGAAGTACCCCAGCTCCACTCCGGCGACATGCTTGACCAGCCCCAGCAGGTTGGTGCCGGTGGGCGTCAAGGGGCGGCGGACGTCGTACTCCGAGAGCCCGTCGAGCTTCCACACGAGGGCGTCCCGGGCGTCCTGGAGATAACGGAGGAGATCCGCTTTCGGGTCCGTTGCCATCATGCGGGGCAGTCTCGCACCGAGCACTGACAGCGAGACCGTGCTGGGCCGGCGGGATTCGCGCGACTCACTTGAGTGCTTCGCGTTGCGCCGGGCTGAGTCGATCGGGTCTCGTGGTGAGGGTGTACGTCCCGGGTTCGCCGGCCTGCAGGGCGAGGGGATCGGCGATGGCCGGTTGACGTCGGAGCGCGTCCAGAGCGGCGTTCGTGCGCTCCCGGGGCCAGTCGAGCGCAGTGGCCAGCGTGCCCAGGGTGAGCGGTCGACCCGCGTGCGCGAGGGCGGCGACGACGGTCAGCGCGTCGTACACCACCGTTTCGTCGAGGGTGCTGTCGCGCATCTGCGTGCTCAGCTGTGCGAAGAACCGGCCCATCTTGCCGAGCCGGCCTCCGGCGGTCGTGTCGGCGCCGAAGATCTCGAGGCCTCGCTGCGCGGCGGTCGCGATTTCTCCGTGTGCACCGGTGTCCGCCTGCCACGCCCGGAGCCAGACGTCGTCATCGATGAGGTACCGGTCGCGCCGCCCACCGACATCTGGCCGGCGCACCACCAACTCCATGGTCTCGAGGGAGCCGATGGACTTGGACACCGACGCCGGGCTGACCCGCAGCCGGTGCACCAGGTCGGCTGCCGTCAGGCCGCCGACGTCAGCGGTGAGCAGACAGACGAACACCCGGGCGGTCATCCGGGGCAGGCCGGTCGCGGCCAGCAGTCTCGCGAAATCGTCCACGAAGCCGCGCTCGATGTCGGTGCGCTCTGCGTCGATCGCCGGCTCGGCCGGCCGAGCCGGCCTGCGCCTGCGGGCACGGTGGCCGGCGGCCCGCTGCGCGTGGTCGGCCACGTATTCGCCCTGTGCGCCGTTGCGCGCGACCTCGCGGCTGATCGTGGACGTCTGCCGGCCGAGCCGTCGGCCGATCTCGGCGTAGCCGAGTCCGTCGACCAGCCATTCCGCGATCCTCCTGCGATCGTCGTGGGTCAACCTGCCACCCGGCACCGGCGCACCTTCTCCCCTTGCATTCATCAACAGTACATTGCAACGACCCCACCAGACTGTTGCATTCACTCGCAATGCTGATGCAATTATTCGCCTGACCTGCCATTTTGTCGAGCCATTACGTTGACCACTCCTGAAAAGCAACGTAGCTTTTCAGGATCCTGAAAGAGTAGGAGCAGCGATGCACGTAATGGCCGTGTCCACCGTCTCGGACGAGAACAAGTTCTGGAGTCACCTGAAGAAGGCACACACGACGCTCCCCAAAGGCGCCGAGTGGAAGCTGGCGGTCGCGAGCAAGGACGGTCTCAAGGCGGTGAACGTCATCAAACACGACTCCATCGCCGCCGTTCGGGACTTACTCGAGGCGCACGCCGGTCCCTACGCCACGACGGAGTACTTCGAAGCGGACGCCGCGAACGCGGTCGGTCTCCCGCGATGACGATCGACGTGCGGCGGATCCGGGAACGGGTCGTCGGACTCCTCTCGGAGTACGGAATCCCGAGTGCCGCGATCGGCGTGCTGCAGGACGGGGAGGTCACCGAGTTCGCGACGGGTGTCAAGAACGTGGAGACGCGGGAGCCCGTGACCGTGGACACCGTGTACCAGTGCGGCTCGATGACCAAGACCTGGACCGCCCTGGCCTTCATGCAGCTCGTCGACGAGGGAAGGGTCGGCCTGGACGAACCGGTGTGCGCCTACCTGCCCGGTTTCACGGTGGCCGATCCCGGTACAAGCGCCAAGGTCACCCCTCGCCACCTGCTGTGCCACACCAACGGCATCGAGGAGGCGTACGGCGATCCCGGCGAGGACGACGACGTCTACGCGCGCATGGTCGAGAACATCGCCGACGCGCCCCAGGTCTTCCCGCTGGGCCAGACCCACGGTTACAGCGCGGCGCTCGGTTACGCGATTCTCGCGCGAATCCTGGAGGTGCACGACGGCAAACGCTGGGACGATGTCATGCGCGATCGCCTCTTCGACCCCATGGGCCTGACCAGCACGAACAGCTCGCGCGAACAGGTGGACGAATCCCGGGCCGCGACCGGGCACCTGCTCCGCTCCCTGGACGAGGGCCCTGTCGTCACACCGATCGACTACCTGCCGCGGGCCTTCGGCCCGGGCGGCAACGTGACCTCGACGACCCGGGAGGTACTCGCCATGGCGCACATCCTCCTCAACGAAGGCACGGCGCCGAACGGACGGCGCATCGTCTCAGCCGAAAGTGTCCGGGAGATGACGGGTTCACGGGTGCCTGTTCCGGATCCCTATATGTTCGGGCCTGAATGGGCGCTGGGTCTCATCGTGTGCGACTGGTACGGCGAAACCGTCTACGCGACCGACGGCAGCACGGTCGGCCACAATGCCCGGCTCCGGCTCCTGCCGGACTCGAACACCGCCGTCGCGATGCTGACGAACGGCGGCCCACGGGAGAGCTTCTACCACCGGGTGTTCAACGAGATCCTGACCGAACTCGGCACGGTCACCGTCCCGGACCTGCCCGCACCGGACCCGGCACTGAGCCTCGACCTGTCCCGGTACGAAGGCGTCTACGAGCGCCCCGGCGCCCGGTACGAAGTGTCGAGCGAAGGCGGACGCCTGTACCTGACTCTGACCCTCGACCCGATGCAGGCGGAGTTCCTCCAGAAACCGGACCGCATCGGATACGAGCTGCTCCAGGTGAGCGAGACGCACTTCCTGATGCCGCCGTCGGACTCCTCGGAGGACACCCAGACCGTCGCGATCTACGACTTCACGAACGGCAAGGCCCGATACCTCCACACCAACTGCCGGGTGCACCCACGCCGGGTGTAGCTCGTGGGATCAATCGTCCCGCCCGTGCGTCGAGCCCGTCACCAGGATGTCGATCTGTTCGCTCGCCGCGCTCACGCCGTTGAGCGTGGCCGTCGCCTGGAGGCGGCCCGTGCCCGGGGGGAGGGCGTGGCTGGGGAGGCACCACCAGACGCCGTTGGGGGCGGTGGTCGTCGCACAGATCTCCTCTTCGTGGGCGTCGCGGACCGTGACCTGGGCGCCGGGATAGGCCGTGCCCACCATCTTGGGCCGCTCGCCGATCGGCACGCCCGAGTGGGGGCGGGACAGGGTCGGCGCGGGCAGGCCGACCGTCACGGTGCAGGTGCCCTTCTGCCGTACGGTGCCGTGCGCGTCGCGCAGGACCAGGGCGCAGTCCGGGAGCCGGGTGCCGGGCTCGGCGTCCGCGGGGACCGACAGCACGAAGGGGTACCTGCGGTCCTTCCAGGCCGCCGGTGCCGACTCCTCCGGCTCCGTGGCCGCGGCGGGCGCCCCTTCGAAGGTGTACGCCGCCGTGCTCCCGCCCAGCGACACCGACCCCCGGTAGCCGAGCCCGGTGAACGGCGTCCCGGTCACGGTCGTCGTCGACGGTGCCGTCAGGGTCAGGACCGAGCCCGCGCCCAGGGGTGTCCCCGCGTAGCCGCCGACCTCGACGATGCCCTCCCGTCCGGGTTCGATGGTCGCGGCCGCCCACAGGTCGTCACCGCCGTAGGCCGTCCCCGGCGTGATCACCACGCCCGCGACGGCCAGCGAACCGAGGATCGTCGTCTTCCAGGACCTGCTCATCGTCGGCGGAGCTCCTCACACAGGTCGGCGGCACCCCTGCCCGCGATTCTCGCGGCCTCCCCGGCGAACGGCGCGCTCAGCTCGGCCGTACGGGCCCACGCCGCCCTGTGCACCACCCGTCCGGGCGTCGGCAGTCAGCCCGCTGCCGGCAGACCCCGGGTGACCCGGAAGCCGTGACCGCGGCAGTCCTGCGACAGGGCCTACGTCAGCCAGACCGTCGTGTCCGGGCCCAGCAGGCCGCCCGCCTCCAGCGGCGCGCTGGCGAGCAGCACCTCACCGGGCGGCAACTCCACCGCCGTACCGGACAGGTTGGCCACGCACCGCCAGCCCTCCGAGCGGGCGAAGTGCAGGACGCCGGGCGGGGTGTCCGGCGCCCAGTCCAGTTCCTCCCCCTCCAGCAGCTTGCGGCGCAGTCGCAGGGCCCTGCGGTAGAGCTCCAGGGTCGAACCCTCCACGCCGTCCTGGGCCTGCACCGCGTACGCCGCGAAACCCTCCGGCTGCGGCAGCCAGGACCCGCCCGCGCCGAACCCGTACGACGGCCCCGTCGTGGTCCACGGCAGCGGCACCCGGCAGCCGTCACGGCCCTTGCGGACGCGCCCCGTCTGTTCCCAGATCGGGTCCTGGAGGACCTCGAAGGGAAGGTCGGCGACCTCGGGCAGGCCGAGTTCCTCGCCCTGGTAGACGTACGACGAACCGGGCAGCGCCAGCATGAGGAGGGTCGCGGCGCGGGCGCGGCGCAGGCCGGCCGCCTCGTCGACGGCCGGTGCGTGGCCGCCGGACAGCAGCCAGGCGTTGTCGTCCGTGCCGGGCGGGAGCATCAGCCGGGAGGCGTGGCGTACGACGTCGTGGTTGGACAGCACCCAGGTCGCGGAGGCACCCGCCGCGCGGGCCGTGGCGAGCGAGTCGGCGATGACCTGCCTCAGCTCCTCGGCGTCCCAACCCGCTTGCAGGTACTCGAAGTTGAAGGCCTGGCCCAGTTCGTCGGGGCGGGCGTACAGGGCACGGCGGGCGGCCGGGGTCACCCAGGCCTCGGCGACGGCCATGCGGGGCGGGCGGTAGGCGTCGAGGATCTTGCGCCAGTCGCGGTAGATCTCGTGGACCTCGTCGCGGTCGTAGAAGGGGTGAGTGCCGGGCGGGAAGTCCGGGAGCGCCTCCTCGCGGCTGAGCTCCGGCGCGCCGAGGTCCCGTAGCGGCTCGCCGAGGTCCTTGGCGAGGGCGTGCGCGACATCGACGCGGAAGCCGTCCACGCCGCGGTCGGACCAGAACCGCAGGGTGGTGCGGAAGTCGGCGCGGACCTCGTCGTTCTCCCAGTTCAGGTCGGGTTGCTGGGGTGTGAACAGATGCAGGTACCACTCGCCGTCGGGAACCCGGCGCCAGGCGCTGCCGCCGAAGACGGACTGCCAGTCGGTGGGCGGGAGTTCGCCGTGCGCGCCGCGGCCGGGGCGGAAGACGTAGCGGTCGCGGGCGGCGGAGCCGGGGCCGGAGCGCAGCGCCTCCTGGAACCAGACGTGCTGGTGGGAGGTGTGGTTGGGGACCAGGTCGACGATCACCTTCAGGCCGAGCCGGTGGGCCTCGGCGACCAGGGCGTCGAAGTCGTCGAGCGTGCCCAGGCGCGGGTCGACACCGCGGTAGTCGGCCACGTCGTAGCCACCGTCGGCCAGTTCGGAGGGGTAGAAGGGGCTGAGCCACAGGGCGTCCACGCCGAGGGCGGCGAGGTGGTTGAGGCGCTGGGCGACACCCTTCAGGTCACCGAGCCCGTCGCCGTCGCCGTCGGCGAAGCTGCGGGGATAGACCTGGTAGATGACGGCCTGGCGCCACCAGTCGGGGCGGGTGGAGGAGAGGTCGGACACACGGGCTCCTCATGGCTCGGTACGGGCGACAGTGAGAACTCTGTCCACTTGGCCGGAAAAGCGAACCTCATGCCGAGCGGAGGAGATCATTCCTGGCGTGACGCAATTGTGATTGCCTCTTGAACTTCCGTTGTGTTGTCGCAGGTTGACAGCGTTCTGCGGCCGCCCGACGATGTGCTCACGCTGTGGCGCATGTGACCGATGTGACCAATGAGCCCAGCGAACCTTCTTCGACCACTCACCCCACGATGGGATACGCATGTCCATAGCGAGACGTGTCATCGCGCGACGCCTGTTGGGGACGGGCGCCGCGTCGCTCGCCCTCTGCGCGGCCACCGTCGCCTCCGCCTCCGGCGCCTGGGCCCATGGCGGGCCGGGCGGCGACGGCTGGAAGTCCGGTGGCACCTACCGGCCCGGTACCGGCGCCGGCACGGAGACGGCCACCGATCGCTGCCAGTTCTCGCTCGACGGCTCGAACTTCTACGACTCCGTCAAGGTCGACGACCAGAACCTGAAGGTCACGGACGACGGCAAGGTCCACATCAAGGTCCGCGCCGCCGCCGACGCCACGACCTGCACCGCCTCACTCGCCTCCTACCTCGCCCACGGCGCGACCTTCGCGACCTCCGGCGAGCAGGTCTTCGTCGACTTCGACACGGTCACGGTCAAGCCCGGCCAGACCGACTCCCTCGACATCGCCGTTCCGGACGCGGGCTGCTTCGCGCAGATCGACCTGTACCGGGGCGCGGTGAAGTTCGACGGCAAGCTCGACGCGGGTGACGGCTTCGAGCACGGTGACGTGCCCAAGGGCCCGGACCGCCCGGTCATCAAGGACAAGCTGATCGCGGCCTGGAACGGCGGCACGAAGGACTGCACGAGCGAGCCCCCGGCCACGGAGGAGCCTCCGACCACGCCGCCCGCCGAGCCTTCGGAGCCCGCGACCGAGGAGCCGTCGCCCCCCGCGGAGGAGACGACCCCGCCGGCCTCGCAGACCCCGTCCACCGAGACCCCGACCCCGGAGGCCTCCGAGTCGACGACGCCCCCGGCGCCGAAGCCCAACGGCGGCGACGACAACCTCGCCGAGACCGGCGGCAGCAGCGCCACCGGCCCGATCGCCCTCGGCGCTGTGGTGCTGGTGGCGGGCGGCGCGGCGTTCGTCGTGATGTCGAAGCGGCGGCGCGGTACGGCGCGTTCCTGATCAACGGCACCTGAAGGGGCCCGGGGTGTGATCACCCCGGGCCCCTGATGCGTGAGAGTGAGTCAGACGCGTTCCACCGTCGTCAGATACAGCTTCACGAACCGGTCGACGTCCACGTCCAGGGCCACGTCGACCAACTGCTGCTCACGCAGGCCCTCATGGATCTCGGACTCGCCGGGGCGGGGCCGCCGGTCGACGATGGTCTGGCCCCGTGTCGGCCCCGGGGCGAGGGAGACCTCGACGGGGAGGAGGCGGGTGGTGATGCCCGCCGGGTCCACGACCGTGCAGACCGCGCCCGCGTCGCCGATGCCGCCCGCCTCGGAGTCGGCGCCGACGTCCGGAGTGGCCGGACGGTGCGACAGCAGGTCACCGGCGAGACGAGTACCCGGTTCCGTGCTCGCCCGCAGCCGCCGTACGTCCGCCCCGGGAATCACGACCCGCTGGAAGACGTCCAGGCCGTACATGGTGATCGGCACCCCCGCCGTCAGCGCGATGGCGGCGGCCTCCGGGTCGTGCCACACGTTGAACTCCGCGACCGGCGTGGCGTTTCCGGTGGCCACCGCGCCGCCCATGAAGACGATCCGCTCGATGTTGCGGGTCACCTCGGGGTGCGTGCGCAGCAGCAGGGCGATGTTGGTCAGGGGCGCGGTCGGGATGAGGGTGACCGGGCGCGGGGACGCCAGGATCTCGCGGCGCAGCAGCGTCACCGCGTCCACGTCGGCCGGGGCGCGGGTGGGGGCGGGCAGGCCGATGTCGCCCATGCCGTCCTCGCCGTGCACATGCCGTGCCGAGCGCGCGGGCTCGATCAGCGGGCGTGCGGCGCCCCGGGCGACAGGGATGTCCGGGGCACCGGCCAGCTCCAGGACGGTCAGGGTGTTGCGTACGACGCCGTCCACGTCCGTGTTGCCCGCCACACAGGTGACGGCGCGCAGGTCGAGCCCCGGATGGCGTACGGCGAACAGCAACGCCAGGGCGTCGTCGACACCGGTGTCGCAGTCGATGACCACCGGGATGGGCTGCCCTTCGGCGTTCGTCACGGCAGGTCTCCTCGCACGGGTGCGGTGGCGGGTCTACGAAGCCGACCTTACGGTGTCGTACAGGTGGAGTGCGTCGCCGTATGGCGTCGCCGTGCGGCAGCGTGCGCGCGGCGTCATGCGGCGTCTCCGTCCCACAGCGCGAGGCCCCGGGCCGCGACGCGGGCGGCGATCCGGTCCACCAGTTCGGCCCCCGGCACGACACCGGGCCTGCGCCCGTCCCGCAGCCGTACGGCCACGAGGCCGCCGTCCCCCTCGGCCTCCCGCTCCCCGATGACCGCCTGGTACGGCACGAGGCGCGCCGCGCGGACCCGGGCGCCCAGGGTGCCCTGCTCGGGCCCGGCGATTTCGGCGCGCAGCCCCATTCGGCGGGCCAGGTGCAGCAGTTTCCCGGCCGCCCCGTTCTGCGCCTGCGCCACCGGCAGGATCACCAACTGGACGGGCGCGAGCCACGCCGGGAACGCGCCGCCGTGCACCTCGACCAGATGGGCGACGGCTCGTTCGACGCTGCCGATGACGCTGCGGTGGACCATGACCGGGCGGTGCTTCGCCCCGTCCGGGCCGATGTAGTGCAGGTCGAAGCGTTCGGGCTGGTGGAAGTCGATCTGCACGGTGGACAGAGTGGCCTCGCGGCCGGCCGGGTCGGCGATCTGGACGTCGATCTTCGGACCGTAGAACGCGGCCTCGCCCTCGGCGGCCTCGTACGGGATGCCCGAGGCGTCGAGGGTCTGCCGCAGCAGGCCGGTGGCGCGACGCCACAACCCGGGGTCGGCGACGTACTTCCCACCGCCCTCCCCGGGCAGCGAGAGCCGGTGGCGTACGGCCCTGATCCCCAGATCGGCGTAAGCCCGGCCGATGAGTTCCAGGGCGGCACGGGCCTCGTCCACCGCCTGCTCCAGAGTGCAGAACACATGCGCGTCGTTGAGCTGGATGGCCCGCACCCGGGTGAGCCCGCCGAGGACGCCGGACAGCTCGGAGCGGTACATGCCGCCCAACTCGGCGATACGGAGTGGCAGTTCCCGGTAGCTGCGGGCCCGGGAACGGTAGATCAGGGCGTGGTGGGGGCAGAGGCTCGGGCGCAGCACGACCTGCTCCGCGCCGAGCTCCATCGGCGGGAACATGTCGTCGCTGTAGTGCTCCCAGTGCCCGGAGATCTCGTACAGCTCGCGCTTGCCGAGCACCGGTGAGTACACATGCCGGTACCCGGCCTCCCGCTCCGCCTCGCGGATGTACTCCTCCAGGGTGTGCCGTACGACCGCCCCGTCGGGCAGCCAGTACGGCAGGCCCGCGCCGATCAGGGGGTCGGTGTCGAAGAGATCGAGCTCGCGGCCGAGGCGGCGGTGGTCGTGGTGCATGGCTGCTCCTCCGGATAAAATGAAAGGACGAGCACCACACGCCGAAGCCCCGGGGCACTCGCCCCGGGGCTTCGTTCTTCGCTCAGCTGTCAGCGCGGCGCCGGGACGGGGTCCGGCGTCGTCGTGGGAGACGGGGTGGCGGCGCGCTGCATGGGGCGACGGTAACAGGGGGGTTGGTGGATCGCGGGGTGATTTTTGCGGTTCCCGTCGGGCGTACCAGTCGTTCAGAGAGTCTCGCAAGGTTCGCATTCGAGCTCGCACCAGACCGTCTTGCCGATGCCACCCTCGCGGGGTGCCGCTCCCCACTCGTCCGCCAGCGCGGCCACCAGGGTTAGCCCCCGGCCCGACTCCTCGTCCAAAGCGGCCGGACAGGGTTCAGGGAGGGTGTCGTTCGCGTCCGCCACCGAGATACGAAGGCGGTTCGCCTCCAGGATGCAGCGAGCCCAGATCTCGCGGCCCGGGGAGACCCTCGCGTGGCGGTACGCGTTCGTCATCAGCTCGCTGAGGAGCAGTACCGCCGTCTCCGTCACGTCGTCAGGGAGCTTCCACGACGTGGCCTGTTCGCGGAAGAGGGTTCGGGCCCGGCCGACGCTTCGGGCGTGACGGGGCAGGCGCCACTCGATGTCCTGCGGGACGGCGGTGGGGGCCGGTTGAGGTGTGGGGCCTCCGGGCATGGGCATACGCGCGCCTTGCTTTCTTGCGTGTGGTTCTCCGTCATTCGGTCAGCTCAGGCTGTTGGGCGGCGCGTAGCCTCGCGAGTAGCGGCGTGGGTACACAGCGTGCTTGTACACGGTGTGTTGGCGGGAGGGAGGCGGGGCGTGGCGGCTTCCGGGGAGTCTCAGCAGGTGCAACAGAACTGGCGGTACTGCGGCGGGCAGATCAAGTTGTGGCGGGAGGAGGCCTCGGTCAGTCGGCAGGCGCTGGCGGAGGAGGCCGGTTACGACTACGAGTACGTCAAGTCGATGGAGTGCGGGAGGCGTCGGCCGACGCTGCGGTTGTTGCAGGTCGCGGATCAGATGTGCGGGGCGCGGGGGAAGTTGTTGGCCGGGCAGGAGTTTCTGAAGCCCGAGCCGTTCCCGGCGCGGTCCCAGGAGTACATGGCGATCGAGGCTGAGGCGATCACTGTGCAGTGGTACGAGCCGATGCTGATTCCAGGGCTGTTGCAGACCGGGGAGTACGCGCAGGAGCTGATCGGCAACGACTGCCCGCCTCTTGACGGGGAGACAGTGGCCGAGCGAGTTGCTGCGAGGCTCAGACGTCAGGAGAAGCTGACCAGTAAGCCGCTCGCGCTGTTCAGCTTCGTGCTTCACGAGGCCGCGCTGCGTGCTGTGGTCGGTAGTGAAGGCGTGATGCGGCGACAGCTTGAGCGACTCCTGGATGTGGGGCAGCAACGCAATGTCTCCATCCAAGTGCTGCCCTTCAAGAGTGCTCCAGCGGCAGCGCTCAGCGGTCCCATCGTGTTGGTGGAGACGGCTGATCACGAGCAGTACGCATTCGCCGACGGCCAGGAGACGGGTGCGCTGTACGGCAGTGGAGACAAACTCAGCACCCTCACGCAACGGCATGGCATGATCCGCATGCAGGCGCTTAGCGTTGAGGAGTCTGCCCGGTTCATCAGGAAGTTGGCGGAGGAGCTATGAGCGCCGAACTCACGTGGTTCAAGTCGAGCTACAGCGATTCGTCGGGCAGCGCTTGCCTCGAAGTCGCCTACACCTGGCGCAAGTCCAGCTACAGCGATGATCAGGGCGGCGAATGCCTCGAAGTCGCCGCCTGCCCCCACACCATCCACGTCCGCGACTCGAAGCTCGGCGCTCGCAGCCCCAAGTTCAGTGTCACCGCCGACACATGGACCGCCTTCGTCACGTACGCGAACGACACCGCAGCCTGAGCCTCGGGCGTCGAACCCCGAAATTCGAGCCCCTTTTGCAAGGAATGGGGGGGAAGAACAGAACCCACCCTCCCGCCCTCCCCGTGCTGCGACGGGTGCCAACTCCCGCGTATACCAGCACACATGACTTTTCGTGACCGGCTTGCGACACGACGTCACGACCCTCTAGCGTTCGCGGCAACAAACAACCCCGGTCGGGTGTTAGCAGCACCCGCCGGGGTCTCACCCCAAGATCGGTAAGGACGATCTCGTGGCTTACGAAAACTCTAACGCTCCCCTGCCCGCACCCGCAGCTCATCCCATGGCCAAGCCCGGCTACGGCAAACGCTCCGCCCCGGACCAAGCGCCGCCCCGGGCCGACGACTTCGCCCACCTCCCGCCCCGTGAGGCGTACCTCGCCGGATTCCTCGACCGGCTCAGCGACAACGCGGCCATGGACGCCAAGACCATCGCCAAGGCACAGCCCCTCTACGGCCAGCAAGCCGTTCGCAGCGCACTCAACGAACTCAGCAGGCACGGCCACCTACGCCGAGTACGCCGACGTGCCCAGCCCGGTGAGACCGGCGCCGACAACGCCACCCGCTGGGTGTTCCACACCTACTGGTCGCGTACCGCACGTTCCAGCGAGTGGTGGGCCCGGTACCTCGCCGGTGACGTGCCGGCCGACACGCGGGCGGACTGCGCACCCGAGGGCGCCTCCGTCGACGTGGGCGACGAACGCGACGTACAGCCGCGGACCGCTCCCGACGACGTACCCCCGCAGGCCGAGACCGAGCCGCCCAACCCTCCTGCGCGCCCCCACCCCACCCCCGCTTACACCGCCCTCGCCCGGCTCGGCCTCCACGACCCCCGCCTGCCCCTCTCCGCCGCCGACTGCGAGGCCCTGCAAGCCCTCGCCGAGGAGTGGTTCGCCCGGGGCGCGACCCCGGCTCACCTGACGCGGAGCCTCGTCGCCGGGCTCCCCGAGCAGGTCCACTCGCCCCGCGCCTTCGTCCAGCGGCGCCTCCGCGACAAGATGCCGCCGGAGCGGCCCGCGGCGCCCACAGAACCCGCGTCGCCCGGACCCCGCCGCCTCATGGAGTGCACCGACTGCGGAGTACCGGGCCGCCCGGAAGCCCTGCCAGGGGGCCTGTGCCGGGGGTGCCGGGACAACGGGCACGGGGCCCGAGGGGGCGAGGGGAGGGCCGTAGCGCCCGTAAGGCACCTGTCTCCGCCCACCCGTCCCGCAGCAAACCCCGACACCGTGCGCGCCCTCGCGGAGCAGCTTCGGGGCGCCGTACGCACCTATCGGAGGAACCTGACCCATGTCCCGGCCTGAAGTGCGGCTTCCCGTGCCTCTCCCGCCCCGCCTGGCGCAGAACACAGCAGTTCGCGGTGCCTTGGCCTCCCGCTCCCGGGTCAGCGGCGCGGCTAGCATGGACCTCACCAGCAGACCGCCGGGTTCGCGTCGCGCGGGCCGGGCGTACGGTGATCGCTCCGAAGGGGACGGCGGCATGACCGAGCAGGCCATCTACCGGCACTTGCGCGAGCTGCGCGAGCACTTCACCCCGCCGCCCGGCTTCACGTACCCGGAGATCAGCGAAGGCACACTGGTCATGATGATGAGCCCACGCCCGCGTCACCAGGTCACGGCCTCCGACGTACGTGACCAACTGGTGTCGCAGCTGCCGAAGGGAATGGGTGCCTTCGAAGCCACCGACACCGACGACGACTCCCTCGGCAAGCTGCGGGTCCCGGACATCATCGTCACCGCCCGCGAGGCGATGCTGACCGATGATCCACTGGACCCGCGCGAGATCCTCCTGGCCATCGAGATCGTCTCGCCGTCCAACCCGAGCAACGACTACGAGACCAAGAGCCGCGACTACCCCGCGATGGGCATCCCGCACTACCTGATCCTCGACCCCCGTGACGGCACCTGGACCTACCAGTGGGCCATCGACACGTGTGGCGGAAGGCCGGGCTACGGCAACCGGCTCCACAAGCAGCCGTACGGAACCCCGCTGGCCGTCAGCACCGAGCTGGGCACCTGGAAACTCGACACGAGCGAGCTGCCGCTCTACACGCGTAAAGACATGATGCTGGGCCCGGACCCCAGCTGAACGCCCAGCCCCGGCGCGAATCCCCCCGTCACCCGGACGGCCCGGCGCGCTGGTGGTCGCCCCTGTGGGGTGGTGCCTTAAGAACACGTACCCGATCTTGAGCGCACGCCGACCCCAGCCCAGGAGGCCCCGCGATGCCCCGTCCCCCGGCCCGCGCCGCCCTCGCCGTGACCCTCTCCGCGACCGCCCTGCTGACCGCGTCCGCCTGCGACACCATCGCCGGCCTGGGCAGACCGGCGTCGGCCACCCGCGGTCATGCCGCCGCCTCCGCCTCCGCCGCCAACCCCACCGCCCCGGCGACCCCCGCGGCCGCCCCCACCCTCACCGAGGCACAGGCCCAGGCCGCGCTGATCAGCGGGGCGGACCTGGGCGAGCCCTGGGTCGCCACCGACGGCTTCGCGACCTGGCGGGAGTCCATGCTGAAGGCGAGCACCGAGTCGGCCGACGCGGAGTGCGGCAAGTTGCTCGACGCGCTGTACGCCGAGGAACTCCTCGGTCCCGACGCCACGACGCGCGCGTCGACCGGCCTGGACGACCTGTACGACGAGGCCCAGCTGCGCTACCAGGTCGTGGCCCACCGGCCCGACGCCGTGGACGGAACGCTGGCCTGGCTCGACAGCATGCCGCGCGAGTGCGCCGAGTTCACGGCGACCGCGGGCGGCGGAGAGATGACCGTCGAGGTCACCGGCGCCGAGATGCCGGAGGTCGGCGACGCCCGGCAGGGTCTGCGGCTCGTGCTGCGCGCCGTCTCCGAGTACGACGACGCCCCCGTCCTCACCCTCCATGTCGCCGTCGTCCGCGTGGGCGACGACGCCATCGTCCTCACCAACGGCGGCCTCGGCGAGGTACCGGCCGACGCCACCTGGGCGGCAGTCGAACTGGGCGCCCACCGCCTCACCGAGGTGCGGAAGCGGGGCCGGGCGGAGATCTGACCGAGCCCAGGGCCTGGACGCGTCTGTTTGCTTCGGGGCGCTTGGCCGTTGTCCGTCCAGACCCTGGTGCGCGGTATCACGAAGATGAGGTTGACTCTCACACTGTGTCAGCCAGTGGAATGGCCGATGTCATGTTCAGCATTGGAGCATTCGCCAAGTACGGCGGCGTATCGGTGCGCATGCTGCGCCACTACGACGCCGTGGGGTTGTTGCGCCCTGCCCACGTCGACCCGCACACCGGCTACCGGTTCTACGAAGCCGACCAACTGGCCCGGCTCAACCGTGTGATCGCGCTCAAGGAGCTTGGCCTCACCCTGGATCAGGTGCGCGCCATCCTCGACGGTGAACTGGCGGCGGGTGAGTTGCGCGGGATGCTGCGGTTGCGCCGGGCGGAGCTGGAGTCGGCCATGGCGGCCGACGCGGCGCGGATGGCGCAGGTCGAGGCGAGGCTTCGGATGATCGAGAGTGAGGGACAGATGTCGTCCGACGACGTGGTGATCAAACGGATCCCGGCGATGCGTGTGGCAGAGCTGACGGCCGTTGTGGAGAGCTTCGAGCCGCAACTCATCACCCCGGTGATCACCTCGCTCTACGAGGAGTTGTGGAGCCGGATGCAGGCCGCCGGGCTCGGGGCGAGCGGTGCGGCTGTCGCGTACTACGAGAACCCCGAGGGGCCGGTGACCGTGCACGCGTCCATCCCCGTCGACTCTGAGCCGGCCCTGGGGCACGGCTTCTCCGTGGTGGATCTACCGGAGGTGGAGGCCGCGACACTGGTGCACAAAGGGCCGGCAGAGCAGGTCATCCCCAGTGTGCAGGCGCTTGCCCGCTGGATCGACACCAATGGCTATACGTCGATGGGCCCCGCCCGTGAAGTCACTCTCTCGTGCCCGCACTGCGGCAACCACGCGGTGACCGAGTTGCAAGAGCCGGTCGCCCGCCGCTGAATCCCCTCGCGGCCCGGAGCCCGGGCCTGGGGTCCCGGGCGGTCTGACCGGGCCCTAACCCAGGCGGTCCACCGCGTCCTTGGCCTCCTTCAGGCCCGCCCCGGTGATCTCCCGGTACACCTTGATGGCCTGGATCTTCTTGTCGGTCCGCACGAGCGACAGGACCTCGCCCATCCGGGGGTCCTCGCCGTCCAGCCCCAAGTGGTCGAGAACAAGGTCGAGTTTGCGCTCGACGCGGGCAACTCGCTGATCCGCCTGGGAAATCCTGCTCTGGATGGTCATGATCCCCCAGAAGGCGGCGAGCACGAGAAAGAGAACCGCTATATCCATGGTCGGCGATCCTACGTGCCGCTAACCGCCGCTAGTCCACGTCGAACCGCAGCCGAAGCTCCACCACGTCCCGCGCCACGTCCACCGCCGTACGCGCCTGCGCGAACGCGTGGGCCCGCAGCCGTGCCAGCGCCTCGGCCGTGCCGACGCCGAGCTGGGCCATGATCATGCCGGTGGCCTGGTAGACCTGATCCTGGTCGGTGGCGAGGCCGCTCAGCCACCGTTCGTCCCCCGGGCCGCCCGCCTCCTCCATCCGCGGCAGCGCCATCAGCGCCACGGTCATCATCCCGGCCACCACCCGCGCCGTCCGCAGGTCCCGCTCGCTGAGGTCGCCGGGGGTGTCGCGATAGAGGTCGAGCGTGCCCACGCACACCGTGTCGTTGCCCAGCGGCATCGAGTACACCGCCCGTACCCCGACGGCCGTGGCCTGCTGGGCGAAGACCGGCCAGCGCAGAACGTCCTGCCCCGCCGTCAGATCGCAGGCCAGCACCGGGGCCCCGCTCTGAGCCGCGGACTGGCAGGGCCCGTCGCCCAGGGTGGCCTGGATCTCGGTCACATACGCGGCCTGGGCACTGCTCGCGCCCAGTTGTACGGGCATGCCGTCGCTGTGCAGCGACACGCTCGCGCCGGTCACGGGCAGCAGCTCCACGGCGACATCGCACAGCCGCGCAGGGATCTCGCCGGGTCCGACCCCGCGTACGCCATCGGCGATGGCGTCGGCGGCACCGGCCCGCTCTCGTCCCCGCTCGTCACGATGATCGTCTCTGGGCCGCACGGCAGCCTCCTCATCAACGAGAGCGGCCTGCTGGGTCCAGGTCAGGGGCAAGGGTGTCGGGGCCCTGGCCTGTGCCCTTCGGATGGCCTTCCACCGTCCACCCGGACGACGCCCGACTACCCGTGAGCCGCGCCTCAAAACCCCGGGCGACCACCACGCCGCCATCCCTAGCGGCGCGCCTCGTAAGGGTTCGCCGGCTGCGCGATCCGCCGTACCCCCGTGGCGTCCAGCACCGGCGGCCAGGCCTCGTCCGTGCCCAGCTTGCCCTTGGGATGCCAGGTGCCCGTGACGGTGACCCAGGCGTCGACGGGCGGTGCGTCGGCGTCCGCGTCGCGGATCTCGACCTTGCCGGTGGTGGCGTCGGCGGCGCAGCAGGCGACGAGGAGGCGGGTGACGTACCAGGTACCGTCGGCGTCGCGGGTGACGAAGCCGGTCAGCCGGACCGTACGTCCCGACAGCGACCGTCCGCTGTCGTAGATCGCCCGCGAACCGAACTCCGCCAGCGTGAGTTCCACCGGGTTCCCGGCCGGCAGCGCGGGGAAGTGCCCGACCCCCTGCGCGGCGCGTTCGGCGGCCTCGCGTTCGGCGCTGTAGGAACCGAGGGCGGGGGGCGGGAAGAGGAGGAGGGCCAGGGCGGGGAGGGTGAGGAGCCAGGCGATACGGGGGGTGTGGCCGTGGTCGTGGCCGTGTTGCTGTCCGTGGTCGTGGCTGTGACCTTGCTCGTCGTCCCGCCCGTTCTCGTCGTCGGCGTCCGTCCGCCGTTCCCGGCTCCGTACGACCGCCGCCACCACCCCCAGCCCGACCAGCAGGAACCCGGACACCACCAGATACGGCCGCAGCGCCGACTGCACATAGCGCAGGTACAGCTCGCTGAAGAGCGAGATCCGCAGGATCGCCGCGCCCGTCAGGAGCAGCAGTACCGCCGGTCCATAGCGCCTCACAGCAGCCACCACCCCACGAGCACGCTGCTCAGTACCGCGACGACCCAGGTCACGGACGAGAAGCGCAGGGCGAAGGACCGGCCGAACGTGCCCGCCTGGAGGGCGATCAGCTTCAAATCCACCATCGGGCCGACCACCATGAACGCCAGGCGGGCGGTCGGTGAGAAGCCGCTCAGGGAGGCGGCGACGAACGCGTCCGCCTCGCTGCACACGCACAGGACCACCGCGAGGAGGGCCAGGAGAAGTACCGACATCCAAGGGGAGCCGGTGAAGAGGTCCAGGACCGAGCGCGGGACCGCGATGTTGAAGGTCGCCGCGGCCGCGGCGCCGAGGACGAGGAAGCCGCCGGCGTGCAGGAAGTCGTGCTGGAGGCCCGCGGTGAAGGCGCGTAGGCCGGTGGCGGTCGGGTCGGCGTGCCGTTTGGGTGGGCGCAGCCACTCGTCGCGGCCGAAGCGGGCCCACAGCCAGCCCATCACCACGGCCGTGGCCAGTGAGGCGACGAGCCGGGCGAGGACCATCTCGGGCTGCCCGGGGAAGGCGACGGACGTGGCGACCAGGACGACCGGGTTGATGGCGGGGGCGGAGAGGAGGAAGGCGAGGGCGGCCGCGGGGGCGACGCCGCGCCGCATCAGGCTTCCGGCGACCGGCACGGACGCGCACTCGCACCCGGGCAGGACGACGCCGGCCGCTCCGGCGACGGGTACGGCGAGCGCCTGGTTGCGGGGCAGCAGGCGGCTGAAGACCTTTTCCGGTACGAAGGCCCCGATCGCCGCCGAGACGACGGTGCCGAGCAGCAGGAAGGGCACGCCCTGCACCGCGATGGCCGTGAAGACGGTCCACCAGGCGGCGACGGGCGGGGTGTAGAGGTCGAGCGCGAGCATCGGCCCGAGGACCGAGGCGACCGTGGCGATGGCGAGGAGTGCGGTGCCGCCGAGGACGGCGTACACGAGCGCGCGTACGGCGACGCGCAGCCCGTCGACCACGGTCCGCTGGTTCTGCACGCGCCTGTCCCCACCTGTCCGAACCCGTTCGAATGCCTCCGCGCAGGCTAACCGGTGGGAACTGTGCGCGGCCTTGGGTTTCCCGGAGAAGGGGCTGTGGGCTGGAGGAAGGCTGCCCCTGGGGCGCGGCCTCGCGCCCCTACAGCGGCGGCTGTGCGGGGGCCGGGCCCAGGGTCGTGGTGCCCGGGGCCGTGCGGTGGCCCAGCCCCGTGCGGTAGGCGTCCAGGGCCGCCTCCACCCGGCCGGTGCGGCGCAGGAGGTCGCCGAGCAGGCGGCACAGGTCGGCCAGGTCGCCCGCGGCGCCCGCGCGTTCCAGGAGGCTGAGGGCGCGGACGTAGTGCTCCTCGGCGGTCTCGGTGTCGCGGGTGTCCTCGGCGATGATGCCGAGGAGACGGTGGGCGGCGGCGGCGTGGAGGGCGCCGCGTTCGGGGCCGAGAGCCTGTCCGGGCGTCGCGGCGCAGGCGGGGGTTTGCGGACAGGCTCTCGGGTCGCTGAGGACCTCGTGGAGGAGGGCTGCGGCCTCGTCGGACTTGCCGCGCCGGTGCAGTACGTCGGCGAGTTCGACGGCGACCTGGCTGGTGTAGAGGGCGGCGCGCTTGGCGGTGAGCATGGCGCGGGCCTCGCGCAGTTCCGTCTCGGCGCTCGCGAGGTCGCCGTTCTGGGCGTGGACGTAGCCGCGCATCCAGTGGCAGTTGGCGAGTTCGGTACGGATCTGGAGCTGCCGGTAGAGCTCGGCGGCCTTGGCGAGGGAGGCGTCGGCCTCGGCGACGCGGCCCTCGGCGAGCAGGGTGCGGGCGACGGAGCGGTGCATCCGGGCGACCAGGGCCGGGTCGGCCGCCTGCGGGGCGAGCGCGAGGGCGTACTCGGCGGCCTGGGCGGCGCGGGCGTGGGCGCCCATGTCCATGTAGGGGCCGATGACGCTGGCGTAGAGCAGGAGCAGGGCGTCGGGGTCGTGCAGTCCGCCCCGGTTGAGTTCGTCGAGGGTGGACTCCAACAGATAGACGGCGTAACGGAGTTCACCGGCGAGGTAGTGGGAGACCGCTCTGCCGCGCAGGGCCGGGACGCGGGCGGGGAGCGGGGCGTCGGCTTCGGCGAGGACCTGCTCGGCCTGCTCGAAGTGGCGCCGGGCGGAGTCGAGTTCGCCTAGGTCGATGGCACACTCGCCGAGCCCGAGCAGCGCCGCCGCCCGCTGCTCGGCGAACCCGTGCCCTTCCGCCTCCGCGAGCAGCGCGGTGTACTGCTCGGCCGCCGCCTCGGCGTCGCCGGTGGCCAGGGCGCGGTGGGCCTCGGTCAGTCGCAGCCGCAGGTCGGTGACGAGGTGCGCGGGGCGGCCGGTGGCGAGTTCCTCGAAGGCGACCCCGAGCCGGCCGGCGATGTGCCGGAGTGCCTCGTCGGAGGCGCGGACGCGGCCCGCCTCCAGGGTGGAGATGTAGGCGGGGGTGTACGCAGGCTCCGCCAACTGCTTCTGCGTCAGCCCCCGGTCTGCCCGCAACTGCTGAACTCTTCGCCCGATGGTCCCCGGGTCGTCACGGTCCGGCATCGCCCAACTCCCCCTGTGCCTCTTGCCGTTCGCGTCCGACAGCGCCTAGGTTAAACGGCGTATTAAACGTGGTTAACACAACGCTGTTGCGAGGTCGCCGTGCAGGAACGCACCAGCACCACCGAGCGCTACACCCGAGGGTTCGCCGCGGCGGTGGTCGCCGTGGCGACGTTGATCCTGGCGGCGAACGCGGGGCCGACGCGCGCGGCGGTGCCGGATTCTGACCAGCGACCGGCTCAGCATGGCATCTCACAGCCGGAGCGTGGCTGAAAGTCGCACAAGCCGGCCCCGGCAGGACACTCAGCGTGTCCCCACCGGGGCCTGCGGACGCGACGGACGCGTCAGAGCTGGAACTCCACGGGGTTCAGGCCCAGGGCCACGCAGGCCTCTCGGAGGACCGCCTGCTCGGCCTGGGAGAAGTGGCCGTCGGCGCCGGCGATGACGATGCCGGTCTGGACGACCGCGCGGGCCTCGGTGGGCTTCTTCGCGGCCTTGGCGATCTCCTGCATGGCCTCGGTCTTCCCTTGCGGGAAGTTGCGGGTGAGCTGGTCCACATGCCGGTTGAAACGCTGACGCAGCTGGTCCGGCGGGAAGTTCTGCAGCACGTCGTTGCTGAGGATCATCGACTCCATCTGCTGGCGCTCGGCCGCGTCCACATGGCCGTCCGCCGCCGCGACCAGGGCGCACATCGCCATGCTGGCGTCCCGGTACGCGCCGCTCTTCAGCTCGGTCTTCAGGGAGCCGAGCTGGGTCTTCAGCAGACCCACCAGCTGGGCCTTGGAACCGCCCCGCGAGCTGCCGTGCGAACTTCCTTGCGAACCGCCGGCCGCCGCGCCGCCGTGGCTGCCGTGACCGCCATGGCCACCGGCCGCGCCGTGGCCGCCGCCCTGGACCTGCTGCTGGAGTTGCTTGGCCTGGTCCTTGAGCCGGTCGAACAGTGCCATTGACGTCACCTCGGTATTCGTCGGGTCATGCACGCTCACTCGATCAACGCCCGCCCGCGAGCAAAGGTTCCACAAAGGCGCGGAAGGCCGTGACGCGAGCGGAGGAGGTTGGCCCGCGCCACGGCCCGATCGAGGCTGACAGGTCGGAGAATTGATCAGTACCCCGTCTGATCAGGGAAATCAAACACCCGGGGCCGTCAGCCCGCGCACACCTTCCGGTACGGCGCGTCCGGCACGTACGTCCTCCACTGGGCCCGCGTCAGCCGGCCGCCGCCGTCCACCCGGTCGCAGACCCGCTCGGCCACCCGGCCCGGATCGACGACGTACCGCTGGAGCGGCACATGGATCCCGGCCACGTAGACCGTGCCGCTGTCCGCGCCGAACGCCACCGAGACGATCTCCTCACCGGCCGTCGGCAGCGGCCCGCCGAGCGGCTGCTGGGTGGCGACGTCCCACAGCTGGAGCGTTCCCGAGCTGCCGCCCACGGCGAGCGTGCGGCCGTCGGGGCTCAGCGCCAGCGCACTGACCCCCTCCGGGGTGTCGCCGAGCCGGGCCGGGAAGACGCTGCGCAGGACGCCGGCCTTGCGTTCCAGCCCGCCGTCCCACAGCGCGACCCGGCCGGTCCCGTCGCCCACCGCCAGCCGGGTGCCGTCCCCGCTGAAGGCGACGGCGCCGATCTGGTCGCCCTGGACCAGGTCCTTCCCGGCCACCGGACCCTTCGGGAGGCGGGCGACGCGGTTGTCGCCGACGAGCAGGCCGCCGTCGGGGCGTACGGCGAGGTGGCTGCTGGTCAGACCCGTGACCACGGAGGTGCGGCGGCGGCTCGCCGTGTCCCAGACCTCGTCGGCGAGATCGCCCACCGCGGGCGTACGCACGGCGTAGAGGGTGCGGCCGCCGGAGCCGAGGGCGAGGTTGATCAGCGGGCCGGTCGAGTCGGCGGTCGTCAGGTCCAGGGTGGCGCGGACCTTGGCGTGGCGTACGTCCCAGAGGGTGATCCGTTGCGCGGTGGCCTCCCGGCCCGGCGCCGAGACTCCGTACGCGAAGAACGCCCCGTCCGGGCTGAACGCCGTCAGCGCCAGGGTGTCCCCGGGAACCACCGGGGCCGTGCCGGGGAGGGCGACGGGGACGGGCGGCGCGGGCAGGGTGCGTACGGCGTGGTCGTCCCGGGTGTCGCGCAGCCGGAAGCGGTAGCCGGTGCCGGTGCTCCCCCAGCCTTCGGCCGGGGGGACCCCCGTCTCGCTTCGCTCGGCGGTGGCGAGGGTACGGCCGTCCGGGGCGAGCCGGACGCCGAACAGGCCGTCGTCTCTCCAGGCCGGCGTCACCGCCGCCGACACGTCGAGGGAGTGGACCGTACCGGCCTCCAGATAGCGCAGAACGGGGTGCCCGGGGTCCCAGGCGAGGCCGCCGTACACGTACTGGTTGTTCAGGGAGTGCCGGAAGACCGGGGCGTCGGGGGACGACAGCCGCCACACCTTGATCTCCGTGCTGTCGGCCACCGCCAGGAACCTCCCGTCCCCGCTGAAGGCGGTGTACCCGGCGTCCGGGACGGTCAGGTCGGCCAGCAGCTTCCCCGAGCCGGTGTCCCAGACGCGGATGCCCGCCGAGGAGACGGCTGCCAGCCGCTGTCCGGCGCCCATGACCAGCGAGAAGTCGTTGTCGGCGCAGACCTCCCCGTCGTGCGTCCACTCACCGGGCAGCCTCCGGTGACCGGTGACGTCCCACACCTCGGGTATCGCGCCCCGGCCGCCCGCGGGGCAGAGGGCGACCGTGCGGGCGTCGGGGGAGACGTCGGCGCGACTGGCCGCCCGCGCGCTCTCGAACAGGGGCTTTGCGTCGGTGCGGGAGAACACCCGCACCCGTTCGTCCTCGGTGCCGGTCACGAGGGTGGCGCGGTCGCCGACGGAGATGTCCGAGAACGCCGGCCACGGCCCGCCGCCGGTGGCCCAGCCGCCCGTCGCCGTGTCCCAGAGCCGGATGCCGTCCCGGCCGGACAGCGCGATCACCTGCGCGTCGGGGGAGGTCCCGACGACCTCGTCGCCGGCGACCGGCAGCCGGCCCGAACCGGTGCGGCGGTGCGTGGCCACGTCGTACGTCCGCCAGGTACGGCCCTCGACGCTCAGCAGGACGCGGCCGGTGGGGGTGAGGAACCGGCGGGGGCTGTCGCCGGGGGCGGGGTCGGAGAAGGTGTCCTGTTCGGGCTGGGCGAGGGCGCCGAGCAGGGCCCGGCGGGACTCGGGGAGCGGGGAGACGCGCCAGGCGGCGACGCCCAGCAGCATGGCGGCCCGCGGGTCGGTGGTGCGCAGCGAGTCGGCGACGGAGGCGATGCGGCGGGCGGCGGTGTCGGTGCGCTGCCGCTCGTTGTCCCGGTGCTGGCTCCACGCGGCCAGGCTCACCACCAGCGCCACCGCCAGCACGGCGGACAGGGCGGTGACCAGTGCCCGGGACCTGCGGGCGGTCCGCACGGCCGTCTGCCGCTCGGCCTCCCGGGCCTCCACCGCGGCGACGAGGAACGCCCGCTCCGACACGGTGAGCGTGCCGTCGTCGTCCCCGAACAGATCCTCGGCCCGGGCCAGCCTGCTGCCCCGGTACAGCCCGCCGGGGTCGCGGTCGTGCTCCAGCCAGGCGCGGGCGGCCTCGGTCAGCCGACGGTGGTGCCGCAGCCGTTCGCGGTCCTGCTCCAGCCAGCCGGACAGCCGGGGCCAGCAGGTGATCAGGGCCTCGTGGGCGAGCTGGACGCCGTCCTCGTCGGCGGTGAGCAGCCGGGCGCGGGCCAGCCGGTCGACCACCCGGGGCACCTCCGGGTCGGTCCACTCGGCCAGGTCGTCGCGGGTCAGCGGGCGGCGGGCGTCGGGGGTGCCCCGGCCCGGCTCGACCAGCCGCAGCAGCAGCCGGCGGGCGGTGCGCGCCTGGTCCTCGGTCAGCTGCTCGTACACCTCCTCCGCCGTCGCCGCGATGGCGCCGCGCACCCCGCCGGCCGCCTCGTAGGTGGCGAGAGTGAGCACCCGGCCCTTGCGGCGCCGCCAGGTCTCCAGCAGCGCGTGCGAGAGCATCGGCAGCCCGCCGGGCCGGCCGACGACCTCCTCGACGATCCGCGCGGTCAGCTCCCGCTCCACCAGCAGCCCGGCCGCCTGGGCCGGCTTGGTCACCGCGTCACGCAGTTCGTCGGCGGTCATCGGCCCGAGCAGCATCCCCGCCCGGGACAGCGCGTCGGCCAGGCCCCGGTGCTCGGAGCAGCGGGCGTAGAAATCGGCCCGTACGGTGATCAGGACGCGGACCCGGGTGTCGGGCTCCCGGGCGGCGAGCAGCAGGTCGATGAAGCGGGCCCGCTCCCCGGCGTCCCGGCACAGGGTGAAGACCTCCTCGAACTGGTCGACCACGACCCAGCTCTCCGGCTCGTCCTCGGCGGGCGCCAGCAGGTGTCCGTACGTCTGCGCGGGGCGCGGGCCGGGCGTGAGCACCCGCAGGACCCCGGGGCCGCCTCGGGCGGCGATCTCCTCGCGCAGGGCGGGGATCAGCCCGGCCCGCAGCAGCGAGGACTTGCCGCTGCCGGACGCCCCGAACAGCACCGCGAACCGGTGGTCGCACACCAGCCGGTGCAGTTCGTCCACCATCCGTTCCCGGCCGAAGAAGAGGTCCCGGTCGTCCGGCTCGAACCGGGCCAGGCCCCGGTACGGCGGCGGTGCGTCCACCGGCGCCTCGCGGACCGCCCCGGCGACCGCCGCCTCCGCCTCCTTCCAGCGGGGCTCCCACTGCGCGGGGTCACCGCCGCAGGCCCGGACGTATCCCCGGACGACGGCGAGCGACGGCAGCCGTTCGCCGGCCGCGGCCTGCGACAGCGTTGTCGCGGAGAACCCGGCCGCCTCGGCCATCCGCCGGTACGAGGGGGTGCCCGCTGCCTTGCGCACCTCGCGGAGCTCATGGGCGAGCCGGGCCACGGGACCGGACGCGGGGTCCAGGGGTCTCTCGGGACGACCCATGCGCACGTACCTCCGACGAAATAAATCACCACTGATCATGAAATTTTGATTGTCCTGACAAAGGAGATGCGGAAATCAAAGCTCCGGTTCCAGGACGCCCGCCGTGGTCGGCTGCCGCCGGACGGCCGTGAAAACGCGAGGTGAACGCCGTGCGACGCGTCAGAAGCGGGTGATGGCCGCCGGGAGAACAGTGCCGCGGAACGACCAGCGGAATTGATTGCCCTGATCGGAACGGGCTGTCGATCAACTCCGCGCTCTCCAGTCTCGATCTCGCCACGCCGGACTTCCGGCAGACCGAGCACTGGAGGAGACCCGAATGTCGCAGGCAGTCAAGAGCAAGCGGAGGTCCCGCCTCGGCAAGGCAGCGTTCGCCGCTGTCGGTGCCGCCGCGTTGACCGTCGGCCTGACCGGCAGCGCCAACGCCGCGGTACTGAACCCGATCAACATCGACAAGGTCTGGCAGAAGGCGCCGACGCAGGAGATGTTCCAGCCCCTCTTCGACTACGACTCCGACAGCTGCTTCCCCGCTGCCGCCGTCGAGTCGAACGGGAGACTGAACGGCGGTCTCCAGGACACGGGGTCGATCACCGGCGGCTGCCGCAACAACCACCTCGGCAAGGCCAACACCTACTCGCGGGCCAAGTGCGACAAGGGCTCCGGATGGTGCGGCATCATCTACACCCTGTACTTCGAGAAGGACCAGAACGCGGCCGGCAACATCGTCGGCGGGCACCGTCACGAGTGGGAGTCCGCCGTGGTCTGGTACCACGGCAATGACCAGTGGCCCAGCTACGTGTCCGTCTCCGCCCACGGCAACTACACGACCAAGCGGTTCAACGACGTGGAGCGTGAGGGCAAACGCTTCAAGGTCGTCTACCACAAGGACGGCGGCCTGACGCACTCCTTCCGCTTCGCCAAGGCGGGCGAGCGCGCGGAGGCTTGGGGGAACGGCGGCTGGGACCGTCCGGCCCTGGCCCCCTACGACATCCTGTGGAGCCGCTACAAGAGCGCGTACGACGCCCTTGAGGAATCCTCGTGGGGCAATGCCAACTTCCCCCTCCAGGACAAGTTCGACCACTTCCGGAAGGACCTGAACGAGGCCAAGCCGTCCGGCATCCAGTTCAACGCCTGGAGCAGGTGACCCAGGCCTGGCCACAGCCGCCCCCGGCGGGGACACTCCCCCCTGTCCCGCCGGGGGCTTCCCCACGCCCTGATCACACGGCTGACGTCCGCTCCGGGCGTTCAGGCCTGTGTCTGCAACTGCTGGAGCTGCCGCAGTACGTTCTCCAGCGCACCCCGCCGCCGTCCCGGCACTCGGCCCCGCAGTTCCGCGAGCGCGGGGCCGAGCTCACGGGCCGGGGCGGCGTCCTTGATCTGCCCCCACTGATGGTGAGCCCGGTCGACGGCCGCCTCCACCGCGGGCGCGTCCACCGCCTGTCCCGCGGACAGCCGCGCCGACGCCACCATCAGCCAGGCCCGGCAACTACGCACCGGATCCCCCGCCATCATCGCCAGATCGGCCCGCACCTCGATCCAGTGCAACGCCTCCTCGGACGCCGGCCCGTGCGCCCGCAGCGCGCTCTGCTCATAGTGCGCGGCCAACACCTCCGCCTCACCATGCCTCCCGGACTCGACGGCCGCGGCGATGGTGGCGTGGGGGTCGGGTGCCTGCGAGGGGGGTGGTGCGGGACTGTACGCGGGGGGCGGCGGCAACTCCCCCACGGCGCCACGCCCGGGAAGCGGCAGCACGAGGGTGACACTCGCATCGGAACTCGGCTCGGAGCTGGGCGCGGGGGCGGAAGCGGGACTCGGCTGAGGACTCCGCGCGGGCACCGGGGCGGGGAGCGGCTCAGGACTCTGCGCGTCGAAGCCCGGCTCGGAGCTGGGCGCGGGGGCGGAAGCGGGACTCGGCTGAGCGCTCCGCGCGGGCACCGGGGCGGGGATCGGTTGAGGACTCTGCGCGTCGAAGCCCGGCTCGGAGCTGGGCGTGGGGGCGGAAGTGGGACTCGGCTGAGGACTCTGCGCGGGCACCGGGGCGGGGCTCTGCCCGCCGCTCGGTACGGGGATCGGTTCGGGGCTCGGCGCCGAGGTCGACGGCGAGTGCTGCGGCGGGGGCGACGCGGGATCCGGCGCCGGGATCGGCTCGGAACCCCGGGCCGCACTCGGTGCAGCGACCTCGGTCCGGCTCAGCGGCGGGGGCGGCACCGAACCCGGAGCGGGAGTCGGCTCGGAACCCCGGGCAGGGCTCGGTGCAGCGACCTCGGTCGGGCTCGGCGTCGAACTCGGCGACGTGTCCTCCGCCGTGTGCGCCGACGAAGCCGGAGCGGGATTCTCCGCGGGAAGCGGCTGGGAAGCCTCCGCCGGACTCGGCTCAGCGCTCTGCGCGGGAGCCGGTGCGGGGACCGGCTCGTGGCTCTGCCCGACTCCCGGCACGGGGATCGACTCGGAGCCCTGCCCGGCGACCGGAACAGGGGCCGGGATCGGAGCAGGAGCCGAGGGCGACGGCGAGTGGTGCGGTGGGAGCGGTGGGGATGCCGGTGCGGGACTCGGTTCGGTGGTCTGTGTGGGGCTCGACGCCAGGACCGTAGCCGTGTGCGGGGCCGAACTCGACGGGCCGCTCGGGGCCGCACCCGGAGCGGGGCTCTCCGCGGGGAGCGGTAGGGAACCCGGCGCGACGGTCGGCGGCGGGCCCGTCGGGCCTGTCCGTGGCACGAGCGGGGGCTGCGCGGGGCCCGGAGGGGAGCCGTAGGCAGGGAGCGGGGCCGGGTTCTGGTTGGGGTTGGGCTCGAAGCCCCGTGGGGGAGCCGGGGGCAGGAGGCGGGGTGGGATCTGGGGTGGGGCGTAGGCCGTCAGCACTATGTCCGTGCCGACCCCGCCCTCGCGTGAGATCCGGGTCAGCGCCTGCTGGTGCAGCTGGTCGAGGGAGGGGCGGTAACCGCTGCGGAGGAGGGTCGCGACGGCCTTCATGTACGCCGGGCCCGCGACCGTACGGCGGCTCGGCGGTGGGGCGACACGGCCGTAGACCGCGTTGTTGCGCCCGGAGTCCAGGGGGTTGGCGCCCAGCCACTCCCAGGTCTCGGCGTCGGCGTGCAGGTCGAGGACGAGGGACGTGGAACCCGGTGCGCGCAGGCGCAGTTCCTCGCGGAACCAGTGCCAGGGGAAGCCGGTGTAGCGGATGGTCGAGGGCGTCGTCCGGGCCAGCGCGAGGTGGGGCAGGTGCTGGCGGCGGTCGAGGTGGAGCTGGCCGGTGACGAAGACGGTGAGCGGGGCCGGCGAGGCCGCCGCGGCGCGCAGGCGGGTGAGGACGGCCTGCGGTTCCAGCGGGTCGGCGAGTTCCACGACGTTCGCCGTGTCCGTGCCGGACAGCACCGTGGGCGGCACGGCGGCGAGAACAGGAAGCACGGAGGCGGCGTCCACCAGACAGCCCTTGCCCGCCGGGGCGGCGGCCAGCAGCAGCACGGTTCCGGGCATCGGTCCCTCCCCATCCCCCGTCGATCACTTAGGGCAGCACCGTAACCGCTGCGGCTGCAAAGCGGGATCTCAGGACTCTTTACGCCCGATTCCGTCCGTATTCCCCACACCAGTTCTCCTCCGACGTACCGCGAACACCGTCGTGTCGTCGGCCAGCCGCCCCCCGCAGTGCCTGAGCGTGCCGTCCCGCACGAAGTCGACCAGCCGCCGGGGCTGCGTGATCCCCGGGTCGGCGGCTACGGCCGCGGCGACCTCGGTGACGAGCGGGAAGAAGACGTCCTCACCGTCGCGGGCCTCGGTCACGCCGTCCGTGGTCAGCAGCAGGGTCTCGCCGGTCCGCAGGGCCACGCGGTGCACGGGTGGCGGGCCGTCGACGGGGTCGAGCTCGCCGAGGCCGAGGGGAAGACCGTGCCGGCCGGGCGGCAGGGACCGTACGCCGTCCGGGCCGACGACCAGCGGGCACTCGTGGCCGAGGACGAGGGCGTCCACCGCGTCCGGCTCGTCGTCGGGGAAGCCGATCAGTACGGCGGTGGCGAACCGGTCGCCGTCCTGGCCGCCGAGAGCCGTACGCATCCGGATCTGCCGCTGCATGCGCACCTCCAGACGCTGGGCGACCGTCGTCAGGTCCGGCTCGTGATAGCCCGCCTCCCGGAACGTGCCGAGCAGCGCGGCCGCCGCCTCCACCGCCGCGAGCCCCTTGCCCTGGACGTCGCCGAGGATGACACGGGTGCCGTACAGGCCGGTCTGGATGTCGTAGAAGTCGCCGCCGACCCTGGCCTCGCTGTCGGCGGCGAGATACACCTCCGCGTGGTCGAGGCCGCCCCAGCCCGGCGGCAGCGGGCGCAGCACGGTGCGGCGGATCGTCTCCGCGACGTCCTGGATGTGCAGCATGCGCTGCTCCTCGCGCACCCGGACCGCACAGGCCAGCGTGGCAAGGACACCGCCGATGCCGGCGAGGACGAGGTCGGGGGTGCCTGCCTGGTACTCGTGCGGCAGGGCGGCGTCCGCGGCGAGGTAGGTGGCGGGCGCGAGCACCGCGAACACCGCCGTCCCCCACACCCCGCAGATCGCGGCGGCGATACCGGGCACCAGCACGATCCAGGACAGGATCCGGAAGTCGCTGCTGGTCCTGTAGTCGACCGACACGATGGCGACGAGCAGCAGCAGCGGCGGCACCCAGGCGACACTGCGGCCACGTACGCGCAGCAGCTCCGGCCGGCGGGCGGCGCCCTGCGGGCCGGCTCCACCCTCGCTGACGGCCCTCATGGGCCTCAGACAAGCACGCCGGTCAGCGCGCCGCATCCGGGTGCCGACTTGCCACCCGCCCGCTTCAGGTGTGCCCTGGATGGCGGGGCGAGGAGAGAGGAGTGCTCTCATGGCTCATGCGGCACCCGCGCCCGGCGGCCGGACCGGGACGGCGCGAACGGCCACGGCCGGCACGAAGGGGCTGCCCGATGTGTTCAGTGCGCGGACGCACCGCGCGATGAGCTTGGTCGTACCGGTCGTCCTCGGACTCGTCTACGGCTACTGGGCCGCGGCGAACCGGCGCTCCGGCGGCGAGATCACCGGCTGGAACCTGCTCTTCGGCTTCGTCACCGCGGCCGCTTTCATGGTGTTGTACGTGGCCGTCCGCTCGATCGCCTCCCGTGCGATCCGCGAGGTGCACGCGATCCTGTGGGCCGCCTTCACGGGCGGTACGTTCGGGTTCCTGTACAGCCAGACCGACGCCTCGGTCCTCAGGTCCTCGCTGATGGGGCTCGCGATCGGCGCGGCCTGCTTCGTCGTGCTGTTCTACCGCTACTACACGCACGAGGACGCGCAGGGCCACCATCTCGCCTGACGGATGCGGATACGCGGATACGGGATGCACGGATCGACCCCGGCGACCGATGGCTGACTACCGATGGCGCCGGGGCCGGCCCGTTCCCCTTCATCCCTTCATCCACCCACGGCTCCCCTGACCCATGAGACACCCGTTCGGGTGAACGCTCCACCGGAGAGCGGAATCGTGCGGCCGTATGCAGGCACGAAGCTGGCGTCCGCGCCCCCGTGCCCCTTGCCTGAAAGGGTGCTCACCCGGCTGCGCAACGCCCTGTCGGCAGCGCTGATCGCGCTGGCGTGCCTCCTCGTGCCGTTCGGGGTGCTGGCGGCGTGGGTGACGTACGGGCTGGCGGACACCGGTCGCTATGTCACCGCGATGGCGCCGCTGGCCGCCGATCCGGCCGTGCAGGGCGCGGTCGCGGACACGGTCGGGGCCGGGATCATGCGGGAGATCGACGACCGGATGGAGGCGTCCCCGGCGTCACCCGCGTCGCCCGAGCCGGGTTCCGTGCGGCCGTTCGCGCGGGACGCGGTGCGCTCCTTCACCCGGACCGAGGCGTTCCGTACGGCGTGGGAGGCGGGCAACAGGGCGGTCCACGACGCCGTGCTGAGTGCCCTTCAGGACGGGCGCGAGCGCGCGGTGACGGTCGACCTCGCGCCGGTCACCGCGCAGATCAAGCGCCGGCTGACCGACGACCACGTGCCGCTGGCCCGCCACATCCCGGTCGAGCACACCGAGGTGGCGCTGCTCCCGGCCCATGAGGTGCACCGCCTCAGGAAGGGGTACGAGGTGCTCGAGGTCGCCGGCTTCTGGCTGCCCGTCTCGGCGGCGGTCCTCGCCGCGACCGGCATCGCCGTCGCCGCCTGCCGCCGTCGCGCGGTCACGGCCACCGCGCTGGGCACGGCCCTGGGCGGCGCGCTCCTGCTCCTCGCGGTGACGCTCGGCCGCCGCCTCACCCTGGCCGACCTCCCCGACCCGGCCCACCGCCCGGCCGCTGCCGCGATCTACGATGCCCTGACGGCCACCCTGCGCGGAGTCTCCTGGCTCCTGATCGCCCTCGGCCTCACGGCGGCCCTCATCTGCCGTCTGGCGCGGTTCCTCGCGCAACGCCGGCAAGCCTGCGCAACGCCCACCGCAGATCCGGCTCAGGAGCCGACCCGAGCCCGAGCCTGACCGCGTCCGGCGTGCGGTTCGGGTCGACGGTGAACGCCGGACCCGGTGTCACCGCGATGCCCTGCACGGCCGCCGCGGCCGTGAAGGTCTCGGCGCGCCACGGGGCGGGCAGCTCCCACCAGGCGTAATAGGCGCGGGGATCGGACCGTACGGTGAACCCCCGCAGCTCCTCCTGCACCACCCGCTGCCGACGCGCGGCGTCCGCCCTCTTTCCGCCCACCAGCCGCTCCACCGTCCCGTCCCCGATCCACCGCGTGGCCGCCGCCACCGCGAAGCGCCCCGCGCTCCACCCGCCGGACCGGACGGCCGCCGCCACCGCGTCGGCACGGTCCTCCGGTACGACGACGAAACCGACGGTGAGTCCGGGGGCGACGCGTTTGGAGAGGCCGTCGACGACGTGGGTGAGGCCGGGGGCGTGGGCGGCGAGCGGGTCGTCGTCCGTGAGGAAGGACCAGATGCGGTCCTCGACGATCGGGATGCGCAAGTCGAGGGCGGCATGGGCCAGTTGGTGTCTGCGTTCGGGGCTCGTCGTCACCGACGTCGGGTTGTGCAGGGTCGGCTGGAGGTACAGCGCGGACAGGGGAGCCGTGCGGTGGGCGGCGGCGACGGACCGCGGGAGCGGGCCCTCCTGGTCGGTGGCCAGCGGCACCAGGGTGATCGCGAGCCGGGCGGCGATCTCCTTGACCACGGGGTATGTCAGCGCCTCGACACCGACCCGGCCGCCGGGGCGGACCAGGGAGGCGAGGGTGGCGGCGACGGCCTGGCGGGCGTTGCCGGTGAAGAGGATCCGGTCGGGGGCGGGGTGCCAGCCGGGGGTGGTGAGCAGGGCGGCGGCGGCCTCCCGGGCCTCGGGCGTGCCGGTGGCCGCGGCCGGGCGCAGGGCCTCCGTCAGGACATCGGGGCGCAGCAGCGGGGCCAGGGCTGGGGCAAGAAGCTCCGACTGGCCCGGCGCGGACGGGTAGTTGAGCTCCAGATTGACCGGCGCCGTGGTCGCGGCCTCGACGAGCGCCCGCTCACCCGGCCCCGTCGGCGCCGCCCGCACGAACGTCCCGCGCCCGACCTCGCCGACGACCAGACCCCGCCGTACGAGTTCGGCGTACACCCGCCCCGCCGTGGATCCGGCGATCCCGCGCCGCCGCGCGAACACCCGCTGTGGAGGCAGCCGTTCACCCGGCTGGAGCCGTCCATGGGCGATGTCGTCGGCGATGCGGTCGGCGAGACGCCGATAGTCGTCCACGATCCGATTCACGAGCTGCTCCCCCAAGTACCGATCAAAGTGCGGATTCCCCGGATTGCACCGAGGGCAAAGATCTTATTGCACCGAGCAGTTGGGGCGATCTAGGGTCGTCCACATGAGCCCCTTCCTCGCATACGAGGACAAAGGCGCCGATGTCGCCGGCGCCTCCTCGCCCCCTCTCGTCCTCGTCCACGGCCACCCCTTCGACCGCACGATGTGGGCCCCGCAGATCGAGACGTTCTCCGCCACCCGCCGGGTCATCGCCCCCGACCTGCGCGGCTACGGCGCCTCCCCGGTGGTCCCGGGCGTCACCCCGCTCTCCGTCTTCGCCCAGGACATCGAGGCCCTGCTGGACGACCTGAAGGTGGCGACCTGCGTACTGGCGGGCCTGTCGATGGGCGGCCAGATCGTCATGGAGTGCTACGCCCGCTTCCCCGACCGCATCCGCGCCCTGGTCCTCGCGGACACGTTCCCGGCGGCGGAGACGGCCGACGGCAAGCGGGCGCGGGGCGCCATGGCGGACCGGCTGCTGCGCGAGGGCATGCGCGGTTACGCCGACGAGGTGCTGGAGAAGATGGTCGCGCCCTACGCCGCCCCCGAGGTCAAGACCCACGTCCACCGCATGATGACGGCGACCCCGCCCGAGGGCGCCGCGGCCGCCCTACGCGGCCGCGCCCAACGCCCCGACTACCGCGACCTGCTGACCCACGTCACCGTCCCCACCCTCGTCGTCGTGGGCGCCGACGACACCTACACCCCCGTCTCCGACGCGCAGGCGATGCACACCGCACTCCCCGACTCGACCCTCCGGGTGATCGAGGGGGCGGCGCACATGCCGAACCTGGAGCGGGTGGGGGAGTTCAACGGGGCGTTGGGGGAGTTTCTGGCGCGGGTGGACGACAGCCGATACGGAGAACGGTGACTCAGCCGCCCGTGAGCCAACCGACCAGATTCGTAGACGGCGAGGTTGTGGGGATCGCCTCCATTGGCCCGGTGATCGATTCGGGTGCTTGCGGTGCTGCTGGAAGCTTTCGGCCTGCTGTTGTGTTGGTGGGGGTGGGTAGGGTCCGGGGATGGGGAAGATCGAGGTCGTTCCGGAGAAGGTGGCCTGGGTTCTCGTGCGTGACGGGCGGGTGCTGGTGACGCGCAACCGCGGTGTGGATGTCTTCTACTTCCCGGGCGGAAAGCGGGAGCCGGGTGAGTCCGATGCCGAGACCTTGGCACGCGAGATCGCCGAGGAACTCCAGTCCCGGGTCGATACGGCGACGATGGCGCACGTCGGCACCTTCGAGACGCGGAGGGATCACGACGGACGCACCGAGTTCCGGATGATCTGTTACACCGCCGAGTACACCGGTCCGCTGGTTGCCTCAAGGGAGATCGCAGAGTCGGCCTGGTTCGGCTATGGCGATCGTGCGCGGGTCTCGGCAGTGGACCAGATGGTGCTTGACGTGCTCCATACCTCTGGCCAACTGCCCTGAGGATCAGGCTCACCGGGAAAGTGCCCCTGGACTGCAAGAATGAGGGTTTTCGCGGTCCTTGTCCCTGCCACCGCGAAGAGGCGTATCGGTCCTACCCGCGTGTCCGCGTCGAGGGCGGTGGCCGGACGGTGGTCTCGCAGGCGGGAGGCGCCCTGCTGGTGGAAACGGCCGTAAGACCGGGCTGGACGAGGCGATATCGACGGCTCTGGCGCCGTGGTGCGAGGCGGGGGCGATGTATGACCCAGGGAAGATCCTGCTGGATGCGGCCCTGGCGGTTGCGATCGGCGGGGACTGCCTGACCGATGTGGGCATGCTGCGGGCCGGGCCGGCCATGTTCGGTCCGGTGGCCCGCGACCTCACTGTCTGCCGCCCCATCAATGTCCTCGCCTCGGCCGGGCCGAAGGCTCTGGCGGCGATCCGCACCACCCGGGCCCATGTCCGCGAACACGTCCGAGGCGGCAGTGTGGAGCCGGTCGCCGCCCTGCTGCGGCCTGCCAACGCGGGCAGCGGTAGGGAGCCCCTTCGCATGCCGGGGCAGCTCTGTCGGGCGTCAGCCTCGGCGGTGCCGCTCATCCGCGGCAGCGAGAACCAGGTGCCGTATTGAACGTGGCCGGAGCTACACCACCTGACATAACGACACGCTGGGGGAGCTTCCGGCCCGCGTGGACGACAGCCGCAGGCGTGTCATCAGTCCGCGGCATCCCCGGCCTCCCAGCGCAGCAAGTCGCCCGGCTGGCAGTCGAGCACCTGGCAGAGCGCGGCGAGCGTCGTGAAGCGCACCGCCTTGGCGCGGCCGTTCTTGAGTACCGCCAGGTTGGCGGGCGTGATGCCCACTCGGTCGGCGAGCTCGCCCACGGACATCTTCCGCCTGGCCAGCATCACGTCGATGTCGACGGTGATCGGCATCAGATCACCACGTCCAACTCGGCCTGCATCTGTGCCGCTTCGACGTCGCGCGCGACGGCCTGGGCGAGCAGCATGCGCAGCACGAGCACGATGAGCGCGACCCCCAGGATGGCGACGCCGACCCCGCCCATGATGACCGTGACGCCCGGGTCCTCCCGCTGGCCCGGCGCATTGATGGCCGTGACCGCGAACCATACGAGGGCAGCCGCCACGATCGCGCCGATCACGCCGTCCACGTACCGGAAGGCGGTGTGGGAGAACACGGTTCCGCGTCGCACCATCGTCACCAGCCGCCATACGCAGACCAGGGCGACCTGAACCGACAACATCCCCAGGATCGTGATCACGCGCAGCGGGGTGAGCGGGAGCGATCCGTCCTCCGGGTCATTCCCGCTGACCAACGCCCATACCATCCCGGCCTGCACGAACACGGTGCCGACGGTCACCACCACGAGCACGGCGCGCAGCGCACCCACTGTCAGCTTTCCCACAACGCAACCTTCCATCGAGTCACGATGAGATTCTATCGAATATCGATAGATGAACAAGGGGTCGCCGCAGGCACTCCTCGCCGTCACCTGCAGCTGCCAGGCCCCGGGATACACTGCTCCGCTCCACCCTGACTGGAGGTCATCCGAGTGGTTCTCGCACGGGTACTTGCCGGTGCTCCATTGGCTCTGGTGATTCTCGCCCTGTCCGGCTGCGTCTCCCCCTGGAGTTGCACCGACACGACGGCGGAGCGCGGGGAGGCCGGTGTCAGGGTGCGGGTGGAGGACACATCTGGGCAGCTTCTCGGCGTCACCGCCGAGGTCGTCGACTGGCGCCTTGAGCCCCACCCGCAGGTGCCCTCCGAAGGTGACCGGGTCCACTTCCGCTACCGCTTCGACGGCGCCGACCACATGTCCGGCCCTGCGGTGGACGCCTGCGCGGTCGACAAGGAGCGTGTGGCGTTGGGGTGCCAGACGGTCTATTCGTCCGAGGCGACCGGGCCGGACGGTGACCTCACGGGCGACGGCTGGCTCGCCGTCGATCACCCTGAGCAGGTGGCCGGAGTGCTCTTGATCCCCAACGACCAGTCCTACGACAGACGAACCTGCGAGCAGGACATCAAGGACGGCGGCGGGCTGCATCCTCCGGAACCAGCCAGCATCGGGGACCGACTGTAAGCGGGCCACGCCGCTTCCCGCTCGACCCGGCCGACGGAGTCGACGGCACCATGGCCATGCCCGGCGCCGTCGCCGACGTACGCGGACATGCCGTACGGCTGCAGCTCGCGCACCCCATGCCCCCGCTGCCCGGGCACGTCGACCTGTGGCGGCGGGAGCTCGGGGAGCTGCGGGACTTCGCCCCAGGACCACGCCGCCTTCCGCCGCATCCTCGACGCCGGCCTGCGGGACGCCGCCCGGCTCACCGGCCACGACCGCACGCCCAGCCGGCCGGCCCGCACCACGCCCGCCTTCGGCACACAGATCGACCACGTCCTCCTGGCCACCGACTTCTCCGCCCACACCGCCCGCTTCCTCGACCTGGCCGACACCGACCACCGGGCCCTGCTCGTCGGCGTCACCCTTCACCAGTGCGGATGAGGTCGACGAGGCACTGGTGAAGGGTGCTCATAATGGGGCGCATGTCCCGCGAGTTCCCCATCGGCCTCACCCCTCCCGACTGGCTGGTGCGGAACCTCCGAGCCCAGCCGGCCCCCGTCAACCGGCCCGCCGTGGTCCGCGCCGCCATCGCCATCGCGCTGCCGCTGGCCATCGGGCTGGCCGTCGACCGCCCCTTCTACGGCGCCCTCGCCTCGATGGGCGCGCTCAACGGCGTCATCAGCGACACCGCCGCCGCCTACCGCGTCCGTATCCCCACCATCGCGATCCCCCAGCTCTTCGGCGCCGTCGGCATCACCCTCGGCGCCGCGGTGTACGGCCACGGCTGGGTCGCCGTCGCGGCCGTCACCGGCGTGGCGCTGGTCTCCGGGATGATCTCGACGATCGGCGCGGTCGCCTCCGCGGCGGGCCTGGTGCTGCTGCTGACCAGCGTGGTCGGCGCGGGCCTTCCGATGCCGGGCGCCTGGTGGCTGGCGCCGCTGCTGATGTCCGGCGGCGGCCTGCTGGTCCTGCTCCTCGCCCTGCTCGCCTGGCCGCTCAGATCAGGGGTGCCGGAGCGGGAGGCGGTCGCGGACACCTACCGCAAGGTCGCCGAGCTGCTGGCGGCCGGAGGAGAGAGCGGACCCGGCGACACTCTGGCCTACGACGACGCCCGGCACGCCGTCACCCAGTCCCTGAACCAGTCGTACGACATCATCCTCGCCCACCGCGCCCGCCACCACGGCCGCAGCCCCGAACTGACCCGTCTGCTGGCCCAGTTGAACGCCATCACCCCGGTCGTGGAGGCCGCCCCCGCCGCCCGCCTCAGCGGCCGCCCCCTCCCGCCCGAGGTCCCGGAGGCCGTACGGCACCTGGCTTCCGCCGTGGAGACCGGCTACACCGGCCCGATAGGCCTGAAGCTCCCCACCCCGACCACCGAGACGGCCCGCGCGGTCGACCACGCCCTGCGCCACGCCGCCGAGGTCGTCACCAGCCCGGACGTCGACCCCCGCGGCATCGACGACCGCCTCGGCCGCCCGGCCGCACTGGGCAACCGTGCCGCCCGCGCCCTGCGGGGCGTCACTCTCTCCGCCGCCTCCTGGCGCTACGGCCTGCGCCTCGCCCTGTGCATCGGACTGGCCCAGGTCCTCGTCTCGATCATCCAGGTCCCCCGTTCCTACTGGGTCGCCCTCACCATCACCTTCGTCCTCAAGCCCGACTTCGGCTCCGTCTTCTCCCGCGCCCTGCTGCGCCCCCTCGGTACGGTCGCCGGGCTCGTCATCGCGGCGGCGGTGCTCGCGGAGGTGCCGCGCGGCTGGTGGGACGTACCCGTACTGTTCCTGCTCGCGCCCCTGGTCCCCGCGCTCACCCCACGCGGCTACGGCTACCAGACGGCCGCCATCACCCCCGTGATCCTGCTCCTCTCCGACGTCCTCAACCGCCAGGGGACCGCCCTGCTGCTGCCCCGCCTGGTCGACTCCCTCATGGGCTGCGCCATCGCCCTGATCGCCGGCTATCTCCTCTGGCCGGAGAGCTGGCACACCCGCGTCGGCGACCGCCTCGCCGACGCCGTGGAGGACACGGCCCGCTATGTGGAGGGCGCCTTCGGTCCCGGCGCCGTCGACCCCCCGGCCCGCGCCCGCATGCGCCGCCGCCTCTACCGCAACCTCTCCGCCATCCGCACCGAATTCCAACGCGCCCTGACCGAACCCCCGCCCACCGGCCGCCGCGCGGCCGCCTGGTGGCCCCTGGTCGTCGCCGTCGAACGCATCGTCGACGCCACGACAGCGGCCCGGGTGAGGGTGAAACACGGCTCGGCCCCACCGTCAGCGGCCGAGGTCACCCAGGTCGCCCTCCAGCTAAGGGAGTTGGCCGAGGGAGTACGAGAGGCCGAGACCCTCTACGCGGTCCGCACCGACCTCACCGGCCCGTCGGGCAGCGTCCTGGAGCCCCTACGCCAGGAGGTGGCGGCGGCCCGCTCCATCGCCTCCCCGCACTGAAACCCATCTGACGGCGTGGAGGACCGACTCGGCTCGCTCAGGCCCCGGGGGCCGGTGCCCTGCGCCATCCGGCTAAGCCTTGACTGGTGCGGCCGACCTGGCGGCCTGCTCGATCTTCGCGCAGTAGGCCGCACGGGCTTCCTCGTCGATCTGCTGCTCGTTCTCGGCGCGCACCCCGGTCCGGCCGTCGAGGCTCTCGCGCAGGATGTCGGCGTGCCCGGCATGCCGGATGGTCTCGCCGAGGACATGGACCGTGATGGCGAACAGGTTGGTGTTGGGACAAGGCTCCGGCCACCACGGCACGTGGCCGGGGGCGTCGAGGGAAAGCTCGTTGATCGTCGCGTCCGAGTGTGCCCACGTGCGCCGGTAGAACCCGGTGATCTGATCGCGGGTCTCGTCCTCGGCCGCCCACAGATCGCTGCCGTCGTAGTCCTGCCACCGGGGCAGCGGTTCCGGGGAAGGGCGGTCGAAGACCTCGCCGAAGTACCTGGCCTCGACGGTGGCCACGTGTTTGACCAGGCCGAGGAGGTTGGTCCCGGTCGCCGTCAGAGGTCTGCGGGCGTCGTATTCGGACAGGCCGTCGAGTTTCCAGAGCAGCGCTTCGCGGTCCCGCCGCAGTCTCCCGTGCAGGTTGTCCTTCGCGAATTTGTCGATCATGCGGCGTGAACCTTCCATGGGCTGTTCGTGGTCTCAAGATCCCGTACGTGGTCCGCAACGGGGACTGTCTTTCAGAGAGCAGGTCGGGACGGGGACCGGGGAGGTGGGCGGGTGCCAGGTGAGAATCCAGCCGGCGGTAAGCACCGCCGCGCCGCCTGCCAGAGCGATTGCGCCGCCTGTTCCGATGCCTGCGGCCACCGCGCCGAAGCAGGCCGGCCCGACGCCCTGCAGCGTCATGCTGCCGGAGCCGAGCAGACCGAAGGCCTGGCCCTGGCCATCCTGCGGCAGGGCGTTCAGGAACGGCCGTTGCAGGCCCAGACCGTAGGCCAATCCGAAGCCGCAGAGCAGCAGCAGGCAGGACGAGACGCCCACTCCGGGCTCGGCGGCGAAGCCGACCAGCGGCAGTCCCGTCAGCGCGGTCAACGGGACCACCAGCCGCTCCCGGGTGGGTGGCCGTAGCAGTCGACCCACCAGCAGGTCACCGACAAGCATGCCGACCGGCAGACAGCCCATCAGCACCGCGTACCAGCCGGGCGCGAAGTGGCGTCCTCCCGCGTAGGCGACGATCAGACCTTCCGCGCCCGTCACGAACGCGGGCGGTAGCCACTGGGCCAGCATCAGTCGTCGTACCGTGTGTCCGCGCAGCAGCAGGCCGGCACCGTGCAGGCTCGCCCGGACGGCCCCGCCATCGGCCCGAGCGCTGCCGGGTGTGCCGCCGAACTCTCCCGGCTCCAGCCGGGGTAGCCGGATGCGGACGGCGAGCGCGCAGCCGAGGTAGAGGGCGGCGCTCACCACGAGCGCCCGGTGCGGGCCCAGTACCGCGACGACCGCACCTCCCAGCGCCAGACCGAACAACTGCGCGCCGGAGGAGGCGATGTTGTTCAGTGAACGGCCCAGTACATAGGCGTCGCCCTTCAGCCACTGCGCGACCAGCCGACTCGACGCGCCGCCGAACACCGGTGTGGCGAGGGCGACCAGCGCCACGACACCGAGGCTTGCCGCGATCGGCATCCGCACCAGGGCGAGCAGCAGGGCGGCTGCGCACTCCAAGGCATGGCCGCCGGCGATGAGCGCGCGGGGCGGCAGTCGGTCGGCCAGTGAGCCCAGCAGCAGCGAGCCGAACAACTGCGGGAGAAAGCCGATGCCGAAGGCCAGTGCGCTCAACAGCGCGGAGCCGGTGGTCGCGAAGACCAGCACCGAGAACGTGGTGATCCGCACCGAGCCCGCGGTGATCGCGACGGCTCGGGTCGAGAAGAGCAGCCGGAATCGCGGCTCGGCCAGTACCTCCCGGTAGGTGGCACGGTGGTCGCCCTGCGCGGGTCCGGCGGTTGGGGTCATGACGCGCAGCCTCGCCGTGCGCCCACGCCACTCACCAATGATTCGTCGGTGGACGAATCGGAACAGACGTCCGGCGGTAGCATCGCAGAGTGCTCCGCTTCGAAGTCTCCGTCGAGGACCTGCTGCGCAGCCGCTTCGCACTGTCGCCCGCGATGGACCTCTGCTTATTGCTGCGCTCGCTCGCCGGCCAGGACCGGCCGCTGCCGCGAGCCTGGTCCACCCGGCTCCTGCCGGCCTTTGAACGGCTTCGCCGCGAGACCGAACTGGACGCCGTCCTCGCCCTGCACACCCCGCAATCCGGACCGGACTTCGTCGCCCCGCCCTCGCGCGGCCTCAACCAGACCTGGGCAGACGACCTGGCCATGATCCGGGCCACACCGCTGGAAGCGGCCCGCCACGAGATCGCCACCACCGCGACCGGCCCGTCCACCCATGATCCCCGCGTACGCGCGGTGCTGGACTCCACCGACGCCGTATCCAGGATCGCCGAGGCGATGGACCAGGCGTGGCACGAGCTGCTCGCCACGGACTGGCCGCAACTGCGCGCGATCTGTGAGCGCGATGTCGTGCACCGGGTGGGTGTGATCGGCGAACACGGATGGGCCACCACGATCGAGAGCCTGCACCCGAGCATCGCCTGGCGCGCCGGCGGCATCGAGATCGGCTTCTTCCCCTCAGTCGGAAACGTCCGCCTCGCCGGTGACGGACTGCTGCTGATCCCTTCGGTCTTCGTCGCGAATATCGCCGCCCACCTGGACAGCCCCTGGCCCCAGACCTTGGTCTATCGTGCCCGCGGCACCGCCGCCCTGTGGGGCGAACAGGAGACCGTCCCCCAACCGGACGCGCTGACCGCTCTGGTCGGCCGGGCCCGAGCGCGGCTGCTGTTGGCGTTGGACGCCCCGGCCAGTACCAGCCATCTCGCCCGAAGCCTCGCCATGGCACCCGGCGCGGTGGGAGACCACCTCGCCATCCTGCGAGGCGCGGGGCTGCTCGTCCGCGCCCGGTCCGGACGGTCGGTGCTCTACCGGCGCACCCCGCTCGGCGAGGCGCTGGTCGCCGGTTCGGGCTGAGAGCTCGGATCAGCACTGTTCTTTGAGGCGCCGCCATATGATCGCCCGGACAGCTCCCAGCTGGGCGGACCGTCCACAAAAAACGGCGCGGCCGCCCCGTGCAGGGGAGCGACCGCGCCATGTGGGGGGTGGAACCAAACAGCCCTACCGGCCGACCTTCTCCAGAGCCTTGTCCATCGCGACAGCGAACCCGTTGGCCCACAGCTGGTCCACGCGGGCCCTCTCGTTGGCGTCCGGGACGGAATTCGTGCAGGACGGACCAGGCCCGCCGCCCGACATCAGCTCACTGCACGGCCCCTCGTAGTGGTCCGGCAGCCCCAGCACATGCCCCGTCTCGTGCGCGGTGACGCGAGTCGAGTCGTACTCCTGGTTCTGCTGGTAGTCGAGGAAGATGTAGCCGTTGCCGTGACCGTCGGTCGAGGCGTAGGAACCGCGCGGGTCGTTGCCCTCGCGGTAGGTGAAGTCGGCGTTCGAGCCCTGCTGGAGCTTGACGTTGGACACGGCGCCGTTCCATATCTCGGTGCTGCGGGCTATCTGCGCGCTGAACGTCGGCGCCGAGGAGGCGTCGTAGGTGACGGTGACGGCGGCGGCGCTCGGGTTCGCGGCGCGCTTCTCGGCGACGGACTTCAGGACCGCCTCGAAGAACGCCCGACTGGCGTCGGACTCCGCGGACTTGGCGACGTAGCCGGCGTGGGCGGGAGCCGCCGTGGCCGGAGCTGCCGTACCGAGACCGAGAGCCGCGACACTGAGGCTGACTGCCACCGCCGTACGGGCGGACAGGGACATACGCATTGATGACTCCTAGGTGGGGGGTGAGTCGTCAAGGCGAGTGTCGGCGCCTGTGAGGCCGATGTGATGATGGCAATCGGTGATAGCCCCGCCCTATCGGGGCCCCAATTGGCAGGGATCCGGGGGGATTTGTGCGGCTGGTGAAACCTGTTGTTCCGCTTTAGTGTGCGAGGGCATGGACCTTGAGGTGAGACACCTCCGCGCGCTGTGCGCCATAGCGGACACCGGCAGTCTGCACCGGGCCGCACGCCAGTTGGGTGTCGCCCAGCCATCGCTCAGCACGCAACTGCGGCGCATCGAGCAGGAGCTGGGCGGCGCGCTGTTCGTACGCGCGAGAACCGGCTGCCGCCCCACCCCGCTGGGCCGTCTGGTCCTCAGCCGGGCCCGTCCGCTGGTGGCCGATATGCGTGCCCTGGTCGCGGAGGCGAGGGCGGCCGCGGTGGGCGGTGCGGAGCTGCGGGTCGGGTCGACGGCGAGCAAGGCCCTGGCGGGCTGGCTGCGCCGGCTGCGCGGCCACGGCCAGGATCCGACCCTGCACATGAACGTCTCCCCGAACGCCCTGCTGCGCATGGTCGCCGACGGCCAGCTGGACGTCGCCTTCGTGCACGAGGTGGAGGGCTGCCCGCTGCGGATCCCACCCGAACTTCGCCTGCGCGTGCTGATGGAGCGCGAGCCGCAGTTCGTGTCGCTGCCGACCGACCATCCGGCCGCGGCGAAGACGGAGGTCACCCTGCCCGACCTGGCCGACGACCGCTGGATGGTCGATCCGACGGTCGACGGGGAGTGGGACGCGGTGCAGCGGATGTTCCGCGCGGCCGGCGTCAGCCCCCACGTCCTGCACGGCGACTACTACACGGCGGACGCCCTGGTCGCCACCGGCGAGGTGGTCGCCGTCTGCCAGCCGACCCACGCCGACAGCCCCACGATGGCGGTACGGCGCCTGCACGGCGACCCCCTGGGCGTACGCCTGCTCCTCGCGGCCCGTACGGAGACGGACCTGGACGGGGTCTATCCCGCGCTGGAGGAGGCGTACTGGGAGGTGGCACGGCAGGCGCCGGCGTACCGGGAATGGCTGGAGCGGGAATGGCTGGAACCCGACGGCGAGCGGCAGCCGCCGGTCCCAGCACTCCCGTGATCAGTCTCCGTGACCGGTGTCCGTGGGGTCAGACGCCGATGTCGCAGCCGTCCTTGCGCCAGACGGCGACGACCGCCGGGCGGTTGATCTTCCCTTCCCCGTCCGGCCAGGCGCTCAGCGGCTTCTCGGCCGTCGCGCCGTCGATCTCGCCCGGGTGCTGCACGGAGACCAACACACGGCGGTCCTCAATCACCGGCCCGCAGGTCTCCGCACCGTTCGGCATCGTCAGGAACTGCTTCAGCTCACCACGGCGCTCACCGCGCGTAGCGACACCGAAGAGGCCGTCGTGCGAGCCGAGCTGGTTGCCGTCGGTGGAGATCCACAGGTTGCCGTACGAGTCGAAGGCGACGTTGTCCGGGCAGGAGATCGGGGAGACGTCCTCCTTCGGGAACCCGGCGAAGTAGGTCGCCGGGTCGTCCGGGTCGCCCGCGACCAGGAACAGCGTCCAGGCGAACTTCTTGCTGTCGGCGCGGTTCCAGCGCTCGGTCAGCTCCAGGACCTGGCCGTGCTTGTTGGCGTTGCGCGGGTTGGCCTCGTCGGCCTTGGCATTCGACCCGACACCGCGGTTGGTGTTGTTGGTGAGGGCGACGTACACCTTGCCGGTGTGCGGGTTGGGCTCGATGTCCTCGGGCCGGTCCATCTTCGTCGCGCCGACCTTGTCACCGGCGAGACGCGTGAACACGAACACCTCGTCCGCGGTCATCCCCTCCACGTGCGAGACGGCGCCGTCGGCGGTGGCGGTGGCCAGCGGGATCCACTCACCGCTGCCGTCGAACTCACCGTCGGCGGGAAGCCTGCCGGTGCCGTCGATCTCGATGGCGGGCGAGTCCCCGGTGAGCTTGGCGACGTAGAGCGTCCCCTCGTCGAGCAGGGAGAGGTTGTGCTCCCGCACGGCCCGGCTCGACCCCTTCCGCATCCGCTTGCTGCCGATGAACTTGTAGAAGTAGTCGAAGCGCTCGTCGTCACCGGAGTAGACGACGGGACGCCCGTCCTCGGTCAGCCGAACCGTGGCCCCCTCGTGCTTGAAGCGGCCGAGCGCGGTGTGCTTGCGCGGCTTGGAGGCGGGGTCGTACGGGTCGAGCTCGACGACGTACCCGAAGCGGTGCGGCTCGTTCGGCTCCTGCGCGACGTCGAACCGCTTGTCGAACCGCTCCCACTTACGCTCGCTCGCACCGGTCCCGAGCCCGTACCGCTTGTCGGTCGCACGGGTGGCGCCCGCGAAGTACTGGTTGAAGTTCTCCTCGCCGTGGAGCGTGGTGCCCCACGGGGTGACGCCACCGGAGCAGTTGTTGAGCGTGCCGAGGACCTTGGTGCCAGTCGGGTCGGCGGAGGTCTTGAGCAGGTCGGACCCGGCGGCGGGCCCGGTGACCTCGAACTCGCTGGTGGCGGTGACGCGGCGGTTGAGCGGATGCCGGGGCACGGCGGTCAGCTTCCCGCTCCTGCGGTCCCCCTCGACCACGACGGCGGAGAGCCCGTGAGCGGCCCAGGCGACCTCGACCTGCTGCTTGGTCGGGTTGTCGGCGTCGTACTCGCGGAACATGAGCACTTCATCGGTGTACTCGTGATTGGCGACGAGAACCTGCCGGTGGCGCTCACCAGGCAGCGGAAGCAGCGCGAGGAAGTCATTGTTGTAGCCGAACTGCTTCGCCTGGGCCTCGGCGGTCTGGTTCTCCGGGTCGAACGCGGGGGCGCCCCGCAGGATGGGCTCGCCCCAGCGGATGACGATGTTCTGCGCGTAACCGTCCGGAATCGTCACGGTATCGGCGGTGTTCGGCGCGACGGGGTTGAAGCGCAGACCGCGCGCACCCCGGGAGGACCCGGTCCTTTCGGACACCCCGGCGGCCTCGGCGGCATCCGCCTTCGGCGCGGCCACGGTGACAGTGCCGCTCACGGCGGCGGCCGCGGTGACGACGGCGGCGGCGCGCAGCGTGGTGCGGCGGCTGACGGCTTCGGTGATGACGTCACCGACGTACGGGTTCGTGGTGGTGTTGGGCACCTCGTGGAAACACGCGTCACCACACCGGAACCGGCAGGTCAGGGCGGCCCGCCCGCCCGGGTGCGAGTCGCTGTTCGTTCTGATGATCGGCAACGGAATGCGCATGGTGTCTTGTTCTCCCCTTGCTTCCCCTTGAGTGCAGCGTGGGGGACGCTAGGGGCACGTCTGTGCGGGAGCGGGGCGACCGCATGAACTAAAAGTGAACCAGAGGTAGCGGTACCGAAGTTGGGCACCGTCCCGGACTCGGCGTGATGAGCCCTTGACGGACAAGGGGCTCAGGTGCCAGCCCCTCCCCAAGATCGCCATCCGGGGCCGCTAACCTTACGTGTCCGTCCTGGCCAGGGATCTACGGGCATCAACTCATGCGAAGGGTTGCGCACATGGGCATTCTCACTCTCCTGCGGAACGCGTTCGGCCGGTCACGCAAGGGGCGTACCGCCGAAGCAGAGGGTGCGACGACGCCTTCGCCGGAACCCCGGCCGACGGTCCCGTCCCCGACCCCGGAACCCCAGCCGACCCCGACGGCCCAGGTCCCGGAACCCCGAAGCGCGGACCGTCCGGCCCCGGAGGCCGTCAAGACCACCGAGAACACCGAGCCGCAGTCCGCTCAGGACAACTCGGACGAAGAGCACGAGCTGGTCTCGGCCGCCTTCGACAACGTGACGGTCCCGAAGTCGGAAGAGCCGGCGGCGGGAGAGTTGGCGGCGGAAGAGCGGGTGGCTGAAGAGCGGGTGGCTGAAGAGCCGGTGGCTGAAGAGCCGGTGGCTGAGGAGCCGGTGGCTGAGGCGCCTGTGGCGACTGAGGAGCCGGTGGTCGAGGAGCCGGCCGCGGTGGAGCCGGTCACCGAGGAAACGATCCCGGAGACACCTGCCGTCGACGAGCCGACGGTCGAGGAGCCGGTGGCTGAGGCGCCTGTGGCGGCTGAGAAGCCGGTGGTCGAGGAGCCGGCCGCGGTGGAGCCGGTCACCGAGACGCCGGTTGCCGAGGAGCCGGCGGTCGTAGAGCCGGTTGCCGAGGAGGAGCCGGTCGAGGCGGAGCCGGTGGCCGAGGAGCCCGCGGCGGAGCCCGAGCCCGCGGCCGCCGACGGCGAGGACGCCCCACAGGGGCCACCCGCGGTCGACGACGAGACCAGCACGGGTGGTGCGGGTGGGAACGCCCAGGCCGAAGGCAAAGCCGAGGCCGAACCGACGCCCCAGCCGGAGGCCCCCGCGGTCGACGACGAGACCAGCACGGGTGGTGCGGGTGGGAACACCCAGGCCGAAGGCGAAGCCGAGGCCGAACCGACACCCCAGCCGGAGGCCACCCCGCCCGCCCTCGCCCTCGCGAAGGCCGGCCTCACCACCGCCCGCGCCAAGGTCTACCTCGTCCTGGACCGCTCCGCGAGCATGCGCCCCTACTACAAGGACGGCTCAGCCCAGGCACTCGCCGACCAGACCCTCGCCCTCGCCGAGCACCTGGACCCCGACGCCCCGAACCACTCCCTCCACGTCGTCTTCTTCTCCACCGAGGTCGACGGCACGACCGACCTCACCCCGGCCTCCTCCGAGACCGCCGTCGACGACGCACACGCGGGCCTCGGCCGTATGGGCCGCACCAGCTACCACGCCGCCGTGGAAGCCGTCCTCGCCCACTACGACAAGAACGCCACCCCCGGCACCCCCGCCCTCGTCGTCTTCCAGACCGACGGCGCCCCCGACGCGAAGACCCCCGCCACCCAGGCCCTCACGAACGCCGCGAAGTCCCACCCCGCCGTCTTCTTCTCCTTCATCGCGTTCGGCGACCACGACAACAAGGCCTTCGACTACCTCCGCAAGCTGAAGACCGACAACACGGCCTTCTTCCACGCGGGCCCGACCCCCCTGGAGCTCACGGACGCGGAGCTCTACGACGGCGTACTGATCGACTGGCGCCCGTAACTCTCGTAGATCACCACCGCGAGGCAAACCCGAAGATCACCACTGAAGATCACCAGGCCGCCCCTTCCCACCCCTCAAAAACGGGAAGCGGGCGGCCCACCCATGTCGGCTACGATTTCAAGGTTCGCAAGACAGAAAACAAGCCCCCGAACACCGACCTGGGAGCAGCCCCGCGATGGCTCGACACCTCATCACCAGCGCCCTTCCGTACATCAACGGAATCAAGCACCTGGGCAACATGGTGGGGTCCATGCTCCCGGCGGACGTGTACTCCAGGTACCTCCGACAGCGCGGCCACGACGTCCTCTACATCTGCGCGACGGACGAGCACGGCACCCCGGCCGAGCTGGCCGCCAAGGAGCAGGGCCTCCCGGTGGACGAATTCTGCGCGCAGGCACACGACGCGCAGAAGGCGGTCTACGACGGCTTCGCACTGGCGTTCGACTACTTCGGCCGGAGTTCCTCCCCCCAGAACGTCGAGATCACCCAGCACTTCGCCCGCAAGCTGCACGAGAACGGCTTCATCGAGGAGCGGGCGATCCGCCAGGTCTACAGCCCGGCCGACGGCCGTTTCCTCCCGGACCGCTACGTCGAGGGCACCTGCCCGCACTGCGGCTACGACAAGGCCCGCGGCGACCAGTGCGAGAACTGCACCCGCGTACTCGACCCGACCGACCTGATCAACCCGCGCTCGGCGATCTCCGGCTCCACCGACCTGGAGGTCCGCGAGACCAAGCACCTCTTCCTCCTCCAGTCCAAGCTCCAGAACGAGGTCAAGGAGTGGGTCGCCCGCCACGACGGCGTGTGGCCGCACTTGGCGTCCTCCATCGCCCACAAGTGGCTGACCGAGGGCCTGCACGACCGGGCGATCACCCGTGACCTGGACTGGGGCGTGCCCGTCCCGGCGGACACGTGGCCGGAGCTGGCGGCCGAGGGCAAGGTCTTCTACGTCTGGTTCGACGCCCCGATCGAGTACCTCGGCTCGACGAAGGAGTGGTCGGACCAGGACCCGGAGAACCGCGACTGGAAGTCGTGGTGGTACGACGTCGACACCGACGTCCGCTACACGCAGTTCATGGCGAAGGACAACGTCCCGTTCCACACGGTGATGTTCCCGGCCACCGAGCTCGGCATCCGCGAGCCCTGGAAGAAGGTCGACTTCGTCAAGGCCTTCAACTGGCTGACGTACTACGGCGGAAAGTTCTCCACCTCCCAGAAGCGCGGTGTCTTCACCGACCAGGCCCTGGAGATCCTCCCCGCCGACTACTGGCGCTACTTCCTGATCGCCAACGCCCCCGAGTCGGACGACTCGTCCTTCACCTGGGAGCACTTCACGGCGACGGTGAACAAGGACCTCGCCGACACCCTCGGCAACTTCGTCAACCGCGTCCTGTCCTTCTCCAAGAAGCGCTTCGGCGAGGAGGTCCCGGCGGGCGCCGAGGCCGGCGAGGCGGAGGCGAGGCTCGGCGAGGAGATCGCGCGGCTGCTCGCGGAGTACGAGGAGCACATGGAGGCCCTCCAGTTCCGCAAGGCCGCGGCGGCGCTGCGCGCCCTGTGGTCCGCGGGCAACTCCTACCTGGAGGAGAAGGCCCCCTGGCTGGAGATCAAGACCGACAAGGACGCCGCCGCGCTCACCCTGCGTACGGCGATGAACCTGATCCACCTCTACGCGGTGGTCTCGGAGCCGTTCATCCCGACGTCGGCGGCCGCCATGCGCCAGGCCTTCGCCCTCAGCGACGACACGGCCACCTGGGTGAGCGCGGACGAGGCCCGCTCCCTCACGTCCGTCCCCGCCGGCACCCCCTTCACCGTCCCCCCGGTCCTCTTCGCCAAGCTGACGGACGACGACCTGGAGGCGTACAAGGAGCGCTTCGGCGGCGAGGCGGCGTAAGGGAGCCCGCAAGCTTGTGAAGGCCGTCGCCGGGGCAGTGGGCCGACGCCGTGGGTCGATCTACTTCAGAACCCCGGCGCCGGTCGTCCCCGCCAGCTCCGTCGCCAGGTTCTTCGCCGACGTCTGCAGCCCGGCCGTGAGCGTCGGCTTCCAGTTCACCGTCGTCTTGATCTTCTTCGAGCTCGCGGCGTTGTAGGCGGCCACGAGGTCGGTCGAGGTGCCGTTGACGAGGTTGCCGCTGCCGGCGATCGAGCCGGTGCCGTCGCCGCTCAGGAGCTTGGCGACCTTGGCGCCGGACGCGACCTTCCAGGCGTTGTGCTGGGCTACGACCTGGGCCTTGGCGCGGGAGTCGATGCTGTACTTCGGCGTGTAGCCGTTGAGCGTCGTCGTGTCGTACAGGTTGTTGTAGAGGTGGATCTGGCCGATCCGGGCCAGCGGGGCCCGCTGCACGATGCCCTTCCACACGTTGTGGTGGAGGGTGACGCGCAGCTTGCCGGTGCTGTCGCTGTCGCTGCTGCCGATCAGCATCGTCTTGTCGTGGCAGTCGAAGAGATTGCGCTCGACGGTCACCAGGTCGGAGCCGTTGGTGATGTCGAGGGCGCCGTCGTGGATCTGGTACTTGCGGCCGAAGTACGTCTTCAACGACTTGTCGAAGGTCGGGGCGTCCGTGAACGTGTTGTGGTCGGCCCAGACGTTCGTCGCCCCGCGCAGGGTGACCGAGTCGTAGCTCGAGTTCCACTCGCCGGCCGAGCCGTCCGTGGGGTCCCACTGCGGGAAGCAGTCCTCGGTGGCGGAGAAGGTGAGGTTGCGGACGATGACGTTCCTGACGTTCTGCACCTGGAGGCTGCCGCCCTTGATGCCGGCCTTGGTGCCGGGGACGCCCACGATGGTGGTGTTGGACGGCACCCGGAAGACGATGTTCTTCTTCTGCTTGCCGGCGGCGGCCTTGCGGGCGTTCTCCTGGCTGCCCGACGGCGCCTTCTTGCCGTAGGTGGCCGGGTCGTAGGCCTTCAGGTAGGCGGAGAGCGAGTAGCCGGTGCCCGAGGCGTAGTCGGCGCAGGTCAGCTTCTTGCCGGCGTCGCTGGTGTTGGCGTCGATGGTGCCCTTGATCTTGATGATCCGGGGCGTGGTGTCGGAGACCGAGCCCAGTGCCTTCACGAGCTGGGCACGGGTGCTGACGGTGAAGGTGTGCGCGGAGTCGGCCTTCGCGCCGCCCGTCGTACCGGAGCCGGAGGCCGCCCAGCCGTCCTTCGCGGGCAGGGACTGGTGGTACAGGTCGACCGTGCCGGCGTTCGCGTTCAGCACGAGGACACCGGCACCCACGCCGGCGGCCGCCACGGCGGCGGTGACGACGAGGGTGCGGCGCCCGCGGAGGGAACGGCGGTGGGAAGGGCTGTGGGCGGAGCGGGGGGTGGGGCGGTGCGAAGGGGATGCCACGAATGAGTCCTTACGTGCTTCGGTGAGGCTCGCGCGCCGGCGAGCGGGCCCGGCTGAGCGGGCTTCCGACTCGTTCGTGGTCACGGAGATCGGAAAGGTTGCCGTGAATTTCTTGACTGAACAGTGGTCAAGTCGCGGACATCACGGGGATGTTGCCCATTGGGTTGGCATCGATCGCCCCCCGCCGCCACCATGTCCCCCTTCACAACCGTATGGTTTCCGCCATGGCAGTCCCTGAGGTCATCCCGATCGCCTACGAGCCGCACGGTCGTACCGAGGCGATCGGCTGTTATGCGGACGGGCAGTTCATGGGGTCGGTCACCTACGCATTCCCCAAGGGGTTCGACCTCGACACCGGCTGGGAAGAGCACAAACGTCTCTATTCGGTCCTGCACACCTTCGACTCCGAGGGCAGGTACCGCGAGTCGGAGATCTGGTGCGCCGGCACCTGGGCCGAGCAGCAGCGCGCTCCGCACGGCCCCGACTCGGTGCTGGCCCGTGCCCGGGCCCACCTCGCGACCCGGCTGCGCAGCCTCCCCCGCCGTACGTACACGGACATCGCGGTCCGGCCCTTCCAACTCACCGTCGACGGTGTGCTGTTCGGCCTCGTGACCGGGGACGACGAGGGCGAGGCGTGGGCCGAGCTCCATCCGGACAACCTGGGTTTCGGGGCGCCCTGGGACGGTTCGTACGACACCTGATCGTTTACGCCCCTATGCCTGACCGCCCCCGAGCGGCTATACATTGCGAAGATCACGCAAGGCCGTCAGTTGGCCGCCAAAGGCCATCGAGTGGGGGGATCCATCCATGGCGCTCTTCGGAAACGCGCACACCGTCGACCCGGGCCAGGCTCAGCAGGACTTCGCCCGGCTGCTGGGCCACGGTGAGCAGGTACACGCGGCGTATCTGCTGATACGGGACACCATCCTGTTCACCGACCGCCGCCTCATCCTGGTCGACAAGCAGGGCATCACCGGCAAGAAGGTGGAGTACCACTCCATCCCCTACCGCAGCATCACGCACTTCGCGGTGGAGACGGCCGGCACCTTCGATCTGGACGCCGAGCTGAAGATCTGGCTCTCGGGCTCGGCGACGCCGATCGAGAAGACGTTCACCAAGGGTGTGGACATCTACGAGGTGCAGGCGATCCTGACGCAGTTCGTGGCTAAGTAGGGACCGTTGTTCGCTCTCCCCGTCGTCAGGCGGCTTGGCCGAGCGCCAGAGCGCCGACGACGGGGGCGGCGTAGACGAGCGGGTACGGGATGTGCGCGTACCAGCGGGCCCTGGCCACGGTCACGGCGGCGCCGGCGAAGTAGACCACCAGCCCGGTCCCGGCCAGCACCCCGATGACCGGTACGAACAGCCCGACCACCAGCCCGACGGCACCCGCGCCCTTGGCCAGCCCGAGCCAGGTCCACCACGAGCGGGGAACCCGGTAGTCGGTGAGCGCCCGCACGATCCACTCGGCGCGCATCAGCAGCACGACGGCCGAGAAACCGGCCATCACAGCGGCCAGGACAGTGACGACTACGTGTGCGACGTTCATGGTGGGCTCCTCGGCGTGCGCGGTCGGGTACGACGGTGTCTTTGTCATCCGTCACAGGGCTGACGCCGGGCATCGGGCGAGTGTGACAGCCAGGGGGGTGGCTTTCGGGTACGCCGAACGGACGGCATGTTGGCCGCACGTCCCTCCGTGCGGGACCGCGATAATCGGGCCCACCATGCTTCCCCCGCCCCGCGACCTCCCGTCCGACGTCCTCGCCGTCGGCGCCCGCTACCCGCTCGTCCTGGCCGGCGACTGCGCGGCCCGGGCGCACGGCCTGACCACCCGGCACGTGCGGTCGGTGGAGCTGGCGACCGAGCACCCCGAGCCCATGGACCAGATCGCGGCCATGGTCCGCCACGGCCTGACGGAACGCGGGTGGCGGGTACGTCCCCTGGAGGCCGACCCGCTCTCCGCCCGGCTGCTCGTCACGGACCCCGACACGGGTGAGGAACGCGCCGTCGACCTGCTGAAGGAGACCTTCTGGCGGCCCCCGGTGACGACCGGCCTCGGCCCGGCCCTGTCCCTGGAGGACCTCATCGGCACGAAGGTCCGGGCCCTCACCGACCGCGGCGCCGGACGCGACCTCATCGACGTCCACGTGGCCGCTGCCCACTGGAGCTACCCCGACCTGGAGGAACTCGGCCGCCGCCACGCCTGGGACGACCTCGACCTGGCGGACCTCCAGTCCCGCCTGGAGGCCACGGAGCTGCTGGACGACCGGGAGTTCGTCGCCGGCGGCCTGGCCCCGGAGTCGGTACCGGCGCTCCGCCGGTGGGCCCGGGCGTGGGCGGACGACATCGCGGAACGACTGCTGGAGGAGGAGGCGCTCAGGCCTCCGGCGGACGGGGACGAGTGACGGCCGCGGTACCGGCGCCGGTGCCGGTGCAGGTGCCGGTGCCGGTGCCGGTGCAGGTGCCGGTGCCGGTGCAGGTGCCGGTCACGATGTACGCAGTCGCCGAGCCGCCCAGGAAGATCGCGCTCGCCCGAGGATCAGGATCCGGTGTTCGTGGCCTCCGGGTCGACGCCCATGGTGATCGTGGCGACGACGCCCTTGGCGATGGCGTTCCTCTTGTACTTCAGCTTCAGCAGACCGCCCTCGGTCCCGTTGTCCGGGTAGATGGTGTCCTCGTCCAGCGTGGTGCGCGTGGTCGTGTTGGTGGAGTACGGCTCCACCTCGGCGGACGCCAGCACGCTCGCCTCGTCGAAGAACAGCTGCCCGGTGTGGCAGGTGTCGCCGCCCTCGTAACCGGCGTCCGTCCAGGTGCCGTTCACATGCACCTTGGTGTGGATGTGCACACAGCGACCCTGGTACCAGCCCGGGAAGACCGTCCGGAAGACCACCTGGCCGTTCCGGTCCGTCCGCCACGTGCCGCGCAGATACCGCTCGTCGTCCGTCGGCTCCTCGTGGCCGCCGCCTCCGCCACCCGGCTCGCCCGAGGGCGTGCCGGACGGGGGCTCGCCCGACGGCTCGCCCGTCGGCTCACCCGACGGCGGAGTACCGCCTCCGCCGCCCCCGCCGCTGCCCATCGCCTCATAGCCCGAGTACACGCCCAGCGCGTTGCAGTGCCAGATGTCGACCGCGGCGTTCCTGACCGGCTTGCAGGTCTCGGAGTCGATCACCTTCAGGCGCAGGGTGAGCGGGATGCCCTCCTGGTCCTCGGTCACGTCCTGGCGGAGCTTGTCCGCGTCGATGTAGTAAGGGCCCTCGGTCGTCTCGGAGGTCAGCCGGTAGCAGACCTCACGGCTCGACGAGCTGCTCGACGCGGTGGCGCCCGCGGCAGCGGAGCCCTTCGTCTCGCCGGCGAACGCGCCCGCCGCGAGCGTGCCGCCCACGCCCACCGCCGCGGCTGCTCCCGCACCGGCCACGACGACCTTGCGACGCGTGAGGTCCCGCTTGTGTTTCGGCCCTTCGGCCGTGTGGTTTCCCGTCATGGGCAGTGAAGTTAGGGACGGCGCCTGTCAGGAGCATGGGTAAGAGCTGGGCAAGAGCCCTGCATGAGCGCCGTGAACGAAAGTGGGTCGGAACCGACGCCGGTTCCGAGCCACTTCACCAAGTGCCGTCCGCTGTTGCCTACTTCGGCTGCGGCTTGCGCACCGTCAGGTGCAGCTCCTTCAGCCGCGCCTCCTCCAGCTCCGTCGGCGCGCCCATCATCAGGTCCTGGGCGTTGCCGTTGAGCGGGAAGGCGATGGTCTCGCGGATGTTCGGCTCGTCGGCGAGGAGCATGACGATACGGTCCACACCCGGGGCGATACCGCCGTGCGGCGGGGCGCCGAAGCGGAAGGCGCGGAGCATACCGGCGAACTTCTCCTCGACGGTCTCGCGGTCGTAGCCCGCGATCTCGAAGGCCTTCAGCATGATCTCCGGCTCGTGGTTCCGGATCGCCCCGGAGGACAGCTCGACGCCGTTGCAGACGATGTCGTACTGCCAGCCCAGGATGTCCAGCGGGTCCTGGGTCTGAAGGGCCTCCAGACCGCCTTGCGGCATCGAGAACGGGTTGTGCGAGAAGTCGATGGCGCCGGTGTCCTCGTCCTTCTCGTACATCGGGAAGTCGACGATCCAGCAGAACCGGAAGACGCCCTCCTCGAAGTGCCCGGCTCGCTTGGCGGCCTCGACCCGCACCGCGCCCATGATCTTCGAGACCTCGTCGAACTCGCCCGCGCCGAAGAACACGGCGTGACCGGCGGCCAGCGACAGGCGCTTGGTCAGCTCGGCGACGTTCTCCTCGGTGAGGAACTTCGCGATCGGGCCGGAGAGCGAACCGTCCTCGGCGACACGGACCCAGGCCAGGCCCTTCGCGCCCTGCGAGACCGCGAAGTCACCGAGCTGGTCGAAGAACTTCCGGGGCTGCGCCGAGACGTCCGGCACCGGCAGCGCACGCACGTGCTTGCCGGCGAACGCCTTGAACTCGGAGCCCTCGAAGATGTCGGTGATGTCGACGAGTTCGAGCTGGGCGCGCAGGTCCGGCTTGTCGGATCCGTACTTCAGCATCGCCTCGCGGAACGGGATCCGCGGGAAGGGCGAGGTGACGTGGCGGCCGTTGCCGAACTCCTCGAACAGCTCGGTCATCAGCTTCTCGACGGGCTGGAAGACGTCCTCCTGCTCGACGAAGCTCATCTCGATGTCGAGCTGGTAGAACTCGCCCGGCGAGCGGTCCGCGCGCGCGTCCTCGTCACGGAAACAGGGCGCGATCTGGAAGTAGCGGTCGAAGCCGGAGATCATCAGCAGCTGCTTGAACTGCTGCGGCGCCTGCGGCAGGGCGTAGAACTTGCCCGGGTTCAGGCGGGAGGGGACCACGAAGTCACGCGCGCCCTCGGGGGAGGTGGCGGACAGGATCGGGGTCGCCATCTCGTTGAAGCCGAGCGCCGTCATCTTGTGCCGGATCGCCGAGATGACCGACGTACGCAGCAGGATGTTCTTGTGCATGCGCTCGCGGCGCAGGTCCAGGAAGCGGTACTCCAGGCGCCGCTCCTCGTTGACCCCGTCCTCGGTGTTGATCGTGAACGGCAACGGGGCGGCCGCGCCGAGCAGCTCGACCTCGCCGACCTCGACCTCGACCTCACCGGTGGGCAGCTCGGGGTTGACGTTCTCGGCGCCGCGGGAGACGACCTTGCCGTCGACGCGGACCGTCGACTCCTTGGTCAGCTTGTCGAGGGCCTCGTACGCGGGCGTGCCGGGACGGGCGACGAGCTGCGTGATGCCGTAGTGGTCGCGCAGATCGATGAAGAGGATGCCGCCCAGGTCGCGCCGATTGTGCAGCCAGCCACTCAGTCGGACGTCGGTGCCGACGTCAGAGGAGCGGAGCTCGCCGCAGGTGTGGGACCTGTACCGATGCATCGTCGTTCATCCAGTCTTCGCGGATCGAGGGGCGTGTTTCACGTGAAACTTCCCCCAAGCCTACCGGGGACCCCAAGATCGCCTCCCCACCATTTCGCCGCGCCCGCGAGCCCACCCGCACCCCCGCCCGACCGGATGCCCCATACAGCTTCGGTGGCAGTCTGCGATCACCTGTTCTTAAAGTAGGGCAATGCGCACTGGTGAGCCCCTGCCCGCCGTGGGGGAGGTTCTCGCCGCCCTCGCGACCGGACTGTGGCACTGGAACACCGCCACGGGACTGGTCACGGTCGACGCGGAGGCGGCACGGCTGCTGGGGCTGCCCGCGGAGCGGGCCACCCTCAGCCAGGCCCAGGTGCGCGCCCGTCTGCACCCGGTCGACTGGAACGAGATCAGCGGGGTGATCCAGCTCGCCGTCGCCGAGGGCACGCTGGGCGAGGCGCGGGTGCGGATCATGGACGAGCGGGGCCGGGTCATCCGGGTCGGCCGCAGCCGCTTCCACGCCTCCTTCGACCGTGAGAAACGGTCGTACGAGGTGACCGGCTCCCTCCAGGAGGTCACCGAACCGACGCCGGGGACCCCCGCAGGGCGTACGGCGGTCACGGGTGACTGGCGGCGTTCGCGGGAGGCGTTCCTGCTGGACGCGGGCCGGGCGCTGGCCGAGGCGCGGTCGACGGAGGAGGTGCTGCGGGTCGCGGCCGGTCTGTCGATGCCGGGCTTCTCCCCGGACGGCCTCGCCGTGTTCGGGGTGACGGGCGATCGCCTGACGATCATCGGCCACCACGGCCAGCAGCCCGGCGACGAGGGCCCCTTCTCGCACATGGCCCTGGCCACCGACTATCCGGCCGCCGAAGTGGTCCGCACCGGTCGTGCCGTGTACCTGTCCACGCCCGAGCAGTACAAGGGCCGCTACCCGGTCACCTGGCCGCTCGCCGCGCACTTCAACCGGCAGTCCTGGGCGTTCCTGCCGCTGACCGTGGCCGGCCGCACGATGGGCGCCTGGATGGCCGCCTTCACCTACCCGGTGGCGTTCACGCCCGACGAACGGTCCGTGCTGACGACGGTCGCCCGCATGCTCGCCCAGGCCCTGTCTCGCGCCGAGGCCGCCGAGTCCGCGCGGGAGCTCACGGACGGCCTCCAGCGCTCGATGCTGCCGCAGCTCGGCCCCGAGATACCGGGCATGAGCGTCGCGGCCCGCTATGTGCCGACCGGGGGCGGACTCCAGGTCGGCGGCGACTGGTACGACATGATCCCGCTGCCCAACGGCCGGTTCGCCCTGGTCATCGGGGACGTCCAGGGCCATGACGTACGGGCGGCGGGCCTGATGGGCCAGCTCCGGATCGCGCTGCGCGCCTACGCCTCCGAGGGCCACCGCCCGGACGCCGTCCTCTCCCGCGCCTCCCGCTTCCTGCACGGCATGACGTTCGGCGCCCTCGACGAGGACCCGTCCGAACTGCGTTTCGCGACCTGCCTGTACGTGGAGGTCGACCCCACGACCGGCTTGCTGGACATCGCCCGCGCCGGGCATCCGGACCCGGCGATCCGCATGGCCGACGGCACGGTGCTGGCCCGCCCGACGGCCGGCGGCCTCCCGCTCGGCATCGACCCGGACGCCGACTATCCGACCACCCGGATCACCCTGGAACCCGGCGAGACCATGCTGATCTGCACGGACGGCCTGATCGAGACCGGCGGCCACGATCTGGAGACCGGCTGGAAGCGTATCCGCGCCATCCTGGAGGACCACGACGGCGACCTGGAGGCCCTCGCCGACGCCCTCGTCCAGGCCGTCCACGGCCCCTCCTCCCACCACACCACCGGCCCGCTGGCCGACCGGCGCGAGGACGACATAGCGGTCCTGCTGCTGCGCCGGGAGGGGGAGGGCTGCGGCTGCGGCGACACGGTCGCCGTGCGGCCCACGATCCGGCGCACCATGCTCACGGTCGCGCAGGACGAGCCGGAGCGGGTCGCGGTGGCCCGTCAGCAACTGCGGGAGCTGCTGCACGACTGGACCTCCGAGGACCAGGTGGACTCGGCGGTCCTGCTGCTGTCCGAGATGCTGACCAACGTTCTCGTCCACACCGACGCCGACGCCCTGCTCCTGGCCGAGGTGCGCGGCGCCTCGGGCGACCGCCGGATCCGCGTCGAGGTCACGGACACCAGCGACGACCTGCCCCACAAGCGCCGCCCCGGTGAACTGGCGTCCTCCGGCCGGGGCCTGATCCTCATCGAGATGCTGGCCCAGGCGTGGGGCGTGGACCCGCGGGGCGAGGGCAAGAGCATCTGGTTCGAGCTCTACGAGGCGGACGGCGCCGTGGGGCTCGGGGGTGCGGAAGGCCCGGGTGACGCCGGGGGCCCGGGGGGTTCCGGGCGCTCCGGGGCGGCGTAGCGCTCCCTGAGTTCGTTGACGACGCCGAAGGCGGCGGCGGTCAGCGGAACGGCGAGCAGCATGCCGAGGATGCCGGCCACGGAGGCCCCGGCGGTGATCGCCACCATGACGACGGCGGGGTGCATCTGCACGGTCCGGCTCTGGATCATCGGCGTCAGCACATGCCCTTCCAGGACCTGTACGGCGAGCACGACGGCCAGCACCCACAGCGCGATCACGAACCCCCGGTCGGCGAGCGCGACCAGCATCGCGACCGCCCCCGAGAGGAAGGCGCCGAGATAGGGGATGTACGCCCCGACGAAGACCAGCGCGCCGAGCCCGACCGCGCCCGGCACGTCGAGGACCAGCAGGCCGACGGTGATGCAGACGGCGTCGATCAGCGCCACGAAGGTGGTCCCCCGCATGAACCCCTCCACGGCCCGGAACGCCCGCCGGGCCACGGCCTCCACGAGGTCCCCGCCGGTGCCCGGGACGAGCGACCGCAGGGTGCCCGCGGCCCGGTCGGAGTCCCGCAGGAAGAAGAAGACCAGCAGCAGCGCGAGTACGGCCATGGCGATGGTCTCGCCCACGACGCTGACCCCGCTGAGGACACCGGAGGCGGCCGTGCCGCCGAACTTGGCGAGCAGCTCGCGGGCGTTGGAGGCCACGTCGTCCAGCGAGGTGCCGGCTGCCCCGAAGTGCTCGGCGAGATCCTCGGCCGCCTGCTTGAGAGCCGCGACGATCTCGTCGCCGGTGTCGACGACCGCGGCGACGACGATGTACACGGCCCCGCCGACGACGGCCACGACGGCGACGCAGGTGAGCCCGGCGGCGACGGACCGGTTGACCTTGGCCCGCACGAGCCGTCGGTGCAGCGGCCGGAGCAGGGCCGTCCCGAGCAGCGCGAGCAGCACGGGCACGACCGCCGTACGGAACTCCACGGCCAGTCGGATCCCGACGTAGACGACCCCGGCCACGAGCAACACGACGACACACCAGGCGGCGAGCCGCCGGACGGGGTCGGGGAGCAGCGGGGTGGGGGCCTGCACGGTTCCAGCGGATCACGGGCGGGGCGGCGCTGTCGTGCGCGGGCGGACCGGGCGGGTGACGGTGCGCGAAGGCCCGGAGCCGCGGCACAGGGCGGCGGCTCCGGGCCTCGGGCGTAGGAGGTCAGGCCTCGGACGGGCCGCCCCCCGTCATGCCGTGCACCGCCGGGATCGTCCCCAGCCGGCCCTTCTGGAAGTCGTCGAAGGCCTGCTGGAGTTCCTCACGGGTGTTCATGACGAACGGGCCGTAGTGGGCCATCGGCTCCCGGATCGGCTGCCCGCCCAGGAGGACGACCTCCAGGTCCGGCGTGTGGGAGTCCTGCTTCTCGTCGGCGCGTACGGTCAGCGAACCGCCCTCGCCGAAGACCGCCGTCTGGCCCAGCTGGACCGGGCGGCGCTCCGCACCCACCGTGCCGCGGCCCGCGAGGACGTACGCGAGGCCGTTGAAGTCCTCGCGCCAGGGCAGGGTGATCTCCGCGCCCGGGGCGAGGGTCGCGTGGATCATCGTGATCGGGGTGTGGGTGATGCCGGGGCCCTGGTGGCCGTCCAGCTCGCCCGCGATGACGCGCAGCAGCGCGCCGCCGTCGGGGGAGGTGAGCAGCTGGACGTGGCCGCCGCGGATGTCCTGGTAGCGCGGCGCCATCATCTTGTCCCTGGCCGGGAGGTTCACCCACAGCTGGAGGCCGTGGAACAACCCGCCGGACATGACGAGGGACTCCGGCGGCGCCTCGATGTGCAGCAGGCCCGAGCCCGCCGTCATCCACTGGGTGTCGCCGTTGGTGATGGTTCCGCCACCGCCGTTGGAGTCCTGGTGGTCGAAGATCCCGTCGATGATGTAGGTGACGGTCTCGAAGCCGCGGTGCGGATGCCAGGGGGTGCCCTTGGGCTCGCCCGGCGCGTAGTCCACCTCGCCCATCTGGTCCATCATGATGAACGGGTCCAGATGGCGGTAGTTGATCCCGGCGAACGCACGGCGCACCGGGAAGCCCTCACCCTCGAAACCGCTCGGCGCGGTCGTGACGGCGAGCACGGGACGAGCCACTGCCTCCGCGGGCGCGGCGACACGGGGCAGCGTCAGCGGGTTCTCGACGGTCACTGCAGGCATGTCGGTACCTCCTTGTGCGGCCAGTTTAGTTGAGCATTGAACTTCTTGCCACCCTCAACGGGAACGCCCCGCAGGACATTCCCTCCGGGCACAGCAGAAGGCCGGCACCCGCGCGGGGTGCCGGCCTCCGTCACAAGGACCTGGTTTCGGGGGCGGCTCAGTGTGCCAGCCGGAGAGGGGCGGGGGGCGGGAAAGCCCCAGGGCCGTCCTAGCCGCCGTACATCCGGCGCATCGCGAACTCGACCATCTGCTCCACGGCCTTCGCGTCGAAGACCATGCGGTGTTCGCCCTCCATGTCGAGGACGAAGCCGTAGCCGGTGGGGAGGAGGTCGATCACCTCGGCGCCGGTGATGACGAAGTACTTGGACTCCTTGCCCGCGTACCTGCGCAGTTCCTTGAGCGAGGTGAACATGGGGATCACCGGCTGCTGGGTGTTGTGCAGGGCGAGGAAGCCGGGGTTGTCGCCACGCGGGCAGTAGACCTTCGACGTGGCGAAGACCTGCTGGAAGTCCTCCGCGGACATCTGCCCCGTCGTGAACGCCCGCACCGCGTCCGCGAGCGAGGGCGGGGACGGCTCGGGGTAGAGCGGCGGCTGCTGGCCGTACCCGCCGACACCGCCGGGCTGCTGCGGCGGGGCGTACTGCTGCTGTGCACCGACGTTCTGGTCGTAGCCGTACATGGGCGCAAGCGTACCGAGAGCGAGCGAGGGGCGGGCCGGTACCGGCGGCTCGGGCAAACCGACAGCGACTTGACAGCGTGTGCCCCTGGGTTCGGGCCGTTGCCACTCCTAGCGTCTTCCCATGCGCCGAGACCATGCCGAAGCAGTCACCGAAGCACCCGCCGATGAAATCCACGAGCACGACCGCGGGCTCTCCCACGACCTGCCGGTCCTCGCCCGCCGCCGCATGATCCGGCTGGTGGCGGGGGCGGGACTGGTCCCCCTGGTGGGGTGCAGCTCGCAGGACGACACGTCGGCCGCCCCCTCCGCCAAGGGCTCCGGAGGTACCGCCTCGTCCGCCGAGTGCGCCACCATCCCGGACGAGACCGCGGGCCCCTTCCCCGGCGACGGCTCGAACGGCGTGAACGTCCTCAAGGAGAGCGGCGTCGTCCGCAGCGACATCACCAGGAGCTTCGGCGACTCCGCGGGCGGCACCGCCGAGGGCGTGCCCCTGACCGTCACGCTCACCGTCGTGGACGCCGCCTCCGGATGCGGGACGCCGAAGAAGGGCGCCGCCGTCTACCTCTGGCACTGCGACCGGGAGGGCAACTACTCCCTGTACTCGGACGGCGTCACGGACGAGAACTACCTGCGCGGCGTCCAGGAGACCGACGACAAGGGCCGGGTCACCTTCGAGAGCGTCTTCCCGGGCTGCTATCAGGGCCGCTGGCCGCACATCCACTTCGAGGTGTACGGCAGCCTGGCCGACGCCACGGCCGCCACGTCCATCACGAACACCTCGCAGCTCGCCTTCCCGAAGGACGTCTGCGACACGGTGTACGCCTCGGAGGGCTATGCGGCGAGCGTGCGCAACCTGAGCGGCCTCTCCCTGGAGACCGACGGCATCTTCAGCGACGGGTACGAGCAGCAGCTGGCCGCGACGGAGGGGAGCGTGGCGCGGGGATACACGGCGACGCTGACTGTTCCGGTGTGACCTGTCACAGATTGCGGATCGGGGTTGCGTCTTATTACTGGCGGGTAGCATCATCGTAGCTACTTGTTGGTACGTGAACTAGCGCGAGGATGCACTCCCAGTGCCTCGCCGATCTCTCTAACGGAGCCGTCGCCATGGGGCACTACAAGTCGAATCTCCGCGACATCGAGTTCAACCTCTTCGAAGTACTCGGGCGCGACAAGCTGTACGGCACCGGCCCGTTCGAGGAGATGGACACCGAGACCGCGAAAAGCATCCTCGACGAGCTGACCCGCCTCGCCGAGAACGAGCTGGCGGAGTCCTTCGCGGACGCCGACCGCAACCCGCCGGTCTTCGACCCGGAGACGAACACCGCGCCGGTCCCGGCGTCCTTCAAGAAGAGCTACAAGGCCTTCATGGACTCCGAGTACTGGCGGCTCGGGCTGCCCGAGGCCATCGGCGGCACCACCGCCCCGCCGTCGCTCATCTGGTCGTACGCGGAGCTGATCCTCGGCTCGAACCCGGCCGTGTGGATGTACTCCTCCGGCCCGGCGTTCGCCGGGATCCTCTACGACGAGGGCAACGACGTCCAGAAGAAGATCGCCCAGATCGCGGTCGAGCGGACCTGGGGCTCCACCATGGTCCTCACCGAGCCGGACGCCGGTTCGGACGTGGGCGCCGGCCGCACCAAGGCGGTTCAGCAGGAGGACGGCTCCTGGCACATCGAGGGCGTGAAGCGCTTCATCACCTCCGGTGAGCACGACATGGAGGAGAACATCCTCCACTACGTCCTCGCCCGCCCCGAGGGCGCCGGCCCCGGCACCAAGGGCCTGTCCCTCTTCCTCGTCCCGAAGTACCTCTTCGACTTCGAGACCGGCGAGCTGGGCGAGCGCAACGGCGTCTACGCCACGAACGTCGAGCACAAGATGGGCCTGAAGGCCTCCAACACCTGCGAGATGACCTTCGGCGACCAGCACCCCGCCAAGGGCTGGCTGATCGGCGACAAGCACGACGGCATCCGCCAGATGTTCCGCATCATCGAGTTCGCCCGCATGATGGTCGGCACGAAGGCGATCTCCACGCTGTCCACGGGCTACCTGAACGCCCTTGAGTACGCCAAGGAGCGCGTCCAGGGCCCTGACCTGGCGAACTTCATGGACAAGAGCGCGCCCAAGGTCACCATCACCCACCACCCGGACGTGCGCCGCTCGCTGATGACGCAGAAGGCGTACGCGGAGGGCATGCGCGCGCTGGTGCTGTACACGGCCTCCGTGCAGGACTCCATCGCGGTGAAGGAGGCGGCCGGCGAGGACGCCAAGGCCGAGCACGCGCTGAACGACCTGCTCCTGCCGATCGTCAAGGGCTACGGCTCCGAGAAGGGCTACGAGCAGCTCGCCCAGTCGCTGCAGACCTTCGGCGGCTCCGGCTTCCTGCAGGAGTACCCGATCGAGCAGTACATCCGGGACGCCAAGATCGACACCCTGTACGAGGGCACGACCGCGATCCAGGGCCAGGACTTCTTCTTCCGGAAGATCGTCCGCAACCAGGGCGCCGCGCTGAACTCGCTCGCCGAGGACATCAAGAAGTTCCTGGCGCTCGGCGAGGGCGGCGAGGAGCTGGCCGGCGCCCGCGAGCACCTCGCGAAGGCGGCCGTGGAGCTGGAGGCGATCGTCGGTCTGATGCTGACCGACCTCGCGGCCACCGAGCAGGACGTCAAGAACATCTACAAGGTGGGCCTGAACACCACCCGCCTGCTGCTGGCCTCCGGTGACGTCGTCGTCGGCTACCTGCTCCTCAAGGGCGCCGCGGTCGCCGCCGAGAAACTGCAGACGGCCTCCTCGAAGGACAAGGCGTTCTACACGGGCAAGATCGCGGCGGCGAAGTTCTTCGCGGCCAACGTCCTGCCGGGCGTCACCGGCGCGCGCAAGCTCGCCGAAGGCATCGACCTGGACCTGATGGAGCTGGACGAGGCCGCGTTCTAAACGTCCGTTCCAGTCACTCACGGACAATCCACATCGCCCTTACGAGGGCCCGCTCCCCTTCACCGGGAGCGGGCCCTCGTACGTCGTTAAGGTGAACCCCATGAGCGAACCCCCCCGCTTCGACCGCGGCCACACCGACGACCTCATGTCCTTCCTGACGGCCAGCCCGTCGCCGTACCACGCCGTGGCGAACACCGCCGAACGGCTGGAGAAGGCCGGATTCCGGCAGGTCGCGGAGACGGACGCCTGGGACGGGTCGAGCGGCGGCAAGTACGTGCTGCGCGGTGGCGCGATCGTGGCCTGGTACGTCCCCGAGGGCGCGGCGCCCCACACGCCGTACCGGATCGTCGGCGCGCACACGGACTCCCCCAACCTGCGGGTGAAGCCGCTGCCGGACGCCGGGGCGCACGGCTGGCGGCAGGTGGCCGTGGAGATCTACGGCGGGCCGCTGCTCAACTCCTGGCTCGACCGCGACCTGGGCCTGGCCGGCCGGCTGACCCTGCGGGACGGTACGACCCGGCTGGTGAACGTGGACCGCCCGCTGCTGCGCGTCCCCCAACTCGCCATCCACCTGGACCGTTCCGTGTCGGCGGAGGGGCTCAAGCTCGACAAGCAGCGGCATCTGCAGCCCATTTGGGGCCTCGGCGACGACGTCCGCGACGGCGACCTGATCGCCTTCCTGGAGGAGACGGCCGGGCTGCCGGCGGGCGAGGTCACCGGCTGGGACCTCATGGTCCACTCCGTGGAGCCGCCGGCCTACCTGGGCCGGGACAAGGAGCTCGTCGCGGGCCCGCGCATGGACAACCTGCTCTCCGTGCACGCGGGCGTGGCGGCGCTGACCGCGGCGGCGGCCTCGGGCGCGGCCCTCCACTCCATCCCGGTGCTGGCCGCCTTCGACCACGAGGAGAACGGCTCGCAGAGCGACACCGGTGCCGACGGGCCGCTGCTGGGCGGTGTCCTGGAGCGTTCGGTGTTCGCGCGCGGCGGATCGTACGAGGACAGGGCACGGGCCTTCGCAGGCACGGTCTGTCTTTCGTCGGACACCGGCCACGCGGTCCACCCCAACTACGCCGAGCGTCACGACCCGACGCACCACCCGCGCGTCAACGGCGGCCCGATCCTGAAGGTCAACGTCAACAACCGCTACGCGACCGACGGTTCGGGCCGGGCGGTCTGGGCGGCGGCCTGCGAGAAGGCGGACGTCCCCTTCCAGTCCTTCGTCTCCAACAACTCCATGCCCTGCGGCACCACGATCGGCCCGATCACCGCGGCCCGGCACGGCATCAAGACCGTCGACATCGGCGTGGCGATCCTGTCGATGCACAGCGCCCGGGAGTTGTGCGGCGTGGACGACCCGCATCTGCTGGCGAACTCGCTGGTGGCGTTCCTGGAGGGGTAGTCCGGGCCCGGTGGGGTACCCGCCTCCGACCGGAACCACCGGACCAGGGAGGCGACACTTATGGGCCTCGGCGGATGCATCATCCTCATCGCCGCGGGAGCCATCCTCACGTTCGCGACCGACTGGGACATGGAGGGAGTCAATCTCGACCTGGTCGGCATCATCCTGATGATCGTCGGGCTGATCGGCGTCACGACGTTCAGCAGCATCGCCCGGCGCAGGCGCGTGGTGGTACCGCCCGCGACGCCGGTCGTGAGCGAGGAGCCCCACCACCATCGGCGGGACGGGTACAGCGACGGTTATGGGGTCTGACCCCCGCCCATTCCCGCCAGCACCAGGGGCAGACGGCCGGCGCCGCCCTCGGCGAGACGGACCGGCACACCCCAGTCCTGCTGGTGGACATGGCAGGCCGGGTACTCGTTGCGGACCAGGAGGCGGGTCGAGGGGCCGTACCGGGTGTCGCTTCTGGCCCGCCGGGGCCTGGAAGATCACATCCAACTGGAGCTTGCCGGGGGCGACTTCGGTGGCGGCACGCTGCGTGCGGTGGGCCACGGAGGCCACCTGTACCGCTTCCTCCGGCAGACGCAGGCGCGTGTGCGCATGGCGCTATTCCGTGTGCCCCTCACCGGTCCAGACGATCCGAAGCCGCTTCTCGGGCTCGAACCGGCGTCCTTGCCCGGGTGCCCTGGCCACCCAGACTCGCTCCACGGCCGCAGACAAGAGGGCCCGCCTTTGCGGAACCTCGCTCCTCTCCCACTGGGCCGCTAGTGTCGGATTCCGGCCCAGGAAGGCGGTGACCACCGCCTCTTCCACGCGTGTTGCCATTGCCCGCGCTCCCGGGCAGCCGTGGCCGAGGCGCACGCCCTGGCAGACGTACGACGTGCCGTTCCTGCTCATGCGTGCCCCACACCCCTCTACTCCGCAGTGGAGCAGCCCCGTCAGCAGGTGAGCCGGCCCCCGGGCGGGCCCCTTGGTTCCGTCACCGCGAAGCCTGGTCCGGGACTCCAGTTCCACGGCGATCAGTCGCTGCTCCTCCACGGTGATGATCCCCTCACCCACGACCACAGACCTTCCCGTCTCCGGATCCAGGTAGGGACGGACGACACTGGTGTACTTGTGGCGGCCGCGTTCCTCATCCCACGCAACCTCTGTTTCCGGAAGGAGTCCTGCGAACGCCGGTGCCTTGAGCAATTGCGACAGCGAGCCAACCTGCCACAAGCCGCCTCGGGGGGCAGGGATCTCGTACTCGTTGAGCAGCCTGGCGATTCTCACCAGCGGCTTCCCTGCCAGCGCCTCATCCGCGATCAGGCGCGCGTACACAGCCGTGTCAGGGTCCGGCTCCAACCGGCCCGAGTCGGCGTCGATGCGAAGGCCGTACGGTGGCCGCCCTCCGATCCATCTCCCTCGACCGCGGAGGTAACGCTTGGCATGGCGGACCCGCTCACCCTGAGCTTCTGCCTCGGCACGGGCCCACTCCGACAGAGAGGCCATGGCGAGCCTGTCCCCGGGCAGGCTCGAATCCAGCCCGTCCATGACAGAGATCAGACGACCGCCGACCCGGCCGAACTCTTCCAGTAGCGGGCCGACCTCGGCAGTCCCCTTTCGGCTGAGCCGATCCAGTTTCCACACGATCAACGTCGGTACCCCACCCGACGTGACCGCCAGCGTGGCCGCGTCAAAGCCATTTCGTGCGACGTCTTTATACCCGGACCTCCCCCGGTCGACGTGCACCTGACGAACAACCAGACCATGTTGAGCGGCCCAGGCCCGGCAATCGGACTCCTGCCGCTCGATGGCTGTCTTGCCCTCGCGGTCCAGCGAAAGCCGAAGGTAGAGATCGGCGCGAGAATCCCACTGCCGCATGTCCCCTCCCAGAGTTGCTCACTCTGTGAACGAACAGGGGAGTCGAAGGTAATGAACTTCTTCATGCATCACGGCAGCGCATGCCCGGTCGTGGCGTCCACATGGGCCGGTACCTCGTCGTGGCGGTCGCCGACAGTAAGGGTGCCGGTGGGCTCGAAGACGAGGATCGCGGTGGGCAATGGGGCGTACGGCTTGTGCTCGGTGCCGCGGGGGACCGTGAAGACGGAGCCCTGGGGGAGGACGACCGTGCGCTCGCCCCGCGTCTCCCGCAGGGAGATGTGCAGTTCCCCGTCGAGGACCAGGAAGAACTCGTCGGTGTGGTCGTGGACGTGCCAGACGTGATCGCCGTCGACCTTGGCCACGCGGACGTCGTAGTCGTTGACGGCGGTGACGATGCGGGGGCTCCAGGTCTGCGTGAAGGAGGCGAGGGCGGCTTCGAGGGAGATGGGCTCGGAGGTGGGTTCCATGAGCTCATCGTGCGGGGTGGCCCGGGCGCCACACGAGTGCTAGGAATCGCATATGGCGCAAGGATCCTCTCAACCGCTGCACCGTGTCGCCGTGATCGTCGACGAGGGCACCAACCCCTTCGAGGTCGGCGTCGCCACCGAGTTGTTCGGGCTGCCGCGGCCCGAACTGGGCCTAGCCGGGCCGCTGTACGACGTGACCCTGTGCACGCCCACGCGCGAGGTGCGGATGAACCACGGCTTCTTCACGCTGACCGGCGTGCCAGGCCTCGAGGCGGCCGACGCTGCGGACACCCTCGTCGTACCCGGCCGCCCGGACAACGTCGTACCGCGCGGCGTCGCCGTCCTCGACGCCATCCGGCGCACCCACGCGCGCGGGGCCCGCGTCATGAGCCTGTGCACCGGAAGCTTCGCGCTCGCCGAGGCGGGGCTGCTCGACGGGCGCCGGGCCACGACCCACTGGCGCTGGGCGGACTCCTTCCGGCAGCTGCATCCAAGGGTGCTGCTGGAGCCGGACGTGCTCTTCGTGGACGACGGCGACATCCTGACCGCCGCGGGCAGCGCCGCCGCACTCGACCTGTGCCTGCATGTCGTTCGGCATGACCATGGCGCCGAAGTCGCCAACGCGGTCTCCCGGAGGCTGGTGTTCGCCGCGCACCGGGACGGCGGGCAGAAGCAGTTCGTGGAGCGGCCGGTGCCGGACGTGCCGGACGAGTCGCTGGGGCCGCTGCTGGCGTGGGCGCAGGAGCGGCTGGGCGAGCCGCTGACGGTGGCCGACCTCGCGGCGCGGGCGGCGGTGTCGCCGGCGACCCTGCACCGGCGCTTCCGTACGCAGTTGGGGACGACGCCGCTGGCCTGGCTGACGGGGGAGCGCGTGACGCTGGCGTGCCGGCTGATCGAGCGCGGGGAGGAGCGGCTGGACGTGGTGGCGGCCAGGAGCGGGCTCGGCACGGCGGCGAACCTACGCGCACGCGTGCGGCGCGAGACGGGGCTCAGCCCGTCGGCCTACAGACGGCGTTTCGGACCGGGTGGCGGGGAACGCCTCGTGTCATGAGATTCCTCGTACGCGACCGGCTCCTCGGCTTCGGTGACGACTACTGGATCGAGGACGACCGGGGCAACAAGGTGTACCTCGTCGACGGCAAGGCGATGCGGCTGCGGGACACCTTCGAGCTGAAGGACACCGAGGGGCGCGTCCTCGTCGACATCCACCAGAAGATGCTCGCCCTGCGCGACACGATGGTGATCGAGCGGGACGGCGGGCCGCTCGCCACGATCCGCCGCAAACGGCTGTCCCTGCTGCGCAACCACTACCGGGTGTCCCTGGCGGACGGCAGCACGGAGCTCGACGTGAGCGGCAAGATCCTCGACCGGGAGTTCGCCGTCGAGTACGACGGCGAACTGCTGGCCGTCGTCTCCCGCAGATGGCTGCACGTGCGAGAGACGTACGGCGTGGACGTCGTACGGGACGACGCCGACCCGGCGCTGCTGATCGCGGTCGCGGTGTGTGTGATCCACCTGGCGGAGAAGGAGCGGCGGGACGACGACTGACGGGGCCGGCCCTCAGCGGCGCGGCGCCGCCAGCCCCAGCACCCGGTCCTTGAGCGCCGGGAACTGGTCCCGCGTCACCGCGACCTTCCCCGGGTCGAACTCCACGGTGAGCGCCTGCTCTTCCGCGCCGGCCTGCGCCAGCACCTCGCCCCACGGGTCCACCACGATCGAGTGACCGGCCTGTGGAACTCCCGCGTGCGTCCCGGCCGTTCCACAGGCGAGCACGAACGCCTGGTTCTCCACCGCCCGCGCCTGAGCCAGCAGCGTCCAGTGCGCCCGGCGGCGCTCCGGCCAGCCCGCCGGGACGACCAGGGTCTCGGCGCCGGCGTCGACGAGACCGCGGAACAACTCGGGGAAACGGAGGTCGTAACAGGTGGCCACGCCGACCGTGGTCTCGGGCAGACGCACCGTCACCAGTTCCTCGCCCGCTCCCATCAGCACGGCCTCGCCCTTGTCGAAGCCGAACCGGTGGATCTTGCGGTACGCGGCGGCCAGATCACCGGCAGGGGAGAAGACGAGAGAGGTGTTGTAGAGGGGACCCTCAGGGTCACGCTCGGGAATCGACCCCGCGTGCAGCCAGACCCCCGCGTCGCTCGCGGCCTTCGCCATCGCCTCGTACGTCGGCCCTTCGAGCGGCTCGGCCTCGCTGCCGAACTCCTCGTAGGCGAAGGCTCCGGTGGTCCACAGCTCGGGGAGGACGACGAGGTCGGCCGCGCCGGCCTGGTCCCGGACGAGGGAGGCTACACGCGCTCGGCGCGATTCGACCGATTCGCCCTCATTGACGTCGATCTGGAGCAAAGAGGCGCGCACACTACCACCGTCCTGGCATTCGAGCGGTCCACATGGGCTTCCCCACGGGGCCTACGATCGTCACACGAAAGCACTGCCGGGGTGCCTCACAGCAGCGTAACTTAGCGTTTCAAGACACCCGCCGACAGCCGCCACCTCCCACTGGCAACGCCGCCACAAACCGCCCGTGTACCGACCGCCGAGGGGTCCCGTTCCGTGAGTCTGCATCCCACCCTCCAGCCCTACGCCGACGCCTGGACCCACTCCATCGAAGCGATATCCGAGCTGGTGACGCCGCTTGTGGAGGGTGAGTGGAACCGGCGCACGCCCTGCCCCGGCTGGTCGGTCCGTGACGTCGTGTCGCATGTCATCGGCCTGGACTGCGAGATGCTCGGCGACCCGCGGCCCATCCACACGCTCCCGCGCGACCTCTTCCACGTCACCAACGACCACCAGCGCTACATGGAGATGCAGGTCGACGTCCGCCGGCACCACACGGCGCCGGAGATGACGTCCGAGCTGGAGTACACGGTCATCCGCCGCAACCGCCAGCTGCGCAACGAGTCCCGCGACCCCGGCACGAAGGTCCGCGGCCCGCTCGGCGCCGAGCTCACCCTCGAAGAGTCCATGCGGGCGCACGCCTTCGACATCTGGGTCCACGAACAGGACCTGCGGGCCGCTCTCGGCCGCCCCGGCAACCTCGACTCCCCCGGCGCGCAGGTGGCCCGTGACGTCCTGCTCGCAAAGCTGCCCGACGTCGTCGCCACCAAGGCAGACGCCCCGCGCAGCTCGGCGATCGTCTTCGACGTCCACGGCCCGATCGAGTTCCTCCGCACCATCCGCATCGACATCCAGGGCCGCGGCAGCCTGGAAACGGCCCCCGCCCTGGGCCCCGCCGCCACCCTCACCCTCGACTGGGAGACCTACGTCCGCCTGGCCTGCGGCCGCGTCACCCCGGAAGCGGCGGCGGACCGTGTGAAGACGGAGGGCGACACGGACCTGACGGCAGCGATCCTGCGCAACTTCACGGTGACGCCGTAGCCTTTCTCAGCCTGTCCGGCGTTCGAGGACAAGGCTCATCAGGCCGATGGGGGGTCTGGGGGCGCATCCCCCAGGGATGGGACGGGTAGGGGCGGCGGGGGCGAAAACCGCTGTCGCCCGCCACCCACCCCCGGCTAACGTCCCGCCGTGACCAACACCCACCCACCCCGCCTGACCCGACTCACCTTCCACGGCCCGCTGTCGGAGACCCGCGCCGACCGCCTCGTCCAGCGCCTCACCCGAACGGACCCCGCCACCGTCCTCGACATCGGCTGCGGCTGGGGCGAGTTGCTGCTGCGCATCCTGACGGCGGCACCCGCCGCGAAGGGCACCGGCATCGACGTGAACGCCAGGGACCTCACCCGCGGCCGCGACAACGCCGGGGCCAGAGGCCTGACCTCCAGGGTCGAGTTCGTCGAGGAGTCCGCCGTCGGAACCCGACGCGGCCCCGCCGACCTGGTCCTGTGCGTCGGCGCGAGCCAGGCGCTCAGCACGGCCAGAACCCCCGACCACACCACCGAGGCGCTGCGCGAACTGCGCCGCCTGGTCACCGACAACGGCCGCGTCCTGCTCGGCGAGGGCTTCTGGCAGCGCCCCCCGACCCCCGCCGAACTCGAGGGCATGTGGCCGGGAGCAGCCGCGACCGACCACCACGACCTCGCCACCCTCCTCGACCTCGCGGTCGCCGCGGGCTTCCGCCCGGAGTGGACCGAGACGGCGAGCCTCGACGAGTGGGAGGAGTTCGAGTCGGCGTACCAGGCGGACGTCGAGGTGTGGCTCGCCCAGAACCCCGGCCACCCGCTGGCCGCCGAGACCCGCGAGGACCTCGACAGGCACCGCGCCCGGTGGATGAGCTACCGCGGGGTGCTGGGGCTGGCGTATCTCACCCTGGTGCCCGTCCTCTGAACCACCGGACCCCCGCCGGTTCAGGCGGGAACGTGCACCGTCTCCACCCTGCTGGCGACCAGCCGTTCCCGCTCCCTGCGCGCCGCCCGCGTGCGCAGCCGCAGGATCTGGCTGACGCCCAGCGCCTGGAGGACGAAGACCACCGAGAAGGCGAGGGCGTAGTCGTCCCCGGTCGCGTCCAGCAGCACGCCGATCGCGAACAGCGTGGTCATCGAGGCCACGAAGCCGCCCATGTTGGTGATGCCGGACGCCGTGCCCTGCCGCTCCGGCGGGTTCGCGGGCCGGGCGAAGTCGAAGCCCAGCATCGAGGCGGGTCCGCAGGCCCCGAGCACCGTGCACAGCACGATGAGCAGCCACATCGGTGCCGTCTCGCCGGGCCAGGCCAGCGTCGTCGCCCAGAGCAGCGCGGTCGCGCCCACCGTGCCGAGCGCCAGCGGCAGCCGCGCCTCGTGGTGCCGGGCGACGACCTGGCCGTAGACCAGGCCCACGACCATGTTCGACAGGACGACGAGGGTGAGCAGTTCACCGGCCGTGGCCCGGGACAGCCCCTGCGCCTCCACCAGGAACGGCATGCCCCACAGCAGCAGGAACACCATCGCCGGGAACTGCGTCGTGAAGTGCACCCACAGGCCCAGCCGGGTGCCCGGCTCCCGCCAGGACGCGGCGATCTGACGTCGTACGTATGCCGCGCCCCGGTGCGGCAGCGGCTCGGGCTCGTGGCCCTCGGGGTGGTCCTTCAGGAACAGCAGGAGCAACACGAACACCACGACGCCGGCGCCGGCGCTGCCGGCGAACGCGGCCGTCCAGCCGACCCCGTGCAGCAGCCGTGCCAGCACCAGCGTGGAGACGAGGTTGCCCGCCATGCCCGCGAGGCCGGCGAGCTGTGCGATGAGCGGGCCGCGGCGGGCGGGGAACCAGCGGCTGCCCAGCCGCAGCACGCTGATGAACGTCATCGCGTCGCCGCAGCCCAGCAGGGCGCGCGAGGCGAGGGCCATGCCGTACGACGGCGAGAAGGCGAAGCCGAGTTGGCCCGCGGTGAACAGCACCACGCCCAGGCCCAGCACCTTCTTGGTGCCGAGCCGGTCGACGAGCAGGCCGACGGGTATCTGCATGCCCGCGTAGACGAGGAGTTGGAGGATCGAGAACGTCGACAGGGCCGAGGCGTTCACGTCGAAGCGGTCCGCCGCGTCGAGGCCGGCGACTCCGAGGGACGTACGGAAGATGACGGCGACGAAGTAGACCGAGACGCCAATGCCCCAGACGGCGACGGCGCGGCGGCCGCCGGGAGGGTCGCCGGGCAGTGCGGTGGACCTCATCGCTCCTCACCCCGAGCGAGGTGCGAGAACCAGCCGATGTGCCGGTGGACCAGCCCGACGGCGGCCTCGGCGTCGGCGGAGCGCAGGGCCTGAAGGATCTCCTCGTGCTCGGTCAGGGTCTTGGCGATCCGGTCGGGGTGGGAGTGCAGGACGGCGACGCCCATGCGCAGTTGGCGGTCGCGCAGTTGGTCGTAGAGCCGGGACAGGATCTCGTTGCCGCCGCTGCGGACGATCTCGGCGTGGAAGCAGCGGTCGGTGACGGCGGCCGCGGCGAGGTCACCGGCGGCGGCCTGTTCCTTCTGCTGGGCGAGCAGTTCCTCCAGGCGTGCGATGAGCCCGGGGGGCGCGGGGACCGCCTTGCGCGCGGCGTGCTCCTCGACGAGCATCCGGGTCTCCACGACGTCCTTGATCTCCTGCGCGGAGACGGGCAGGACCAGGGCGCCCTTCTTCGGGTAGAGCTTGATCAGCCCTTCGACCTCCAGCCGCAGCAGCGCCTCCCGTACCGGCGTGCGCGAGACGCCGACGGCCTCGGCGAGCTCTCCCTCGGTGAGCAGGGTCCCGCCCTCGTAACGGCGGTCCAGGACGCCCTGCTTGACGTGTGTGTAGACGCGGTCGGCGGCGGGCGGCTGCTTGAGGGGCACGGGCGGGGCGGAAGGCATGCCCACAGCATAGATACAACACGTACGCATGCCGGTGGTCATTCCAGCATGCGGACTTCGCGACGAATCCGTGTGATCTACGAAATCTTCCGGCAAAGAAGCGCCATCCACCCCACGTGTGGCACAACCTTCTGTGCTAATTACGTGTCACACACGTGCGGCCCCACTTTCTTTCCCCTCCCAATCGGCCGCACTTTCGGGGCATCAGAAGTAATCGGGGTATTTCAGTTGATAAGTGCCATCAAGGGCATGCGTGTCCGCAGAGCCGCAGCCGTCGTGCTCACGACCGGCGCCGTCATCGCCTCCGGAGCGATCACCGCGGCGCCCGCGCAGGCCGTCACCGCGCCCTCGATCAGTGCCAAGGGCGGGTTCCTGATGAACAGCGCGAACGGCAAGACGCTGTTCGCCAAGTCCGCTGACACCAAGAGGCTGACCGCCTCCACCACCAAGATCATGACCGCGAAGGTCGTGCTCTCGCAGCCGAACCTGAACCTTGACACCAAGGTCACCATCAGGAAGGAGATCAGCAACTACATCGTCTCCAAGGGAGCCTCGTCCGCCCGGCTGATCGTCGGTGACAAGGTCACGGTCCGTCAGCTGCTGTACGGGATGATGCTTCCGTCCGGCTGCGACGCCGCGATGGCCCTCGCCGACAAGTTCGGTTCCGGCTCGACGGTCTCGGCCCGCACCAAGAACTTCATCGGCAAGATGAACACCATGGCCAAGAGCCTGGGCATGACCAACACGAAGTTCGACTCGTTCGACGGCATAAGCAATGGCTCCAACGCCTCGACGCCGCGCGACCTGACCAAGCTCGCCCGCAGCGTGATGAAGAGCTCCACGTTCAAGACCGTCGTGAAGACCAAGTCCTACACGGCGAAGACGATCACGAAGACCGGCGCCACCCGCACGATGGCCGCGTGGAAGAACACCAACACGCTGCTCGGCTGGAACGGCACGCTCGGCATCAAGACCGGCTCCGGTAGCCAGGCCAAGTACTGCCTCGTGTTCGCCGCCACGAAGAGCGGCGAGTCGGTGATGGGCGCCGTCCTCACCGCGCCCTCGGAGGCCAAGCGCACGGAAGACGTGAAGAAGCTGATCAACTACGGCTACGCCAGGATCTGACGCCCGCTGAGGCTCACGTCGACGAAACGGGGCGGCCACTCGACAGTGGCCGCCCCTTTCGCTGCGCCGCTCGCTGCTCCGGCTCGCTGCTCCTACGGGCTCACGCCCAGGTGATGAGCCGTTTGGGCTGTTCCAGGATCGCGGCGACGTCGGCCAGGACCTTGGAGCCCAGCTCGCCGTCCACCAGGCGGTGGTCGAAGCTGAGGGCCAGCGTGGTGACCTGACGTGGTTTCACCTTGCCCTTGTGGACCCAGGGCTGGAGTTTGATCGCGCCGATGGCGAGGATCGCGGACTCGCCGGGGTTGAGGATCGGGGTGCCGGTGTCGACGCCGAAGACGCCGACGTTGGTGATGGTCACCGTGCCGCCCTGCATGGCGGCGGGGGTGGTCTTGCCGTCGCGTGCCGTCGACACCAGCTCGCCGAGTGCCTGCGCGAGCTGTGGGAGTGTCTTGGTGTGGGCGTCCTTGATGTTGGGGACGATCAGGCCGCGCGGGGTCGCCGCGGCGATGCCCAAGTTCACGTAGTGCTTGTGCACGATCTCCTGGCCGGCCTCGTCCCAGGACGCGTTGACGTCGGGGTTGCGTTTGATCGCGACCAGCAGGGCCTTGGAGATCAGCAGCAGGGGGTTCACGCGCAGGCCCGCGAACTCCCTGTCCTCCTTGAGCTCCTCGACCAGCTTCATCGTGCGCGTCACGTCGACCGTCACGAACTCGGTGACATGCGGTGCCGTGAACGCCGAGCCGACCATCGCCGCCGCCGTCGCCTTGCGGACGCCCTTGACCGGGACACGGGTCTCCCGGGCCGCGTCGTACGTGACCACCGGCGCCGGGACGGCGGCGGGCGCGGCGACCTCGCCGGCCGGGGTGGCCTGCGGTGCCGGTTCGGCGGCAGGCGCCTGCGGGGCCGCCGCGGCGTGGACGTCCTCGCGGGTGATGATGCCGTCGGGCCCGGTGGGCGTCACCGCGGCCAGGTCGACGCCCAGGTCCTTCGCCAGCTTGCGCACCGGAGGCTTGGCCAGCGGCCGGGTAGGCGTCACGGCTTCCGCCGGGCCGTGGCCGTTCAGCTCGGACTGGAGTGCCTGGGCCGCGGCCGCGGGCTCCTGCCGCGGGACGTCGGCTCCCTTGCGGGGGCGGCGCTTGGTGGAGGACGTGGCCACGCCGTAGCCGACCAGCACCGGCTGGCGGCCGGCCGGCTTGGCCTCCTCCGGCTCCGCCTCGGCGGGAGCCTCGGCCCGGTCCGGCGCCTCGGCGGCCGGGGCCGCCCCGCCCCCCAGGTCCACCGCGATGATCGCCGTACCGACGTCCACCGTGGTGCCCTCGGGGAATCGCAGCTCGCGGACCACTCCGTCGTACGGGATGGGCAGTTCGACGGCCGCCTTGGCGGTCTCGACCTCGCACACCACCTGGCCGTCGGTGACCGTGTCGCCCGGCTGGACGTACCACTTGAGGATCTCGGCCTCGGTGAGTCCCTCGCCCACGTCGGGCATCTTGAACTCGCGCACGGACGCTTCCGTCATCGTCGTCACGACCCTCTCCTCAGTACGCCAGGGCACGGTCGACGGCGTCGAGCACCCGGTCCAGGCCCGGCAGGTACTCCTCCTCCAGACGCGCCGGCGGATACGGGGCGTGATACCCGCCCACCCGCAGCACCGGGGCCTCCAGATGGTAGAAACAGCGCTCCGTGATCCGGGCGGCGATCTCCGCACCCGAGCCGAAGAACACCGGCGCCTCGTGGACCACGACCAGGCGGCGGGTCTTCTCGACGGAGGCCTGGATGGAGTCGAAGTCGAGCGGGGAGACCGAGCGCAGGTCCAGGACCTCCAGGGACTTGCCCTCCTCGGCGGCCGCACCGGCGACCTCCTGGCACAGCTTCACCATCGGGCCGTAGGCGGCCAGGGTGAGGTCCGTGCCCTCGCGCACGACCCGCGCCTTGTGCAGCGGGCCCGGGATCGCCTCGGTGTTGACCTCGCCCTTGTCCCAGTAGCGCCGCTTCGGCTCGAAGAAGATCACCGGGTCGTCGCTCTGCACGGCCTGCTGCATCATCCAGTACGCGTCCGACGCGTTCGACGGCGAGACGACCTTCAGCCCCGCCACATGCGCGAACAACGCCTCCGGGGACTCCGAGTGGTGCTCCACCGCACCGATGCCGCCGCCGTAAGGGATCCGCACGACGACCGGCAGCTTGACCTTGCCCAGCGAACGCGCGTGCATCTTCGCCAGCTGCGTGACGATCTGGTCGTACGCCGGGAAGACGAACCCGTCGAACTGGATCTCCACCACCGGGCGGTAACCACGCAGGGCCAGACCGATCGCCGTACCCACGATGCCCGACTCCGCCAGCGGCGTGTCGATGACACGGCTCTCACCGAAGTCCTTCTGCAAACCGTCCGTCACCCGGAAGACGCCGCCGAGCTTGCCGACGTCCTCGCCCATGACCAGGACCTTCGGGTCCTCCTCCAGCGCACGGCGCAACGACTCGTTGATCGCCTTGGCCAGAGCCAGGTTCCTGACCGTCTCCGCTGCCATGTCAGACCCCCTCGACATCCGCGAACGACGCCTGGTAGGCGGCGAACTGGGCGCGCTCCTCATCGACGAGCGCATGCCCGTCCGCGTACACGTTCTCGAAGATGGCGAAACGGTCCGGGTCCGGCATGGCACGGACCGCCTCGCGCACTCGCCTGCCCAACGCCTCGCTCTCGGTCTCCAGTTCCGCGAAAAATCCCTCGTCCGCGTGGTTTGAAGCCTCCAGATAGGCCCGCAGACGCAGAATCGGGTCCTTCGCCTCCCAGGCCTGACGCTCCTCGTCACCCCGGTAACGGGTGGGGTCGTCGGAAGTGGTGTGGGCGCCCATGCGGTACGTGTACGCCTCCACCAGCGTCGGACCCTCACCCGCACGGGCCCGCTCCAACGCCCACTTCGTCACCGCCAGGCACGCCAGGACGTCATTGCCGTCGACCCGGACACCCGGGAAGCCATAGCCCTGCGCACGCTGGTACAGCGGCACCCGGGTCTGCTTCTCCGTCGGCTCCGAGATCGCCCACTGGTTGTTCTGACAGAAGAACACCACCGGAGCGTTGTAGACCGCGGAGAAGGTGAAGGACTCGGCGACATCGCCCTGGCTGCTCGCGCCGTCGCCGAAGTAGGCGATGACCGCGCTGTCGGCGCCGTCCTTGGCGATGCCCATCGCATAGCCGGTGGCGTGCAGCGTCTGGGAGCCGATGACGATCGTGTAGAGCTGGAAGTTGTTGCTGTTGGGGTCCCAGCCGCCGTTGTTCACGCCGCGGAACATACCGAGCAGGTTGGTGGGGTCGACCCCGCGGCACCAGGCGACGCCGTGCTCGCGGTAGGTCGGGAAGACGTAGTCGTCCTCGCGGGTGGCCCGGCCGGAGCCGATCTGGGCGGCCTCCTGGCCGAGCAGCGAAGCCCACAGGCCCAGCTCGCCCTGGCGCTGCAGGGAGGTGGCCTCGGCGTCGAAGCGCCGGGTGAGCACCATGTCGCGGTAGAGGCCGCGGAGCTCTTCGGGGGTGATGCCGGCGACGTACTTGTCGAACTCGGCGTTCTTGACGCGCTTGCCCTCGGGCGTCAGCAGCTGCACGAGCTCGGGGTCCTTGCTCGGCGTTTTCCTTGCGGTTGTCTTGCCGGCCGTGCTCTTGGTACCGGCGCTGCGTCGCGGCTTTCGCGCGGCAGTGCTCTCCACGGTCACGTGTGCTCCTCCGTCGGTCCGGCTACCCGGGTTCGCCGGGTGCCAGTGCGGCTCACCTGCAGCCCTACGGACGCACAGGGTGGGTGCGGCTCGTTGGGGACAGGCGTGACAGGTGCCCCGGCGAGCGCCCTGCAAAAGGCACGTTACCCAGTGCTCCACATTTCTGTGAAACCCCTCCTGACCTGCGATTTTGCTTGGATATCCAAGTAAATCACGAAAGGAGGGAACAACTCCTGGTCACAGCCTTGCAGGGGGCCGGAACAACGGCACGTTATATCGGTGACCCAGGTCACGGGAAGAGTCGCCGGGCGGAGATCGGCAAAAGGAAGATCAAAAGGGAGATCAACGGCACGCGCGCGTGGGGCCCGTTTCGGGGCCGCACGCGCGCGTGGGTGGGTTCTTCCGGGTGAGACTTCAGCGGGACCGGGCCGGCGGGCCCGTCAGACGCCCGCCGATCAGACGCCGCCCCCGGTACCGCCGTCCGTCGGGGTAGGCAACGTCGGCGGCGTGGACGGATCCTCCGTGGGCTCCTCCGTCGGATCCTCCGTGGGCTCGTCGGTGGGATCGGCCGTGGTCGGGTCCTCGGTCGGCTCGTACGTCGGGTCCTCGGTCGGCTCGTACGTCGGGTCCTGCGTCGGCTGGTAGGTCGGGTCGGTGCCCGTGCCGCTGCCGTCGTCGGTGACCTCGTCCGTCGGCTCCTCGGTCGCCTCGTCCGTGGCCTCGTCGGTCGGCTTGTTCTCGTCCTGGGTCTGCGAGGTCGTCGGCTTCTGCGTGGGGTCGGTGCCGGGGCTGTCTGAACCGGTGCCCTTGATCGCCAGCGCGACCCCGGCCGCGATGGCGATCACCGCGAAGACGGCCAGGATCCACAGCTTGCCGCGGCCGCCGCCCTTGTTGCCGTGCCCCTCGAAGCCGCCGTCGTCGCCGCCCCCGTACCGGTTGGGCAGGATCGGCTGCGGGATCTGGGTCGTGCCGGAGCCCGAGTCGCCGGGGTGCCCCATGACCGTGGTGTTCGCGAAGCCCGCGGCCGGGGTGTGCCGGCCGTCGTGCATGGTCACCGGGCCGGTGTTCCAGGTGCCGGTGTGGCCGCCCTGGTCGTACAGCATCTGCAGGCCGTACTGGACGAGCCCGCGCATCTCCTCGGCCGTCTGGAAGCGGTCGTCGGGCTCCTTGGCGAGCGAGCGCATGACCAGGCCGTCGAGCTCGGGCGGCGTGGCGTCGGAGACCTCGGACGGCGGGGTCGGGATGTCCTGTACGTGCTGGTAGACCACCGACAGCGGGGTCTCACCGGTGAACGGCGGGCGCAGCGCGAGGAGTTCGTAGAGCAGGCAGCCCGTCGCGTACAGGTCGGAGCGGTGGTCGACGGCCTTGCCGAGTGCCTGCTCGGGCGAGAGGTACTGCGGGGTGCCCATGACCATGCCGGTCTGGGTCATCGTCGACTGTGCGCCGTGCAGGGCGCGGGCGATGCCGAAGTCCATCACCTTCACGGCGCCGTTGTGCGTGATGATGACGTTGGCGGGCTTGATGTCGCGGTGCACGATGCCGTGCTGATGCGAGTAGGCGAGGGCCTCCAGGACGCCGGAGACGATGATCAGGGCCTGCTCGGGGCCGGGTGCCTCGGCGTTGAGGAGGAGGTCGCGGATGGTGCGGCCCTCGACGATCTCCATCACGATGTACGGCACGCTGTGGGCGCCGACGACGTCCTCGCCTGAGTCGTACACGGCGACGATCGCGTGGTGGTTGAGGCCGGCCACCGACTGGGCCTCGCGCGTGAAGCGCGCCTTGGACACCGGGTCCTCGGCGAGGTCGGCGCGCAGCAGCTTGACCGCCACGGTGCGGCCGAGGCGCACGTCCTCGGCCGCGAACACCTCGGCCATACCGCCCCGGCCGAGTCTGCGGGTCAGCCGATAACGGCCGTCCCCGACAAGTCCGCCATTACCCCACATTTCCGGCGCGTCTGACATACCGCCGCCAGCCGCCTCGGGGTCGGACGGGCCCTGAGCGCGCTGCTGCTGTGCCATCAGTCCTCGCCGTCGTTTCTGCCCGCGGTGCGCGCGGTGTTGTTACGGTCTCCGTCGGCCACGCTACAGCCTCCGCGCAAGCCGTCGGTCCGAGACGGCCACCCCTACCGGAAGGAGACGGACCGGTCATCAAACCGGTACCCCGTCCACTCGTGCAAATTCTGTGCACCGGTCGTACGACCCTTGTAACGCTTCCGCGACGCTCCCTTCGCGTACGGTCACGGAACGGGCACCGCGCTTGACCTGTCAGTGCCGTGGGGCAGACTTGGCCGGGAATAGCACATTGGATCACTCGGGATTGCCGGTTCGCGGCAATCGCAGGCGCCCGAGAGGCTACGGGGGACGCAGAACATGAGCCAGGACGGCGCACAGGGCCGATACGTGGGGCGGGCACTGGCCGGCGGCCGCTATCAGCTGCGCGACTTGCTCGGCGAGGGCGGCATGGCCTCGGTGCATCTCGCGTACGACTCCGTGCTCGACCGCCAGGTCGCGGTCAAGACCCTGCACACCGAACTCGGCCGCGAGCAGGCGTTCCGCGAGCGCTTCCGCCGCGAGGCCCAGGCCGTGGCGAAGCTCACGCACACCAACATCGTCTCGGTCTTCGACACCGGCGAGGACGATGTCGACGGCATGACGACGCCGTACATCGTCATGGAGTACATCGAGGGCCGCCCGCTCAGCTCGGTCTTCGACGAGGACGTACGGCAGTTGGGCGCGATGCCCGCCGACAAGGCGCTGAAGATCACCGCCGACGTGCTCGCGGCGCTGGAGATCAGCCACGAGATGGGCCTGGTCCACCGGGACATCAAGCCGGGCAACGTGATGCTGAACAAGCGCGGCGTCGTGAAGGTCATGGACTTCGGCATCGCGCGCGCCATGCAGTCCGGTGTGACGTCCATGACACAGACCGGCATGGTGGTCGGCACGCCGCAGTACCTCTCGCCGGAACAGGCCCTCGGCCGCGCCGTGGACGCCCGCTCAGACCTCTACTCGGTCGGCATCATGCTGTTCCAACTCGTCACCGGGCGGCTGCCGTTCGACGCCGACTCCCCGCTGGCCATCGCGTACGCGCATGTGCAGGAGGAGCCGGTGGCGCCGTCCTCCATCAACCGCGCCCTGCCGCCTGCCGTGGACGCGCTGGTCGCCCGCGCCCTGAAGAAGAACCCGAACGAGCGTTTCCCCAGCGCCGAGTCCATGCGTGACGAGTGCCTGCGGGTGACCGCGTCCTTCCAGGCCGCCCCGCCCAGCATCGTGCCGGGCGCGCAGACGCAGAACGGCCAGGGTGTCGGCGCCTCGGTGTTCCCGCCGGTCGGCCAGACGCCCCCGCCCGCGGGCCCCGTCCAGACGCCGTACCCGCAGACCCCGCAGACCCCGGCCCCGAACCCGTACGGCACCCCGCCGCCGTCGATGCCGTCGCCCGCGTACGGCTACCCGCAGCAGCCCGGCTTCCAGACGCCGCCCCCGGCCTCGTACTCCCCGCAGCCGGGTCACGCGACGCCGCCGCCGTACACCATGTCGCCCCAGCGGCAGCCCGGTTCGGGCAGCGGCAAGAACAACCGGCCCGTGATCATCGGCTCGATCGTCGTGTCCGTCGTCGCGGTGGGCGGCCTGATCGCGGCCCTGACGCTGACCGGCGGCGGCACCGAGGACGACGGCGGAAGCGGCGGCAGCGGCGGCTCGACCGCCACGGCGACGGAGTCGACGTCGAAGGCGCCCGGATACCGGGCGGGGGACAGCGGTGACACGGTCGAGACGAGCGAGTGCACCGAGCCGCGGGAGTCACTCCTCGATCCCGACAAGGTGCAGATGCCGGACTTCTCCTTCAAGTACTGGCCGTCCGTCGTCAAGTGCCTCGACGCCGCGGGATGGGGCTACAAGAAGGTCGACGTCAACGAGAACACCTTCGGCGAGGGCACCATCATGCGGCAGTCGCCCTCGGCGCGTACGGACATGGATCCGGACGACCCGCCGGAGCTGGAGTTCCAGGTCTCCACGGGCAATCCGGAGTGATCCCGACAGCAGTGATCGCGACAACAGTGATCGCAGCGAACTGAAAGGGCCCGGCAGCCTCGGCTGCCGGGCCCTTCGCGTACACGTCGGACGTCTTGTGTCGTACAGGTGTCTTACAGGTATGGCCCACCCTGGCGGTGTTCGCCACCCTCCTCGTGGCCGCCGACGCCCGGCGGAAGAGCGCGGCGCATCTGCTCCAGCTGGGCGCGGGCGGCCATCTGCTGGGCGAAGAGCGTGGTCTGGATGCCGTGGAAGAGGCCCTCCAGCCAGCCGACCAACTGGGCCTGCGCGATCCGCAGTTCCGCGTCGCTCGGGGTCGCCTCGTCCGTGAACGGCAGGGAGAGCCGCTCCAGCTCCTCGACGAGCTCCGGGGCCAGGCCGTCCTCCAGCTCCTTCACGGAGCTGGCGTGGATCTCCTTCAGCCGGACCCGGCTGGCCTCGTCCAGGGGAGCGACGCGCACCTCTTCGAGCAGCTGCTTGATCATGCTGCCGATCCGCATGACCTTCGCCGGCTGCTCGACCTGCTCCGTCACCGGGATCTCGCGGGAGTCCTCGTCTCCGTTGCCGCCGCTGAGCGCCATCCCGTCCTGGCCCACGACCAGGATCTGGGGGTTCTCGGACGACCTTTCGTTCCTCGGCATCTCCATGCCGCCATTCTCTCGCACCCGTACAGCTCATCATCGTGGTGCCCCCTGTGTGGGGTGATCCACCGTTTACGCCGGCGGAGATTCCGTTGGGCGCCGTGTCCGCATGCCCGGGTCGTGCGCCCGGTTCGGTCGGGTGGCGCAGTTCGGAATGCCGCGTATGCACCATGCTGTGACGCTTGTTCCATGACTTCATGGCTGGCGGTGGTACGCGGGGGGCGGGGACGGCCGCGCGCCGCTCACAGTGACCGGTGCGGCTCGCCGACGGGGGTGCTGCGGACGGCCGGGACGTTGGGTGTGCTGGTGGCAGGGCTGGTCGTCGGGCCGTACGGGGCGGCCGGGGCGGCGTACTGCTTCGAGGGCCCGCGGGGGCCGACCGCGTCCGGGGCCTCCTCCGGCTCCCCAGCGGCTTCGCGGACGCCGTCCGAGCCTTCCGTGCCCGCGGCTCTCCCCAGGGCTGACTCCGAGAACCCCTCCAACGCCCGCCCGAGCAGCCCCGGCCCCACGGCCGAGTCCCGGCCCTCCTCCAGCGCCACGGGCCCGTCCGGGTCCCCTTCGGCCTCGTCTGGCGGGTCGGGGCAGTCGGGGAGGCCCGGAAAACCCGGGAAGCCCGGGCAGCCCGGCAGGTCCGAGCAATCCCGGCAGGACGCGAAGGACACGAACGAAAGGAACGACAAGAACGACAGGAACGACAGACAGGGCAGGCAGGGCAGGCAGGACAGGCACGAAACGCATTCCGGGGAGTCCCCCACCCCGAGCGCTCACGGGCCCGGCGCCTTCCGTCCCGCCCCGTCCGACGAGCCCTCCCGGGCCGGGAGCCGGGCTGGAGAGGGGCGGGAACGGCCGGGTCGGGAGAAGGGGCCGCTGGAGGACGAGGAAGCGGCGGCGCGTCACGAGCCGTACGGCCGGGAAGGCGACCGGGAGCGGGATCAGGAGGAAGACGGCGACGCGGGGAGGCCGCCGGCCGAGAACCCGGACGGTGCTGACGAGACCTCCACGGACCCCCTCGCCCCGGCCGACCCGCCCGCCCGGCAGCCCGTCGCGCACACCGCCGACCCCGCCGAGCCCGTGCTGCAGGTCCTGCCGCTCGGTACCGGCCTGGTCCTCATCGGGCTCGGTCTGGGCCTCGCCTTCGTCGGTCTCCGGCTGCGGCGCGGCTAAAGGCCGTTGCACAACGGGGTCAGCGCTGGCTTCCCGCCATGATCGGATCTGCCGAGACCTTCGGTTTGCCCGGTTTCCTGGTGACTGGCTACGCCTGTTGATATCGCACGCGAGGCGCTGCGCGATCTTCCAGGAGCGTTGTCCAACAGCCTTTAGGGCCGTCCGGTGGATCAGGCCCCAGGGCCGCCCGGCCGGTCGGGGCGGCCGAATCGGTGCTACGGCGCCACCAGGAGCACCTTGCCGACGTGACCGCTCTCCTCCAGCACACGGTGTCCCTCGGCCGCGTCGTTCATCGGAACCTCGCGGTCGACCACCGGGCGGACATGGCCGGCGTCCAGGAGGGGCCAGACATGCTCGCGTACGGCCGCGACGATCGCCGCCTTCTCGCCGAGGGGACGGGCCCGCAGCGAGGTCGCGCTGATGGCGCCGCGCTTGGCCAGGAGCGCGCCGATGTTGAGCTCGCCCTTGACGCCGCCCTGCATGCCGATGATGGCGAGACGGCCGCTGACGGCGAGGGCCTGGACGTTGCGGTCGAGGTACTTGGCGCCCATGTTGTCGAGGATGACGTCGGCGCCGGCCCCGTCGGTGGCCTTCTTGACCTCGGCGACGAAGTCCTGTTCCTGGTAGTTGACGAGGATGTCGGCGCCCAGCTCGGCGCACCGGTCGAGCTTCTCCTCGCTGCCCGCCGTGACGGCGACCTTGGCGCCGACGGCCTTGGCGAGCTGGATGGCCATCGTGCCGATGCCGCTGGAGCCGCCGTGCACGAGCAGGGTCTCGCCGGGGCGCAGGTGGGCCACCATGAAGACGTTCGACCAGACCGTGCACACCACCTCGGGCAGGGCGGCGGCCTGAATGAGGCTCACGCCTTTGGGCACGGGCAGCAGTTGGCCGGCCGGTACGGCGACCTTCTCGGCGTAACCGCCGCCCGAGAGCAGCGCGCACACCTCGTCGCCGACCGCCCAGCCGGAGACGCCGGGGCCGAGCCCGGCGATCCGGCCGGAGCACTCCAGGCCCGGGTAGGGGGAGGCACCGGGCGGCGGGTTGTAGAAGCCCTGCCGTTGCAGGATGTCGGCGCGGTTGACGGCCCCGGCCACCACCTCGACCAGTACCTCGCCCTCACCGGGCACGGGATCGGGGACCTCGTCCCACACCAGCGCCTCGGGCCCACCAGGTTCGGGAATCGTGATCGCATGCATGGGACGGACGCTACTCCCCGGGGCCCGCGACCCGGTGCCCAGTCCCTCGGACCCTCATCCCCTCGGTCTCCCGTCCCCCGGCTCCTCAGCCCTCGGTCCCCCAGCCCCTCGGTCCTTGGGCGGGTCCGGTCGAAAATCCCTGGGCGGCACCGATGAGTTTGCGGGACCGTAAAGGTCTCCCCATGCGTAGCCCAAGAACGCGGAAGGCCACTCGGAAGGACCCCGAAGCATGAGCACGCAGACGACGTCCGGTCTCGCGATCGAGACCGCGGGCCTGGTGAAGACGTTCGGTGAGACACGGGCTGTCGACGGCGTGGACCTCGCGGTTCCGGCCGGCACGGTCTACGGCGTCCTCGGCCCGAACGGCGCCGGCAAGACGACCACGGTGAAGATGCTCGCCACCCTGCTACGACCCGACGGCGGTGAGGCCCATGTCTTCGGCCACGACGTCGTCCGCGAGGCCGACGAGGTGCGCGGCCGGGTGAGCCTGACCGGCCAGTACGCCTCCGTCGACGAGGACCTGACCGGCACCGAGAACCTGGTCCTGCTGGGCCGCCTCCTCGGGCACGGCAAGCATGCCGCGCGGGAGCGGGCCGGGCAGCTGCTGGAGGCCTTCGGGCTGTCGGAAGCGGCCGGGAAGCAGGTCAAGAACTACTCCGGTGGCATGCGGCGCCGTATCGACATCGCCGCGTCCATCCTGAACACCCCCGACCTGCTGTTCCTCGACGAGCCGACGACCGGCCTCGACCCGCGCAGCCGCAACCAGGTCTGGGACATCGTGCGCGCGGTCGTCGCCCAGGGCACCACCGTGCTGCTGACCACGCAGTATCTGGACGAGGCCGATCAGCTGGCGTCCCGGATCGCAGTCATCGACCGCGGCAAGGTGATCGCCGAGGGGACCAAGGGCGAGCTGAAGGCGTCCGTGGGCGCCGGTTCCGTGCATCTGCGGCTGCGTGACGCGGCGCAGCGGCCGGAGGCCGAGCGGGTGCTGCGGCTGATCCTGGACGCGGACGTGCAGCTGGAGCCCGATCCCGTGGCCCTGACCGCCCGCGTCGGCTCCGCCGAGGCGGGCGGCCAGGGCGCCGCGGAGCAGGCGGGCCGCGTGCTCGCCGAGCTGGCCCGCACCGGCATCACCGTCGACAACTTCTCGCTTGGCCAGCCCAGCCTGGACGAGGTGTTCCTCGCCCTCACCGGCCACGACACGCACGACGGCCAGAACGCCAGGAACGACAACAACGACAAGGACGACAAGGACGAGGTGGCGGCATGAGCACCGCGACGCAGACCGAGAGCAAGGAACTCGCCCCCGTCAGCGCCGAGTCGCTCGCCGCGCTGCTGGTCTCCGGGGAACGGCCCCCGCGGCCCAGCGCCTGGTCGGCCTCGATGACCTTCGGCTGGCGGGCGATCCTGAAGATCAAGCATGTGCCGGAGCAGCTCTTCGACGTCACCGCGTTCCCGATCATGATGGTGCTGATGTACACGTACCTGTTCGGGGGCGCCCTGGCCGGGTCCCCGAAGGAGTACATCCAGTTCCTGCTGCCGGGCATCCTGGTGATGTCGGTCGTGATGATCACGATGTACACCGGTGTCTCGGTGAACACCGACATCGAGAAGGGCGTCTTCGACCGGTTCCGGTCGCTGCCCATCTGGCGGCCGTCGACCATGGTCGGCTATCTGCTGGGCGACGCCCTGCGCTACACCATCGCGTCCATCGTGATGCTCACCGTCGGCATCATCCTGGGTTACCGCCCGGACGGCGGCGTCGGCGGGGTGCTCGCCGGGATCGCGCTGCTGGTCGCCTTTTCGTTCGCGTTCTCGTGGATCTGGACGATGTTCGGGCTGATGCTGCGCTCCGAGAAGTCCGTCATGGGCGTCAGCATGATGGTGATCTTCCCGCTGACCTTCCTGTCCAACGTGTTCGTCGACCCGAGGACCATGCCGGGCTGGCTTCAGGCCTTCGTCAACAACAGCCCGATCACCCATCTGTCGTCGGCCGTCCGCGGATTGATGGGCGGCGACTGGCCGGCGGACGAGGTCGCCTGGTCACTGGGCTGGGCAGGGTTGTTCCTGGCGGTCTTCGGGCCGATCACGATGCGGCTGTACAACCGGAAGTAGCCGGGCGGGCGCCGGAAGGCGCCACATCCCCCGGGGCGTCATGGCGTCATGGGCTTGACCCCCGGGGGCAGACGCCGCTCATCAGGTGCGACCTGACTGCCCGGCGTCGCCCGCACGATCGTGATGAGCCGGTCCGTCAACTCCAGTGTCCCGACGGCCGGATCGTCGTATCCGAGCACCCGGTGTCCGCGTACGACGCTCACCACCAGGTCGTCCATCTCCCGTGGGCTCTTGCCCACTTCGGCCTTTATGACCGGCCGTTCGACGATGTCGAGCCCGCTGCCCTGCTGGATGAGGTCTTCCAGGACCATGCCGGCGGCAGGGCTGAGCACCGAGAGGCCGAGCAGTCGACCGGCCGCGCTGGCGCTGGTGATGACCGCGTCGGCACCGGACTGCTTGAGCAGTGGGGCGTTCTCCTCCTCACGGACCGCGGCCACGATCTTCGCGCCACGGTTGAGCTGCCGGGCCGTCAGGGTCACCAGGACGGCCGTGTCGTCCCGCTGGGTGGCGATGATGATCTTCCGCGCCTTGTGCACCTCGGCCCGCTTCAGCACCTCGCTGCGCGTCGCGTCCCCCGTGACCCCGGCGTATCCGTCGGCGACGGCCGCCTCGATCACCTTGGAACTGGGGTCGACCACGACGACTTGGTCCTTACTCAGCCCGGTCGCGCAGACGGTCTGGATCGCCGATCGCCCCTTCGTCCCGAAACCGACGACGACGGTGTGGTCACGCAAGGTGGACCTCCAGCGGTTCAGACGCCATTCCTCCCGGGTCCGTTCGGTGAGGACCTCAAGTGTGGTGCCGACCAGGATGATCAGGAACAGCACCCGCATGGGCGTGATGACGAAGATGTTCGTGAACCGGGCAGCATCGCTGACCGGGGTGATGTCGCCGTATCCGGTGGTGGAGAGGGTGACGGTCGCGTAGTAGAAGGCGTCGAGGAGATCGACGGAGCCGTCGGAATTGTCGGTGTAGCCCTCGTGGTCGGCGTAGACGATCAAGGCCGTCATCACGAGCAGCATCATGGCCAGCGACACCCGCTTGGCGACCTGACGGAACGGATGCTCCACGATCTTCTTCGGGAGTTTCACACGATAGGTCGCGACCCTCTCGTCCGCCTCGCGGGCGATCGCGTCCTGGCCCGGAAGTTTCACGTGAAACACACCTCGATACCGGCGAGCGCCCAGGGCAGGTCGAGCAGTTCGGCCTCCTGACCGGCACGGACACCACCCGGCGGCACGACGGCCACGGCATCGGCCGCCGCCATGCCCCGCAGCATGGCCGGCCCGTGGTAGTGCAGCGGCACGGCATGGTCACCGCGCAGCACGACGGGGATGAGCCGGGTGTCGTACGGATGCCCGTGCGCCGCCTCCCGCAGAGGCAGCGTGTAGGGCTCCGGAGCGGGGCGCGCGGCCAGCGTGCGCAGCAGGGGTTCGGCGAGCGTGAGCAGGCCGGAGACGGCGGCGAGGGGGTTGCCGGGCAGGCCGACGAGGTGCTGGTGCTCCTTGATGCGGGCCAGCAGCATGGGGTGGCCGGGGCGCACCTTGACGCTGTCCACCAGCAGTTCGGCGCCGATGCGGTGCAGCGTGGGGTGGACATGGTCGACGGGGCCGGCCGCGGTGCCGCCGGTGGTGACGACGAGGTCGGCACGGGAGGTCGTGAGGGCCTTGTGCAGGGCCTTGGCGTCGTCGCCGAGTCGGCGTACGGCGGTGACCTCGGCGCCGAGTGCGCGCAGCCAGGGCGGCAGCATCGGGCCGAGGGCGTCACGGATCAGCCCGTCGTGCGGGAGCCCTTTGGTGAGCAACTCGTCGCCGAGGACGAGGACTTCGACGCGGGGCCGGGGCACGGCGGTGAGGCTGTCGTATCCGGCCGCGGCTGCCAGGCCGAGCACGGCCGGGGTCACGAGGGTGCCCACGGCGAGCAGGTGATCTCCGTTACGGCACTCCTGGCCGCGTGGGCGGATGTCCTGGCCCTGCTGGACCTCCCGGGTGGCGTGCAGCTGGCCCTTGGTGTCGGTGCGGCCGTGCTCGCTACGCAGGACCGCGGTGGTGTCCGGCGGGATACGGGCACCGGTCGCGATCCGGACGGCCTCGCCGTCGGTGAGCGGCTCGGGTTCGGCGTGTCCGGCCAGGACGCCCTCTTCCCGTACGGCCCAGGGGCCGGGGCCCGCGATGGCCCAGCCGTCCATGGCCGAGGTGTCGAAGGAGGGCAGGTCGGTGAGGGCGGTGAGGGGGGCGGCCAGGGCGAGGCCGAGGGCGGCGTCGAGCGGGACGGAGACGGGAGCGCGGCCGGCGGCCCGGGTGGCGGCCGCGGCGGCACGGGCGGCGATCTCGCGGGCCTCGGGCCAGGGGGTGGCCTTGTGGTGACGGTCCGACGTGGGCTGATCCGGCTTGGGCCAGTCAGTCCGGTGCCGGTCCGACGCGTGCCGGTCCGAGGTGTGCCGGTCCGAGGTGTGCCGGTCCGGCTGGTCGGGGCCGGTGGTGTGCGGGGCGGGTGCGGGCACGGGGTCGCCAGGGGTGTGGTGGCCGTTGTCTTCGTTCACGAGGGCGAGCACCTCCTCGACGTCGAAGTCCTCGGCGTCCTCGTCCGCCCGGGTGCCGCGGGGGGTCATCCGGCGTCCGGGCGGGTGTCGGGGGTGGCGTCGGGGGCCGCGTCGGACTGGGCGGCGGCCTCTTCCGCCCAGCGCAGGGCGAGCGCGGCGGCCTTGCGGGAAGCCTCGGCGACGGCCTCGGGGCCGCCTTCGCCGCCCTTGGCCCGCGCTGCCGCGTACCCGACGAGGAAGGTGGTCAGCGGGGCCGCGGGCCTGGCCACGCCGTGGGCGGCGTCGCGGGCGAGGTCCAGCAGCAGCTTGGTGTCGACGTCGAGGTCCAGGCCCAGTTCGTCCTTGACTGCGGAAATCCATTCATCCAACACGTGCCCATGCTCCCTGATGCGTGCCCTGGCGGTGGCGATGTCGTCCCAGGTGTCGCAGTCGAACGACGCGACGGGGTCGGGGACGCGGGTGAGACCGAGCGCGCCGGTCAGCCGGCGCAGGGGAAGGCCGGTGAGGCCGTCGTCATCCCGTGTGAGCGCGGCCAGTTCGCGGCGCAGTACGGGCGCGCGGTAGGCGGCGACGAGGGGTTGGTCGCGGCCGTCGGCGTCGGTGAGCAGCGCGCCGTCGGCGCCGCTGGTGAGCAGCGCGGCAAGCAGCCGTCGTACCGTGCGCTCGTCGAGGAAGGGCAGGTCGGCCGAGAGGACGACGACCTGCTCCGCGGTGGTGTGCCGGAGCCCGGCGTCCAGGGCTGCGAGCGGACCGCCGCCGGGCGGGTCCTCTCGGGCCCAGGTCACCGCTCGCGCGGTCGACCGGGGCTCGGCTACGACGACGGTGCTCCGCGCGTCGGCGCAGGCGGCGAGCACCCGGTCGAGCAGCGGGCGCCCGCCCACCCGCACACCGGGCTTGTCCACACCGCCGAGCCGCCGCGCGCCGCCCCCGGCGAGCACGACGGCGTCGTACGCGATGTCGTGTCCGGCAGCGGCGGCGTCCTGTGCGCCCATCGGTTCGTACGCGGTCACCCCCCGAGTATGCGTGCCTCAGCGATCACAGGGAACGCAAGGGAGGCGGCGGCCCCGGGGGGATCCCTCACAGCGTGCGCAGCAGCACCGCCGGGTGTTCGACGCAGTCCGCCACATAGCGCAGGAAGCCGCCCGCCGTGCCGCCGTCGCAGACCCGGTGGTCGAAGGTGAGCGCGAGCTCGACGACCTGCCGGACCGCAAGCTCGCCCTCGTGCACCCACGGCTTGGGGATGATGCGGCCGACGCCGAGCATCGCGGCCTCGGGGTGGTTGATGATAGGCGTGGAGCCGTCGACGCCGAACACACCGTAGTTGTTCAGCGTGAAGGTGCCGCCGGTGAGTTCCGCCGGGCTGAGGGTGCCGGTGCGGGCCGCCTCGGTCAGCCGGGCGAACTCCGCGGTCAGCGACTCGGCGTCACGCGCGTGCGCGTCCCGTACGACCGGGACGACGAGTCCGCGGTCGGTCTGCGCGGCGAATCCGAGGTGCACCTGGTCGAGTTGGACGACCTCCCTGGCCTCCATGTCGACCGTGGAGTTCAGCTCGGGGAACCGGGCCAGGGCGGCGGTGCAGATCCGGGCCAGCAGGGCGATCAGGGAGATCTTCGGCCCGCCCGCGGCGTTCATCGCGGTGCGCGCCCGCATGAGTTCCGTCGCGTCGGCGTCCACCCAGCAGGTGGCGTCCGGGATCTCCCGCCGGCTGCGGGAGAGCTTGTCGGCGACGGCGCCGCGGATGCCCTTGAGGGGGACGCGCAGGCCGGCCGGGGCGGCGGAGGAGCGGACAGGGGGCTGCGCGGGCGGCACGGCCGAGGTGGGCGTCGACGGCACGCGCGGGTGCGGCTCGGCGGCGGGCGGCGCGGTGCGGCCATGCGCCTCGGCGGCGCGCAGCGCGTACTCGACGTCGGCCCGAAGGATGAGCCCGTCCGGCCCGGAGCCGTGCAACTCCCGCAGATCCAGGCCGTGCTCGCGGGCGAGGCGGCGCACGAGCGGGGAGATCACGGGCACGGGGCCCTCGCCCCGGGTCTCCTCGTCGGCGCCCGGTGCGGTGTACCTGCCATGCCCTTCAGGGCCGTGCCCCGCCGCCGTGCCGAGGGGGCGCGCCACACTCTCGGCGGGCGGGGTGGCCTCGCGCGTGGCGGCGCCGTTCGCCGGCTGGGCGGCGGGCGGCGTCGGGGTGGCCGGCCGCACCCTGCGGCGCCGGGCCGGTGCCTCGGAGGTGCCGTAGCCCACCAGCACGTTCCCTGAGCCCTCGGTCTCGCCCTCGGCGGCGGGCGCGCCCACCGCGACCGTGATCAGCGGCGCCCCGACGGGCAGCTCCGTGCCCTCCTCGCCGAACCGGGCCGTGACCACTCCGGCGTAGGGGCAGGGAATGTCGACCATCGCCTTGGCCGTCTCCACCTCGACGACCGGCTGGTCGACGGCGACGACGTCACCGACCTCGACCAGCCAGCGGACGATCTCCGCCTCGGTGAGCCCCTCCCCGAGATCGGGGAGCTTGAACTCCAGCACCTGTGCCATCAGCTCTCCGCCTCCCACTGCAGACGCCCCACGGCGTCCAGGATCCGGTCCACGCCGGGCAGGTGGTGACGCTCCAGCATCGGCGGCGGATAAGGGATGTCGAACCCGGCCACGCGCAGCACCGGCGCCTCCAGGTGGTGGAAGCAGCGCTCCGTGACCCGGGCCGCGATCTCCCCTCCCGGTCCGCCGAACCCGCCCGACTCGTGTACGACGACCGCCCGTCCGGTCCGCCGTACCGAGGCGGCGACCGTCTCGTCGTCGAACGGCACCAGCGAGCGCAGGTCGACGACCTCCAGGTCCCAGCCCTCGTCCCGGGCCGCCTCGGCGGCTTCGAGGCAGACGGGCACGGACGGTCCGTACGTGATGAGCGTGGCGCTCCTCCCCGAGCGCCGCACCACCGCGCGGCCGATCGGTTCAACGCTCGGCGGGTCCTCCGGGTTCCAGGTGTCCTTCGACCAGTACAGCCGCTTGGGCTCCAGGAAGACCACCGGGTCGTCGGAGGCGATGGCGGCGCGCAGCAGTCCGTAGGCGTCGGCGACGGTCGCGGGCGTGACGACATGGAGCCCCGGAGTCGCCATGTAGTACGCCTCGGAGGAGTCGCTGTGGTGCTCGACGCCGCCGATGCCGCCGCCGTAGGGGACGCGGATCGTGATCGGGAGCGGCATCTTGCCGCGCGTGCGGTTGCGGGTGCGGGAGACGTGCGAGATGAGCTGTTCGAACGCCGGGTAGGCGAACGCGTCGAACTGCATCTCCACGACCGGGCGCAGTCCGTACATGGCCATGCCCACCGCGGTGCCCAGGATCCCCGCCTCGGCCAGCGGGGTGTCCGTGCAGCGGTCCTCGCCGAACTCCTTGGCGAGTCCGTCGGTGACGCGGAAGACGCCGCCGAGGGTGCCGACGTCCTCGCCCATGACGTGCACGGACGGGTCGGCCGCCATGGCGTCGCGCATCGCGCGTGTGAGGGCCTGCGCCATGGTGGCCGGCTTGACGGCGACGGTGGTCATCGGTGCGCACCCCCGTGGGAGTCGTGCTCGGCGTCGAGCTCGGCCTTCAACTGGGCCTGCTGTTCGAGCAGTTGCGGGGTGGGCTCGGCGTATACGTGGGTGAACAGGTCCATCGGGTCGAGCACCGGGTCCTGGTTCATGCGTTCACGCAGGTCGGCGGCCATGGTCTCGGCGGCTTCCCGGGCGGCCTGGATGCCGGCCTCGTCGAGAAGGCCGCGCCCGGTCAGCTCGTGCTCCAGGAGGGCGATCGGGTCGTGCCCGCGCCAGGTCTCGACCTCGGAGTCGCCGCGGTAGCGGGTCGCGTCGTCTGCGTTGGTGTGGGCGTCGATGCGGTAGGTGACGGCCTCGATCAGCGTGGGGCCGCCGCCCGCGCGGGCGTGCCGTACGGCGTCGCTCAGCACCTCGTGCACGGCGGCCGCGTCGTTGCCGTCGACCAGGCGGCCGGGCATGCCGTAGCCGACGGCCTTGTGGGCCAGCGACGGGGCCGCGGTCTGCTTGGCGAGCGGGACGGAGATCGCGAAGCCGTTGTTCTGGACGAGGAAGACGACCGGCGCCTGCCATACGGCGGCGAAGTTCAGCGCCTCGTGGAAGTCGCCCTCGCTGGTGCCGCCGTCACCGACCATGGCGAGCGCGACCACGTCGTCGCCCTTGAGGCGGGCGGCGTGCGCGAGGCCGACGGCGTGCGGGAGCTGGGTGGCGAGCGGCGTGCACAGGGGGGCCACGCGGTGCTCGTACGGGTCGTAGCCGGTGTGCCAGTCGCCGCGCAGCAGGGTCAGGGCCTGCACGGGGTCCAGTCCGCGGGCCACGGCGGCGAGGGTGTCGCGGTAGCTGGGGAACAGCCAGTCGCGGTCCTCGAGCGCCAGCGCGGCGGCGACCTCGCAGGCCTCCTGGCCGGTGCTCGACGGATACACCGCGAGGCGGCCCTGCTTCGTGAGCGCGGTCGCCTGCGCGTTGTACCGGCGCCCGCGCACCAGCTCGGCGTACAGCCGGCGCAGCAGGTCCGGGTCGGCCTTCGTGGCCGCCTCGGTGCCGAGGACGCGGTAGGGCTCGGCGTCGGGCAGCAGCGGCGCGGGGTCCATACGGGGCTGCCAGGCGGGCGGCGGCGAGGGCCGGTAGGCACCTCGCTGCTCCATGACCGTCATGACGGCACCTCCTCGTGGGAGCGGCTACGGGAGGCGCGGCTTCGGTGACGCGCCTCACCTACCGATTGTTCGGTCGTCGGCACATTTTGGCTACAGGCACCCTCAGGCTGTGGACAAACGGTTCTCCACAGCCTCCAATGAACGCAGTACGTCCACGGCAGGAAGGTGGGGGGACATGGCGCCTGAACAAATGGCCGACAGCATGCCCGAGAGCCCGGACGGCAGCGTCCCCCTGCCACCGGCGCGCCCGCTCGACGCCATCGATCAGGACATCCTCCAGATGCTCCAGGCGGACGGCCGCGCGTCGATACGGTCGGTCGCCGAGCGGGTCCACGTCTCCCGCGCCAACGCCTACGCACGCATCAACCGTCTCGTCGAGGACGGCGTCATCCGCGGTTTCGGCGCCCGCGTCAACCACGAGCGCGCGGGTCACGGGACGTCGGCGTACATCACCCTCAAGATCGTCCAGAACACCTGGCGCACGGTCCGCGAGCAGCTCCGCCAGCTGCCCGGCGCCTCGCACATCGCCCTGGTGGGCGGCGACTTCGACGTACTGCTCCTGGTGCACACCCCCGACAACCGGGCGCTGCGCGAGCTGGTCCTCACCCGGCTCCAGGCGATCCCGGAGGTCCTCAGCACCCGCACGTTGCTGGTGTTCGAGGAGGAGGACCTGGAGCCACAGGGCTGACCACCCGCCCCGGGGCAGCCCGAGGCCATCGCCATAGCCATGAGCACCACGGCCGGCAGGGGCAGGAGCGCACGCTTTCCGCCGTCATTCGTCTGCGGCGCCCTCGTGGCTGGTCGCGCAGTTCCCCGCGGCCCTGAGGAAGCTGGGCTCACCGGGAACGCGCGCGTACTCGGGCCTCCGCACCGGCAGCGCTGGTCAGTCGGCCTGCCGCAGGCCCCCGAAGACCAGCCGCACCACCGTGTCGGCGACCTCGCGCTCGTTCATGCCGCGGCCGTCCGGGCGGTACCACTCCACGATGGAATTGATCATTCCGAAGACGAGCCGGGTCGCGAGGCGTACCTCCACGTCGGCGCGCACCTCGCCGTCCGCGGCGGCGGCCTTCAGCAGTTCGGCGACCTGGTGGTCGAAGTCGCGGCGCCGCTCCAGGGCCCACCGCTCGGTGTCGGTGTTGCCGCGGACGCGCAGCAGCAGCGTGACGTACGGCAGGTCGGTTATGAGCACCTCGACCATGCGCCGGACGACGTACTCCAGGCGGTCGGCGGCGTGGCCCACGCGCGCGTGTTCCTCGTCGAGGATTCCGAAGAGCCCGTCCAGCGCCCGGCTGACGGCGCGGCGCAGCAGCTCCTCCTTGCCCGTGACGTGGTGGTAGATCGACGACTTGGAGATGCCGGCCGCCTTGGAGAGGTGCTCCATGGAGGTGCCGTCGTAGCCGCGTTCGTTGAAGACCTGCACGGCGACGGAGAGCAACGTCTCCGGGGTGTACGTGTCGCGCTTGGCGGTGGTCATGAGGTGTTGCCCTCCCGCTTGTCGGAGGCGTACGCGTGGCGGTACAGCGCGAGGGACGGCGCGTAGCGCCCCGAGGGGTCGCGCAGGTGCAGGTCGTCCAGGAGGGCGTACGCCCAGTTGCGGCCGAGCCTGCGGCTCCACTCGAAGGGGCCGAGCGGGTAGTTCACACCCAGGCGCATCGCGGTGTCGATGTCCTCCTCGGTGGCCACGCCCTTGGCGACGGCGTCGTGCGCGAGGTCGACGATCCGGGCGACCGTACGGGCGACGATCATGCCGGGGACGTCGCCGATGACGCTGACCCGCTTGCCGAGCGCCTGGAAGAGGCCGATGGCCTCGGCGAGGGTCTGCGGCGAGGTGTCCTGGGAGGCGGACAGGGCGATCCGGGTGGCCCTGCGGTAGTCGAGGGCGAGGTCGAAGTAGACGACGTCCCGGAACTCCACCGACGTCTGGCCGTCGGCGAGCGCGAGCTGGCCGCCGCCGGGCAGCACCAGGCGGGTGCCGTGGTCCTCTTCCTCCTCGCGCACCGGAATGCCCGCCTCGCGGATCAGGGACAGCAGCTCGGCGGCGGGGCCCAGGTCGCCCTCGGCGACGACGTAGGCGGGTGGGGATGCCTTCTCCGCGGTGTGCGGCTCGTCGGGCTCGGCGTCCTCGGCGTAGTCGTACCAGCCCTGCCCGCTCTTGCGGCCGAGCCGGCCGGACTCGACCAGGCGGCGCTGGGCGAGCGAGGGCGTGAAGCGGACGTCCTGGAAGAAGGCCTGCCACACGGAGTGCGTGACGGATTCGTTGACGTCCTGCCCGATGAGGTCGGTCAGCTCGAACGCGCCCATCTTGAAACCGCCGCACTCGCGCAGCACGGCGTCGATGGTGGCCGGGTCCGCTCCTTGCGCCTCGTGGACGGCGAAGGCCTCGGCGTAGAAGGGCCGGGCGATGCGGTTGACGATGAAGCCGGGGGTGTCGGCGCAGGCGACCGGCGTCTTGCCCCAGGCCCGTGCCGTCTCGTACGCGCGCGTGGCGTACGTGACGTCCGTGGCGAACCCGGAGACGACCTCGACGAGGGGGAGCAGCGGGGCCGGGTTGAAGAAGTGCAGGCCCACGAAGCGGCCGGGCAGGCGCAGGGCGCCGCCGATGGCCGTGACGGACAGGGACGAGGTGTTCGTGGCGAGCAGACAGTCCTCGCCGACGATGCCCTCCAGCTCCCGGAACAGCTCCTGCTTGACGTCCAGGCGCTCCAGGACCGCCTCGACGACCAGGGCGCAGTCCGCGAGATCGGCGAGCGACTCGGCGGGCAGCAGCCGGGCACGGGCGGCGTCGCGGTCGGCGCCGGTGAGTCGGTCCTTCTCGACGAGCCGGTCGAGCCGGGCGCCGATCGCGTCGGCCGCGGCACGGGCGCGCCCGGGTGCGGCGTCGTACAGCCGTACGGGATGGCCCGCGACCAACGCGACCTGGGCGATGCCCTGGCCCATGGTGCCGGTGCCGACAACGGCCACGGGGCTGCTGAGGTCGAGTGCTGTCATGTGCGCGATCCTCCCGCACGGGGTTTTCCACAGATGCGGCGGACCCCCTTGAACCGACCGATCGTTCGGTTACTCTAACTCTGACTGGCTGTTCCTGCCCATGTTTCTGCCCAGGTCATGAGCTCGACGGAGAGCTCTGGAAACGAGGAGTTGGTCCCGCATGGCCGCCGAACTGACCGCCCACGAGCTGATCGCCAAGCACCGGCCGACCCTCGACCAGGCGCTGGAGGCGATCCGCACCCGCGCCTACTGGTCCCCGCACCCCGAGCACCCCAAGGCCTACGGCGAGAACGGCAGCCTGGACATGGCGGCGGGCAAGGCCGCCTTCGACGCCCTCCTCGGCACCCGCCTCGACCTCGGCCAGCCCGGCACGGACGGCTTCGTGGGCGGCGAGGTCTCCCCGTACGGCATCGAGCTGGGCGTCGAGTACCCGCACGCGAACGTCGACGAGCTGCTGCCGGCCATGAAGTCCGGCATGCGCGCGTGGCGGGACGCGGGCGCGGAGATCCGCGCGGTGGTCTGTGTGGAGATTCTCAAGCGGATCAGCGACCGGACGCACGAGTTCGCGCACGCGGTCATGCACACCTCCGGCCAGGCCTTCATGATGGCGTTCCAGGCGGGCGGCCCGCACGCGCAGGACCGCGGCCTGGAGGCGGTGGCGTACGCGTACGTCGAGCAGGTCCGCACGCCCGACACCGCGGAGTGGACCAAGCCGCAGGGCAAGCGTGACCCGCTCGCGCTGAACAAGCGGTTCACGCCGGTCCCGCGCGGGATCGCGCTGGTCATCGGCTGCAACACCTTCCCGACGTGGAACGGCTACCCCGGTCTGTTCGCGTCCCTCGCCACCGGCAACGCGGTCCTGGTCAAGCCCCACCCGCGCGCGGTGCTGCCGCTCGCGCTGACCGTGCAGGTCGCGCGGCAGGTGCTCGCCGAGACGGGCTTCGACCCGAACCTGGTCGCGCTGGCCGCCGAGCGGCCCGGCGAGGGCATCGCCAAGACCCTCGCCACCCGCCCCGAGATCCGGATCATCGACTACACCGGCTCCACGTCCTTCGGCGACTGGCTGGAGTCCAACGCCCGCCAGGCACAGGTCTACACGGAGAAGGCCGGGGTCAACTCGGTCCTCGTCGACTCGACGGACGACTACAAGGGGATGCTGTCCAACCTGGCCTTCTCGCTGTCCCTGTACAGCGGCCAGATGTGCACCACCCCGCAGAACCTGCTCGTCCCCCGCGACGGCATCCGCACCGACGAGGGCCCCAAGACCTACGACGAGGTCGTCGCCGACCTGGCCCGCTCGGTCGACGGCCTCCTCGGCGACGACGCCCGCGCGAACGCGCTGCTCGGCGCGATCGTCAACCCGGACGTCAAGGCCCGTCTGGAGGCCGCCGCCGGCCTCGGTGAGGTCGCGCTCGCCTCCCGGGAGATCGCCAACCCGGAGTTCCCCGACGCGGTGGTCCGTACACCGGTGATCGTCAAGCTGGACGGGGCGAAGCCGGACGACGAGGCCGCGTACATGAGCGAGTGCTTCGGCCCGGTGTCGTTCGCCGTGGCCGTCGACTCGGCGTCGGACGCGGTGGAGCTGCTGCGGCGGACCGTGCGCGAGAAGGGGGCGATGACGGTCGGGGCGTACACGACCGACGACGAGGTCGAGGGCGCGGTCCAGGAGGTCTGCCTGGAGGAGGCGGCGCAGCTCTCACTGAACCTCACGGGCGGGGTGTACGTGAACCAGACCGCGGCGTTCTCCGACTTCCACGGGTCGGGCGGCAACCCTGCCGCCAACTCGGCGCTGTGCGACGGGGCGTTCGTGGCGAACCGGTTCCGGGTCGTCGAGGTGCGCCGGGAGGCCTAGGGACTGTCCGGGGTCCGGAAAGCGCCCCCGGTGAGACTCCAGTGGTACAGGGTCATCGCCACGCTGGTGGCCAGGTTGTAGCTGGAGACCTGGGGGCGCATCGGCAGGGACAGCAAGTGGTCGGCACGCGCGCGCAGTTCGGCCGACAAGCCGCTGCGCTCGGAGCCGAAGGCGAGGACGGCGTCGTCCGGGAGCTTGATGCCCCGGATGTCGTCGCCCTCGGGGTCCAGGGCGAAGAGGGGCCCGGGTGGCAGCTCCTCAACCGTCAGCCGTTCCACGGCCGTAGCGAAGTGCAGGCCCGCCCCACCGCGCACGACCGTGGGATGCCAGGGGTCCAGCGTGCCGGTGGTGACCACGCCGGTCGCGCCGAAGCCGGCGGCCAGGCGGATCACCGCGCCCGCGTTGCCGAGGTTGCGAGGGTGGTCGAGGACCACGACAGGCGCGGTGCGCGGGATGTGCGCCAGCCTCTCGAGGTTGGCGGCTCGGGACGGACGTACCGCCAGGGCGGCCACGGCCGTGGGGTGCGGGCGCGGCACCAGGGACGTGTACGTCGACTCCGGGACCTCGGTCAGGAGCGCGTCGAGGGCGCCGCGTACGTCCGGCGCCAGTTCGTCGGCGAGGGCGAGCGCGGCCTCCCGGTCGACGGCGACCGCCACCGGGACCTCGGCGCCGAAGCGCACGGCGTGCTTGAGGGCATGGAAGCCGTCGAGCAGCACCGAGGTGCCGGCAAGCCGGTTCCAGGAGGTCACGGTCATGCCGTGAAGCCTACGTGCGCGTGCTCGGGGTTCTCCGGGGTGCGCGGTCCGGGAAGCTCCGTACGGTCGTCGCCGCGCCGCAGCAGCCGCGACAGGCCGCCCCGCGCGCGTGCCGCCCAGCCGCCGAGCCGGCGCAGGAACGTCGTCGGCAGGAAGACCGCGTCCGCGGCGATCATCGCCAGGGAGAAGAACGGCAGTCCGAGGACGACCGCGATCACGGCGTGCTCGGTGATCATCGCGGCGAGCAGGACGTTCTTGACCCGCCGGTTGAACAGGGTGAACGGGAAGGCGACCTGCACGATGACCGTGCCGTAGGTGATGAGCATCACCATCAGGCCACTGGACGACAGCAGCTCGGCGAGGGCGGGCCAGGGCGAGAAGTAGTCGAGGTGGAGCGGGTAGTGGACGGCGGTGCCGTCCTGCCAGCGGGAGCCCTGGATCTTGTACCAGCCGGCGGTCGCGTAGATCAGACACGCCTCGGCCATGATCACCAGCAGGGCGCCGTTGTGCACGATGTTGCCGACGACGTCGAGCAGGATGCGGGGCTCGGCGGTCACCGCACGGCGGCCCACGAACCACCACACGGCCTGCGCCAGCCAGACACCCCACAGGATCACCGGCACGGTCAGGTCGCCGTCCAGGCGGCCCGTCGCGGTGACCGCGACCAGCGCCAACCCGAGCACGCCCCACAGGATCGGACCGATCCGGTCGGGCCTGTCCCGCTCGCCACGCGCGTGTGCCTCACGCGCGAGCCGGGCCCGGCGCTCGTCCAGCGACCAGACCTGGCCGCAGCGTGTGAACACGAGGTAGACGCACATCAGGTGCAGGACGTTGTCGCCGCCGTCGCCCATGAAGATGGAGCGGTTCTGCAGCGAGAGCACGCCCACCATGAACAGCACGGACATCGTGCGGGTGCGCCAGCCGAGCAGCAGCAGCACGCTGGTCAGCACGGCGAGGGCGTAGACGCTCTCGAACCAGAACTGGCTGCTCGACCAGATCAGGGCGGTGAAGGAGCCGTTCGTGCCGATCAGCTGCTGGGCGAGGTCGAAGTCCCAGGGGCCGTCGGGTCCGTACAGCTCCTGGCGGTGGGGGAACTCGCGCAGCAGGAACAGCAGCCAGGTGGCGGTGAAGCCGATGCGGATGACGGCCGTCTGGTAGGGGCCGAGGGCGGACTCGGTGACCCGGGCGATGGCCGCGGAGATCGCGAGGGCGAAGCGGTTCACCGGACGCCCTCCTCGGCCTCGCGCAGGGCACCCGCCCCGCCCGCACCATCGGCCTTCTCCGCCGGTACGGACCACCAGGGCAGGATCCGGTCGGTCGGCTTGTCCGAGACCTGCTCGTCGCTCCACTTCGGCGGCCGCACATTGGTGGTGCGGGAGCGGACCTGGACACGTTCGACGACGCCGCCGTCGCCGGCCGCGTTCGCCCGGTCCAGGCGCAGCTCCACTATGTGCCGCAGATATGTCTCGGACAGGGCGCCGCGCAGGCCCACGGGGCGGTTCTGGGCGTCGTGCGTGGCGACGAAGAAGTCCCAGGCCCGGCGCAGCTCGTTCTGCTGGGTGTGGCTGGGCAGCAGATTGCCGTCGATGGCCCGGCCGTCCTGGGCCGACAGGTCGTACCAGCCGGTGGTGCGGGTGCCGCCGTCGGCCGTGCCCACCTCGGCGCGGACCTGAACGGCGATGTTCTGCTGGAGCGGGTTGGGAGCGAACAGCTTCCAGTTCTGTTCGAACTCCGGGTATATCCAGTCGTCGATGGCCTTGCCGTGCTGCTTGGTGACCGTGTTCGGCGGCGCGACGTGCAGGAAGACCATGCCTATGTGGACGCAGACGGCTATGGCCACGACCGCGAGGGCGAGCGCGGCGCCGATCTGGTACCGCAGGGAGAGGGCGGCCACGCCGGTGCGTGGTTCGGGGAGCTGCGGGACGGGAGCGGCGGCGACGGCAGGAGGAGCGGGCGGGGACGCGACGGCGGTCGGGGCGTCCTGCGGCTCCTCGTCCGACCCGTGCCGGGCGGCCGAGCCTGCGTCGTGCGCGTCTGCCATTTCCGCTTGTTCCCCGATTCCGGTTCCGGTCCGTCCGCCCTCAGCTCTCGCACGGGAACGGTACTCAGGCCCACCCGCCGGGCACAGCCCCTTCCGGGCCCACGTTGCCCACACCTTACGGGGGTCCTACGAGCCCGTACGCGGAGCATTCCCTTCTTCTAGAACCTGTTCTATCTTGACGCTCCGTCAGATCTGCACCTCAGATCTACACCGTCAGATCTACACCGTCGGATCTACACCGTCGGATCGATACCTTCAGATCGCCGTGCGTGTGGAAGGGCAGGGACCGTGGACTTCACCTTCACCGAGGAGCAGCAGGCGGCGGCCGAGGCGGCGCGCGGGGTGTTCGCCGGGGTCGCGCCGGACGCGGTGCCCTCCCCGGCGCTCACGCCGGGTGCCGTCGCCGAGGACTTCGACCGCCCGCTGTGGAGCCGACTCGCGGACGCGGACCTGCTGAGCCTGCTGCTCGCGGAGGAGTACGGCGGGGCCGGCCTGGACGCCGTCGCACTCTGCCTCGTGCTGCGGGAGTCGGCGAAGGTGCTGGCCCGGGTGCCGCTGCTGGAGAACAGCGCCGCAGTGGCCGCCGTCCAGGCGTACGGCGGCCCCGAACTGAAGTCCGAGCTGCTCTCCCGGTCGGGGCGCGGCGAGGTCGTGCTGACGGTCGCCGCGCACGGCCGCACCGGCCACGACCCGGCCGAGCTCGCGGTGACCGCCCGGCAGGACGGTGGCCGGTGGCTGCTGGACGGCGTGCAGACCGCCGTGGCCTGGGCGTACGACGCCGATCTCGTCGTCGTCCCGGCCCGTACGGCCGCCGACCGGACCGTCCTCGCGCTGGTGCCGCGCGGCGCGCCGGGGGTGTCGCTCGGTGAGCAGTTCTCGACCAGCGGGGAGCGGCTGGGGGAGCTGCGGCTGGACTCGGTGGGGCTCGCGGCGCGGGACGTCATCGACGCCGAGGGCGCCTGGGAGTGGCTGCGGGAGCTGCTGGCCACGGGGACGTGTGCGCTGGCGCTCGGGCTGGGTGAGCGGGTGCTGGGGATGACCTCGGACTACGCGGGCAAGCGGGAGCAGTTCGGGCATCCGATCGCCACGTTCCAGGCCGTCGCCGTGCAGGCCGCCGACCGGTTCATCGACCTGCGCGCGATGGAGGCCACCCTGTGGCAGGCCGCCTGGCGGATCGCCTCGGGAGCACCGGGTTCGCTGCCCGCATCCGCGGACGTGGCCGTGGCCAAGATCTGGGCCTCGGAGGGCGTACGGCGGGTGGTGCAGACGGCCCAGCATCTGCACGGCGGCTTCGGCGCCGACGTCGACTACCCGCTGCACCGCTACCACGCCTGGGCCAAGCACCTGGAACTGGCGCTCGGCCCCGCGGCGGCCCACGAGGAGGCGCTGGGGGAACTGCTGGCGGCGCATCCGCTCGGCTGACCCGCGGACAGCGGGCGGGCGGTGGATGCCCCTACAGCACGTACCCGGACTGTCCCTCGTCGTTCACCACGGGACGTCCCACCGCCGCCCACACCTGCATGCCGCCGTCGACGTTCACGGCGTCGACGCCCTGCTGGACGAGGTACATCGCCACCTGCGCCGAACGGCCACCAGAGCGACAGATGACATGGACGCGGCCGTCCTGCGGGGCGGCCTCGGTCAGCTCGCCGTAGCGGGCGACGAACTCGCTGATCGGGATGTGCAGGGCGCCTTCGGCGTGGCCCGCCTGCCACTCGTCGTCCTCGCGGACGTCCAGGAGGAAGTCGTCGTCCTTGAGGTCGGTGACCTCGACCGTCGGCACGGCAGATCCGAAATTCATGGCTACGACGCTACCTGAACGCTGCGCCGGCTGACCGGGGCTCCTAGGGGGAGGGTGGTGTCCGCCGTCTGGAGAGTGCGGGCCTCGTTGTGGCCGGTCACGCAGTTCCCCGCGCCCCTGGGGGCGTTTGCCGCCCCCTATCCGAGCAGGGCCGCCAGTTCTGCTTCCCTCTCCGCCACCTGGGCCAGGAGTTGCTCGGCGATCTCATCCAGCAGACGGTCGGGGTCGTCCGGGGCGAGGCGGAGCATCGCGCCGATCGCGCCGTCCTCCAGCTCCTTCGCGACCAGGGTGAGCAGTTCCTTGCGCTGGGCGAGCCATTCGAGGCGGGCGTAGAGCTCCTCGGCTGGGGTGGGGCCCTGCTCCGCGGGCACGGGGCCCGCGGCCCACTCCTCGGCCAGCTCCCGCAGCAGCGCCTCGTCGCCTCGGGAGTACGCCGCGTTGACCCGGGTGATGAACTCCTCGCGCCGGGAACGCTCGGCCGCTTCCTGGGCGAGATCGGGGTGGGCCTTGCGGGCCAGCTCGCGGTAGAGCTTGCGGGCCTCGTCACTGGGGCGCACCCGCTGCGGCGGCCGTACCGGCTGCTCCGTGAGCATCGCGGCGGCCTCCGGGGACAGCCCCTCGCTGTCCATCCAGCCGTGGAACAGCTCCTCGACGCCGGGCATGGGCAGCACCCGGGCGCGGGCCTCGTCGGCCTTGCGGATGTCCTCGGGGTCACCGGTGCGGGCGGCCGTGGCCTCGGCGATCCGGGCGTCCAGCTCGTCGAGGCGGGCGTACATCGGGCCGAGCTTCTGGTGGTGCAGTCGGGAGAAGTTCTCCACCTCGACGCGGAAGGTCTCCACGGCGATCTCGTACTCGATCAACGCCTGCTCGGCGGCCCGCACGGCCCGCTCCAGCCGCTCCTCGGGCCGCTCGGCCCCGTCCTCGGCCGTCACCTGCGCCTCACCACCCTGATCGGCTCCGCCTGCGGGCACCTCGGCACCACCGTGCGTGCCCGCACCAGCGGGCTCGGCCTGGGACTGCTCAGCTTCGGGCGTCGTCACCCGACCAGCGTAGGGGACTGCGTCAGCTGAGCCGAGGCGCGGGCACCGCCCGCACGGACAGCACCGGCGTTGTCGCTGGCCTGCTGGGGCTCGCTGGCCTGCTGGGGCTGCCGCCCCAGACCCCGCTTCGGCCCTGAAGGGGCCTCCTCCACGAGCGCCGCACGGGCTGAATGGTGCGACCGGCATCGAGAGGCGCGGCCCCCCTATCGTCGGCCAGTCACCGCACGCACCCCGACCGCACGTCCGCACCAGGTCACACCCCGACCTCCGCCGCGACCCGCCCCGCCCGAACCGCCGTGACCAGCGCGCTGTGGTCGGCCTCCGTGCGGTCGGCGTAGTTGACGGCGAACGTGGCGATCGCCTCGTCCAGTTCCTCGTTCTTGCCGCAGTAGCCGGAGACCAGTCGGGGGTCGGCGCTGTGGGAGTGGGCCCGGGCCAGGAGGGCGCCGGTCATGCGGGCGTAGTCGTCTATCTGGTCGGCGGCCAGGGCTGCCGGGTCGACGCTGCCCTTGCGGTTGCGGAACTGGCGGACCTGGAAGGGGAGTCCGTCGACCGTCGTCCAGCCCAGCAGGACGTCGCTGACCACCTGCATGCGCTTCTGGCCGAGGACCACGCGCCGCCCCTCGTGCTCCGCCTTCGGCACCTCGAAACCGGCCGTCACCAGGTGCGGGAGCAGGGCCGACGGGCGGGCCTCCTTGACCTGGAGGATCAACGACTCTCCCCGGTGGTCCAGGAGCAGGACGACGTAGGAGCGGGTGCCCACGCTGCCCGTACCCACCACGCGGAACGCCACGTCGTGCACCGAGTGCCGGGACAGGAGGGGGTGGCGGTCCTCGGAGAGCGTGGCGACGTAGCTCTCCAGCGACGCCGCCACCGCGGCCGCCTCCGCGTCCGGAACCCGGCGCAGCACGGGCGGAGCGTCGACGAACCGGCGGCCGCCGTCCTCGGTCGGCTCCGTCGACTTCGCCGCGAAGCGACCGCTGGTGTTGGCCCGCGCCTTCTCCGCGACCCGCTCAAGCGTGCCGAGCAGATCATGGGCGTCGGTGTGGGAGACGAGCTCCTCGTCCGCGATCGCGTTCCACGCGTCCAGCACCGAGAGCTTGGCCAGCAGTCGCATGGTGCGCCGGTAGGCGCCGACCGTGTCGTGCGCCGCCTTGCGGCACGCGTCCTCGTCGGCGCCCGCCTCCCGGCCCGCCAGCACGAGCGAGGTGGCGAGCCGCTTGAGGTCCCACTCCCAGGGGCCGTACAGCGTCTCGTCGAAGTCGTTCAGATCGATGATCAGGCCGCCGCGCGGATCGCCGTACAGGCCGAAGTTGGCCGCGTGCGCGTCACCGCAGATCTGGGCGCGGATCTGGGTCATGGGGGTGCGGGCGAGGTCGTACGCCATGAGTCCCGCCGAGCCCCGCAGAAACGCGAAGGGGGTCGCCGCCATCCGGCCGACCCTGATGGGGGTGAGGTCGGCAAGCCGGCCCAGGTTGGACTCCTCGACGGCGGCCACGGCGTCGGGGCGGGCGGCGTCGAGATCGAGAAGGGCGTGATCGCCGCGCGGCACCCGCCCGCGCAGCGCCTTGCCCTCCTCCTTGGGTGAGCCACCGCCGGGCCACTCGGCGAAACCGCGCACCCGGGGCAGCCGACGCGCCGCGGATGCCGCCGGCGCCTCCGAAGGCGACTCCGACACCACCGAGGCCGCCTCCGTCGCAGCACCCGCACCGACCTCGGTCATCTCGACCGCCTCCCCCGCTCACGCACTACCGCCAACACGAACATCAACTCGTGCCGACGTTACAGCCGGTGGCCGAAACGCGTCAGGCCCTGTGGACAACTCCACGGCGCCAACCGAGCAGGCTGTGGAAAACCAGGAAACGCGGCTGGGAACCCGGCTGGAAACGCGGCTGGAAGCCCTGCTGCAGAAGCCTGGAGCAGCGGGCGGCTGCGGAACGTCCTCCCGGAGGACCGACCTCAGCGGCTCCCCGCGCCGTCCCCCAGGTACGTCTTCGCCCACCCGCCCAGCTCGATCAGCGCGGGCTCCAGCGCGGCGCCCGCCTCCGTCAGCCGGTAGACCACCCGCAGCGGCGGCCCCTCATAGACCTCGCGCACCACCAGTCCCGCGGCGGCGAGTTCGGTGAGCCGGTCGGAGAGCATGCGTTCGCTGATGCCGGGGATCGCCCGGCGCAGGGCGACGAAGTACGCGGGCCCCGCGGTCAGGACGGACACGATCGGGCCCGTCCAACGCTTGCCGAGCAGCTGGAAGACCTGGGTGATCCCCTCGTCGACCCGCTTGCACGCCCCTACGTCGTGACTCTGCTCACCCGCCATGTCACCCGCCATGCCCTTCAGGGTACTGCCCTCCCGTACGGGGATGAAAAAAAGTAAGTACCTGTGTTATCCATAGTCGAGTACAAATTTTCAGTCGCTTCCCTTCCTCGGTTCCTTTGGAGACCCTCATGGCCACGCTCCTGCACATCGACTCCTCCGTCTTCCCGGCCGACGCCTCGTCCTCCCGGGCCGTCGCCGACGCCTTCCGCAACGCCTGGCAGGAACAGCACCCCGAGAGCACGGTGATCCACCGCGACCTCGCCACGAACCCCGTGCCGCACATCACCGCCGACGCCCACACCGCCGGTTTCTCCGATCCGGCCACGCACAGCGCCGAGCAGGCCGCCGCCTTCGCGGAACGCGTGAAGCTGATCGAGGAGCTGGAGCGTGCGGACGCGGTGCTGATCGGCGCCCCGATGTACAACCTGACGATCCCCTCGACGCTGAAGGCCTGGCTGGACAACGTGGTCCTGTTCGGCCGTACGGCGGGCGCCGCCCAGTCGGTCAAGGGCACCCCGATCACGGTCGTCGCCAGCCGCGGCGGCGCCTACGGGCCGGGCACCCCGCGCGCGGGCTACGAGTACGTGCAGAACTACCTGTCGGCGGTGCTGGCCGACTTCCTCGGCGCCGACCTCGACTTCATCGTCCCGGAGCTCACGATGGCCCCGGCCGACCCGGCGATGGCCGATCTGGTCCCGCTCTTCGAGGCCTCGCGTGAGCGCGCCCTCGACGAGGCCGCCGCGAAGGCGAAGCAACTGGCCCAGCGGCTCGCGGCGTAGTCGCGCCGACGAGCACGCGCGCGTAGGGCCCCGGTCGAGCGCTGCGGGCCGCTACGCGTACGCGTGCCGCGAACCCACCCACGACTCGGGCTGCGTCGACGTCACCCCGAGCCGCCGCTGGGGCGAGGGCAGGGCCGCCGGGCCTGACCCCGGCGACGAAGGAGAGCGACTCGGGGGGCATCGGTGGGCTCCCGGGAAAGGGGAGCTCCAATCTCGCGCCGAGGCGAAGGCCGCCACCTCCGGTGAACGGTCACCGTTCACCGGCCGGGAAGCGAGCCGCTTGGCCGAAAGTCCGACCGCCCCGACCGGCCCGGACGACCCACCGGCACAATCACCGTATGCATACGCTCTCTGTTGTCCTCGTCGCCCTGATGGCGCTGCTGCACGCCTACATCCTCGTGCTGGAGATGTTCCTGTGGCAGCGCGGCCCTGGCCGCCGCTTCTCCGGCTTCGACGCCGACATGGCCCGCTCCACCGCACCCCTGGCAGCCAACCAGGGCCTCTACAACGGCTTCCTGGCCGCGGGCCTGGTCTGGGGTCTGATCGCCGACGACCCGACCGGCTACCGCGTCCAGATCTTCTTCCTGTCCTGCATCGTCGTCGCGGGCGTGTACGGCGCGGCCACCGCCAACCGCCGCATCCTCTTCGCCCAGGCACTCCCCGCGGCCGTGAGCCTCGCCGCGGTCATCGCCGCCGGCTGAGTCCGGCCCCCGGGCTCTGCCGGAGGAGCAGGACCGCGTGTAAGCATCATCACACCGGGGCCGGCCAAGGCCCCGGAACGCCGAAACGGGCTCATCGTCATCACGATGAGCCCGTTTCGCACTGTGGGGAACCGACGGAATGCGCTGGTCAGGGGGTATGCAACCGTGCGAGGAGATCGTTTCCCGCGCTGCGCCGTCGGTTTTCCCGCGGCCCAGGCCAGAGGCTGGTTCAAGGATTCAGGGGTGGCGTCGGATCCGCGAGGTGCCGCGTGCGCAGCATGTCCATCTGCGGGGACCGGCGGACCAGATCGCCCCCGACGTGCCTGAGGCACTGAGCGGGCTCGGCCCTTACCGGCCGCTGCCGCTCATCTCCGGGCCCCGGCGACCCAGCGACATCGAATTCGACCGTGTCGACGCGTGCACGGGCCACGGACCCTGGAAGACGGAGCCGCTGGTTGTTGCCACCGCCGTGAGCCCACTGATTCACGAAGGTGCGCGGCTCGTACGTCCGGCCGACGGGACGCGCGTCGAGGGCCAGGAATCGGCCGGAGGCGGGCCCGGGCCCGGGAGTTGTCGGCCATCCCTCCTCTCATCAGGGAAACAAACTCGGCACCGCTGGTACGAACAGCTTCTCCGCGAACATCACAGGAGGAAAGGGTTCACGCCCGAGGAGGACGAAACGTACCTTGTGCTGCTGATCAGCATGTTCTTCTTGTATGCGAAAGAGGCTTCGCCATGGGGCGCCCCGAACTACCGGTCGACCCGGCGGCCGGTCCCGTGCAGCGACTCGCCCACGATCTTCGGGAGCTGCGCCGTTCGGCGGGTGGCGTGTCGTACCGGACCATGGCGAAGAAGGCCGGCTTCTCGGTGACGACCCTGGCGAAGGCGGCGAGCGGCGAGCGACTGCCGTCGTTGGCCGTGCTCCGGGCGTACGTCCAGGCCTGCGGCGCCGACCCCGGTCCGTGGGAGGCACGGTGGGCGGAGGCCGAGGCGCTGGCCGGGGAGGAGAGGGAGGAGGATGCCGACGCCGCACCGCCCTACCGTGGCCTCGCGCGCTTCGAGCCGGATGACCGTGAGCTGTTCTTCGGCCGGGACCGGCTGATCGACGAGCTGAGCGAGCTGGGGTGCGGGTCCGCTTTCGCCATGGTGTTCGGGGCGTCCGGCAGCGGCAAGTCCTCTCTGCTGCGGGCCGGTCTGATACCCCTGCTGCGGGAGAAGATCGCCCAGCAGGGGCGTACGGCGGTCCTTCGGATACTCACTCCGGGAGACCGGCCCGCCACCACCTACGGACATCTGCTGACGCCGGCGGCCGACGATCCGGAGAGCTGGGTGGTGGTGGATCAGTTCGAGGAGGTCTTCACCCTCTGCCGCGAGCGCGCCGAGCGGGACCGGTTCCTCGACCTTCTGCTCGCCGCGCGCGCCCCGGGAAGCCGACTGCGCGTGCTCATAGCCGTACGGTCCGACTTCTACGCACGGTGCGCCGAGCACCCGCGACTGGCTGAGGCGCTGCACGGGAGCGGGCTCCTGGTCAGGCCCATGACCGCCGACGAGCTGCGCGAGGCGGTGATCGGTCCCGCGCAGGCGGCCGGGCTCATCGTGGAGCGGACACTGACCGCACGGATCGTCGAGGACGTGCTCGACGAGCCCGGCGGACTGCCGATGCTGTCCCACGCCCTGCTGGAGACCTGGCGGCGGCGCAAGGGGCGGATGCTGACCCTGGCCGCGTACGAAGCGGCCGGCGGAGTGCGCGGCGCGATCGCGGCCAGCGCCGAGGAGGCGTACGGGGAGCTCTCACCGGCGCAGGCGCACGCCGCCCGGCACCTGCTCCTGCGGATGGTCGAGCCCGGCCAGGGCAACGCCGACACGCGCCGCCCGCTCAGCTGGGAGGAAATGGCCGGGTGGGAGGACCCCGAGGTGCGGGCCGTCGCCGGGCGGCTGACCCGGGCCCGGCTGCTGACCACCGACGACGACGGGGTGCAGCTGGCCCATGAGGCGCTCATCAGCTGCTGGCCGCGGCTGCGCGAGTGGATCGACGCGGACCGGGAGCGGCTGCGCCACCACCGGCAGCTGACCGACGCCGCCCGCACCTGGCTGGAGCACGACCGCGACCCGGGCACGCTCTACCGGGGCACCCGCCTGGCGCGGGCCGAGGAACTGTTCGCGGGCGACGACCGCGGCTACGACGGCCTGACGTCCGAGGAGACCGCCTTCCTGGTCGCCGCGGCGGAGCAGCGGGCGGCGGAGGAGCGGGCCGCCACCCGGGCCCGGCGCCGCAGCCGCACGCTCACGGCCTCGCTCTGCGCCGTGCTGGCGGTGGCCCTGGTCGTCGGCCTGACCGCCGTACGACTGCGTCAGGACAGCGAGAAGAAGACCACCGACACGGCGGCCCGCCGGGTGGCCGCGGTCGCCGAGGCGCTGCGGACCACCGACCCGCGCACGGCGATGCTGCTCGGCGTCGCCGCATGGCGCATGTCCCCGCTGCCGGAGTCCCGCCGAGCCCTGCTGGGCGCGCTGGCCCAGCCCGAACTGGGCACCTTCACCGACCCGGCGCCCGGTGACGAACCGACGCGTGTCCTCGACAGCTCCGGGCGCACTCTGCTCAGCCTCGGCGACAACACCTGGCGGACGTGGGACGTGGACACCCACCGCCGTATCGCCTCGGGGTCGGTGCCTCATGGCGCGATACTCGGCGCGGGGCCGGGCGGCCGGGTGCTCGTCATCCAGACCGCCCAGCAGACCCAGCGGTTGTGGGACACCCGGACGAAGCGCTGGATCGGGGACCCCCTGCCGTTCAGGGACAACGTGAGCTTCGGGGCGAGCGGCCGCAATTACCTGGTGACGAGCATGTTCGACGACCGGGCTCGGCTCTACTCCCTCACCGACGGCCATCTGGTCTTCCAGACCCCGGCGGCCGGCAGCGGGGAGCGCGCCGCCGCGGCAGCCGACGACGACCGGCTGTTGGCCGTCTGCCCGCGCGGCCGGGGCCCGCAGGTCTGGGACACCTCCGCGCGCAGGGTCCGGTCCGGTGCCTGGACGAGCGCTCGCGGCGTCTGTGATGGTGACCGCACCTTCCTCGGCCTCACCGGCGGCCGGCTCCTCACCCTCACCGGGGACCGGGTGCGTGTATGGGACACCACGTCGGGACGAGAGCTCGCCGACGTCGCCCACCCAGGTGCCAACGGCGCCGTCGTGAGCGCTGACGGCTCGTTCCTGGCGACCGGCGGCGGCCAGGAGATCAGAGTGTGGCGTCTGTCCAAGGGCGGCGCCCCCGTTTTCCGGCACTCCCTGGACAACGCGTCGCTCTCCGGTCTCGCCTGGGACTCCTCGCGGCCCCTGCTGCGGTACCTCGAAGGTGGCACGGTCCACACCCTCGACCTCACCACGACGCTCACCCGGGCCTGGCGCAAGAATCCGCTCGCCGGGGTCCGGCTCAGCCCCGACGGCAGGACGCTCGCCACCGCCGAACGCATCGGTGAACGCTACGTCTTCCAGCTGCGGAACACGCGCGACGGCCGTCTGCTGCGCACCCTGCCGACCCCGTCACGTCCCGTCTTCCGCACCGGCAACCCGACGGTCTCCGGGGACCTCACCGAGCCTTTGCTGTCCTTCAGCCCCGACGGAGGCACGTTCGCGTACGGAATCTCCGTCTCTATCGGGGACACGGTGCCTCAGCGTCTGACGGTGTGGGACGTGGCCGCCGGACACGCGAAGACCACGGTGGACCTGGCGACGGCGTCCACGACGCCTACGGACGCGATCGCCCTGGGACCGGGCGGTCGTACGCTCCTCACCGCACGTTTGACCGAAGACGGCTACTTCAACGAGACATGGGACACCACGCGGCAGCGGAGGACGGCGCTCCTTCCCGACCCGGGCGGCCGTGGTCTGGCCGTCAGCCCGGACGGCCGGCTCCTCGTGACCGACAACCGCGTCGTCCGAGCGGGCCGGTCCCACGCCCATGACCTCGTCCAGCACGACGGCATCGGAGCCATCGCCTTCGCTCCCGACGGCTCCAGCCTGGCGGCGGGCGACTGGACAGGGCGGGTGGCCGTCTGGGACGGCGACCTCCGGCACCGGGCGGGCATCCTGAGGAACGTCTTTCTGGCGCCCGTCGATCCGTCCTCCGACTCAGCCGAGGCGATCAGGGCTCTCGCGTTCAGTCCGGACGGCAGCACGCTTGCCGTGGGCGGCGACTCGGGGACCGTCCAACTCTGGGACATCGCAACCCAGCAACCTCTCGGTCCTTCTCTGCCCACCCCCGGTGAGAGCGTCGACACGCTCGCCTTCAGCCCGGACAGCACCATGCTGTACGCGGGCGGCAAGCACGCCCCGCTCCAGCGGTACGTCGTGGATCCTGACCGAGCGGCATCCCTTGTCTGCTCCCGTGCCGGGAACGCGGAGCTGACCCGGGCGCAGTGGCGCACCTATGTTCCGGACCGGCCGTACCGGCGTGTCTGCCCCTGACCGTCTCCGTGGATCATGAAAGTGGCCGGGTCAGCAGTGCGATCCAGCCTCGGGACTCGCGCCAATACGGCGCGAACGCCTCCCACTTCTCGGTCTGCGACATGCCGTGGAGAGGGGATCAGCGCGCGGGACAGGGTCGATGTCAGCACGGCCGTTCGACGGCAGCCGGTCTTCCGGATCTTCATGGACAGCTCTCCCGCCGGATTTCTCGACCCATTGATCAGGGCGGGCTGCTGCCCCGGCCGAGGGAGAAGTCCGGACCGGGGCAGCGACGGGTCGATCGTCAAGGGCCCGGGAGTTGTCCCCCCACCCCCATCCCGCCGTCAAACAGTCCCCCTCGCCCGCGACCCACCGCCGACGGCCGGCGTGATCCCGCCTCGCCGAAGTCCTCAGCGCCGGGTCCGGTGTCGTACGGCCTTGGCATCGGCGCCGTCCCAGAGCGTGAGGCGACTGCGGACGCCTGGTCGCCGAAGCCGAGAACCGTACGCGGGCGCCGGGCAAGCAATCTCCAGGGGCGTCCCGGCAGAGGCAGAAGCCTCTGACGCCGGCCAGTCCGCGACCGCCCACCGAATTGTCTGACCTGGCAAAAGGGACGTGCCAAACAACATTCCGGTTGCGAGCGTCGGTGCAGCAAGGCCGGATCCCGGCACCCTGAGTCACCCGGAGAAGAGCACATGTCCTCCACCGGCGCGATGACGCTCCCCGAATCGGAAGCGCCTCAACAGCCGCCGCGACGCCGCACCCGCAAGATCACCGTCGGCTCGGTCGTCACCACCCTGGCGCTGTCGGTCCTCGCGGGGCCTTCGCAGAACGCGGGCGGCAGGGCCCGCCCGTAGCTCCGCGGGCTCTGGCCGACACGGGTGCGGTCGCCTCGCCGAAGGCGAACACAGTGACACTGACCAGCCATATCACCGGAACCGGGGGACGCCGCACGTGCCCATCGCCTTCCTGCTGCACAACGCCTACGCGATGGGCGGCACCGTACGGACCACAATGACACTCGCCGACACGCTCGCCGGGCGACACCAGGTGGAACTCGTGTCGGTCTTCCGGCACCGCGAGAAACCACACCTGGGGCGGTCGCCGAACGTGCCGCTGCGGGCCCTGGTGGACCGGCGCGAGGGATCCGCGGACGGGGCGGACCCTCTCGCCCGGCGGGCCGGAGAGGTCTTCCCGAAGGGGGACAGCCGCTCGCACCAGTACCACCGGCTCGCCGAGCAGCGGGTCATCGACTGGCTGCGGGAGACGGACGCCGACGTCGTCGTGGGCACCAGGGCCGGACTCAACGCGCTGCTGGCCCGGTTCGGGCCACGACATGCCGTACGCGTCGGCCAGGAGCACGTCACCCACTACAACCACCCTCACCGACTGCGGACGGAACTCCAGCGCTGGTACGGCGGTCTCGACGCGCTGGTCACCATGACCGGGGCGGACGCGCGCGACCACCGGCACGGCATGCGGCTGCCGCGCACCCGGGTGCTGGCCATCCCCAACAGCGTCCCCGAACCCGCGGTGCCGCCGGCCGACGCGGCGGCCAAGGTGGTCGTCGCGGCGGGACGGTTGGCCCGCGTCAAGCGGTACGAGATGCTGGTCGACGCCTTCGCCCTGGCCCGTGCGGTCTGCCCCGACTGGTCCCTGCGCATCTACGGGGACGGCCCGGAGCGCGCCCGGATAGCCGGCCGGATAGCCCACCACGGGCTGGGAGACCGGGTCTTCCTGATGGGTTCGGTCACGCCCATCGAGGCCGAGTGGGTCAAGGGCTCCATCGCCGCGGTGACCTCCGCGCACGAGTCGTTCGGAATGACGATCGTGGAGGCCATGCGCTGCGGCCTGCCCGTGGTGAGCACCGACAGCCCCCACGGGCCCGGCGAGATCATCCGCCACGGTGTGGACGGCTTCCTCGTCCCGCGCGACAGCACCCGGGGCGTGGCCGACGCGCTGCTGGCACTGATGCGGGACGACGGACGGCGTGCGGAGATGGGCAGGGCCGCCCGGGCCGGCGCGGCAAAACGATTCACCCCGGACGGCGTCGCCGACCGCTACGAGCGCCTGTTCAGCGCACTGGTGGAGGAGCGGGCCGGGCGGTCCGCTCCTGAACCGCCCGGCCCGGCCGACTGGCGCGACCGTGCCACCGTGCTCGCCGCCACGGCAGGCATCCTCGCCCGCGGAGCGGTGCGCCGCGGACGGCGCAAGCTGGGGTGGGTCGGATGAACGCGGATCGCACAGCGGCCTCGGCACAGCGGATGCTGTGGATCGTGGCCGCCGGGTTCTGTCTGCTGTCGGCCGTCCTCGTACCGCTCACGCTGCCGCTCGGCTGGGACGAGATCGTGTACGCCAGCCGCTTCGGATCGTACGGTCCCGCAACCCCGTTCAGCGCCCCGCGTACCCGCGGGGTCCCCCTGCTGCTTGCTCCGATCGCCTCCTGGAGCGACTCGACGGTGCTGCTCAGGGTGTGGCTGCTCCTGCTGGCCGGCGGTGCGCTCTGGCTGGGATTCCGACCCTGGCTGCGGATCCTGCGCCGCCCGGCGGCGGTGTGGGTGGCGGCCGGGCTGTACGGCAGCCTGTGGATCACTCTGTTCTACGCCAATTCCGCGATGCCGAACCACTACACCGCGATGGGTGCCACCGGCGCGGTGGGCTGCTTCCTCGCGCCGCGTCCCCGGTACGCGGGTGTCGCCGCAGGCCTGGCGGTGGTGACACTGATGCGGCCCAACGACGGTGTGGCCGTCGCCGTGCCGCTGCTCCTGGCCGCCGTGCTGATGCCCACACTGCGCGACCACGGCCGCCTGAGGGGGCGTCTGTCGGCCCTGGCGGCCGGACTGGTGGCGGGTGCGCTCCCCTGGGTCGTCGAGGCCGAGGTGCGGTTCGGCGGGGTGCGGAACCGGCTCGCGGAGGCCGACGAGGTCCAGGGCGGCCTGCGGGCCGTCTTCTCCCTGGGCGCCCATCTCACCTCGCTGGACGGCCCGCTGCTGTGCCGTCCCTGTACGGGCGACAGCGTACGGCTGCCCGTGACGGAGTGGTGGGTGCTGCTACCGCTGCTGGTCGGCCTGGGACTGTGGGCGGAGCGCCGGGCGCGCCGGTCCGCCGCACCGCTGTGGCTGGCGGTGGCGGTGGCGGTGGCCGCGGCGGCGCCGTACTTCTTCCTCGTCCCCTACGCCGCGCCGCGGTTCCTGCTGCCGGCCTACGCCCTGCTGGCGCTCCCTGCTGCTATCGGGCTCCTCGCCGTCGTCCACCGGGCCCGCACCCGCCGTTCGCTGCCGACAGCCGCGGTGCTGGCCCTGGTACTCCTCGGGCACTTAGGCATCCAGGCCGTGCTCGTCCACCATCATGCGGGCAACCATCAGCGGGCCCGCGGAGACTGGGTCCGGATCGCCTCCGTGCTGCGCGAGCACGGGGTGCACCCGCCGTGTGTCCTCGCGGGGAACACTTCGACGATTCCCATCGCCCACACCGCGGGCTGCACTGTCTCGGAGACGGATCCCCCGGCGCACCCCAGTGCGCTGGTCCTTCGCGAGCGGAAGCCACCGCACTGGGCGCGTGACTGGCATCGATTCCCGGTGCCGGACACCTACCACCCCGGATGGACCGTCGTCGTGCGTCCATGACGGCCGGCCGTGCGCCTCGGGGCCGGTAGGGCGAGGCCGCCCCAAGGCTGACTGCGGCGCCGGCGGCTCCCGAGGTGCCACCGCCCCGGCCGTGTCCTTTGGCCGGCTGATCCCGCTGGGACGGTTTCCGCCCCGACGGCAGCGACGCTGTCCACGTGGTCACGGAACTGCGGGTCCCCTACGAGGTGCCGGTCACCGGTCCCGGTTCGTACGCCGTCTATCTGTGGCTGGAGCGGCCGGCACCGCCAGTCTGACCTGTGATTGCGCTGCTGCGGGGCTGACGGTGGCCCCACCCATGCCCAAAGTGCGCGGGACGAGCGCGCGGGCGAGGGCTTCGGCCCCGAGGGGCGGGCGGGGCGTCAAGCAGGTTGCCGGGCAGCCGCCGTACGCCGGTGGCGTCCTGCACCAGCGTGTCGCCCGCAAGGCAGAGGCGTGGAGCGACGACCGCGTTACGTCCGGACAAGTAATGTGGAACTCAGTCCTCCGGAATTGTATGCGGCGGCAAAAGGGGCCTGCCAAACAACCTCCCGGCTGTGAGCGTCGGTCGTGACATCGCTGCACGTCGAACAACCGGAGCACACCATGCCCACCAGCGTCCTGATCGCGGTCGCCTTGTCCGTCCTTCTCGGGATCCTGGTGTTCTTCACAGTGCCCAGGGACACCGAGACATCCGGCAAGAAACACGTCGACTTCCCACAGGTCCCCTGGAACATCAACCGCGGCTCGGGCGCCTATCTGACAGTGCTCGACCAGCTGCGCAACCTCGCCGAGACCTCGGCCAACGGCCGCGTCATGCCCAACGTCGACACCGAGGTGAACGTCGCCAGCACCGGCGACACGGAGAGCCAGAGTTACGCCGACATCGTGATCAGCAGCGGCAACCACATCCCCGCGGTGCATGCGATCGTACGGCTCAGCGACTTCTGCGTCGTGCGGTTCTTCTCCAGCGACACCCCGCACAACTTCGTCCTGAACCTCGCCTCCGACGTCCCCAACCATGAGGACTCCGACGACAACTGGTTCCTCGGCAAGGAGGGCTACGACGCCCTCGCCCGCGTCGCGAACCAGTCGCTGACCGCCGTCAACCTGAACGAGTTCAGCCTTGAGAACAGCCTCAGGGACCTCGGCATCCGCGGCACCGACCGCACCGCCCAGGCGCGCGGCATGCTGCGCTACATCATCGCCATCACCGAGGCCTCCCGGTTCCGCCCCATTGCCGACCGCATCGCGAACGGCATGGACAACGGGTCCGACGTCTTCGTCACCGCACAGCAGGTCGGCCTGATACGCAACTAGGCCGGCATCAGCGATGTCTTCATCGGCCACACCAACCGCACCGACCTCTCCGCCAGCACCAGCGAAGCCCATGATCTGGCCGTCGCGGCGGACATGGACGACCTGGCGGAGCGCGAACGTCGTTCACCGAGTTCGTGCTGGACGTCTCCGTACGCCCTCTCCATAGCCTGCTGGTGGAGCTGGCGGAAGTCTCCCCGGGCGTGGACGCCACCCCCGTCCGAACGTTCTCCCGCGGCCGCCGCACAAACGGCGTGGATCCGATTGATCGCCGCCCGTCGCAGCTACCGCCACACGATGCGGCGCGGCATCCACCTGCCCCTCATCGACCCGGAACCGAGCCCGACGGGTCCACTCAAGGTCTGCCGCCAGCGCACGATCACCGTCAGCCCCGAAGCCGGCGCCAAGGGCATCGAGTCAGCGGGCTCCCGCCGCGTCCGCGGCATCGCAGCATCGCGGCACAAACGATCCTGCTCGCCTTCCAGCTGGCCCACGCGAACCGCCGCAAGATCAAAAAGTGGCTGGACACCCTGTCGCTCGGCGGCGAGCGTCCCCGTCGGCGCACCCACCACCGCCGACCGAAGAAAGAGCCGAGGAGCTGGACCCCGACCGGCCACCTGGCCCCGGCGGCGTAGATCAATCCGACCCGCGGTGCAGCACAGACAAAGACAGGCCCCACCCGTGAGATAGCTCACGCGTCGGGGCCTGTGGTGTGACCTGACCAGGCTGTGTGATGCCTCACAGCGATCATGGAAACGAGAAACGGGCCCCTCCGGTGACTTCCGTCACCTGGAGAGACCCGTTTCGTCGGTTTCTCACTGTGCGCGAGGGGGGAGTTGAACCCCCACGCCCTTGCGGGCACTGGAACCTGAATCCAGCGCGTCTGCCTATTCCGCCACCCGCGCATTGGGTGTGTCCTCGGGCTCTTCCCTTGCGGTCCGGCGCCTTCCGACACGCAGAACATTAGCACGCCGTCCAGGGTGGATTCACATCCCTTAACCCCAGGCAGCCGCCGTGCGAGCGGCCCGCGGGCGCCCACCAGCACAGTCGGCACATCCCGCCCGACCACGACCGACCCACGGCGCCCTCCGCTCCGTATCAACGAGTACCTGTTCACGTATCAACCTCGTACCGGTACCACGCATCTCCCCAGGAGCCGGTCGGGGTCCACAGTCAGGTGCGGGACACTGGTCTTCGGCCGCCTCTACGATCCATGGCAAGACTGTGCCCCTGAGGAGTTCGAAGGGGAGCTCCACAGGGAACTTCGAGGGCGTCGACACCCGTCGACCGGGCCGACAGGGGGAACCAGCCGATTGACCGGCGCGTGGATACGATCAGTAAGCAGTACCAGGTAAGGCAGTACCCGCCCGGCGGGATGCAGGACGAAGCAGGCTACGGAGGAGGTGCCCCATGGGAGTCCTGAAGAAGTTCGAGCAGCGTCTCGAAGGTCTGGTCAACGGCACCTTCGCCAAGGTGTTCAAGTCCGAGGTCCAGCCAGTGGAGATCGCGGGAGCGCTCCAGCGCGAGTGCGACAACAACGCGACCATCTGGAACCGCGACCGCACGGTCGTCCCCAACGACTTCATCGTGGAGCTCAGCGCCCCGGACCACGAGCGGCTGAGCCCCTACTCCGGCCAGCTCGGCGACGAGCTCGCCGGCATGGTCCGCGACTACGCCAAACAGCAGCGCTACACCTTCATGGGCCCGATCAAGGTCAACCTGGAGAAGGCCGACGACCTCGACACCGGCCTGTACCGCGTGCGCAGCCGCACCCTCGCCGGCTCCACCGACCAGCAGAGCGGCGGCCGGCAGGCCCCCGCACCCGCCGCCCCGGCCGGGCGGCCCGGTGGCGCCCAGGGCCAGGGCGGCTACGGCTATCCGCCGGCCGCCGCACCCGCGGGCGCCCCGCCCATGCCGGCCGCGCCGCCGCCCGGCGGCCGCCCCGGCGGTTACGGCTACCCGCAGCCCGCGGGCGGCCAGCGCCCCCCCGCCGCACCCGCGGCCGGCGGCCGCACCCGCTACTGGATCGAGATCAACGGCACCCGCCATCAGATCTCCCGCGCCACGCTCGTGCTGGGCCGCAGCACCGACGCCGACGTGCGGATCGACGACCCCGGCGTCTCCCGCCGGCACTGCGAGATCCGGACCGGAACGCCCTCGACGATCCAGGATCTCGGGTCCACCAACGGCATCGTGGTGGACGGGCAGCACACCACCCGCGCTACGCTCCGCGACGGCTCGCGGATCGTCGTGGGCAGCACCACCGTTATCTATAGGCAAGCCGAAGGGTGAAGCGGGGGCAATGTCAGAGCTGACCCTCACGGTCATGCGGCTGGGTTTCCTGGCCGTCCTGTGGCTGTTCGTGATCGTGGCCGTGCAGGTCATCCGCAGCGACCTGTTCGGTACGCGTGTCACGCAGCGCGGATCGCGCCGCGAGGCCGCCCGGCCGCAGCAGGCCGCCAGGCAGGCGGCGCCGCCGCCGCAGCGCGGCCAGCAGGGCGGCGGCCGCCAGCGCCGTAACGCCCCCACCAAGCTGGTCGTGTCCGAAGGCACCCTCACCGGCACCACCGTCGCGCTCCAGGGCCAGACCATCACCCTGGGCCGGGCGCACGACAGCACGATCGTGCTGGACGACGACTACGCCTCCAGCCGGCATGCCAGGATCTACCCGGACCGCGACGGCCAGTGGATCGTCGAGGACCTGGGCTCCACCAACGGCACGTACCTCGACCGAACGCGGCTCACGACCCCCACACCGATTCCGCTGGGCGCGCCGATCCGCATCGGCAAGACCGTCATCGAGCTGCGGAAGTAGTACGACAATGAGCGAGCGGAGCGAGCACGCAGCGGCGGCCCCCAGCAGGGGTCCCGGCGCGCTCCCGACCGGAGGGTGGGCACCGTGCGGATGTACCCGGAGCCGACGGGCGAGGTGCGCATGAGTCTGTCACTGCGCTTCGCCGCCGGATCGCACAAAGGCATGATCCGGGAAGGCAACGAGGACTCCGGATACGCCGGACCCCGCCTGCTCGCCATCGCCGACGGCATGGGCGGCGCCGCGGCCGGCGAGGTCGCCTCCTCCGAGGCCATCTCCACGATCGTCGCCCTCGACGACGACGTCCCCGGCTCCGACATCCTCACCTCGCTCGGCACCGCCGTACAGCGCGCCAACGACCAACTGCGCTCCATGGTCGAGGAGGACCCGCAACTGGAAGGCATGGGCACCACGCTCACCGCCCTCCTGTGGACCGGACAGCGCCTCGGCCTCGTCCACGTCGGCGACTCCCGCGCCTACCTGCTGCGCGACGGCGTCCTCACCCAGATCACGCAGGACCACACCTGGGTGCAGCGCCTCGTCGACGAAGGCCGTATCACCGAGGAAGAGGCGACCACACACCCGCAGCGGTCCCTCCTGATGCGCGCGCTGGGCAGCGGCGACCACGTCGAACCCGACCTCTCCATCCGCGAGGTCCGCGCCGGCGACCGGTACCTGATCTGCTCCGACGGCCTCTCCGGCGTCGTGTCCCACCAGACCCTCGAGGACACCCTCGCCAGCTACCAGGGCCCCCAGGAGACCGTGCAGCAGCTGATCGAGCTCGCGCTGCGCGGCGGCGGCCCCGACAACATCACCGTGATCATCGCCGACGTCCTCGACCTGGACACCGGCGACACCCTCGCCGGGCAGCTGTCCGACACCCCGGTCGTGGTCGGCGCCGTCGCCGAGAACCAGAACCACCTGCACGACAACGGCATCATGCAGACCCCCGCCGGCCGCGCCTCCGGACTCGGCCGCCACGTACCCGGACAGGGCGGCGGAGGCGGCGAGTTCGGCCCGCCCGGCTCCGGCGACACCACCGGCTACGTCCCCACGGGCAGCTACGGCGACTACACCGACGACGACTTCGTCAAACCCCGCAAGGGCCGCTGGCTGAAGAGATCCCTCTACATCGCCCTCGCGCTCGGCGTGATCGGCGGCGGTCTCTACGGCGGCTGGCGCTGGACACAGACCCAGTACTACGTGGGCGCCAACAACGAACACGTCGCCCTGTACCGGGGGATCAGCCAGGACCTGGCCTGGGTCTCGTTGTCGAAGGTGGAGAAGGACCACCCCGAGATCGAACTCAAGTACCTGCCGCCCTACCAGCAGAAGCTCGTCAAGGACACCATCACCGAGGGCGGCCTGAAGGACGCCCAGACGAAAATCGACGAGCTCGCCCTGCAGGCCTCCGCGTGCAAGAAGCGGTCCGAGCAGCAGGCCGCCGAGAGCGAGAAGAACGCCCGGACCGGCGAGGGCGAGGCCGGAGGCACCATGGGAACCACCCGTACCTCCCTCACGTCCAAGGCGACACCGACACCGACCCCCTCGGCGTCCAAGCCCTCGACCCCGCCCAACACCACCTCCCCGACACCGACTGCGACGCCAAGCCCCGGCCCCACTCTCTCGGAGGAAGAGCAGAAGGTCGTCTCGAACTGCGGTACGCAGTAGGCAAGCCGTGAGAGGCCCCGTCACACGATGAGCAGTACTACGAACTCGCCGACGCATCACACATCCACGATCGGCGCGATCGGCGCGCCGAGCAGGCGCAACACCGAGCTCGCGCTGCTGGTGTTCGCGGTCGTCATTCCGGTATTCGCCTACGCCAATGTGGGGTTGGCGATCCATGACGAGGTACCGGCCGGGCTGCTGAGCTACGGAATCGGCCTCGGCCTGCTGGCCGGCGTCGGCCACCTCGCCGTACGCAAGTTCGCGCCGTACGCGGACCCGCTGCTGCTGCCCCTGGCCACTCTGCTGAACGGCCTCGGGCTGGTGGCGATCTGGCGGCTGGACCAGTCGAAGCTGCTGCAGTCGCTGCCCACCTACGTCACGGCCGCGCCCCGACAACTGCTGTACACCGCGCTCGGCATCGCACTGTTCGTCGTCGTGCTGATCTTCCTCAAGGACCACCGCGTCCTGCAGCGCTACACGTACATCTCGATGTTCGCCGCTCTGGTGCTACTCCTGCTGCCGCTGGTGCCCGGACTCGGAGCCGACGTCTTCGGCGCCAAGATCTGGATCCGTGTCCCCGGCCTCGGCTCCGTCCAGCCCGGTGAGTTCGCAAAGATCGTCCTCGCGGTCTTCTTCGCCGGCTACCTGATGGTCAAGCGCGACGCCCTCGCCCTCGCCAGCCGCCGCTTCATGGGCCTGTACCTGCCGCGCGGCCGCGACCTCGGCCCGATCCTCGTCGTCTGGGCGATGTCGATCCTGATCCTGGTCTTCGAGACCGACCTCGGTACGTCGCTGCTGTTCTTCGGAATGTTCGTCATCATGCTGTACGTCGCCACCGAGCGGACCAGCTGGATCGTCTTCGGTCTGCTGATGTCCGCGGTCGGCGCCGTGGGCGTGGCGTCCTTCGAACCGCACATCCAGCAGCGCGTGGACGCCTGGCTCGACCCGATGCGTGAGTACACGCTCAGCCAGGCGGGCGTCGTCGGCCACTCCGAGCAGGCCATGCAGGCCCTGTGGGCGTTCGGCTCCGGCGGCACACTCGGCACCGGCTGGGGCCAAGGCCACTCCGAGCTCATCCGCTTCGCCGCCAACTCCGACTTCATCCTCGCCACCTTCGGCGAGGAACTCGGCCTTGCAGGCGTCATGGCGCTACTGCTGCTGTACGCATTGATCGTGGAGCGCGGCGTACGCACCGCCCTCGCCGCCCGCGACCCCTTCGGCAAGCTGCTCGCCGTCGGCCTCTCCGGCGCCTTCGCCCTCCAGGTCTTCGTCGTGGCAGGCGGTGTCATGGGCCTCATCCCGCTGACCGGTATGACCATGCCGTTCCTGGCCTACGGCGGTTCCTCCGTGCTCGCCAACTGGGCCCTCATCGGCATCCTGATGCGTATCAGCGACACCGCCCGCCGCCCGGCGCCCGCCCCCGCCCCCAGCCCCGACGCCGAGATGACCCAGGTGGTCCGCCCGTCATGAACAAGCCCCTGCGCCGGATCGCGATCTTCTGCGGCCTTCTCGTCCTCACCCTGCTCATCCGGGACAACTGGCTCCAGTACGTCAAGGCCGACAGCCTGAAAGAGGACCCCAAGAACCGCCGCGTCCTCATCGCCCGCTACGCCACCCCCCGCGGCGACATAATCGTCGGCGGCAACCCGATCACCGGGCACACCGAGACCACCTCGGGCGACTTCAAGTTCAAGCGCACGTACAAGAACGGCGCCATGTGGGCGCCCGTCACCGGCTTCGTCTCGCAGGCCTACGGCGCCAACCAGCTGGAGTCCATCCAGGACGGCATCCTCAGCGGCACCGACGACCGGCTCTTCTTCCGCAACACCCTCGACATGATCACGGGTAAGGAGAAGGAGGGCGGCAACGTCGTCACCACCCTCAACGCCGCCGCGCAGAAGGCCGCCTACGACGGTCTGAAGAAGCAGGGCGGCAAGGGCGCCGTCGCCGCCATCGAACCCGCCACCGGCAAGATCCTGGCGCTGGCCTCCTTCCCGTCGTACGACCCCTCCACGATCGCCGGTGGCAGCACCGCCGACGAAGAGGCCTGGAAGAAGCTCCAGAAGAAGAACAACCCCGACGACCCGATGCTCAACCGGGCGCTGCGCGAGGTCTACCCGCCCGGCTCCACCTTCAAGGTCGTCACCGCCGCCGCGGCCCTGGAGAACGGCCTGTACACCACCGCCGACGAGAAGACGAAGTCGCCGGACCCGTGGGTCATGGAGGGCACCACCACCAAGCTGCCCAACGAGGGCAACATCCCCTGCGAGAACGCCACCCTGCGCGTCGCCCTCCAGTACTCCTGCAACACCGTCTTCGGCAAGATCGGCTCCGACCTCGGCAACGACAAGATGCTGGAGGAAGCCAAGAAGTTCGGCTTCACCGAGGAGCAGTTCACGCCGACCCGCACCAGCGCGTCGGTCTTCTCCGACGACATGAACCCCTCGCAGACCGCGCTGTCCTCCATCGGCCAGTTCAACACCGCCGCCACCCCGCTGCAGATGGCCATGGTGGCCTCGGCGGTCGCCAACAACGGCACCCTGATGAAGCCGTACATGGTCGACGAACTCCAGACGCACAACTTCGACGCCCTCGAGAAGACCGACCCCGAGGAGCTGAGCCAGCCGCTGTCGCCGGAGAACGCCCAGATCCTCCAGTCGATGATGGAGACGGTCGTCGAGGACGGCACCGGCAAGAACGCCCGGATCGACGGCGTCAAGGTCGGCGGCAAGACCGGTACCGCCCAGCACGGCGTGGAGAACAGCGAGAACCCCTACGCGTGGTTCATCTCCTACGCCAAGCTCAGCGACAACAGCTCGCCGGTGGCCGTGGCCGTGGTGATCGAGGACGACAACGCGGTCCGCGACGACATCTCCGGCGGCGGCCTCGCGGCCCCCATCGCCAAGAGCGTCATGGAGGCGGTCATCGACAGCAAGAAGTGACCCCGCTCACGTCCCCTTCACATCGGTGCACGTTGCGATACCGGTCCTGTATCGGGTTACGGGCTTGGCCAGGTCACACAAGACGAGCCGGGTACGGTATGCCCGGACGGACCACCGCCACACCCACAAGGGTGACGGCGGGACCGACGGAGAGGGCTGGTAGGTAGCTATGGAAGAGCCGCGTCGCCTCGGCGGCCGGTACGAACTGGGCCAGGTGCTCGGTCGTGGTGGCATGGCGGAGGTCTACCTCGCACATGACACCCGCCTCGGCCGCACCGTGGCGGTGAAGACGCTGCGAGCGGACCTCGCGCGCGACCCGTCATTCCAGGCCCGGTTCCGCCGGGAGGCCCAGTCGGCCGCCTCGCTCAACCATCCCGCGATCGTCGCGGTCTACGACACGGGCGAGGACTACATCGACAACGTGTCGATCCCGTACATCGTCATGGAGTACGTGGACGGCTCCACGCTGCGTGAGCTTCTTCACTCCGGCCGCAAGCTGCTGCCGGAGCGCGCCATGGAGATGACCATCGGCATCCTCCAGGGCCTCGAGTACGCCCACCGCAGCGGCATCGTCCACCGCGACATCAAGCCGGCCAACGTCATGCTGACGCGCAACGGCCAGGTCAAGGTGATGGACTTCGGCATCGCCCGCGCCATGGGCGACTCCGGCATGACGATGACCCAGACCGCCGCCGTCATCGGCACCGCCCAGTACCTCTCGCCGGAACAGGCGAAGGGCGAGCAGGTCGACGCGAGGTCCGACCTGTACTCGACCGGCTGCCTGCTGTACGAGCTCCTGACGGTCCGCCCGCCCTTCGTCGGCGACTCCCCGGTGGCCGTCGCCTACCAGCACGTCCGTGAGGAGGCCCAGGCCCCGTCGGTCTTCGACCCCGAGATCACGCCCGAGATGGACGCGATCGTGCTGAAGGCCCTCACCAAGGACCCCAACTACCGCTACCAGTCGGCCGACGAGATGCGCGCCGACATCGAGGCCTGCCTCGACGGCCAGCCGGTGGCGGCGACCGCGGCCATGGGTTCCGTGGGCTACGGCGGCTACCCCGACGACCAGCCGACCACGGCCCTGCGCGCCACGGACGCCGGCGCCACGTCGATGCTGCCGCCCATGAACCCGGACGACGGCGGCTACGGCTACGACGACCGCGTCGACCGACGCCGCCAGAAGAAGTCCAACACCTCGACGATCCTGCTGGTCGTCGCGGCCGTGCTGGTGCTGGTGGGCGCGGTTCTGATCGGTAAGTGGATCTTCGCGGGGGATGGGGTGGCCAACGACACCACGTCCGTCCCCGACTTCGTGAGCAACACCAAGACTGAAGCCAGCCAAGCGGCCACGAACGCCGAACTCAAACTCGAGTTCACGGAGAAGCCCTGTGAGGACCAGGTCAAGGGCAAGGTCTGCACTCAGGACAAGCAGCCCGGCGAGAAGGTGAAGAAGCAGTCCATCATCAACCTGGTCATCTCCACCGGCGCCCCGAAGGTGACGGTGCCGAGCGTGATCGGTCTGAGCCTGGAAGACGCCAGGACGCAGCTCGAGGGCGCCGACTACGACTTCGACATCAAGACGGAGACGCGTGAGGTGTCCTCCGACGATCCCGGCACCGTCCTCGACCAGGACCCGCGGCGGGGCGAGGAGGTCGAGAAGGGCTCGACGATCACCCTCACCGTCGCCAAGGAAGAGGAGAAGTCCACCGTCCCGGCGGTCCTCGGCAAGACCTGCGACGAGGCGAAGGCCCAGATGACGGCCAACAACCTGGTCGGCAACTGCACCGAGGTCGAGACCCAGGACCCGAACCAGGTCGGCAAGGTCATCGCGACCTCGCCGGAGGCCGGCAGCCAGGCGGACAAGAACTCGACGGTGAACATCCAGATCGGCAAGCAGGCCGCGCAGAAGGCCAAGGTGCCGAACGTGGTCGGACGCACGGTCGGCCAGGCCAAGCAGATCCTGGCGGCCAGCGGCTTCACCAACATCCAGTTCGCCGACGGCAGCGACCAGAGCGACACCGCCTTCGTCACCGACCAGGACCCGGACGCCGACCAGGAGGTCGACGACCCGGCAAACACCCAGGTGACGCTGACCACCTTCGGCGCCGGCGGCAACGGCGGCAACAACGGCGGGAACAACGGCGGCCAGATCTTCGGCGGCGTGACCGGAACGTCCGCCCGCACGGAGGACTGACCCTCACGCACACAGCTGAGCCCCGGCGCCCTGAACAGGGTGCCGGGGCTCAGCCATGCCCCTCCCGCGACCGGGCGAGGCTCGGAAACCCGTTCCCCTATCGCTCGTGCCTTCCCACTTCACGGCTCGTTGACAGGGTGGGGTGGGGAATCAGAGCTCTGCCCTGGCCATACGGCTACACCGTGAACGGAAGGGCAGAACGTGATCGACCAATCGGCACTGCTGGAGTCCAAGAGCCTGCGCGACAGCGTGCTGGAACGAACAGACGTCCTCGACAGGGTGAAGGCGCTGTCGCTGCTGCCGGACGGGATGCATGTGACCACGGCGATGGTTGCGGCGTACTTCGGGGTCACCACCGAGGCGGTCCGCCAGCTCAAGGCACGCCATCACGATGAGCTGTTGTGCAATGGAATGGTGACGCTCCAGGGCTCTGAGCTCGCACAATTCAAGCGTGACGTCTTGTCACGCTTTCCGGGAGGTTATCCACAGCCTCGGTCGAGCCTCACGCTCTACCCGCGCCGAGCCGTCCTCAACATCGCCATGCTCCTCCGCGACAGCGAAGTCGCACGTCAGGTGCGTGTGTACCTCCTCGACATGGAGTATGCGGCCCGCACACAGCCTGTGGAAAACCCGCCCCCCACCGACATCGCCTCCCTCGACGCCCGCATCGACCAGCGCATCACCCACATCCTCGGCAAGACCGTCGTGCCGATGTTCAACGCACTGATCGCCACCTCCGGCGAACACCGCCGCGAACTCATCGAGCTCCGCGAGGACATCCAGAACGTCGAGCGCAAACTGTGCTGGCACCACCGGCGGATCAGCACCCTGGAAGGAGAGTCACCGACAGACCAGGTACGCGCCTCCATCGCCGCCATGACCTGGCAGGCCTTCGAACGCCACGTCGCCGATCTGTTGCGCCGGGACGGCTGCACGGGCGTCGTCGTACGACAGGCCCACAGCGACCGGGGTATCGACATCACCGGGCACACCGCGGACGGCCACAGCGTGGCCGTCCAGTGCAAGAACCGGACCGGCCGTGTGTCCGTCCCCAGCGCCGAGATGCAGAAGTTCGCCGGAGCGGCATGCGCGATCGGGCAAGTGGATATCGCGCTCTTCGTCGCCACATGCAACTTCAGCAGCGAGGCACAAGCAATCGCTGACCTGAGCGGAGTCATCACCGTAAACCGCGACGAATTGGAGGCGTGGAGCGCAGGAGCCCGCCTCCCGGCCCTGCGATAGACATCACATGCCAAGGGCCCGAAGCCGCAAAGGTAAGTTGCGGCTTCGGGCCTCCGCCATGCTAGGTGACCGACCTCCCGCAAGGAGCTCAGTCAGCGCAACTCCTCCGGCAACGTCCGCTGCGCATCCACCTTCTCCACCCGCTCCAGCTCTCCCCACACGATGTACCGGTACCGGCTCGTGTACACCGGCGTGCAGGTCGTCAGCGTGATGTAGTGGCCCGCCTTCGTCTTGCCCGACTCCTTCGGGATGGCGGAGAGGACCTTGACGTTGTACTTCGAGGTCTCGGGAAGGATGCCGTACACCTTGTAGACGTACCACTTGTCCTTCGTCTCGAAGACGATCGGGTCGCCCTTCTCGATCTTGTGGATGTTGTGGAACTCCGCGCCGTGCCCGTCCCGGTGGGCGGCCACCGAGAAATTGCCCTTCTTGCCCGAGGTCGGCAGGGTCGCCTTGACCGGGTCGGTGTAGTAGCCGGCGACGCCGTCGTTGAGGATCTTCGACGACGTGCCCTTCTCGACCAGGATGTCGTCCCCGCTCATCGTGGGCACGTGCAGGAATCCGATGCCGTTCTTCGAGTCGAACTCGGCGGGACGGCCGGAGCCCTCGTCGTCCTGGTGGGCCCAGATGTCACGCACCTTGTCGGCCTGCTTCGCCGCCGCGCGATCAGCGACGACGTTCGTCCACCACAGCGAGTAGACGACGAACAGCCCCAGCACCAGGCCCGCCGTGATGAGAAGCTCGCCGAACACGCTGACCGCCATCGCGATCCGGCCCATGCCGCGGCGGCGCGCCGGGCGGCGCCGTGACGCGGGGGCGGCCGTGTCCTCCGCCGTGCCGTCAGAGGTGTCCGTGCCGTCGGTGGTGGCTGCCACTTTTTTCATCTGCCCTAACTGACGAGCGCATCCGGCTTGCCCTTGCTGCGCGGCCGTTCCTCGACCATCTTGCCCCAGACGATCAACCGGTACTTGCTGGTGAACTCCGGCGTACACGTGGTGAGTGTGATGTAACGGCCCGCCTTGGTGAACCCCGACCCCGGCGGAACCGGATCCAGCACACTCACATTGCTCGGCGACGTCACCGGCAGGATCGACGCCATCTTGTACACGAAGTACTTGTCCTGCGTCTCCACGACGATCGCGTCGCCCTGCGAGAGCCGGTTGACGTACCGGAACGGTTCACCATGGGTGTTGCGATGCCCGGCCAACCCGAAGTTCCCGGTCTTGGCGTCCGGCATCGCCGTCTTCAGCTTGCCCTCGCCGTAATGACCGACCATGCCCCGGTCGAGCACCTTCTTGTTGCTGACGCCCTCGGCGATCGGGACGACGACGTCCAGCTTCGGGATGTGCAGGATGGCGAAGCCCTGCCCCGGCTCGAACGTCCCCGGACTGCGCTTGCCGCTCGCCCAGTCGTCCTGAAGGCTGCTCGCCTCCTTGTCCGCCTGCGCATGCGCCCGGACGTTCGTCCACCACAGCTGGTAGCTCACGAACAGCAGCATCAGCACACCGGTGGTGATGAACACCTCACCGATCGCCCGGCTGGCCAGCACCCCCGGACTGGGCTTACGCGCCTTCGCCTGCCTACGGGCCTCCATCCGCGAGAGCGGCGCGCCGGAACTCTCCGAGCCCGAGTCCGTCTCCTCGGCCTCCGACTCCTGCCGGGAACCCCCATGGCGCCCATGACGCCGCTTGGCTGCCTTTCTACGGGCCGCACGGCCACCAGTCGGGGTTCCGGTGGCCGAAGCGACGGAAGAGGCGGCAGAAGCCGATATGGACTCGCCGGCAGAGGGCGGATCCGCTATCCGCAGCGCTACGGTCTCGTCGTCGACAGGGGGTATGTACGGCTCCGCATACGGCTCCTCGTACGACTCGTACGCCTCGTACGACTCCTCATAGGACCCGCCGCCATAACCGTCACCCCCATAACCATCAGCGGCATAACCGTCACCGCCGTAGCCATCAGCGCCATACCCCTCGCCCCCCTGGGCATGCGCACGCGCCTGCGCCTGCGAGACGTAGTCCTCCCCGCCCTGCCACTCCCCGAGCGCACCGGAGCCCTCGTACGGCTGCTGCCCGTACGAGGTGCCCTGGTCGCCGGCGCCACCGTAGGAGTCCGTGAAGGACTCCCCGTACGAGGCGCCGGACTCGCGCTCGGGGCGCAGCGCGGTCACGCCGTGGCCCTGCCCACCACCGGGGCGAGCCCCGCAGACCTCGCCACCGCACCCTGGTCGCCGCACTCCACCAGCCAGTTGGCCAGCATCCGGTGCCCATGCTCGGTCAGAACCGACTCAGGGTGGAACTGCACACCCTCGACCCGCAGTTCACGGTGCCGCAGCCCCATGATGATCCCGTCGTGCGTACGAGCCGTGACCTCCAGCTCGGCCGGCACCGTCCCCGGCTCCGCCGCCAGGGAGTGGTAGCGGGTCGCCGTGAACGGCGTCGGCAGGCCCGCGAAGACACCCTTGCCCTCATGCTCCACCAGCGACGTCTTGCCGTGCAGCAGCTCCGGCGCACGATCCACCACACCGCCGTACGCCACCTGCATCGACTGCATCCCGAGACAGACACCGAAGACCGGCACCCCGGTCGAGGCACAGTGCCGGACCATGTCCACGCACACCCCCGCCTCCTCCGGCGTCCCCGGCCCCGGCGACAGCAGCACACCGTCGAAACCGTCCTGGGCATGCGCCGTCGACACCTCGTCGTTGCGCAGCACCTCGCACTCGGCACCCAGCTGGTAAAGGTACTGGACCAGGTTGAAGACAAAGCTGTCGTAGTTGTCCACGACAAGAATGCGCGCGCTCACTCGCCCTCCACCGTCACATCGTTGAAGGGCAGCAGCGGTTCGGCCCATGGGAAGACGTAGTTGAACAGGACGTAGACCACGGCCACGACCAGAGCGAGCGAGATCAGCGCCCTCACCCACGCATTCCCCGGCAGATGCCGCCAGATCCAGCCGTACATGCCGTCCCTTCCGTCGCACCACGGCACCAGACTCACGCCGTACAGCCAACAGACTAACGGCGCAACGCCTCCGGTTTCCCGGCCTCCACAGGCTGGGTGGAGTCCAGATGGGCCCACACGATCAGCCGGTGGCTGTGCCCCCACTCCGGATCACACGTGGTCAGAGTCAGATAGCGGCCCTCACGCGTGTACCCCGACTTACGGGGCACAGCGTCGATCACCTCAATGTCCGTGGGCAGGGTTTTGTAGGGGCCTTTGTCGATCCGATACGTGAACCAGGTGGTCCCGTCGGTCAGAACCACGGCGTCGCCGGGCCGCAGCCGCGGAAAGTCCTTGAAGGGATCACCGTACGTACGCCGGTGACCCGCCACCGAGAAGTTGCCCTTCTGCCCCAGCTGCGCGGTGCTCGCGTAGTGACCGAGCCCCTTCTTCAAGGTCCCGGTGGCGGTGCCTTCGAGCACCGGCTTGTTCCACGTGAAACCAAGACGCGGGATGTACATGATCGCGAAAGGCTTGTCCGCGCTGTACGGGCCAGGACTCGGCGGACTCCCCGGCGCGCCCGCATCACGACCCGCCTCATCCCCGGCCTCACCACCAGGCGCCGCAGCAGTCGGACGCACCGCCCCCTGCGCCCACTGCTCCTGTAACCGGTCGATCTGATCGTCCATGACGTGGTCGGCCTTCACGCCGGTCCAGAACAGCACATAAGCGACGAACAGGACGATCACAGTGCCCACGGTGATACACAGCTCGCTGACGGTCCTGACGACGACACGCACCGGCAGCTCCAGAGAGGGCTAGAGCGGGCTCACTCCACAGGCTTGGCGTACTGCAGATCCACTGTGCCCGAGTAACCCGGCAGAGTCACCGTCCCGTCCTCGGTGACTTTCCAGCCGAGACCGTAGACATTGACGTACACCATGTAGTTCTGAATCGCCTGCGACGCCGCCAGCGCCTTCTGCATCCTCTCCGGATCCCCGACCGCCGTGATCTTGTACGGCGGCGAGTAGACCCGGCCCTGGAGAATCAGCGTGTTGCCCACGCAACGCACCGCGCTCGTGGAGATCAACCGCTGGTCCATCACCTTGATCCCCTTGGCACCGCTCTGCCACAGCGCGTTGACCACCGCCTGGAGATCCTGCTGGTGAATGACCAGGTAGTCGGGCTGCGGCTCCGGATAGCCAGGGAGCTTGGCCGTAGCGTCCGGCGGCGCGTCGTTCAGCGTGACCGAGATCGCCTCACCACTCAGCTTCTGCGTTCCCGCGTTCTCCTCCAGCGCCGCCAGCTTGTCGTCCTCGGCCTTCGTACTGCCGTCGTCACGCTCGGCAAGCGCCTCCACGTCGTCCCGCAGGACCGCGTTGGACTCGTCGAGCTGGCCGTTCTTGTGACTGCGCTCCTGGATGAGGTCCGACAGCTTCAGCAGCGAGGCGTCCGTACGGATATTCGTGCCCTTGGCCGTGTTGAAACTGGTGAAGAAAATGAGCCCCGCGAGAGCGAAGACGGCCGCGGTCAGCACCCGCACCGGCCGGAATCGGCCACGGACAGGACTGGATCCCGCCCCGGGGGAGTCGGCAGAATTGCTCAACGTACCCTTATCTCCTTCGGCGCCGCGGAAGCACTACGCTAACGGACGCCCGGGGGAGCAATCAGAGTCCCCTTGTACGCTGCCCCGAGCCAGCCACAGTTCCCTGCGCGGCCACGCAGCGCATCGACAGGAGAGACCCTCGTGCCGAAGTCACGTATCCGCAAGAAGGCCGACTACACGCCGCCGCCGTCGAAGCAGGCGACCGCCATCAAGCTGAACAGCCGCGCCTGGGTCGCGCCCGTGATGCTGGCCATGTTCCTCATCGGCCTGGCCTGGATCGTCGTCTTCTACGTGACGGACGGTTCGCTGCCCATCGACGCTCTGGGCAACTGGAACATCGTCGTGGGCTTCGGCTTCATCGCCGCCGGCTTCGGCGTCTCCACCCAGTGGAAGTAGCCGTCGAACGGGCGGTCACCGCACGGTGAACGCAGCTCTGCCCAGGGCTATCCGCTGAGTTATCCACAGCCGTTGTCCACAGTGTTGAAAAAGAAAAGACGATCTGTGGATAACCCATCGACTGTTGACGCCGGTGTGACGAATTACCAGCCCAGCGCCCCAACAGAAAACCTGTTCGCCCCCTGCCTGACCTGCGGAAACGCGGCTCGGTAGCAGGGGGCACAGCTGTTCCCGCACAGTGTGCACAAGATCCGGCACCCACTGTGGACAACAGGGCGCGTTAAGTGAGCTGGGCAGTCCTGAGCAGGGTCAGGAGCACTACGACGGCCAGGACCAGCGCGCATGTGCCGTACTGGATCAGTGCCCGGTGCCCACGTGGGGCGTGGACCATCGCGTAGCCCGTGATGACGCCGGCGACGAGGCCACCGATGTGGGCCTGCCAGGAGATGTTGAATCCTGGGGCGAAGGTGAAGATCAGGTTGATCACCAGCAGGGCGATGATCGGCCGCATGTCGTAGTTGAGGCGCCGCATGAGGACGGCGGTGGCGCCGAACAGGCCGAAGATGGCGCCGGAGGCGCCGAGCGTGGCGGTGGTCGGTGAGGCAAGGAGGTAGGCGAGGGCACTGCCTGCGAGGCCGGAGACGAAGTAGACCGTGAGGTAGCGGGCGCGGCCGAGGGCGGTTTCCAGGGGGCCGCCGAGCCACCAGAGGCTGAGCATGTTGAAGCCGAGGTGCCAGGGTGCCTCGTGGGTGAACATCGAGGTGACCAGGCGGTACCACTCGCCTCCCGCGACGCCTTGGGTGGGTGTGTACGGCTCCGGTGGCCATGCTCCGAGGAGGACCAGGTCGTTCAGGAGCGCGTCGCTGGTCTGGACGGCGATGAAGATCGCCAGGTTGATCCCGATGAGGATCTTGGTGAGGAGGCGGGGGTCGGCGGTGAGGGTGCCCCCTGCCAGGGTGCGGGGCTGGGAGGCGCTGGGGGCGTGGCCGGTGCCGGAGCCGGTGCGGACGCAGTTGGGGCATTGGAAGCCGACGGAGGCGTTGACCATGCATTCGGGGCAGATGGGGCGTTCGCAGCGGGTGCAGCGGATGCCGGTCTCGCGGTCGGGGTGGCGGTAGCAGACGGGCAGGCTCTGGGCGTCCTGCGGGCTGCCTGCCGGCTGGTCCATGAGGTCCCCTAGGTCGTCGTACGCGGTGCACGTCCTCATACACCGCCCCGCTCATCCTTACGGACGAGCGGGGCGTTTGGTTCCCTGCGGGAGGTGTCGGGCGCTGTTCGCGTCGTGGTCTCAGTTCTCGCGGGTCTCGATGACGACCGACTCGATGACGATGTCGTTGACGGGGCGGTCGGTGCGCGGGTTGGTCTGCACGGCGGCGATGGTGTCGACGGTCTTCTGGCTGGCGGGGTCGGTGACCTCGCCGAAGATGGTGTGTTTGCGGTTCAGCCAGGTGGTCGGGGAGACGGTGATGAAGAACTGGGAGCCGTTGGTGGCCGGGCCGGCGTTGGCCATGGCGAGCAGGTAGGGCTTGTCGAAGCGGAGGTCGGGGTGGAACTCGTCCTGGAACTGGTAGCCGGGGCCGCCGGTGCCGTTGCCGAGGGGGTCGCCGCCCTGGATCATGAAGCCGCTGATGACGCGGTGGAAGACCGTGCCGTCGTAGAGCTTGGCCGTGGACTTCTCGCCGGTGGTGGGGTTCGTCCACTCACGCTCGCCCTGGGCAAGTTCGACGAAGTTCTTGACCGTGATCGGCGCGTGGTTCGGGAGGAGCCGGACCTCGATGTCGCCGTGGTTGGTCTTCAGGGTGGCGTAGAGCTGCTCGGCCACGATCTGCCTTCCGTTGTCTGCCTGTGACTCCCCGATCCTCGCATGAACGGTGGTGTCCGGTGCCCGGCGTTCGTTCACCCGCACGCAACCGGGCTGATTCCTTGCAGAAAACCCATCGAGTCGGTCCGTGGCGGGGGCGCGGCGGGCAGATCCGTGGCATTGTCGACGACAAGCCACCGTTGCCTCGCATTGGTCCGTTATTGCACTTGATCAAGCGTATCGGCACCCATATGCCCGCCCTCACATGCCGCAGAGCGTTCCGGCAGGCATGATCCGTAAAAGGGTGGAAAGTCGAATTACCGTACGCCACCGAGGAGGAGGAACCCGTGACCCGCATCGACAGCGTGCGCGCCGCGACCGGCTCGGCGAAGGACAGCGTGCTGCACGCCGCGGAAGTGGTGGCGCCCTACGCCGACACCGCCAAGGACAGGGCTACGCACTACGCACACGAGGCACGCGTACGGCTCGCGCCGAAGGTGACGCAGGCCACCGAGCAGGCCCGCGCGCAGGCCCTTATGCAGTACGGCACGTATGTCGCGCCGCGCTTGGAGCAGGCTCGTGCACATGTGCCGCCGAAGGTCGACCAAGCCGCTCATGAGGCTGCCGTTCGTACGCGTCAGGCTGCCCGGCAGGCCGCCGTTTACTCTCGGCCGAAGCTGGAGCAGGCGGTGGCCGCGGCCGGGCCTGTGAGGGACGAGGCCACTGCGCGTGGTGCGGCCGCGTTGGCCGCGTTGCGCGGTCAGGTCTCGCCGAAGGAGGTCCAGAAGCTGGTCCGTAAGCATCAGCGGCGTGCCAAGGCGGGGCGTGCCGCGAAGGTGCTGGCGGTGCTCGGCGTTCTGGCGGGTGGCGCCTTCGCCGCTTGGAAGTGGTGGGACAAGCAGGCCAACCCTGACTGGTTGGTCGAGCCTCCGGCCGCGACCGAGGTGCCCGAGGCGGACCGTTTGTCGTCGGTGGACGGCAGCGGCCAGTCTGTCCTCGATCCTGAGGTGCAGGTGAAGGAAGCCGAGGAGGAAGAGGCCCGGCGTGACGAGGGCCTGTGATGTGATGGGCCGGTGACGGCCTGAGCATCGAACTACGCTGTGGGGCGGGAGACTTGAGGGCCTCCCGCCCCACAGCGATGTTTCACGTGGAACACCGACCGCGTTTCACCCGGCGGCTTCGAGACGGCGCGTGTTTACGCCCGCGCCGCACGATGACGTTTGCAACGGCTGACGCGCGCAAGTACCGCGCAGCTTTCCTTAACGGATTGCATCCTTCTGATTACGCGATGATGTTCGCGCCAGCTCAAACGGGACCTCTCCACAGACGCGCCCCCTCCGGCGTCACGTCCACGGTTTACGCATCCGCCGGGGCAGCCGCCCATAACGGCCGTTTGCGCAAATATCTGCAATGATGCCGGCCTCTCTCGCGTGACACACGTCACTCGGGGCTTCGCGCCCGTGCGGGTCCTGGCATGCGAAGACCGGCCAGAGGCGGTGAAGCGTCTGACCGGTCCGAGGTGTGGAGCCTAGGGGAGTCGAACCCCTGACATCTGCCATGCAAAGTCACGTAGGCCGTGACTCTAGTTTGGCCGAGTCTCGCCGAGACGCTCCGAGCGCAGGTCAACCATTGCGCGACCTACCGAATCCGAGGTTCGCCGAGACTCACCGAGCGGCACCGAGTGGGTTTTGTGGAATCGATGTGGACTCCCACCCCCGGCAGGCTCACGAGACGGCCCGCAGGTGACGGCCACCATGGAGGGCATCACGCGCGTTGGCGAGGGCCTGCTCCCCGCGGTGCGTGTACATCCACGTGACCTTCCCACCGCGCTCGTGCCCGAGGATGTACTGGACGTCGACCTCGGACATGCCGGCCTCGTGCAGGCGCGAGGCGAAGCGGTCCCGGTAGTCCGAGACGCGCGGCCACCACTCCTTGCGGCCCGTCTCGGGGTTCTTCACCATCCGGGCAATCCCTGCGGCTTTGATCGCCGGGATCCAGTACCGCCGGAAGTTGTTCCTGTTCAGCGCGCCCTCGACAGTTACCAACTTGCCGTCGACACGCCGCTTCTCACCCCCCAGCGGGGAGCGGAACATCAGCTCCTCGGCGTGCATGCCGTCCTCGACAGCGGTCACCGTTTCGGCAGGGTCCAGCCGTAGCAGCATCGTGTCCACAGCGGCGCGGCCCTTGGCCGTCAGGGGCACCGTGCGGAAACCGGCCGCCGTCTTCGGGATGCCCTGCCGCCGGAGGGTGCCGCGGTCGTCGATGACCACTTCCCGCACCTTGACCGTGTCGGCCTCCAGGTCGAGGAAGACGCGGCGGGTACCGGCGGCCTCCCCCCACCGCAGACCGGTCTCCTCCAGGAAGTCGGCGAGCGGCTGCCACCACACCGGGAGGTGTTCGCGGACGAGCGCGTACTGCTCCTGGGTGGGTGGTGTGAGGTCGTCGGGATGCCGTACAGGTGGGCTGGCCGTCTTGGTGACGTCCTGGGCCGGGTTGAAGGGGATGCGCTGGTCGCGGACGGCGTCCCGGAGGAGCATCTTCAGCAGCTCCAGCACCTTCGTCTGCGTCGCGTGCCCCTTCAACTCCTGCGCCACCCACGTCTGGAGCTCCAGGTAGGTGAAGGAGTTCAGCTTCCGCTTCCCCCACTTGGGCTGGATGTGGACGGTCCACGCGGACAGCTTCCGGTTGCGGGTGGTCGGCCGCTTCGGCTCGTTGGCCGGCCACCACTCGCTCCACCACTTGTCCAGGGTGATGGTCCCGCGCTTGGGGTCCAGGTAGGTGCCCTGGCGTACGGCGCCGCGGACGTCGTCCAGGAAGGCGTCGGCCTCCTTCTTCTTCTTGAAGTTCTTGGCCTTCTGGTCGCCGTTGGCGTCCCGGTAGCGGGCCTGCCAGGAGCCGACGCAGTCGCGCCGGCGCTTCCGTTCTCCGTGGTCCTCTGGCGGGTACGCCTCCATGCACAGCTGGCAGCCGCAGGACTTCGAGCGCAGTTGCCGTGGGTTGTTGGTGGCCCTACGAGGCACGGCTCACCGCCCTCGGGCGGACCGTGGCCAGGAAACGGCGGGCGTCCTCAGGGGTACGGAAGTTCTTCACCCGTAGGAGGCCGTCCTCGCTGCGGTAGCGGGCCCGCCATGGGCCAAGGCATTCGTCGCGTTCGGGCCGGGGGCCGTACTGCGCGGGCGGAAAGTCCTCGATGCAGTCGAGGCAGCCGCATGTCCGGCTTGCTACTTGGTACGGGCTAGGCGCCAAGGTGGATCACCTTCTCGCTCCTTCGCTGTTGAGGGATGGCGGGGAGCAGGTTGATGTCCTCCCCACACCAGCAGCGTGCACCGAACGCGGGCTGAGCGACGCCCAGTTGGAGAAGTACGGCCCGGACGGCTCGGAGTGTGTAGAGCGCGGTGTGGCTCAACTCGTCCGGGAGGGTGATGACGTTGGCGTCGGCGTCCCAGGGATCGTTGAGGCGGTTACGCGGTGTGAAGCGGACGCGGATGCACATAGAACTCCCCCGGGAGGCACGTGTGGCTAGCGCTTACCAACGGGGGAGAACGTCGGCTGTGGGTGCGACCGTACCCCCTGCTGGGTGAATATGCGACCACTGTGTGCAGGTTTCGTGCGCAGGATCTAACGGGGAGTAATGGGGTCCGTTTAGCGGAGACTCGGTACCCGGAGTAACGGTTGTACGCGACTTTTTGACCGCCCGTCAGGGCGCCTACTCGTTGCTGTCCGCTAGGGCTCTGGCCTGGATCAACATGATTCGCCGCTGCTCCTCGGTCAGCCGGTCGAGAATCCGGAGAGTCTCTTCCCGCTCGTCGGCCGTTTGCGGGGCGGGCGCCCTCTTTCCGGCCGCCGCGAGGAGCCGTTCGGCAGGGAACTTCGGGAACACCTCGGCGAGGACGCGGATGGTGGCGGCGCGCGGGACGCGCTTGCCGTGCACCCAGGTGTTGACCGCGGCGATGGAGACCTTCGCGCCGTGCGCTTCGAGGCGTCGCGCGACCTCACTGTCGGACACACCGTACGCGTCCTTCAGCGCAGCGAGGGCCTGCGCGAAGGTCTCTGCGGCCTCGCCGGCGGGGTTTTCGGGGTTCTCCACAGGGCAAGACTGCCCGCGCCCTTCTACTTTCCGCAAGTAAAAGTAGAAGGCGTGGCGTGAACTTGACGGCGCGCGGTCTCCCCACTACGCGCCGTTGTGCATGTCATATGCGACCAGACTAGAACACGCGTTCGAAGATCGCACTCGCCACGACGGATCTCGGCGAGACAAGGCGAAACCCTTGCCCTGGCTTCAACTTCTACTGTAGAAATGTCGCAACGCCCCACCAGGGGCGAATCCAGCCAACACCCCTGGCACGAGGTCCCTTCATGCCCAAGCTGAACCGCAAGGACGACGGACAACCCCTCAGAGACGCCATGGCCCGCGCCGGGCTCTCCATCCCCCAGCTCGCCGAGGCGACGCGGCGGGTGGACCCGGCAGGGAAGGGCGTCAGCGCGGCAACCGTCGGCCGCCTCGCGGGACAGGGCAAGACCGCTCGCGATCGATGCGAGTGGACCACGGCCTGGTACATCGCCGAAGCGCTCCACAAGGAGACCAACACCCCCCTCCAGGACGTCTTCGCCATGCCCTCACCTTCAACTTCAACAGTAGAAAGGTCAACCCCCGATGCCGAAGAAGGCTGACCGAGTCGCCCCCCTCCCGGCCGGTCTGGTTCCGCTGCTGACCCAGAAGCAGCTGGAGACGCACTACGGCGTCTCCGACTGGACCGTCCTCCAGTGGATCGAGGCCGGTATGCCGACGGAGCCGTTCGCGGGTCGTGGCCGGCGCTTCGACCTGGAGAAGGTCCGCAGCTGGCACGCCGAGCAGAGCCAGCTCGCCACCGCCTGATCCCCCCTGAACGCGCCGAAGGGCCGCCGGATGCGACCCGACGACCCCACGACTCGGCGCCCCTCACCAACCATCGAACGGAGGAGCCCGTGGCTCCGATCATCGCAGAACAGAGGCGGAAGACCATCGAGGGCCTGCGTGCCCTGGCGGACTTCCTGGAGTCCAACGAGGCACTGCCTGTGCCCACCTTGCAGCAGCTGAACGTGCCGATGTCGACGAACCCCGCTGTGGAGGAGTTCGCTGCCGAGCAGGGGCTGACCGTCACGTACGACGACGAGGGCAACGCGTCGACGAACGTGCAGTTCGGGCCGCTGGCTTACCACGTGTACGGCTACGTCGACTTCCATGCCCACCTGGAGCGCAACGCCGAGCGCCACGCCCGGAACTGGGCGGAGCGCAAGGGCATGGAGATCCGGCCCGCTGGGGCGGTGTCGGCATGAGCGCCCCGCTGGTCGTGAACACCAAGGACGGAACCTGCTGGACGCGCCGCGCGGTGACGCGCGACGGGCTCGCCCTGTACGCCCCGGCCGCCATCTGTCAGTGCCCCGACTTCATCATGGCGACGCTGGCCGAGCTGGCGGAGCACGGGATTGTGGGGTCGGCGGATGTGCTGCCGGTGCCGGTGGGCCCGGAGCCGCAGCCGCTCGCGCTGCCGTGGGCGCACGCCATGTCGAATGATGACCTGCACCTGTTCCTCGACGACCTCGTGTCGGCCGCGCTGAACCGGTGGCGGTCGGAGCCCGAGACCCCGGACCGGGTGACGCTGGCGGAGGTTGAGAAGGCGTGTGCGCGGTGGCGGACGCCGGGTCAGGGCTACCGGAGCGACGAGTCCGAGGTAGAGGCACTCCTGGCTCGCGTCGCCGAGCTGGAGGCGGAGCGGCACACCACGAACGAGGCCCTGTCGGACGCTGCCGAGCAGCTGCGCGCGAACCGTGACCGGCTCGACGAGCTGGAGCAGCAGCTCGCCGCAAAGGCCCGCGCGTCCGACGAGGACCCCATCGCGTACGTGCTCCCCGAGACGGCCGGCGGGCTGACGGCCCAAGAGCTGGCCCTGACCCCCGACGGGACGTACCGCTGCAAGTGCGGTCACTGGGACAACGTCCACGGGCCGTTCTGCTTCGCCGCTGTGTGTAACTGCGGGAAGTTCACGCTGGCCACCGTCGGGGAGAAGGCGACTCCGCGAGTGCCGGGGCTGCGTGAGCTCGTCGCCGGGCAACGCGCCGCCGTGGAGGACCCGCACGACAGCCCGCTGCACCACAACTACCTCAAGGGCCGGGACCTCCCGGAGGTGCAGCTGTGAGCGCCCGCGACGTCATCCGCAACGTGCTGCTCGCCCACTACGGCGACAGCCCCAACCCGGCCCTGGTCGTCGACACGCTCATGGCGAACGACCACGCCGAGGTCCTGCACGGCACCATCGCCGAGTTCGAGAAGCGCCTCGCCCTGATCCCCGCCCAGTTGGTGAGCAAGGACGCCGTCCTGGAGTTTCTGCGGAACCAGGCCACGGCCCCGGAGAAGAGCAGCCCCAACGAGGCCGACGCCACTCCCAACTTCTTCCAGCCGGACCGCACCTACCAGCGCCGCCGTTGGCACTTCCAGTGCTTGGCCGTCAAACCGGCCCCCACCGCTGCAACACCGTTCAACGGCGAGACCCGCGCCGTCGGTTTCCTCTACCGCGCCGGTGAACCGGCCACCGTCACGGCTCTGTCCCCGAACGACTGGTCGCACGGCGAGTGGACTGACGGCGCCTCCAAGTACGACCCGGAGGCCGACGAATGAGCGCCCCCACCGTGACCCCGCTGATCCTCGCGGCGAAGCACAGCCGCCCGGCCGCCGACGCCACACCTGAGACCACCCGACCGACCTTCAAGTGGCCGGACGACTGGGACCAGGTCCTCAACACCGCCATCCGCGACTGGCCCGGCGAGTGGCAGCCGAAGCGCGTCCAGAACCTCTACAGCGCCCGCTACGGCCGCGGCCTGTACCGGTGCGACGCCCGTCGCTTCCTGTCCGAGCGCGCCCGCCAGGGGCTGCTCACGCTCGTCGACCGCCCGAACGGCCGCTTCTACACCCGCACCACCAGGAAGGGCGGCACCGCCTGATGACGACGACCGTGCAGGCCGGGGAGCAGTCCCCGGCCGCCGGCCCGGTCACCCCGACCGGGCGACTCCTCCTCCACCACACCACCCCGCGGGACGTGTGGCTGGACGCCCGCCGCCAAGGCATCGGCTCCAGCGACCTGCCCGCCGTGATGAACCTGTCCGGCTTCAAGACCCCGCTGCACGTCTTCCACGACAAGCGCGGACGCCTCCCGCACGACGACGAGTTCAGCGAGGCCGCCCACTTCGGCGTGCTCTTCGAGGAGCCCCTCGCCCGCGACTGGGCGCGCCGCAACCGGACCGTCGTCGAACCGGTCGGGCTGATCGCGAACGTCGACGAGTCCTGGCAGATGTGCACCCTGGACCGGCTGTGCACCGAGTGCCCGCTCGACAGATCACAGCGGTCGCTGTGCGCGCTGGAGGTGAAGACCCGCAACGCGTTCGTCGCGAAGCTCTGGAATCAGGGCCCGCCGGACGACGTCCTCGCCCAGGTGCTGTGGCAGATCCTCGTCACCGGCCTCGACCACATCCACGTCGTGTGCCTGATCGGTGGCCAGGACTACCGGCAGTACACCGTGCGCCGCGAAGAGCACGTGAAGCTCGTCGCCTACCTGCACGCCGAGGCATCCCGCCTGTGGCACGACCACATCGTCCCCGGACGGGCCCCGGCGCTGTCCGGCGAGGAACCGCCGGACGCCCTGATCGAGCTGTACGACCGGCTCCACCCGGACCGCCAGGGCGTGGCCGTCCTGGACCGCGACGGCGACGCGCACGACGCGATGACGGATTACGTCGCGGCCGTCGCCCTGGAGCGCGCGGCCGAGCGGAAGAAGAAGGCCGCCAAGGCCAAGCTCCTCGCCGCGCTCGGCGGCGCACAGGCCGCGACGGTCCTGGACAAGCCCTTCTTCTCCATCGAGCAGTCGTACCGCAAGACGCCCGACCTGGAGCGCCTCGCCGAGGAGTTCCCCGAGGCCTACCGCACCTGCGTCGAGGACAAGCCGTTCGACCGCATCGCCATCCCCAAGTTCGTACGTGAGGAGTACGCCGCATGACGTCCCTGACCGAACGGGCCGAGCAGCACGCCAGCGGCGAGCAGCCGACCGAGACGTACCAGCCGCCGGCGCCTGCGCCTGAGCCTGAGTCGCTCCCGGACATCGACATCGAGGGCCCCGGTGCCGACGGCCCCGAACAGGTCGACGTGTTCGTCGCCTGGTCCCGCGTGATGGACGACATCCGCGGCATCAGCAAGAGCGAGGTCTACAACGCCCCTGGCACCCGCTACAACTTCCGTGGCGTCGACCGGACCGTCAACGCCTTCGCCCCGGTCCTGCGACGTCACGGCGTGCTGGTCATCCCGTCCAACGTGCAGGCGTCGTACCGGGACTTCACCAACAGCAACAAGAAGATCCAGCGCGAGTGCACCGTGATCGTCACGTGGACGATCTACGGGCCGAAGGGCGACCACTTCACCGCCCAGTCCGCAGGCGAGTCCCTCGACTCGTCCGACAAGGGCACCGCGAAGGCACAGTCCGTCGCGCTGCGCGTGCTGCTGCTGACCGCCGGCATGGTGCCCACCGGCGACCCCGACCCGGACTCGGTGCACATCGACCGTGGTGAAGCGGTCGTGCGGTCCGCCGAGGACTACCGCGACGAGATCCTCAGCCCCGACACCAGCCCTCGCCGCCTCGGGCAGATCCGGGACGAGCTGGAGCAGCATCGGATGCTCAACGCGCGGGTGCAGAACGAGACGGGCGGGTTGGAGACGCTCGACTCGATCGGCGGCCGGATGTACCGGGAGCGCACGGGCGGTGCGTCGTGAGCCCTCTACACAAGCTCCTGGACCGGGTCCTGCCGCCGACAGGCCTGCACCGCGGCCACCGCGCCGGGACCGTGCCGGAGCGCATCGAGGTGCCCCTCGACGACCTGATCGGCCCCCGCTCCTGGTACACGACACCGACCGTGACGGACGTGCCGTCCTGTGGCGTCCTCACCCAGGCCTGGAAGCCCTGCTCCGGCCTCTGCGACGGAGAGATGCCGTCGGTGCTGCACGAGGACGGCTCGTACACCTGCGGCCACTGCCTGACCACCACCCGGCCCGAGGGGGAGTCGTGAGCGCCTCGCACCAGCACCCGGACACGCTGCCCAACGCGCTCGCCTGGGCCGAGGACGCCGCCTGCCGTGGCCAGGACCTGGACCTGTTCTTCTCCGAAGCCGACGGCAAGGTCACCGAGGCGAAGCGGATCTGCGCCCGCTGTCCGGTCCGCGAGGAGTGCCTCGCCGAGGTACTCCGCGCCGAGGACGCCTCCCGCTACGGCGTCTACGGCGGACTCACGTCCCAGGAGCGAGCCAAGTTGCTCGGTCAGCGGCTGCGGCACCAGGAAGCCCGCGAATGACCGGCCAGGAGGGGAGCGGCGCCCTGGAGCTGCCGCTCCTCGACTGGCGGGACTCCTCGCACTGGGACTACTCGGGCCCCCAGCCCTGCCGCTACTGCGAGGAGCCGACCCAGATGCGCGACTCCAAGTTCAAGCCCGCTCACAAGCTCTGCGCCGAGAAGGCGCTCGCCCAACAGGCCGCCGAAGCGGCCGACGCCTACCAGATCGGACACCACAGATGAGTCGTCAACTCCGCCCCGCGGGGCCCCTGAACAAGACCGCACTCGGCGAAGCCGTCGCCGCCACACTCGGCGTCAGCATCGAGGACGGCCACCAGGCCGTCGCCGCCGTCCTCGACACCATCGCCCGCACCGTCGCCGCCGGCCACCAGGTCGCCGTCACCAACTTCGGCACCTGGGCGCCCAAGCACGTCCCTGCCCGTAAGGCGTGGAACCCGCAGACCGGCGACCCGGTGGTCGTGGAGGCAGGTACGAAGCTCCACTTCCGTGTCTCGCCGCAGCTCCAGGCGGCTGTGAAGGCCAAGGACCCGGACGCCGCGGTCATCACCAAGCGCCACCGTCGGGCGGCTGGGGGCGCCCGATGAAGCGCAGGACCGTACTCAAGGGCGGCCAGCGCGAGGAGATCAAGCAGCAGGCCAAGGACTGGTACCTCCAGGGCTGCACGATCCACTCCACGGCCGCCAAGATCGGGCGCTCGTACGGCAGCACCCGCGACCTCCTCCTGGAGGCCGGGGTCAAGCTCCGGCCCCGCGGCGGCATGCGGACCCGCTTCGGATCGGCGGACCGCTGATGGACAAGGACCGCCTCGCCCGCCTCGCCTTGGATGCCATGTCCTTCACCGTGATCGGTGACGCTGACCGTGCCAGTGACGCCATCACCGAGATCGGCACCAGCGGCGACCCGTTCGACATGTACGCGGCGTGCTGTGGCTTCGCGGAGACCGCCAAGCGCGCCATGGTCAAGGTGCTCGGCCGTGAGCCGAACCTGGCCGCTGGCGACATGTGGGTCATCGAGGACCTGAAGCCCGGTGTTCCGCACACGGACCCTGCGGAGACCTTCGCCGTCCGCTTCATGATCGCCTACGCGAACGACGACAAGGACACCGCTCCCGCCCTGTTCCGGGCCGCGCTCGCCGCAGGGCCCGAGCAGTACGTCGACTCCGTGTGCGCCCTCCTGACCAACGCCGCCGACCTGCACCGCCTGTCCGTCCGACACACCCCCGCCCGCGAGTAGCCGCGCCTCGGGGCGGTCCACCACGGGCCGCCCCGCCGCCCGGATCTTGCCGTATCGGTTCCGCAACATCACGGAGAGAGACCCCAGTTGAGCAACGAAGAGCAGGACCGCGCCAGCGGGAGCGTGCCGAACGCCTTCGGCAACGCGCTGTCGTGGGAGTGGACGCGGAAGCAGATGTCCCCATATCTGCGCCGCTCCGGGCTGCCCCTGCTCCTGTGCCAGCTGCGGAACTTCGCCAACGCCTCCGGCGAAGTCGCTTTCTCCTCCGACCGCAAGCCCATCCGCATCACCGACATCGCCGCCGCCGCGTGCTGCCGAGAGAAGGACGCCCGCCGCTACCTGGAGGCCGCGGAACGCGCCGGCGTGGTCCGGGTGGTCGGCGAGCGGAAGCGCGGCAAGGCGACTCGGTACGTGATCGTGCCGCATCCGTTCCCGGACTGGCAGGCCGCTGAGGACTACCTGAAGTCGACCGCTCGGGACAACAGCAAGCGGCCTCCGAAGTGGACTCAGGAGACGGAGACTCCCGCCGAAAGTTCGGGCCACTCCGGCCCGAACCAGAACGGGCCACTCCGGCCCGAACTTACCGACGGTACGGATCAAGAAGTTCGGGCCACTCCGGCCCGTTGGAGTTCGGGCCACTCCGGCCCGACCGGTTCGGGCCACTCCGGCCCGAATAACCCAGGAGGGTTCCCAGGGTCTTCCCATGACGGGGCTGAGGTTGTTGATCAACCTCAGGTAGATGGGCCCACCGGTGATCAACCCGAAGCCCACGAACCAGACCCAGGCGACCACACCACCTGGCGCATCTGCCCCGGCTGCCACCGCCGGATCATGCCCGACCCCCAGCGCCCCGACCGCCGCATGCACGCCCGCTGCGAACCCCAGCACGCCGAACCCGAGAGGACCGCGTCATGAGCCCCATCCGGCCCGAGAACCGCGACCGGTACCCGGCCGACTGGCCTGCGATCAGCATCCGCATCCGCCACGACCGCGCCCAGGGCCGATGCGAGTGCCGAGGCGAATGCGGGCGAGGTACGCACGTCGGCCGCTGCCCGAACGTCAACGGAGGCCACGCGTACGGCACCGGCTCGAAGGTCGTGCTCACCGTCGCCCACCTCGACCACACCCCCGAGAACTGCGACCCCGCCAACCTCCGCGCCATGTGCCAGGGCTGCCACCTGCACTACGACCGCGATCACCACCGCGAGACCGCCGCAGCAACCCGCCGCGCCGCGATCGAAGCCGCAGGCCAACTCACCTTCGGAGGCACGCCGTGAGCACCCCGTACGAGCGCCTCATGCAGGAAGCCATCCCCACCAGACCACCCGCCAAGCCACCCCACCAGCCCTGGACACCCGAAGAACAAGCCCAGCACCTCGCCGACCTCCTCGAAGCCCTCGCCGACTGGCACGACCCCAGCCAACAAGCCCAGCAGAAACGCCGACGCCACCTCGCCATCGTCCAGCCACACCAGAGCCAGACAGACGCCGCCTGACCCAGGAGCAGCACATGAGCGCCCGCATCGACCCCCTGTTCGCCATCCACGCCAGCCCCGAAGCCATCCAGATCGCCATCCACGAAGCCGAGGCCACCAGCAAGCGCTACGACCGCAAGGCCTCCGCCCTCCGCGGACTCCTCGACACCCGCCGGTCCCAGATCGCAGCCGGGACATGGCCACCCAAGGACGACAACGAGCAGCCCACGGCCTGACCGCCGTCCATCCGGTTCCGCCAGCCATCGCGCACAGAGAGAAACGATCATGAGCTTGCCCGCCCCGTTCGACCCCGACCACTTCGAGTTCCGTCTCTCGCCCGACCGCCGCCAGTTCGCCATCTGGCAGCCCGGCAACGAGCCCTGGTTCGTCCCCGAAGCCTTCATGCAGGGGCGGTGGCTCAAGCCGAACGACATGGACCGCCTCGGCTGGACCCGCTACGTCCCCGTCGACGACACCCCGCCGGCCGCCGTGGAGCCGTCCGACCGGCCGCGGCTGTTCCACCTCCAACGGGACCACGACGTCTCCGGCGTGAGCGGCACCGGCCGGGTCGCGAACGGCGTCCTGTGGCCCGACGGGACCGTGTCGCTGCGCTGGATAGGCGAACGGCCGTCCACGGTCCACTGGGACCGCCTGGAGGACGCTGAGCACGTCCACGGGCATGGTGGCGCCACCCGGATCGTGTGGGCCGACGAGCAGCCGCCTGGGGACCGGGAGGCCGTGCTGCGGGAGGCGATCGACGTCGCCCGCGAGGAGGGGCACCGGCTTGAGGCCCAAGTGGGCATCCAGCAGGCGCGCGGGGCCCGCTCCGTCGCCTACCTGCTGCGCAAGCTCCTCGCGAAGGCACAGCCCGCCGCCGAGGCGCAGCAGCCGTGACCACGGCCGCCCGCGACGCCGCGGACTGGCGCCTGCGGGCGGCCTGCCGCGGCCACAACACCGAACGCTGGTTTGACGGCCCTGGAGGCCAATACGGCACCGCTCAGCAGCTCTGCGACGGCTGCCCAGTGCGCGCCGAATGCCTCCACGAAGCCCTCACCACCGAGTCCGCCTGGCACCGCTACGGGCTCTGGGGCGGACTCACCGGAGGCCAACGCAACACCATCCCCACTCTCCCCGCCCCGAAAGCCGCCGCCCTCGCCTTCCTCCGCGAACACCTCGCCGCCCTCGACGCCGAAAGGACCCCCAAGCCCATGACCACCGCCCCCGCCACCAGCCCGGCCCCACCGGTCGTCGACGTCCGCCCGAAGGCCGGCGCCGAAACGCCCGAGCTCATCACCACCAGCAGCCTCCTCCGCTGGGCGGAAGACCACCCTGACCCCGACGTCCAGGACCAGGGCGCCCGCGCCGAAGCCGCCCTCACCGGCCTCCGCCACCGGTACGCCGCCGACCAGGAACTCACCGCCATCACCACCGAGGCCGAGCAGCTGGAGAAGCGCCTCGCCGAACTCCGCGCGCGTGAAGCCGAGCTCGCGCCGGCGCCGAAGCGGAAACGCGGCTCGCACGTCCGCGACTACGACCCCCGGACCGTCCGCGCCTGGGCCGACGAGAACGGCGTCGACTGCCCGCGCATGGGCCAACTCCCCAAGGCCGTCCTCGAGGCGTGGCGCGCGGCCCAGGAGCCGAAGTGATCGCCGAGATCCTCGCCAGCTTCGCCATCGCCGCCGTGACCGTCGCCTGGACATTCCTCGCGACGGTCCGGTGGGCCCGCTTCGGCAACGACCAGCCCACGACTCGGCCCACCCCCACCTGGGCCCGGAGGAACCGATGAACCGCCCCACCACCATCCTCTGCGGCCTGTACAGCTCCCACGCAGTCCTCCTCGGCTACTACGCCACCAACAGCGCCCGCAACGACGCTCCCTGGCACACCGTCGGCCTAGTCGCCGTCTCGGCGCTCCTGGTCGTCGCCGCCGTCCGCGAGTACGTGGCCGCAGACGAGAGGCGAGCCGCCGCCGCGAGGGCCGAGCGCGCCGCCAGACCTCCCGACGCCATACCGCGCGCCCTCCGCGACGACATCGCCCTCGGCTGGAACGACCTCACCTCGGCGTGCTGCCTGACCGCCTGGGCCTCGCACGGCACCGACCACGACCCCGCCACCTGCACCCGAAAGGACCAGACCACATGAGCAACCGCCTGACCGAAGCGGAGGCCGCCGCCCTCCGCGCCTACCCGCCCAAGCCCGGCACCCTGATCACCCGAGCTGTGGTGAACAAGGCCGTCCGGCAGGCCGCCGACGTGCCCGAGGCCCGCCTGACCCTCGACACGATCACCAGCGACGCCCTCGACGCCCTCCAGCTCAGGGCCGCGCGCATGGAGCACGCCACCAAGCAGGCCGCCGAGCTCGCCGTGCGCCTGGAGGACGCCGAACGGGAACGGGACGGGGCGTACCGCGAGCGCGCCCACCTCCTCGCCTGGCTCGCCGCCCTCCACCCCCGGCACGCGGTCCTCGCCCCGGCTGTCGACATCGACGACGAGGACGGCTGGTGGCTGCTGTTCCTCACCGTGACTGGCCGCCAGCTCTCGTGGCACATCGCACCGCGGGACGTGGGGCTGTTCGACCACGTGGAGCACGTGGACGTCGCCGACCCGCGCGCGCAGTGGGACGGCCACACCACCGATGAGAAGTACGCGGGCATCGCGGCGCACACGGCCGAGCTGGAGAAGCAGATCGTCCCGGGGGGCGCTGAGGCAGCCATCGCCCGCGTACGCCAGATCATCCAGGAGTTCACTGGCGGCGAGCACCCCCGGCGCGCTGGGAAGACGCTCGCCGGGGAGCTGGCCGCCCGCGTCCTTGTCGCCCTCGACGAACCCGCGCCCGGCCCGGCAGGGGCCGACGTGGCCGAACTGGAGAAGACCGCCCGCGTCTTCGCTGCACTCCACCAGTCCGCCGAGCAGGACGTGAGCCGCGTCATCGCCCTCTACGAGCAGTGGGTGAAGGCCGGACCGCCGCCGCTCGGCACGTCCATGGCGCGCTGGTGGGACGCCCGGCTCGTCGAACTGCACGACGCGATCCGGGCGCCCGACGAAGCGACCGAGCCCATCGTCGACCGGCCCTTCCGCTCCCACCGGCCGAAGCCCGCAGCCCCATACGAGTGCGCCCACGGCCACGCCTGGAAGCCCCGCACGCCGTGTGCCGAGTGCCTCGCCGAGCGGGAACGGCCGCACCCGGCTGAGCCCGTGAGCGCCGTTCTGGACCCCGACCGCCCGAAGACGAGGTACCGGGTGTGCCGCAGATGCACTCAGGCCACCGCGGAGCCGGTACACCGCGCTGCCGCGTGCGCCTGCACGTACGGCCAGCGCTGCCCCAACTGCCGCGACTGAACACGGAGACGACCATGCCCGAAGCCGACCACCACCGCCCGTTCATCACCGAGCCGCCCGACTGGCCGTCGACAGTCCGCCTCTTCCAGCCCCCGCAGCTCACCGACGAGCAGCGCGAGCAGATCCGCCAGTCCATGGCCAACGTCACGGCCGGGCTCACCCAGATCTTCGAGGCGATCAGCCCGGCCGCCGTAACCGCCGCCAAGCAGCTGGAGGAACTCGGCGAGCAGCTGCGCGCCGCGGGTTCGTACCGGCCCGACTGGGCCGACACGTTCGCCTACAAGCCCGGAAGGTCCTGACCGTGCCCAAGCCGATCAGCCGCGCTCCGTACGACCACGCCTTGCACCAGATCAACGAGGTCAGCGAGCAGACCAACCGAATCACCGGCATCGGAGACAGCTCACGCCCCATCGACGCCGTGGCCATGGTGGCCGTCCTCAACGCCCGCTCGAACCTGGCCATCGCGTCCGCGCTCCTTGCGGTCGCCGACGCACTCCGAGACAGGCAGCCAGCCTGAGCACGACGAAGGGGCGCGCGCCAACAGTCTTGCCGGACCGGCGCACGCCCCCAGGCGGGATCACCGTACCGCCCCACGCACACCAGGAGCACCCACGATGACCACCGCCACCCACCTCCGCACCATCGCTACCCGCTGGACCGACCTCACCGACGCCCTCGCCTCCACCGGTACCGCCACCTGGCCCCCCGCAGGCCGCATGAGCGACTACCTCAACGCCCTCGACCAGGCCGACGAAGAGTTGGCCGAAGCCGCACGCTGGCAGGCCGCCTACACCCGACAGTTCCTCGACCGCGACCCCGCCCAGATCGGCGCCACCCGGCCCCCACTGCGCATCGCGATCCTCGACACCATGCGCACGGTCGAAGCCGCCCTGATCCACACCGCCGACGAGGTGGCCCACGTCGTCCAGCGAGAGCCCATGGCATTCACCGCGGCCCGGAAGGTCGACCGGGCGACGTACACGAGCGAGCGGCACGCCCGCGTCGTCCACGAGGATCGGCAGCGCCGTGACGCCCTCGCTCGTGCCGACGTCGCCGACCCGCGACGCTGGCGGTTCGGCGGACGACACACCGCCCCGCACACGGCCCTGTGGCTCCTCGCCCGCGTGGAGGCCCGCCCGGGCCCGTTCCGGCCCCTGCCCGACCGGGAGCACCGGCTGATCGCCAACGTCGCCCAGGAGGCCGCCGAGCGCGTTGAGCGGGCCCTCGACATCGCCGGACGCAAAGCCACCATCGCCCAGCCCTGCCCCGACTGCGGCGGGCGGATCGACATGCACGGAGGCGCCGGCGCCGAACCCGTCGCACACTGCACCAGCTGCGGTCACATCTGGACCCAGCAGGACACCACAGCCGTAGCCTGACCCCATGACACCCGCGGACTTGTTACTCGGCCTCGGCCGGGAAATGGCAGCAGTCCACTCGCTCAGCGCCGACCAATGGCGCCGGCGCGAGTTCCTGGTCCGGCGGGCAGCCGCAGCCGACAGGCTCGCCGACGCCAACGGCGGCCATCCGGTCGCGGCAGCCGAGGTCATCCACGAGGCCCTGCTCTTCGCGCGGGCGCTCCTCGATCACGACCTGCTGAACGGGACCGGGCGCGGGCCGGTCCCTCCGGAATCCGGGACTGATGATCCGCGCGGCTACGCCCGGCAGGAGCATCGGGTGTGGGTGTTGGAGCACGAGACGCCGTAGGCAGCACTGAGCCCCCGCACACCTCGTGCGGGGGCTCACGTACGCCCGGCTACGGCCGCCACTCCTCGCGGTAGCCGGGCCGGTCCGCGTACCGCAGCGCGCGGTATCGCGCGGCCTCCCCCAGCCCGGCTGCGCGACCGTACGCAAACTCCGGCTCGGGGTCCTCGGTGTCCAGGTCCGCGACGGCTTCGTACGCGGCCAGTAGGGCTCGGTCGGCTTCGATCTCGCGCAGCGCCCGAGCAGGATCGTGATGGGCGACGTGTTCGCCACGTCCCTGCTCCAGGAAGTCCTGGAGCGGGAACGCTGCGATGAACTCGGATCGCTCGACGAGTTCCTGAGGTAGCGCGCCGCGTCGCGAGAACACGAAGCCGTCGTTGTAGTACCAGTCTGGGCCCGTGTCCTGGGCGGCGGCCCGCGCGATCCGCTCGTCCTCGTCGAGCTGGGCGCGCAGCCACTGCACGAGATCATCCATCGCTACTCCTCCGCCTGGTCCTTCCTCGGCCGTGCCGTCCCGGACCCCTTGTAGCCGCGGAACACGGTCTGGACGATGCTCAGGCTCACGCCGAGACGATCCGCGATCTTCCGGTACGACAGGCCTTCCTGCTCGTGGAAGCGTCGGATGAGGTCGTCCCGCTCGGCCGACCACTCCGGGTTGCGGCGGACCTGCTCGGCCATGATCCGGCTCTTCGCCTTCACCCGCTCCTCCTCGTCCGCGATCTGTTCGACCGCGTCCAGGGCGTCCGACACGCGGCGCACCTCCTCGTCGCTCACTCCTGGCCCTTCATCCGGTGGGCCGCTTGCCTCGGACTGTAGGGGACCCCTACAGTCGGGAGCAAGCAGCCGAGTGCTGCCAACAGAACGACCCCCGGCCGGAGTTGCCGCTCCATATGGCCGGGGGTCAGGCCCACCTCAACCATCACGAAAAGGCAGGCCCTGATGGCCCACCGTACCGATCAACCCCCTGAGCAGCCCACCCCCGTCACGGAGGACATCGACGCCCCGGCCCCTGTGCTGCTGGATCGTGCCGCCGCCGAATACGCCGACGCGCAGACCCGCCGCCAGCAGCTCTCCCGCGAGGACCGCGTCCACGGCAACCAGACCGGCGGTGCCAGCTGATGGGTCTCCGAGACTTCGTGCGCAGCCTCGCGCCCGGCAACGACCGCCAGCTGGCTGCCGACCTCAGCACCCAACGCCGCCGCGCCCACCACCGCTCCGTCACCAAGGCCGCTGCCGAGGGCGAGAAGTGGGAGCGCAAGGACCGCAAGCGCGACCGCCGCGGCGACCGCCACACCGACTGGACCAACTGACCCTCACGAGACCGGCCGCCCCGCGAAATCCCCCACGCGGGGCGGCCACCTCTTGGAGACCACCGTGAGCATGTCCCGAGCCACGCGACAGATCGTCGTCGCACACCTCACCGACCGAGGCATGAACCCCACAGAGATCGCCGACGAGCTGGGCGTCTCCCGCGAAACCGTCCGCAGAGACCTCCACAACCGGCCCACCGACGACCAGCCCGACACCGCCCCCGACGAGGCGCCCCCTGTGGCATTCGGCGAGCAGGGACTGACGCTCCCCCCGAGCCTCCAGCTCGGCCAAGACCTGCGCCTCCTCGCCGCCTCATACAAGGCCCCCGCCGAGGACATCGCGCGCCAGCTGCTGCACCTCGAAGCCGAGGCGATCCGCGACCGCGTCCACGCCCGCCACGCCGCCACACCGGCCACGTAGCCGTGCGCGCCGTCTGGCCGATCCTCGCCCTCCTCGGCGCCGCCGGCCTCTACGCCGTCGCACCCCGCCGCGCCCCACTCCTGTACCTCGGCCCGGCCGCCTGCACCGTCGCCCTCATCACCCTCGCCGTGACCTACGTCGCGGCCGTCTGGAGCCACTGACCATGCCGTACACCGTCATCAACCTCGGTGGCGTCGCCCTCGGCGTCGGCATCATCCTCATGTTCCTCATCCGCTGGTGGTTCCAGGAGAAGCACCGGTGGGCCGGCCTGGTCCCGTTCGTCCTCGCCCACATCTACGGGCTGCTCGCCGCGCTGGCCACGTTCACCGCCTGGTCCGCGCTCGGCATCGTCACCTGGCTCGCGATCTGGATCGCCAACGTCGGCGGGTGGGCCGGTCTGGTCCTGGGCGTCGGCGGCAACGCCCCGCTCGTCGTCCGCGGCAACCCGGTCGTCCTCACGGACGGCGGCTTCGTGATCGTGTTCCTGTTCACGCTGGTGTTCATCGCCCTGCTGAAGTGGGCGCCCAAGGTGCCGAACGCGAAGCTGGTCTGGGGCGCCTTCTCTGGGATCTGCCTTGCCCTGTCCGGGAACGTGGCCGGGATGGCTGCGGTACCGCTCGGCAGCGCGGTCAACTTGCTGGGGTCCGGCTTCGAAGGAACGTTCACGTGAGCGCCGACGAGCCAACGGAGACGGAGGCCGAGGAGGCCGAACCGGCGGGGGAGTCAGGCGGGATGAGCGAGCGCACGGCGCGCGCGATCCTCGCCCTCGTCGCTGGCCTCGCGGTCTGGGGGCTCGTCGCCGCGTTCCCCGAGATCGCATACGTCATCGTCGGCATCCTCGGCACACACGGCTGGCAGAAGGCGCGCGGGTGGATCGGAGGCCGTCGCGAGGATCAGGCCGCCGAGGAGGAAACGCCCCCGGATATCGGCGAGGCTCTGCGCCGCCTCGTCGGCGACGACAAGGGCGTCCTCCTCACCGTCCTCCGTGACGACCTGAAGCTCCCCGACACGAAGGCAGTGAAGGCGCTCCTCAAGGCCGAGGGCATCCCCTGGAAGTCCGGGCGCACGCGAGAGGGGAACGGGCCGTCCGTGCGCCGGGAGGCCATCCCACCCGCGTCCTCTCCCGCTGCCGCCGAACCCCATAGAGAGGGTTGTTGTTGCAGGTCAGGCGACAACAACAACACCAACAACGGCTCCGGCGACCCCTCCCAGAAGGGGTTACGTGTAGAGCGCATCGGCCAGGCCGGAACCGTCACCTACAGCCCGGCAGACGTCGCCCGCCACCATCCGCCTCCCAACCCCTGAGGCCCCGTCGGCAGGCATGACAAAAAGTTGACAGAACTGCCGATCCGCTGACCGGCAATACTCCCCACTGCGAGGCTGGAGCCATGAGCGAAGCAGATCCCGACACTCCCGTCCGACGGGACATCGACCCCGAAGAGAACCAAGAACCATCGAACAACGACGCCATGAACTACGAGCCCGCCGAGGACGAGTGGGGGTTCGCCGATCCAAACGACTTCTACGACCCGTGATCGTCGTACCACGAGGCCCCGCCGCACACCCTGCGCGGCGGGGCCTTCGTACGCCATCCTGAACCCATGCCCGCAGCCCTCAAGTTCACCGGCGCCGACAAGGACATGACCCTCGACGAGCTCGCCGCGTTCGTCGACGCCGCCAGGAAGGCCGGCGTCCCCGGCGACAACCCGATCCGCGCGGAGCTGTCGACGAGCGGGAAGACCAAGGAAGTTGAGACCGCCCTCGACGAGGACGACGACTAGGCGACTACGCCCGTAGTTGCAAAACCGGCGATGATCCCTGACTATGGGCCTCACGTCCGGCGTGCCCGGACCCAAACCCCAAGGCCCGCCTCCGTGCGGGCCTTCGCCATTTCCGGACCGTGACCCACTTAGGTCACAGAACCGTCCCAACGCCTTCACACGCCCCACACAGCGGCTAGATTCACCCTCCACGCAAACTGCGCCAATGGGGGGCGACATGAGCCAGCACCATCCGCAACAGCCCGAGTGGGGGCACCCGCAGCAGCCGACGCAGCCCGGCTACGGCTACCCGCAACAGCCCGGCTGGGGCGCTCCCCCGCCTCAGCCGCCGAAGCGGAAGACCGGCAAGATCCTCGGCATCATCGGTGCCGTGTTCGTCGGCCTCATTGTGATCGGCGCCCTCGCAGGTGGCGGCGACGCCAAGGACACCAGCAACAAGGACAAGGCCGTCACCGCCGCCTCGGACAAGCCCAAGGCCCAGGCCGAGGAACCCGCCGCCGACAAGCCCGCGAAGGAAGAACCGGCCGCCGAGGACAAGAGCCAGGCCGAGCAGTTCAAAGACTGCGTCACCAAGTCCGGCACCCCCGCCGAGAAGTCCGCCGTGAAGCACGTCACCAAGGTGACCGGCGCCGACAAGAACAACGACATCCTGGACACGGCCGAGGTGTTCACCGACTACACGGGCGGTCTCATTGGCCCGCACGCCTCGGACGGCAAGCTGATCGCGTCCGCGTTCGCGTCCTGCTACGAGTCGAAGAACGGGCTTGTGACCGTGTACGACGAGAAGGGCGAGATCCTCTCGAACGGCAACTACTGACCCACCCTGCTGACCGGCCCGGCTCGCGCCCGTGCGCGGCCGGGCCTTCGCACGTCCGGAGGTGACCATGCCGAACCAGTGGACCCCGGTCACCGACGAGGACCGCGCCGAGATCATCCGCCTCCACGGCGAAGGCCTCGGCCGCAACGAGATCGCCCGCCGCACCGGGCGCGCCCAGCGCACCGTCTCCGTCATCTGCGCCGAGGAAGGCCTCGTCTTCGACGTGTCGATGACCGAGGACGCCACCCGCCACCGCGTCGCCCAACTTGCCGCACTGCGCGCCGACACCGCCGTCGACCTCCACCTTGACGCGCTCAAGCTCACGCAGCAGATGTGGGAACCCGCGACGATCTACAACTTCGGCGGCAAAGAGAACACGTACAACGAGCACTACGTGGACGAGCCGCCCACCGGCGACAAGAAGAACCTCATGGCCGCGGCCGGGATCGCCCTGGAGAAGTCCCTCAAGCTCGTCCCGCCCGCCGACGACGCCGGCGCCGACGACGCCCGCTCGATGCTCGGCCAGCTCATGGTCGGCCTCAAGGCCGCGTACGACCAGGCCGCGGCCGGGGAGGGCGGCACCGGCGAGGAGGCGGAGGGTGAGTCTCCTTGATGCGCTGCCCCTGTCCCGCAAGCAGATCGTCTCGATCGTGGAGGCCGAGGCGCGCATCAACGCTTGGGAGGGCAGCGTCCGGTCGGGGAAGACCATCGCTTCGCTGCTCGCGTGGCTGATCTTCGTCGCGAATGCGCCGACCGGCGGCGAGCTCGTCATGGTCGGCCGCACACGGGACTCGCTGTACCGGAACGTGATCGCCCCGCTGACCAACCCGGAGATCTTCGGGGGCCTGGCGAAGCAGATCGACTACAACCCGGGCGCGCCGACCGCGGTCATCATGGGCCGGATCGTGCACATGATGGGCGCGAACGACGCCAAGGCCGAGCCCAAGGTGCGCGGCATGACCTGTGCGGGGGCGTATGTCGACGAGGCAACGACCCTGCCACAGACGTTCTTCGACCAGCTGGTGGCGCGGTGCAGCGTCAGGGGCGCGCGGATCTTCACGACCACGAACCCCGACAACCCGAACCACTGGTTCCGCCGCGACTACCTGAAGCGGCCTGCAGAGACCCGGCTCAGGTCGTGGCACTTCACCCTCGACGACAACCCGTACCTGGACCCCGAGTACGTCGCGTCGCTCAAGTCGACATACGTGGGCCTGTTCTACCGGCGTAACATCCTCGGGCACTGGGTGCAGGCCGAGGGCGCGATCTACGAGGCGTTCGACGAGACCCGGCACGTCGTCTCCGACCTGCCGCACATCGCCCGCTGGTTGTGCGACGCGATCGACTACGGCACCACCAACCCGTACGCCGACCTGTTGATCGGGCTTGGCGTCGACCAGCGGCTGTACGTCGTCTCGGAGTACCGGTGGGACTCCCGGGCGCAGCGCCGCAAGAAGACTGACGCCGAGTACAGCCAAGCTCGCCGACGCTGGCTCTCCGGGGTCGCTCAGCCGCAGACGAACGTCCTGGGCGTGCAGCCGGAGTTCACCATCGTCGACCCGTCCGCGGCCTCGTACATCGAGCAGCTGCACCGCGACGGCGTGAGCGGCGTGACCCCGGCGGAGAACGCGGTCCTGGACGGGATCCGCACGGTCGGCAGCCTGTTTGCCGCTGACCGGCTGCGTATCCACCCCTCGGCGGTCGGGCTGATCGAGGAAATCCCGGGCTACTCCTGGGATGACGAGGCGGCTGAGAAGGGCGAGGACAAGCCCATCAAGGTCGACGACCACTCTTGTGACGCGCTGCGGTACGGCGTCCGTACGACTGAGGCCCTGTGGCGGCCGCACATCCCGCTGCTCCTGGAGGTGGCCGCGTAATGCCTCTGCCCACTGGTGACAGGCCGTGGCCGCCGGTCGACGAGCGTGTCCAGTACGCCCTCGCCGACTGGGACGCCTGGTACTCGTCAGACCCCGACCGGCTCGAAGCCCGGTACTCCGGCCGCGGCTACCGCGAAGCCGTCGACCGGCCCTCACAGCACCGCGGCGGTGTCGTGGGACGCCTGGCCCGCTGGTTCTGGGGACAGCCCACCCCCGACGGCGAGAAGCGCGACAAGCTCCACGTCCCTCTCGCCGGGGACATCGCCCGCACGAGCAGCGAACTGCTGTTCTCGGAGCCGCCCAAGCTCCTCGCCCCCGAGGGCTCCAACGACGCCACCCAGGCCGCCCTCGACAGCCTGATGGAGGACGGCCTCCAGCCGACCCTCCTGGAGGCCGGGGAGATCTGCGCAGCGCTCGGCGGCGCCTACCTGCGCGTGGTCTGGGACGACGAGGTGTCGGACCGGCCGTGGATCGACACCGTGGCCGCCGACCGCGCCGTCCCCGAGTTCCGGTACGGGCGGCTCGTCGCGGTCACCTTCTGGACCGTGCTGGAGGCCGAAGGCCGCAACGACCAGCGGGTGTTCCGGCACCTGGAGCGCCACGAGAAGGGCCGCATCTACCACGGCCTGTACGAAGGCTCAACGACGAGCCTCGGCGCCCCGCGACCGCTCGCCGACCACCCCGAGACGGCCCCGCTCGCCGCGATGGTCGACGAGGATGGCGGCCTCGACACCGGCGCCCCCGACCACCTCACCGCCGCCTACGTGCCCAACGTCCGGCCCGCGCGCGCCTGGAGGCACATCCCGACCGCCGCCTACTGGGGACAGTCCGACTTCCAGGGCATCGAAGGCCTGATGGACCAGCTCGACGAGACCTACTCGTCGTGGATGCGGGACGTGCAGAACGGCAAGGGCCGCGTGGTCGTCCCCAACAGCATGCTGGAGTCCCTCGGCCCCGGGCAGGGTGCAGCGTGGAGCGAGGAACGCCGGGTCTACTCGGGGCTCAACATGCTCCAACGGCCCGGCGACCCGAACCCGCTCACCGTCGTCCAGTTCGAGATCCGCGTCCAGGAGCACCGCGACACCTGCGCCGAGCTCACCGAGCAGGCTGTACGGCAGGCCGGCTACTCCGCGTCGACGTTCGGGGAGACCGGCGACGGGGCCGCGGTCACCGCGACCGAGATCCGCGCCCGCGAGCGCCGGAGCATGAGCACCCGGTCGCGTAAGGCCCTGTACTGGGGGCCCGCGCTCTCGGACATCACGGCGGCCCTCCTGGCCGTGCAGGCGGGCGAGAGGTTCCGCGTCACGGGCCTGGACTTGGAGCCGCCGAAGGTGGAGTTCCAGGACTCCATCAGCGAGGGCCCGACCGAGCTCGCCACCACGGCCGAGCTGCTGCGCCGGGCCGAGGCAGCGTCCACGGACACCCTGGTGCGAATGACGCATCCGGACTGGGACGACCAGCAGGTCACGGCCGAGGTCGACGCGATCCTCGGCGAGTCTGGCCGTGTGGTCGCCGACCCGACGCTGACCGGAGCCGAAGGAGGCGGGCCCGATGCCGGTTTCCCCAGCGATGGCGGAGGACCTGGCGACTGAGGTCGCCCGCCTCTACGAGGACGCCGAGGCCTCGCTCCTGGAGCGCCTCGCCAAGGCGCTGGAGGCCGATCTCGAAAGCCCCCTGTGGGCTGAACTCAAGCTCGCCGCGATCGGCAACCTCCGGCAGGCCGTGGAGACCGTCACCGACGCACTCCAGCAGGACACCGACGGCAAAGTCCGCGAGGCCCTGATCGAGGCGTACAACCGTGGCCGCCAGGCCGCCGTCGCCGAGCTCGGCGCGCTCGACATCGGCCGCGAGCTCGTCGCCCGCGCGACGGTGCCGAACGCGCCGGCCGTCGACCGGCTGGCGGCATCGATGGCGGACGACACCCGCCCGGTGTACCAGCGCATCACGAGGGCGGTGGTGGACGGCTACCGGCGGATCGTCGCCCGGGCGTCGGGCGGGGTGCTGCTGGGCACCGTGACCCGCCGCCAGGCCGCCCAGCGGGCCCTGGACCAGTTCGCCGCACGCGGGATCACCGGGTTCATCGACCGGTCCGGCCGGTCGTGGGACATGGCCTCGTACGCCGAGATGGCCGTCCGCTCGGTCACCGCCCGGGCAGCCGTGGAGGGGCACATCGACGCCCTCGCCGAGATCGGCGTAGGCCTCGTCATCGTGTCCGACGCCCCACTGGAGTGCCCTCTGTGCGCGCAGTGGGAGGGCGAGATCCTCACCCTGTCCGGGCCGCCCGGACCGCAGTCGCTCCGCGTGGAGCATGCGATCCAGCCGAGCGGCCTGTTCGCTCCCACGCGCACAGTCGTCGTGCACGCCGCCGGGTCGCTCGTGGAGGCGCGCGCGGCCGGGCTGTTCCACCCGAACTGCCGCCACAGCCTCAGCGCCTACCTGCCGGGCGTGTCGACCCGCCCGCCGCACCACGCGACGCCGGGGACGACGTACGAGGACACGCAGCGGCAGCGGGCGATCGAGCGGCACATCCGGGCGTGGAAGCGCCGCCAGGCTGCCGCGATGGACGAGCAGCAGCGGCGCCGCGCGGGCGCGTACGTCCGCAAGTGGCAGGCCGCCATGCGCGAGCACGTGGACGTGCACCCCGACCTTCGTCGCAAGCCTGCCCGCGAGCAGATCGGCGCCGCCCGGTAGGCGCCCCCACAGACCCCCGGCACCCGCCGCACGGCGACCGCCGGACAATCCCGCACGGGAGAACACAATGCAGGTCCCTTTCAAGCACCCGCTGGCAACCCACGCAGCGGGAACCGTTCTTGGCCGACGCCGCAACGGCTCGCCGATCTACGCCATCGCGGGTGGCAACGGCGAGGGCGAAGGCGGCTCCGGCACAGGCGGCCAGGGCGGTTCCAGTGACGGAGGCGCGTCCGGCGGCCAAGGCGCAGGCAGCCAGGGTTCGAGCCAAGGCGCAGGAGACTCCGGCCAGGGCGCCGGCAACCAGAGCGGCGCAGGCTCCGGCGACGGAGACAGCACCGACTGGAAGGCCCTCGCCCGCCAGTGGGAGAAGCGCGCCAAGGAGAACAAGGGCGCCGCCGACGAGCTGGCCACGCTTAAGGCCTCCCAGATGAGCGAGCAGGAGAAGGCCGTCGCCGAAGCCGAGAAGCGGGGCCGCACGGCCGCCGCCATCGAGCACGGCAAGGACCTCGCCGTCGCCCGCTTCGAAGCCGCCGCCACGCGCGCCGGCGTCGACCTGGGCGAGGCCGCCGAACTGATCGACACCGCACGGTTCGTCGACAAGGACGGCAAGGTCGACACCGACGGCATCGCGGCCGCCGTGAAGAAGCTCGCCAAGCTCGCCCCGAAGGGCGCTGGCCGCTCCGGCGGCGACATGGGCGGCGGAGGCGGCTCCGGCGACCAAAACGCCTCCATCGACAAGCAGATCGAGGCCGCGACCAAGGCCCGCAACTTCGCCGAGGTCGTACGACTCAAGCGGCTCAAGACCGCACAGACCACGTAAGGAGTAGGCCATGGCCGGCATCACCGGAATGGGCACCACCTTCAACCTCCCCAACTACGCCGGGGAACTCTTCGCGATCACGCCGGAGGACACCCCGTTCCTGTCGGCCATCGGCGGGCTCACGGGCGGTGGCATGACCACCAGCCAGGAGTTCGAGTGGCAGACCTACGACCTGCGCGACCCGGCGCAGCGCACAAAGGTGGAGGGCGCTGCCGCGCCGACCGCTGAGGAGCGGGTGCGGGCGAACGTCCGCAACGTCGTCCAGATCCACCAGGAGAAGGTCTCCGTCTCCTACACCAAGCAGGCTGCGGTCGGCGCGCTGGCGACGCCGGGTGCGGCGCCGTTCCGTGGGGTGAACGGGGAGAACCCGGTCACCAACGAGATGGACTGGCAGATCGCTCAGGCGCTGAAGTCGATCGCGCTGGACGTGAACTTCAGCTTCCTGAACGGCGAGTTCGCGAACCCGACGACGAACGCGACCGCGCGGAAGACGCGCGGCCTGCTGGAGGCCATCACCACGAACCGCATCTCGCGCGGTACGACGGTGACCGGCGCGACGTCGGCGACGGACACGATCACCTCCACCGCGCACGGCCTCACCGACGGTGACAAGATCGTGTTCCGGGACACCGGAGACGCGACCGGCATCGTCGCCGGCCGGGTCTACTTCGTCGACGCCGTGGACGCGAACACCTTCAAGGTGTCGGCCACCTCCGGCGGCACGGCGATCACCCTCGGCACGGCGACGGACATCTCGTACACGGTGCCCTGGTCGACGACCCTCGCGACCAGCCACATCGACGACCTGCTCCAGCTCGCCTACGACAACGGCGGCATCAGCGAGCAGGAGACCGCGGTGATCGTGACGAACTCGATCCAGAAGCGGGCGATCACCAAGGCGTACGCGGACGCGTACGGCAAGTCCGTCATGGTCACCGAGGCGAACCGCAACGTCGGCGGCGTCAACGTCCAGACCATCGAGACCGACTTCGGGCGGCTCGGCATCATGATGGACCGGCACATGCCGCAGGACTCGATCCTGGTGGCATCGCTGGAGCAGCTGATGCCGGTCATGCTGAACATCCCCGGCAAGGGCGTCCTGTTCGAGGAGCCGCTCGCCAAGACGGGCGCCTCGGACGAGGCCCAGCTGTACGGGGAGATCGGCCTGAAGTACGGCAACGAGCGTGCTCACGCGGTTGAGACCGGCCTGGTGATCTGACGTGGCGGTCTACGAGAGGGGTGCCGCCGGTTTCGTCGCCGAGCGGGTGCGGCCGGTGTCGGGCAGCGAGGCGGCCGAGCGGTACGCCGCCCTGGCCGCCGACCCCAAGTCCGGCTGGCGCTGCGCCGAACCCGACCCCGAGCTGGAGGAGGCCCGGCAGGAGCCGGTCGTCCTGGAGCGGCCGGCCAAGTCGGCGTCCAAGGCGGACTGGAAGGCCTACGCCGTCCAGGAAGGCATGGACGAGGCCGAGGCGGACAAGGCCACGCGCGACGAGCTGGCCGCGACGTACGCGGAAGGAGGCGGTGACTGATGCCCCTCGTCGGAACGAAGCTGTCCCTCGCGCTGAGCACGGTCCAGACAAACCCGCTGGACCTCCTCACCGGGCGGGCCCCGGTGGACCTGCTGAAGGCCATCACCCTCGGCAGCGGCACCGGCGCGAACCAGGTCGACCGGCTATTCACGGACCGGCGCACACTGGCCGCGTCCGCGAGCGAGGACCTGGACCTGGCCGGCGTACTGAGCGACGCGTTCGGGGCGACGCTGACCTTCGCCAAGCTGAAGGCGCTGCTCGTCATCGCCGACTCGGCGAACACGAACAACGTCAACGTCACCCGACCGGCCAGCAACGGCGTACCGCTGTTCCTGGCGGCCGGGGACGGCATCCCGGTCCTGCCCGGCGGCCTCTTCGCATGGGTCGGCCCGGGCGCCGGCGTCGCCGTCACGGCCGGTACCGGAGACCTGGTGACGGTGGCCAACTCGGGTGCGGGCACGTCGGTCACGTACGACGTGTACGCCCTCGGCACGAGCGCGTAGGGGGGTGCCCGGTGGCCAGGATCTACGCCACGGCCGAGGACTACCAGGAGTTCACCGGGCAGACCCCGCCGTCGGACATCACCGTGCTGCTGGCCGACGCTACGCGGATGCTGGAGGCGGCCGTCTTCCGTCTGTGCCTCTACGAGGTCGACGAGGACGGCTACCCCTCCAACACCACGGTGCGGGACGCGTTCCGCGACGCGGTGTGCGCCCAGGTGCGGTGGTTCGATGACGTCGGGGACTCCACCGGCGCGTCTGCGGTCGGGTGGGGCAGCGTGCGGCTCGGCTCGGCGCAGCTGTCCCGCTCGGGTACCGCGGTCTCTGGGGCTTCGTCCGCGGCCCGGGAGGTTGCTCCGGCGGTCTGGGACGTGCTCCAGTCTCCGGACCTGACCCCGGACATCTTCACGCTGGGGGCGGTGACGCAGACGTGAAGCTCCCCGGGATGTGGCTGCGGCACACCGTGACCGTGGAGCCGTACCTCGGCGACAACGGGTACGGCCCCCAGTTCGGGGATGCCGTGTCGGTGCGGTGCTTCCTGGAGGAGAAGACGCGGCTCGTGCGCGCGCCGGACGGCCGCGAGGTCACCAGCTCGTCGACGTTCTACTGCCGCCTGGACGCCGTCGACGCCCCACCCGAGTCCAGGGTGACGCTGCCCGACGGCCGCCAGACCACGGTCATCGACCAGGCCCGGCACGACGGCGGCGGCCTGCCGCTCCCGGACCACCTGGAGGTGAGCCTCCTGTGACGCAGTACGCGCGCATGCGGTGGGAGGGGCGGCGCCTGTGGACCACGCGCGGTCGGCAGATGGCTTCGGATGGCCTGCGGCGGGCGCTGGAGCATCTCCTCGCCGAGTCCAAGAAGATCGTGCCCTTGGAGGAGGGCACCCTTGAGCGGTCCGGGCGGGTCGACGTCGACGGCCTGAACGGGTCCGTGTCGTACGACACGGTGTACGCGGTCCGTCAGCACGAGGAGTTGACCTGGAAGCACCTGCCGGGCAGGTCGGCGAAGTACTTGGAGAAGCCGATGAACTCGGAGCGGGACGTCATGCTGCGGCTGATGGCGGTGCCGCTCAGGAGGTGGCTGCGTGGCTGACCTCCTGGACGGGCTCGCCCGTCACCTCGCTTCCAAGGGCATCGTCACCTTCGAGACGGCGGCGGCGCCGGGCGGGGACTGTTTCATCGACAGCATGCCCTCCACCCCGGACGAGGCGGTCGTGCTGACGACGTACGACGACGCCCGCGAGCCGGACAGTCTGCTCGGCTATGACGAGCCGCGTGTGCAGGTGCGCGTACGCGGCACCCGCGATCCGCGCGTGTCCCGGGAGCGCTGCAAGGCCATCTACGCCGAGCTCCACGGCCTCGGCCCGGTGACGCTGCCGGACGGTACGGAGCTGATCCTGGCTGTGGCCCTCCAGTCCGGCCCGGCCGCGATGGGCACGGACGAGAACGGCCGGCACGAGCACGTCGTGAATTTCCGTATGGAGCACCGCTCCGTCACGACGCACCGCATCTGACCCAACCCCCTCTTTTCCCAGCCCGGGCGGCCTTCGCTGCGGGCATTTCGTCATGCCCGGAGGAGACATGGCAGCGACCAAGTACAACGCTCGCGACTGCGAGTTCGAGATCGAGGACTTCAACACCCCTGGCACCTGGATCGCGATCAGGACCGCTCAGGGCGGCAGCGGCGAGGGCGGCATCAACACCTTCAGCGTCGGCCACGAGTACGAGACCACCGACACCACCACGTTCGCCAGCGCAGGCCGCGCCGAGTCGCAGAACATGCAGGAGGGCAAGACCCTCACCCTGGAGGGCTTCCGCCTCAAGGACCAGGCGACCGGTGCCCTGGACCCGGGCATGGCAGCCGTCGAGGCCCAGGCCGCACGCCTCGGCGAGGACTCCCTCGTCGGCTTCCGCTTCGCCGCACCCAGCGACACGACCTGGACGGTGTGGGCGGATGCGCACTTCCAGCTCGGCGACTCCGGCGGCGGCAACAACGACAAGGTCGGCTGGGCTGTGACGGTCACACGCTCTGGCCCGGAGACCACGGCGGCCAAGTCGTGACGGCCCGCAAGACCAACCCCGACCACGAGTCCTGGGAGGCGTTCTGGCAGGAGGCCTCCGGCGGCCGTACGGAGGTCATCCGCGGAGTCGAAGTTCAGGTGCCAACCGACATGCCGCTGGCCATGGAGAAGCGCATCGAGGAGCTCAGCGACTCCGAGGCCGAGGAAGACCTGGCCGAGCTGATCGCGATGCTGTTCGGCGCTGACGTCCTGGACGCCTGGGTCGACGCCGGCATGGGCGTGCTGGAGTTCCAGACCGTCCTCACCTGGGGCATGGCGCAGGCCGGCGGCCGGGACCTCTCCTTCAGGGAGGCACTGGAGCTCGTACGGTCCGGTGGCGGCGAGGGAAAACAGGTGGCCCCGAAGGGGCCGAACCGAGCGGCACGAAGGAGCGCACCCGCGAAGCGGTCCGCCGCTGGTGGTGGGCGGTCGAAGCCGACTTCGCGCGCGAGTACCGGCTCGACCCGCAAGACATCGCGCAGCTGACCCTGCGCCGCTTCTACACCCTGCTCAGCGGCCTCAGCCCTGAGGCGATCTTCCGCAAGGTAGCGGGCGATTACATCGGGGTCGTCGACGACCCGGACCAGGTCAGGGCTGCTCTGCACAGCTGATCCAGCCACAACTCCATAGCGGTGAGGGGGTGCCCCGTGTCCCTCACCATTGGCGAGCTCGTCGCGGGCCTGCGTGCCGACGAGCGGCCTTTCACCCGCAGCCTGAGCAGCGCGGAGCTGGCCATGCGCGGTCTCACCCGCGACGTGGATGGCCGCCTGCGGGACATGAACGGCCGCTTCGTCAACTCCTCGCAGGCGATGGGGAACAGCTTCTCGTACAACATCGGCCGGGGCGTGCGGGGCGCCCTGGGCGCCCTGAAGAAGGTGGCGCCGGCCGTCGCTGGCATCGGCGTGGGACTGCCTGCGGTCGCAGCGGTGACCGCAGGTCTGATGGGTCTGGCCGCTGGGGCGGCTGCGGCCGGCCTCGCGGTGAAGGCGTTCAGCCTGGCTGCCGGGCAGCAGTGGACGGCCGTCCAGGACGTCGCCAAGCTCGCCGAGGAGGCGCAGAAGGCCGCCGCTGCGGGGTCTGCCGACGCCGCGGAGAAGCAGAAGGCCTACACCGAGGCGCTCGCGCAGCTGCCGCCCGCCACGCAGCAGACGGCGAAGGCGTTCGTCGGGCTGAAGAGCGACTTCAAGAAGTGGTCCGACGGCCTGTCCGGCACGACCATGCCGGTCTTTACCAAGGGCATCGAGATCCTCCGGGACCTGCTCCCGTCTCTGACGCCGTTCGTGAAGGCCGCGGCGAGCGCGTTCGGCGGATTCCTGGACGAGGTCGGGGCCGGGGTGAAGTCCGCGGGCTTCAAGGAGTGGGCCGCGGACATGGCGCAGGCCGCAGGCCCTGCCCTGTCGAACTTCCTGACCGTCGTCAAGAACCTCGCGATCGGGTTCGGTGGTCTTCTCCAGGCGTTCCTGCCCGTCTCGGACGAGATGACCGGCGGGCTGGCCAGCCTGTCCGAGGCGTTCGCGGGCTGGGCCACGTCGTTGGGCGACAGCGAAGGCTTCGCCCAGTTCATGGACCTCGCCCGCGAGGGCGGGCAGACGTTCGGTGTGCTCGCCACGGCGGCACTTGAGGTGCTGTCGGCCCTGTCTCCGCTGCTGGGGATCACGGCGCAGCTGGCGGTGTTCCTCGCGGACATCATCAACAGCATGCCGCCGGACGTGCTGCTGGCGATCGGTACGGCCTGGGTGGCTATGGGCCTCGCGATCAAGGCGTACGGCCTGTACACAACCATCGCGGCCGCCGCGACCAAGGCCTGGGCGGTCGCTCAGGGCATCTGGAACGCGATCATGATGGCGAACCCGATCGGCCTCGTGATCGCCGCGCTCGTCGCCCTCGTCGCGATCATCGTTGTGGCCTGGCAGAAGTCGGAGACGTTCCGGGACATCGTCAAGGGCGTCTGGGAGGCCATCAAGACGGCCGTCTCAGCCTCTGTTGACTGGATCATGGACAAGGTTGCCTGGTTCGCGACCCTGCCTGGCAAGGTCAGCGGCTGGTTCGGCGCCGCGAAGGACTGGGCCATCCGGAAGTTCACCGAGCTGGTCACGTGGGTGGCGGGGCTGCCCGGCCGGGCCTCCTCAGCGCTGTCCGGGCTGGCGGGTGCCCTGCGCCGACGCGCGGCCGAAGCGGGTTCTCAGCTGGTGTCCGCCACGCGGCAGAAGATCAGCGATGCGATCAGTTGGATCAAGGGCTTGCCGGGCAAGGCGAAGTCGGCGCTCGGCAACCTCGGCGGTGTCCTGTGGAACGCCGGGAAGAGCCTGGTCAGGGGCTTCATCGACGGCATCGTGGCGATGTTCAGCAACGTGAAGTCCACCCTCGGCAACCTCACCAGCAAGCTGACGAGCTGGAAGGGCCCGGAGGACGTCGACAAGAAGCTGCTCACCCCGGCCGGCCGCCTGGTCATCGGGGGCTTCATGCGCGGCATCGACCTGGAAACCCCCGCGCTGCGCGCCCAGTTGCAGAGGCTGACTGGTCAGGTGCCAGGCATAGCGCTGGGCGGCGTCGGCGGCGGGGCAGCTGCCGGAGGCGGCGGCATCGTCGGGCTGCGGATCGAGATCGCCGGGCCTGAGGACTTCGCCCGGCTGATTCGAGGGATCGTCGCCACGAAGGGCGGCGGCAACGTGCAGGTGGCATTCGGCCGAGGACGCGGGTAGGGGGTGGGCTGATGGACCTCGATCTGCGGGGTGAACTCTTCATCGGCGGCGTCTGGGTGGACGCGACGGGGAAGATCCTTAAGCGTCAGTCACTGACGCACACGCGCGGGCGTCAGGATCAGGGTGCCCGTGTGGACCCGTCGACGCTGCGGCCGCTCCTCAACAACACGGACGGCCGTTTCTCGCCGGACAACCCGATGGGCCCGTACTACGGCCAGTTTGGCCGCAACACGCCCTTCAGGCTCTCCCTGGCGGCGGGCAGCCCGTTCCTGGATGCGCCAGGGAACGCCGGGGACCGCGTGACCACGCCCGACGACGCAGCCTTGGACATCACCGGAGACATCGACATCCGCGTCGATGCCACCCTGCTCAACTGGGCAACTGGATCCGTGATTCCGCTGCTCGGCAAGTACAACCCCAACACCAACCAGCGCTCGTACCGGCTCGTCATCGGCACCACCGGGCTGCTGTCCCTGGTCTGGTCCACCACCGGGGCCAACTTCATCGAGGCCGCGTCCACCGCGTCGCCGCCTGTGACCCCAACGGGTCGACGCGCAGTGCGCGCTGTCTTGGACGTGGACAACGGCGCTGGCGGGAACACCGCCACGTTCTACTACGCGGACACGATCGCCGGACCCTGGACGCAGCTCGGCGACCCGGTGGTCACGTCGGGCACCACCAGCATCTTCAACAGCACGTCGCCGCTGGAAGTGGGCCATCTGTCCAATCACGTCTTCCCCGCCCCCGAGGGGCGGTTCCACGCCGTCGAAGTCCGAAACGGCATCGACGGCGCACTGGCTGCTGCGCCGGACTTCACAGCCCAGACGATCGGCACCAGCAGCTTCGTGGACGGCGCAGGCCGGACGTGGACTATCAACGGCGGCGCGTCGATCACGAACCGGCGCACCCGCCTGTCCCACGAGCTGGCGGCCTACCCGACGGAGTGGCACCCGTCAGGGGCGCACGCGTGGGTAAACGCGACGACGGCGGGCATTCTGCGCCGACTGCGCCGCGGTGAACATGCCCTGGACTCCACCCTGCGCAGACGCGTTCCGTCCGGGAACCCACTGGCCTACTGGCCTATGGAGGAAGGCGCATTGGCCACCCAGGCGTCTTCGCCGATCGCCGGGGTGGGTCCGCTGCGCGTGTCCGGGCTGAACTTCGACTCCGGCGAGTCGCCGCCTGGCTCAAGCCCGCTGCCCACATTGGGCCAGAGCGTCTCCCTCACCGGGAGCGTGCCGGGCGCCGCAGCGGGCGCCTGGCACGCCGAGATGGTGTACAAGCTTGACGCGCTGCCCGCGACCGAACGGACCATGTTCACGCTGGACCTGAAGGCTGGTGCCGGCGGCGTGGCCCAAGCGCGGGTTCGCGTCTCCACAGCCGGGATCCGCGTGCAGGGCCTTGACTCCGACGGCGGCGTAGTTGCGGAGTTCTTGCACACCGACCCGAATGCCCTCGCCGCCTTTACCGGTGTGTGGAACCGGCTTGCCATGTTCAGCGCTGTCGACAGTCCGCAGGCGTACATCACAGTGGCGTGGCGGGACGTCATCACGGACATCTGGTGGTACGCGGCTACCGTCTACACCGGCACCCCCGGCACAGTCGTCGGCGTGCGTGGCTCGTGGGGCTCGGACTTCCAGGGCATGGGCATCGGGCACCTCGGCGTTTTCGACGTCGGCGGGACCACGGCCCCATCCGCAGGAGTCACCATCTACAACTCCGCCGACGACGGTTTCACTGGCGAGACGGCCGGTGAGCGCATGCAGCGCCTCGCCGAGGAGGAGACCATCCCTCTGACCGTGTGCGGTGTCGTGGCCGAGCAGACCCTCGTCGGGCCGCAGCGCCCGGACGCCGTCCTCAACCTGCTGGAACAGGCGGGCGACGCGGACGGCGGCATCCTGTACGAGGACCGGGAACAGCCCACCCTGCGCTACCGAGACCGTGCAGGCATGTACAACCAGACGCCCGCCCTGGTGCTGGACTACAACGCCCCCGGTCTCGCGCCCCCGTTGAAGCCCACCGGCGACGACGACGCCACCGAGAACGACGTCACCGTGAACCGAGTGGCTGGCTCGTCGGCGCGGGCGGTCCTGGAGGAAGGCCCGATGTCCGTGCAGGCCCCGCCCAATGGGGTGGGGACGGGCTACGACTCGTCGTACACGCTGAACCTGCACTCCGACGACCAGGCGGAGCCACACGCGTACTGGCGCATGTGGCTCGGCACCTACGAGGGCCGCCGCTACCCGCAGGTCCACGTCATGGTCCACAGGGCGTCTCCGGAGGTCGTGGACCAGATCCTCAACGTCGACGTCGGCGACAAGCTCGTCATCCAGAACCCGCCTATCTGGGTGGCCCCGGGTGACATCGAGCTCATCGTCCAGGGCTACGAGGAGACGTTCGCCGGACCGTTCCAGTGGGACATCGTCTTCAACTGCACGCCCGGTCAGCCCTGGAACGTGGGTGTCGTAGGTGACAGCGAGCGCGGCCGCGTGGACGCGAACCCGTCCGGCTCCACCCTCGCCGTCGCCACCGATGCCGACGACACTCTGATCGTCGTGCACACCCCCGCGCGCGGGCCGATGAGACCCGCCCCGTGGATCACTTCGGCGGGGCCAGCTCCGACCTATCCGGCCGAGTTCCCCTACGACATCCGGTTCGGCGGGGAGACCGCCCGCGTCCTCGCGAACGCACCCGCGGTGTGGGACACCTTCAACCGGGCCGAGGCCCACGGGGCCGTCCTCAACACCAACCCCACGTTCGAGGAGGACCTGGACGGCTGGACCGGCAGCGGCGCCACCCTCGAACGTGTCACGACACCCGAGCTGGCGTCCGCGCCGTTCAGCGGGCAGTGGTCCATGCAGATCACCCCGGACGGTGTCGCCGAGTTCCCCAACGCGGGCTCGGACATGATCCCGGTCACGGCAGGCACGCAGTACAACCTGTCCGGATGGCTGCTCTGCGAGACCAGCCGCAACGTAGCGCTGAACATCAACTGGTTCGACGCCGCCAGCGGCTACCTGTCCACCAGCAGCAACGACCAGGCCGTCACCGCGAACACCTGGACGCATTTCACGCTGACCGCGACGGCGCCGGTGGGGGGCGCCTTCGCCAACCTCGCCCCGACGGTGCCCGACTTCCCGCCGGCCACGGACGTGACCTACGCCGACCAGGTGGAGTTCTCCGCGGTCGTGGCCGACACCTGGGGCCGCACCGACGGCCCGTCGACGTGGGCGGAGACCGGTGGGCTCGCTTCGGACCGGAGCCTGAACGGCACCGCCGGCGTCATCACGCTGGCGGCGACACCGGCCACCATCCGCTTCCAGCGCCTGGTGGCCGGGCTCACCGACACCGAGGTCCTCGTCCGCATGAGCGTCGACCAGGTCGCCACCGGAAACGCCCTGCTGCCGTCGGTGCTGCTGCGCTACGTGGACACGTCGAATTTCTACCGGGCCAGGGTGCACTTCGGTCTCAGCGGGGCCATGTCCGCCTCGATCACCCGCGCCACGACCGCCGTCGGCTCCACGGCCACACTGCCCTACACCTACGCCGCGGGCGACTGGTTCTGGGTGCGTGCCCGGCTCACCGGCCAGCGCGTCCAACTGCGCGTGTGGCCGGACGGCCAACTTGAGCCCGCCGTGTGGCACAAGGACGAGACGATCGCCTCCGACACGATCGCCTCCGGCCAAGTCGGCGTCACCGCGTCGGCGTTCGACACCAACACCAACGTCAACCCGCAGCTCAGGTACGACGACTTCACGGTCATCACCCCGCAGCTGATGACCGTGCAGCGGTCGCTGAACGGCGTCGTCAAGGCCCACGCGGTCGGCGCCGAGGTACGGCTCGCCCAACCCGCTGTCGTCGCCCTTTAAGGAGGTGCCGTGCTCGATTTGTGGCAGCCCGGCATGATCATGACCGAAGAGCGGCTCAACGATGCCGCGATGATCGGCGCAGCTCTCTTCCTCGCCAACCGCAGCACCACCCAGGCGATCACGACCGGTGCCGAGAGCGCCGCGAACGCGGTCTCCTGGACCGACATCGAACTTGATGCTCTGGGTGGCTGGTCGGCGGCCAATCCCACGCGGTGGACCGCGCCTCGGGACGGCTGGTACAAGCTGGAGGGCTCCGTCGGCTTCAACGGGTCCACGGCCGGGGAGATCCGGGACGCGATCTGGTTCATCAACGGGGCGCTGATCTCGATGGGGCGGGCCCGGACGATCGCCTCGACGGCCATCTCGGGTGACCCGCTGACCATTGAGGCCCGCGCCATTCCCCGCCTGCTGGCTGCGGGTGACTACGTGGAGCTGATCGCCGCTCAGGACTCCGGCAGCAGCCTGAACACCGCGACCGGATCCCTCCGGCCGTTCATCTCGATCACCTTCGCCGGGGCGGCCTGACCGCACCCCGCACCCCGCACGCCCCGCGCCGCCTGGCCGGGGCCTTCTTCATGCCCTGGAGGGACCTGTGAAGCCATCGATCGAACGCATCGTCCACTACGTCAGCTACGGCACCCCAGGCGGCGAGTACACCCGCGAGTGCCGCGCCGCGATCGTCACGGAGGTCATCAACCCCGACCTAGTCGGACTCGCCGTCCTGAACCCCACCGGGATGTTCTTCAACAGGGAGATCACGCACGACGAGAGCGGGACCGCCGGCGGCACGTGGCACTGGCCGGAGCGTGTGTGATGCAGCTCGTCACCCGCAAGGCGCTGGGGTGGCCCGTTTCGGCAGCGCCGTCCCAGGCGACCGCGAAGGGCGTCAAGGTCCACTACACCGGTGGCCACGTCTCCACAGCCCTGCTGAAGGACCACAGCCGCTGTCTCGCCCTGTGGCGGGACATTCGCGCCTCCCACCTCGCCAACAAGGCCGAAAACTACTCGGACGTCGCCTACAACTACGCGGCCTGCGTCCACGGCTACGTCCTCGAGGGCCGAGGCCGCGGCCGACGCACCGGGGCCAACGGCAACCAGACCCTGAACCGGGCGCACTACGCCGTGCTGGGCCTGATCGGCAGCTCGGGGCTCACAGAGCCGACTGACGAGCTGCTGGGTGCGATTCGGGACGCGATCGAGGACCTCCAGGGGCACGGCGCGGGCAACGAGATCAAGGGCCACCGGGACGGCTACGCGACTGCGTGCCCGGGCGGCCCGCTGTACGCCTGGGTGAAGAAGGGCGCGCCCCGTCCGGGCAGGGAGCCTGCGGCTGGCGGCTCGTACACGGTGAAGGCTGGGGACACGCTGACAGCCATCGCGAAGCGGTACGCCACCACTGTGGATGCCCTCGTGTCGGCGAACGGCCTGAAGGATCCGGATCGGCTGGCGGTGGGGCAGAAGCTCACGATCCCCGGCGGGAAGCCTTCGACCCCGAAGCCGTCCCGGCCGGTGGTGGACCTCTCCCAGCTGGTCGCCGCGGCCCGCTCGAACCCGCCCGCGAAGGGCACGCCGGTCACGTACTCCGGCGTGAAGACCGTGGAGGCCGCGCTCGTCGCCGAACGCCTCCTCTCCAAGAGCCTGGCGGACGGCCACTTCGGCACGGCCACCGTCAAGGCGTACGCGGCGTGGCAGCGGCGCTGCGGCTGGTCCGGCGACGACGCCGACGGCACGCCCGGCATCGCATCCCTCAGAAAGCTCGGCGCCCGCCGCGGCTTCGACGTCAAGGAGTAGCCCATGTTCACCAAGGCATTCTGGAAGGCCACCGGCGAGCGGACCGTACGCACCGTGTCCCAGACCCTCGTCGCCACCCTCGGTCTCGACACCACGGGCGTCCTGGACGTGGACTGGGGCCAGGGCCTCGCGCTCGGAGCGAGTGCCGGCGTCCTCACTGTCCTCACCGCGCTCGCGACGGGCAACGCTGACGGGCCGGGCCTGACCGAGTCCGTGAGCCGCCAGTGACGCCGCCGGAGTCGACCACGATCGCGCTCGAACTCGCCGAGCTCCGACGCACGATGGAGGTGGGGTTCACGCGCGTCGACGGCCAGCTCGCGCTCCTGGTGCAGCGCACCGAGCAGACCGACAAGACCATCGACGAGCACGACCAGCGAATCACCGCGCTGGAGCGGAGCCGCTGGCCCCTGCCGGCCGTGGCCGCGTTGACCGCCGTCGGCGCGCTCGGATTGTCGGTGTGGCAGGCCCTGGGCCAGTGAAGGAACGGTTTGCCCCCTCTCGCCCTACGGGGTGGGAGGGGGCCTTTCGTCGTGTCTCAGCGCGGGTTCAGCGTCCTCCGCGCGCGGTTGATCACGTTCTGCGCATCCGCCCCGTACACAGCCGACTCGCCCAGCGTGTCCCACACGCGCCGGTAGGAGGCCACCGTCTCGTCGTCGTCCAGCCACAGCTCGGCGTGCCAGTCCTCGGCGATGACGAGCGTGTTGTCGAGTATCCAAAAGCCGTTGGCGGTGGGAATCTTCAGGGAGGCGCTGAGCGGGATGATGCCGAGCTCGATCGTGTCCATCCCTACGTGCCCTGCCAGCCGGTCCAGTTGTGCGGCGAGGACAGATGGCGGGCATACGAGCGCGTGGAGCGCGGCCTCCCACACCAGCGCGTGGAAGCGCCTGCCGCCCTTGTACAGCCACGTCTGCCGTTCCATCCGGGAGCGGACGGCTTCCTCCGTATCGCGCTTCGTGCCCTGGATGTCGGCGTACCGCAGGAAGATGTGCCGGGCGTAGTCGGCGGTCTGGAGCATGCCCGGGACGACTGCCTCTTCCCAGGCGTGGATGACGCGGGCCTGGTCCACGGCGACGTTCCACGTGTCTTGGACCGGCCGGTGGCCGGCGCTGAGCTGGCGGCGCCAGGAGCGGATGTGGGACTCGAACCCCCTGAGTCGGGCTACCAGTTCCTCGGCGGTGTCCGAGTGGCCGACGGCCTCCGCCCAGGCCTGGAGGTCCTCCGGGACCGCGGTCTGCCGGCCGCCCTCCAGCTTGTACACCTTGGAGTGCGGCCAGCCGAGCCGTTGCGCGAGCTGCGTGCCGGTGAGACGGCCTCCCAGGGCAGACAAGCGTAGCTCCCTCAGGCGGCGGCCGAGGGCCTCGCGTGCCTGCTGGTAGTCCGTGCTCACCGGTGCCGGGTCAGCCCTTCAGCTGCGCCGCGAAGGCGTCGTACGGGGTGGAGGCGTGCACCGCGGCGTCGCGGACCTGGCAGTAGCGCAGCACCTCGGCGGGCTCGGTGATGATCTCAACGTCGTGGAAGACGTCCTGGTCGTTGAAGTTGAGGATCGCGACCAGCCGCGAGTCGAAGAGCCAGAAGTCCTTGGCGGGCAGGTGCGCCCGCACAGCGTCCTCGCGCCACAGGTTGCGGGCGTCCTCGCCGGTGGCCGCATTGACGCGGGCGTAGCTGAGGAGGAACCGCTGACCGTCGGTCGGCGGGTTGTCGACGACGCGCACGCGCCCGACGTACTTCCCGGCCTCCGTCTGCCGGCGGATGTTCTGGCACCAGTCGCTGTCGAGGTCGCACGGGGCCTCGCCGGTGGCGAGGAACTGGGCGAAGCCCTCGTCCTCCCGGTCGGAGGCATAGCCGCGCCGGGTCTCCAGGTGCCATGCCGAGTGTTCGAACGTCTCGAAGAGTCGGCCGAACTCCTCAAGGTTGATGCTCTTCGGCACGCGGTGCATCTCCTTGGGGCCGTGGTTCACGAGCAGCTCGCGGGGGACGGCCACGGCGGCGTCCCCGGGGCCGAAGTGCTGAAGCTGGGCGAGGTCTTCCGGAGCGGTCACCGGCGCGCCCTGGACGATGATCTCACCGCTGTCGAGGTCCTCGTGGACTGCTGGGCATGAGCCGTTCTTGCTGTCGGTGCCGTTGAAGCGAAGTCGTCGCGCCATGGTCGTCTCCCGTCAGTACCGGATCGTTCGCCTACAGCATCGCCAGGCCGGACGGCCCCTAACTACAGGGCACGCGCCGTTCCGTGAGACCACACAAGAACATTTCGTCATCCGGTGAGAACATTCGAGAACATCGCATAGCGGCTGTCAACAGGGCCTCCCTACCGTCCTGTTCATGGTCAAAGCCCGCGAGTTGCAAGAGGTCGATCCCTTCACGGCCCTGGAGTCGCTGAGGACATCCCTGGATCAGGTCGGGATCGTTTTCCCCTCCCTCAGGGTCGACCCGCAGATGGAGCAGCTGATCGAGCTGGGGCGCGTCCGTGTGGACGTGGCCCTACGGCTGGCTGACGCACTCCGACGAGGGGGCCCAACGGAATGAGCAAACAGCCGATCACGGCCCCGGTAGCGGACTCCCGCCCGGCCGATGTACCGACGATGCGCAGGACCGTGGAGCGCCTCCTCTGCCCCGACGGCGCCCCGGACGTCCTTCCGCCGGCCGCTGAGGTTGACACGCTCGACCTCACGGTCCGCGGCCAGCTGGCCCTCCTCATCCCCGAGGTTGAGAAGGCGGCCGGACGGCGCCCGAAGGACGTCCAGACGTACTGCGCGCTCGCCTGTGTGGGAGAAGCGCGCCGGAAGTTGGGCGTCACGCCAGGTTCCACGCTGCAGGCCCGCGTCGAACACGCGCGGAAGCTGGGCCGGGTCCTCCTCTCCCTGTGTGACCACTACGAGCGGCTCGGCCTCTTAGGCGAGGTACCTGAGCAGACCGCCCTACGGCGCATGGGGGAGCACGCGGCGAAGTGCCCTACGTGCCGGACTCGCGACGACGCGGGCGTGAACGCCAACCTTCCTTGCTCCGAGGCCGACCGGCTGTACGACGCGTGGAGGAAGGCGCGGCGCGGCACCACCAAGGCAACCGCTGTGTGATGAGCTCCCGCTCCCGGCCGCGACGCCGACCGCGCCGGTAGCGGGCCGTACGGGCGGTCGCCCCCGTCACCCCCGTCGGGGGCGGCCGCTCAGCGGACGAGGTCAGCGAGCGGGACACCGATTGCGGAGGCAATCTCCAGCAAGGTGTCCAACGTCGGATTGGCCAGACCGGCCTCGATGTCCTGGTAGTAGCTGCGGTTCATCGGGATGGCGAGGAAGACGGCCTCTTGGGTGAGGTCGTGGTGCAGGCGGGCGTCGCGGATGGCCCGTCCGATGCGCATGCGGTCGTGGAGCCAGGGGTCGTCGGTCGGGTCTTGAGGCACTCGACAAACGCTCTGACCTGCGTGAATATTAGTCAGCCTGGCCTCACCAGGCTTTTTACGATCTTGAAGCCTTGGGAGCACTCGTGGGCGTTACGTAACCGTCGTGTGGTCCCTGTGCAAAAGCGCCAGTTCACACCGTTGGCCCGAACTGTGTGAGACAGGCTGGGGCACATGCCCGCGTGGCATGCCATCCCCCAGCGAGAACGGATGACGCGGGGCGTACCTCTGTCCGCCAGAACGCGTCATCCTGTGCTCTGACTCGGTCAGAGCAAGCCGCCCCACCCCCTGACCGGGGTGGGGCGGTTTACGTTTGTACGAGCGACCCCCGCCGACGTACTCGGCGGGGGTCGCCGCCTACGGGCCGGGTCTCCCCACCCGGGGGCCGTAGGTGACGACGAGCCTCTGTCTGGCGTGTGAGGGGAGTCACGCCGTCCTCGTCCCGCTTGGCAGCCTAAGAGACCTGCCACAGCGATCAAGTCCCCCGGAAGAGTGATGCCAAAACGATGATCACGCGGGGTTGTGGACGCTATGCGGACTCTGATCATGAAAACGCCCTCCGGAAACGAGTCCCGGAGGGCGTCTGACCTGCTGTGGAGCCTAGGGGAGTCGAACCCCTGACATCTGCCATGCAAAGACAGCGCTCTACCAACTGAGCTAAGGCCCCGGAAGAGGAGCATCCAGCCGGAAGAACCGCGTACCGGCGGGCGCCGCAGACCAGAGTACCGGGTCGCCCCCCGTATCTCGCAAAAAGATTGGGGGTCCCGGTGAACGACCACTCTCCGTAAGATGCTCGGCGTGGTTCGCTACAGCGAACCGCAGTTTTTGGGGAAGCGATGGGGAGACGCAATGGACGCCGCACAGCAGGAAGCCACCGCAAGAGCGCGGGATCTGCAGCGGAACTGGTACGGGGAGCCGCTGGGGACGCTCTTCCGTAGGCTCATCGACGATCTTGGTCTCAACCAGGCTCGTCTCGCGGGGGTACTGGGACTGTCCGCACCGATGCTGTCGCAGCTGATGAGTGGTCAGCGGGCGAAGATCGGCAATCCCGCCGTGGTCCAGCGGGTGCAGCTGCTGCAGGACCTGGCGGGGCAGGTCGCGGACGGCAGCGTGAGCGCGGCCGAGGCGACCGAGCGCATGGACGAGATCAAGAAGTCGCAGGGGGGATCGGTGCTCAGCAACACCACACAGACGACGAACAGTTCGGGAGCGCCCACGGTCAAGCGGGTGGTCCGGGAGATCCAGTCGCTGCTGCGCTCGGTCGCGGCCGCGGGGGACATCATCGAGGCTGCGGACACCCTCGCCTCCAGCCACCCGGAACTGGCAGAGTTCCTCCGGGTGTACGGCGCGGGCCGCACCTCCGACGCGGTCGCGCACTACCAGTCCCACCAGAACTGACCCCGAGGCCCGGTCGCCGAAGGGGGTTCGGCGACCGGGCCGACGGCCCCACGTTCCGCAAGGACGCGGATGCGTCAGCGAGGGGGAGTCGTATCGCTCGTCGAGGGGGAAGCAAGGGGGTAGCCGAAGGGGGAGGAGCGACGCACAGCCATGGGTGAGGTCTTCGCCGGCCGGTACGAACTGGTCGACCCGATCGGACGCGGCGGCGTAGGTGCCGTCTGGCGTGCCTGGGACCACCGGCGCCGCCGGTATGTGGCCGCCAAGGTGCTCCAGCAGAGCGACGCGCACTCACTGCTGCGGTTCGTCCGCGAACAGGCCCTCCGGATCGATCACCCCCATGTGCTCGCGCCGGCCAGCTGGGCCGCCGACGACGACAAGGTCCTGTTCACCATGGACCTGGTGGCCGGCGGCTCGCTGGTCCATCTCGTAGGGGACTACGGCCCCTTGGCGCCTTCTTTCGTCTGTACGCTCCTCGACCAACTCCTCGCCGGACTGGCCGCGGTGCACGCGGAGGGCGTCGTCCACCGTGACATCAAGCCCGCCAACCTGCTTCTGGAAGCCACCGGCACGGCGCGTCCGCGGCTGCGTCTGTCCGACTTCGGCATCGCCATGCGGCTGGGCGAGCCGCGACTGACCGAGACCAACCTCGTGGTGGGCACCCCCGGCTATCTCGCGCCCGAGCAACTCATGGGCGCGGAACCGGACTTCCCCGCCGATCTGTTCGCCGTGGGTCTTGTCGCCGTGTACCTGCTGGAGGGCGCCAAGCCTGATGTGAAGGCACTCGTCCAGTACTTCGCGGATCACGGTACGCCCGGTGCGCCCAAGGGGATTCCCGAACCGCTCTGGCAGGTCGTGGCGTCGCTGTTGCAGCCGGATCCTCACGCGCGGTTCCGCACGGCCACGGGGGCGCGCAAGGCGCTCGCCTCGGCCGCCGAGCTTTTGCCGGAACCCGGCCCGGACGACGAGCTCATCGAGATCTTCGACCAAATCGGACCCATGCCCACTGGGTTCGGTCCGGACGGGCCGCTCCAACGGGCGCCGGGCGTCGAGGAGAGCACGGCTGGCCGGCGCCGGTTCGGCACGAACGCGGGCTCGGTGGGGGCGGCCAACTCCGGTTCCCTGCATACGGATAGTGGGGTGGTGGCCGACGCCGCCGGCTCGGGCTCCGGCTCCGGCTCCGGGACAGCAGGCACCGGTTCGGGCATCGCGCCGAGCGATCCGCGCCAGGGCGTGGCCGGGCCGCCCCCGGCTTCCCGGGAGTCGTCCGTCCCCTCGCAGACCGGCGGCACGGACGGGCCCCTGAGCATGTCGGACACCGGCAGCTTCCACCTGCCGCCCCCTCAGGACACCGTCTCCTCCGCGCGACCTCAAACACCCCCGCCCCCGCCGCCCCGGGCCCCGGCGCAGGCCCAGCCAGATCAGGCACACCAAGGCGCCCAGCACCACTTCACCCACGCCTCCCCCTACGACACCACCCACGTCCTGTCCTCCCCCCGGCCGCACGCACCGCAGTACCCGCCTCAGCCTCCGACGCCGGTGCAACACCAACGCGTCGATGCCTCTACTGCTTCGTACACCGCTCAGAGCCCGCAGGTTCCACCTTCGGCGCCCTCAATTCCGCAGCCGCACCGCCGCGGCGGCCACCGCGCCGCCCGCCGCCTCGCGCGCCGGCGTCCCGGCCCGCCCGCGAAGGTCGCCGTACCACTGTTGCTGCTGGCGCTGGCCTGCTACGCCGTGGGTTTCTGGGCGCTGGCCCGCATCTGAGCCCGCTGCTGCGCCGACGGTGCCCCGGCCGCGTCCTGCGCTGCCCGGGCCGTTTCTACAGAACCGCAGCTCTCCGCCGAGCCACCACCGTCCACACCCCCAGCACCACCAGCACCACAGTCCCCGTGCCGATCCCGCTCACCGCGAGCACGGTCATCGCAGAGTCCCCGCCGCCGGCGGCCCCGCCCGCCGCGGCGGCCGCCTGATCGGCGCCGGGGCCGGCCTGCCCGATCCGGAAGAGGCCCTCGGGCTCGGACTCCCCCGCATAGCCGGGACCGGCCCGCGACGCGCCCTCCACTCGCACGCGCAACGTCAGTCGGAACGGTCCCTCGCCGTACTTCTCGGCGACCTCGGCCGCGAGGCTCACCACGAGGTAGTAGGAACCGGCGAACCGCATCCCGTTGAGCGGGTCGGGCACGGCATACCGGTTCTCGTAGGCGACCGGCGGCAGGGCGTCGAGTTCTGCGGACTTCTGGCGGCCGTCGTAGGTGGCGCTCGCCTCGTCGACGAAGCCGTGCACGGGGTTGTAGAGCGAGAGGTTCAGGGCGCCGCCCGCGGAGCCCTCGCCGCTGTTCGAGCTGCCCAGTTCGGCGGTGGCGTTCAGCCGGCGCCCCCAGTCGAGCGGCAGCTTGTAGAAGAGCGTCCGGCCGGGCTCGATGTCGGAGCGCCAGACGCCGTTGTCGATGGTTGCCGCCGAGGCGAAGCCGGAGCCACCCTCGCGCCGGGTGGCGTCGCCGGTGAGGGGTGTCGGCGGGGCGGAGTTCCAGTCCTCGGGGGCTTGTGTCGCGCCGGTCTGCTTCAGGGCGGGCTCCGTGACGGCGAAGAGCTCCAGGTCCCAGGTGTCCGGCACGGAAGTCACCGTACTGACACGCTCGAGGACCACGTAATAGGTGCCCTTGGTCGCGCAGCGGGTCGGCTTGACGGAGATCTCACGTCCGGCCCACGTCGCGAGCGGGCGGGCGGTGCGGACGATGCCGAAGGACTCCCTGTCGGAGGAGCAGGTATGGCCGTCGGAGTCCTCCACGGAGATGCTGATGCCGTCGCCCGAGCGGATGGTGCTGCCGGCAGCGGGGACGGCCGTCGCGGACACGTACGCGTCCGAGGCGGCGTCGAGTTCGAGGCTGTAGTAGATCGCTCCGTCGCTCGGCAGGGAGCTGCGGTACGTCCTGCCCGGTGTGAGAGGTGCGGCGTCCGCCGAGCCCGTCGCTCCCGGGACGAACTGTGCGTCCGGCGTGAAGGCGTAGGGGCTGGGCGTTCCGGCCGCGAGCGCGGCTCCGCCCGGCAGGACGGCAGTCATGCACAGCAGCAGTCCCCCTACGACGGCCACGCGCGCGCGTGCCGCGGGACGACCGCGCCGCACCCTCGCCCGGCGCCACCACGCCGTACGCCGCCGCCTCATCACGCGCCACCCCTCGTCGCCGTCGGACCATGGACCGTCGCCCATCCTGCCCAGCCGGGCCGCCCGCCACCCACGCAATCCGTACGACCGTCCGAAACGCCCGGCTGTAAGGTGTCCGCGCCTCTCCCGCAACTCGAGCCGTGACGCTCCGCGCCGCCGCCGCACGAGTGGCCCGAGCTGACAAGTGGGGGTTCCCGGGCACACAAAACCCCGACCGCTTGGCGGCCGGGGTCTGCTTCAGATTCCGATGTGGTGACTCACGAACCCGTGGGCACGGAGTCAGTCGCCTCCGTCCACAGATCCTGCTCGGCGCGATCCGCCTGGATCTGGCGGTACACGAGGAGCCCGCCGATGGCGGCCAGTGCGACCAGGAGAAGCTTCTTCACCGCGCGACCTCGTCTTTCCTTGACGTAGGGGACCTCTGGCGCCCGACTATACACACCGACCGATATCGATCGGTGACCTGCGTCCGGGCTCAACTGCCCTCCGGAACACCGCAGTAGAAGCGGACCGTGTCGCTCCGATCGGAGGGTGATCACACCTCGACAGAGGGTGACTTCGCTCCCCTTCCTCCACGTTTCCGCGCTCTTCTACTTTCTTGCGCCCATTCGAGTGTTGTTCATCTGAAGATCGACGCGTCATGGGCGTTGGTCCATGACTTCTCGGCCCCCATACACATCATGAGGAAAGTACGCAAATCGCCCAACCTGAAAGTGAGGGGCCATGACCAGGAACAAGGTCATGAAGCTGTGGACCGCCATTGTCTCCGCCTTCCTCGCGCTGTTCTCGGCGCTCGGATTCGTCTCGACCTCCGCTGCCGCGGCCGTACCGCACACCGAGACGACTCGCAAGAGCGGCAGCGACGACAGCGACCGCAACGCCGAGCTGACGGTGCCGGCGATGCCTCACTGGGCCTGGTCCTACGCCAGGGCGCTGCCCCCCACCATGAAGCAGCGCATCCGGGCCGAGGCCCACGGCAAGACCCCCAGCTGCCGCCACCGCCCGCTCACGGACACGGAAGCGGCCATGTCCGACTCGGCCACCCGCGAGTGCGCCCACGCCGGCTCCCCGGCTCAACCGCTCGTCCCACACCAGCGTTGAACCGACGGCTCGCCCCCTGAGCCGTCCCCCTTTGACCCTCTGTGCAATGCCTGTTGATTGTGCTCAGTACCGTTTGTGACAACGGCCCCCAGGGCGTGCTTCACCCTGCTTCGACGATGTGCCGCAGATAGGCCCATGGATCGTTGAGGTAACGCCTCCAGTGGTCGACGAGTTCCAGATCCCGCCAGTCGGCGGGACGCATTCCGTGGTCGCCCACCTCGATGATCTCGGCGCCTGGCAGCGCCGTCAGCACGGGTGAGTGCGTGGCGCAGACGATCTGTGCACCGGAACGCCCCAGCTCATGCAGATGTCCGACGAGTTGAAGACAGGAAGCGAAGGACAGCGCGGCCTCCGGTTCGTCCAAGACGTACAGCCCAGGCTCCTGAAACCGCTCGCGGAAGGCCATCAGAAAGCCCTCGCCGTGGCTCATCTCGTCCGCGGCCCCGGACAGCCTTCCCGTCTCCTGTTCCCGGCCCAGCGCGTCCAGCGCCGTCTCCGCCCGCAGAAAGAAGCCTCTGCGTCGCGTCCGAGGCCCGCGCAGCATCCGACGCCCGGCCGCCGTCGCCTCGAACCGTATCCGGCCGCCCAGCATCGACGGCTCACGCCGGCTCGCGTACTTGTAGCCCGCGGATCCGCCCCAGGAGTCCAGGCCGAACCCCTCCGCCAGCGCCTCTACGAGCGTCGACTTGCCCGAGCCGTTCTCCCCCACCAGGAACGTGACCGGCGCGGTGAACGTCAGGCCGTCCTCCAGCAACTGCCGCACGCACGGCACCGACCACGGCCACTGGCTGCCTTCCCCCAGCTCGCCCTCGGCGACATGCGCGTATGCCCGTTCGACGATCATGCCGCCAGGCTCTCATCCGGCACTGACAACCGCGCCGGTCGATCCTTCACTGCCGCCGTTGGGCGAGGACACAGAACTCGTTGCCCTCGGGGTCTTCCATGACCACCCATGACTGTTCGCCCTGGCCGATGTCCACGCGCTTCGCACCGACGGCCTCCAGGCGGGCCACCTCGGCGTCCTGGTCATCGGGCACGAAGTCGAGATGCAGCCGGCTCTTGGCCTTCTTGCTCTCCCGCAACAGGACGAACTCCAGCCCCGGCGAACGATCCGGCTCCGGGCGGATCGCGAACTCCACGTCAGACGCGTGGACCACGACCCAGCCGAGCGCCTCGGCCCACCACTGCCCCAACGCCGCCGGATCCGCCGAGTGAACGACTACGTGTCGCCATTCCAAGGTCATCCGGGGAGTCTAGGCCGACCGGGAGTTCGACACTCGTCGAACGGGGGGGCAGCCGTGCACGCGAAAGACCCCCAACCATGATCGGCTGGGGGTCTTCTCGAATGTGGGGCTAACAGGATTTGAACCTGTGGCCTCATCCTTATCAGGGATGCGCTCTAACCAACTGAGCTATAGCCCCGCCGCGCTCTGCGGTGTGTCCCGCGCGCTGACTCCTGAAGATTAGCGCACGACCGGGGCAGTCCCAAAATCGGTTGTCGGGGGACCGTCAGCCGCGGTTCAGCCGCAGGTCACTCGTCCTCGGCCAGCGTCAGCTCGACGCCGCCCACGAAGCCGGCGGACAGGTTGTAGATGAACGCGCCCAGTGTCGCCAGCGCCGTCGCGAGGACGACGTCGATGACCGCGATGATCGACGTGAACATCAGGACGTGCGGCAGGGACAGGAAGGACTGCAGGTCGAAGCCGTTCGACTCGTTCGAGCCGGTGGCCTCGGAGATCGTGCCTCCGACCGTCGAGAAGACGCCCATCGCGTCCATCACCATCCACAGCACCGCGGACGCGACGATCGTGCAGATGCCCAGGGCGATGGAGAGCAGGAAGCTGACCTTCATCACCGACCACGGGTCGGCCTTGGCCACCCGCAGGCGTGCCTTGCGGGTGCGGGGCGTCGTGCTGGCCCCCGTGCGCGGCCGGCGTACCGCGCTCGCCGGAGCGGGCGTCTGGTAGGCCTGCGGCGGGTGGTAGGGCCCGGCGGCGGGCTGCTGTTCCTGCCGTTCCCCGGGCAGCGGCGACGCGGACGGCGCCGCGGCCGGCTGCTGCGCCCCTGTGGGTGCCGGCTGCGGCTGGGCGCCGGGACGGGCCGAGCCCGCACCGGCCGCGTACTGCTGGGGCTGCGGGCCCCGGCCGTCCGTCACGGTTCCCCCCTGGGTCCCAGCGCCTGACGAGGGCGAGTCCTTCGCGGGCGACTTGATCGCCTTCAGCTGCGTGGTGTGCGTGTCCGTCGCACGCGCGGCGGAGCCACGGCCTCCGCCGTCCGCCTCCTTACCGGCCGTAGAACCGGTGGGGGTTCCGGACGATCCGGCGCCCGTGGCTCCGCTCACGATGACTCACTCCTCGTGCTACTCGGCCGAGGGCGCCTCACCCTCGTCCGTGCCGATGGTCGCGGCGGCATCCTCGGCGGTCTCGTCGACGGCCACATCGCCGTCGACCTCCTCCGCCTCGCGTCCCGCCTCGGCGTTACGTGCGATGCCCACGACGGCATCGCGCTTGCCCAGGTTGATCAGTTGGACGCCCATGGTGTCACGGCCCGTCTCCCTGACCTCGTTGACTCGCGTACGAATCACACCGCCGCCCAGCGTGATGGCGAGGATCTCGTCGGTCTCCTCGACCACCAGCGCACCGACGAGCGAGCCACGGTCCTCGACGATCTTGGCGGCCTTGATACCGAGGCCACCGCGACCCTGGACGCGGTACTCGTCGACGGGGGTCCGCTTCGCGTACCCGCCGTCGGTGGCAGTGAACACGAACGTACCGGTTCGAACAACATTCATCGAGAGCAGCTCGTCGCCCTCGCGGAAGCTCATGCCCTTGACGCCGGAGGTGGCGCGGCCCATGGGGCGCAGCGACTCGTCCGTGGCCGTGAACCTGATCGACTGTGCCTTCTTGCTGATCAGAAGCAGATCGTCGTCGGCCGAGACGAGTTCGGCGCCGATCAGTTCGTCGTCGGAACCGTCCTCCCGTTCACGGAGGTTGATCGCGATGACACCGCCGGAGCGCGGCGAATCGTAATCCTTCAGAGGCGTCTTCTTCACCAGACCCGCCTTCGTGGCGAGCACCAGGTACGGCGCCGCCTCGTAGTCGCGGATCGCGAGGATCTCGGCGATCGCCTCGTCCGGCTGGAAGGCGAGCAGGTTCGCGACGTGCTGCCCGCGCGCGTCACGCCCGGCGTCGGGAAGCTCGTACGCCTTCGCCCGGTACACCCGGCCCTTGTTGGTGAAGAACAGCAGCCAGTGGTGCGTCGTCGAGACGAAGAAGTGGTCGACGATGTCGTCTTCCTTCAGCTTCGTGCCGCGTACGCCCTTGCCGCCGCGCTTCTGCGCGCGGTAGTCGACGGTCTTGGTGCGCTTGACGTAACCGCCGCGCGAGACCGTGACGACGATGTCCTCCTCGGCGATCAGGTCCTCGATGGACATGTCGCCGTCGTAGGGCACCAGCATGGTCTTGCGGTCGTCGCCGTACTTCTCGACGATCGCGGCGAGTTCCGCGCTGACGATGCCCCGCTGGCGGACCGGCGAGGCCAGGATCTCGTTGTACTCGGTGATCTTCGCCTGGAGCTCGTCGTGCTCCTGGATGATCTTCTGGCGCTCCAGGGCGGCCAGTCGGCGCAGCTGCATCTCGAGGATGGCGTTGGCCTGGATCTCGTCGATCTCCAGGAGCTCCATCAGGCCCCCGCGCGCGATCTCGACGGTGTCACTGCGCCGGATCAGCGCGATGACCTCGTCGATGGCGTCCAGGGCCTTCAGCAGGCCGCGCAGGATGTGCGCCCGCTCCTCGGCCTTGCGCAGCCGGAACTTCGTACGGCGGACGATGACCTCGATCTGGTGCGTCACCCAGTGGCGGATGAACGCGTCCAGGGAGAGGGTGCGCGGGACGCCGTCGACGAGCGCCAGCATGTTGGCGCCGAAGTTCGTCTGCAGGTCCGTGTGCTTGTAGAGGTTATTAAGTACGACCTTGGCGACCGCGTCCCTCTTGAGCACGATGACGAGGCGCTGACCGGTGCGGGACGACGTCTCGTCGCGGACGTCCGCGATGCCGCCGATCTTGCCGTCCTTCACCAGGTCGGCGATCTTCTGCGCGAGGTTGTCGGGGTTGACCTGGTAGGGCAGCTCCGTGACCACCAGGCACTGGCGGTTCTGGATCTCCTCGACCTCGACGACCGCGCGCATGGTGATCGAGCCGCGGCCGGTCCGGTAGGCCTCTTCGATGCCCTTACGGCCCACCACAAGGGCGCCCGTCGGGAAGTCGGGGCCCTTGATGCGCTCGATGAGGGCGTCGAGGAGCTCCTCGTGCGAGGCCTCCGGGTTCTCCAGGTACCACTGGGCGCCGGCCGCGACCTCGCGCAGGTTGTGCGGCGGGATGTTGGTCGCCATGCCGACCGCGATGCCGGCCGAGCCGTTGATCAGCAGGTTCGGGAAGCGGGCCGGCAGGACGGTCGGCTCCTGGGAGCGGCCGTCGTAGTTGTCCGTGAAGTCGACGGTCTCCTCGTCGATGTCGCGGACCATCTCCATCGACAGCGGCGCCATCTTGCACTCGGTGTACCGCATGGCCGCCGCCGGGTCGTTGCCCGGAGAGCCGAAGTTGCCGTTGGAGTCGACGAGCGGCATGCGCATCGACCAGGGCTGGGCGAGGCGGACCAGGGCGTCGTAGATCGAGGAGTCGCCGTGGGGGTGGTAGTTGCCCATGACGTCGCCGACCACGCGCGCGCACTTGTAGAAGCCGCGCTCGGGGCGGTAGCCGCCGTCGTACATGGCGTACAGGACACGGCGGTGGACGGGCTTGAGGCCGTCGCGGACGTCCGGCAGGGCACGCGAGACGATGACGGACATCGCGTAGTCGAGGTACGAGCGCTGCATCTCCGTCTCGAGCCCGACGGGCTCGACACGCTGGGCGATGTCGCCGCCCTCGTCAGGCGTGACGGGAGTGTTGTCGTCGGTCATTGCTGGTGAAGATCCTTCCTGGTGCGGTCAGCTGAGACCGACTCAGATGTCGAGGAAGCGGACGTCCTTGGCGTTGCGCTGGATGAACTGGCGGCGTGCCTCGACGTCCTCGCCCATGAGGACCGAGAACAGGTCGTCGGCCTGGGCGGCGTCGTCCAGGGTGACCTGGCCGAGGACGCGGTGCTCCTGGTCCATGGTCGTGATGCGCAGTTCCTCGGCGTTCATCTCGCCGAGACCCTTGAATCGCTGGATCGAGTCCTCTCGGACGCGCTTGCCGCGCTGGCGGCCCATCTCCAGCAGCGCGTCGCGCTCGCGGTCGGAGTACGCGTACTCGACCTCGTCACGACCCCACTTGATCTTGTACAGCGGGGGACGGGACAGGAACACGTGCCCGGCCTCGACCAGCGGCCGCATGAAGCGGAACAGGAAGGTCAGCAGCAGGGTGTTGATGTGCTGGCCGTCGACGTCGGCGTCCGCCATCAGGATGATCTTGTGATAGCGGAGCTTCTCGATGTCGAAGTCCTCGTGGACTCCGGTGCCGAAGGCGGAGATCAGCGCCTGGATCTCCTGGTTCTGCAGGATCTTGTCGATCCGCGCCTTCTCGACGTTGAGGATCTTGCCTCGGATCGGGAGGATCGCCTGGTACTCCGGGTTGCGGCCGGACTTGGCCGAGCCACCGGCGGAGTCACCCTCGACGATGAAGATCTCGCACTTGATGGGGTCGTTCGACTGGCAGTCGGAGAGCTTGCCCGGCAGGGAGGCGGTCTCCAGCAGGCCCTTGCGACGCGTCAGGTCACGGGCCTTGCGGGCCGCCACGCGCGCGGTGGCCGCCTGGATGCCCTTGCGGATGATGTCCGCCGCCTCGTTCGGGTTGCGGTCCAGCCAGTCGTTGAGGTGCTCGTAGACGACCTTCTGGACGAAGGTCTTCACCTCGGTGTTGCCCAGCTTGGTCTTCGTCTGCCCCTCGAACTGCGGCTCGCTCAGCTTCACCGAGATGATCGCGGTCAGACCCTCGCGGATGTCGTCACCCGTGAGGTTGTCGTCCTTCTCGCGCAGCAGCTTCTTGTCACGCGCGTACTTGTTGATCAGCGAGGTCAGCGCGGCCCGGAAGCCCTCTTCGTGCGTACCGCCCTCGTGCGTGTGGATGATGTTCGCGAAGGAGTACACGCCCTCGGTGTAGCTGCTGTTCCACTGCATCGCGACTTCGAGGGAGAGGCTGCGCTCCTTGTCCTCGGCCTCGAGGTCGATGACGGTGGGGTGCACCACGTCTCCCTTGCGGGAGTTGAGGTACTTCACGAAGTCGACGATGCCGCCCTCGTAGTGGTAGTCGACCGACTTGACCTCAGCGCTCTCGTCCGCGCCCGCCTCGTCCGCGCCGGACGTCGCCTTGGCCGACTCCCGCTCATCAGTGAGTTTGATCCTCAAACCCTTGTTGAGGAACGCCATCTCCTGGAAGCGGCGCGAAAGCGTCTCGAAGGAGTAGTCGGTCGTCTCGAAGATGTCCGGGTCGGCCCAGAAGGTGACCGAGGTACCGTGCTCCTCCGTGGCCTCGTGCTTGGCCAGCGGGGCCGTCGGAACGCCGAGCTTGTAGTCCTGCGTCCAGCGGTAGCCGTCGGTCTTGACCTCGACGGCCACCTTGGTCGACAGGGCGTTCACGACGGAGACACCCACGCCGTGCAGACCGCCGGAGACCGCGTAGCCGCCGCCGCCGAACTTTCCGCCCGCGTGCAGCACGGTGAGCACGACCTCGACGGCCGGCTTGCCCTCGGAGGGCACGATGCCGACCGGAATGCCACGGCCGTTGTCCACCACCCGGACCCCGCCGTCGGGGAGGATCGTCACGTCGATGGTGTCCGCGTGGCCCGCCAGCGCCTCGTCGACGGAGTTGTCGACGACCTCCTGCACCAGGTGGTGCAGGCCGCGCTCGCCGGTCGAGCCGATGTACATACCGGGTCGCTTGCGGACCGCGTCCAGACCCTCGAGGACGGTGATGGCGCTGGCGTCGTACGAGGCGGTTACCTCGCCGTTCGACGAGATCGCCTCGGCGTCGGTGGACGGGATGTTCTCGTTGGGGTTGCCGGAATCGGCCACGAAGCGCCCTTTCTGGCACAGCACGAGCCAGGCTCGTCGGCGGGTTGCCGGAGCGGCTGCGGCATGTTGCGTTGGTAAGCCTTGATCAGCGTTGCTCAGCTTTTCCCGGACGGTCCCCACGTTTGGGGCGGGATTGGCTTCCAGTCTACCGGTTGCGCCGACAGTGATGGGGGTTTGCCGGTACCTGAGTCCGCATGTGCCGCCCTGAACCCGGCTCGGCCGACTCCCGATATACGGATGGGGGCTCCAAGAGGCTCAGGGAGCCACTCAGCGCTTCCAGGCGTCAACCCTTGGCTACTTAGGAGTCAGGTCGCGATTCGCAACCGCGTGCGGTGGTGCGACGAGCAGGTCGCCGACCGCGCTCCGGGACCGTCGGCAACTGCTGATGTGATGTCGGTCACCTGTGCCTGACGAGGCGTCGGGGACTGCGGTGACGGCCCCTCGACAGGCCCGGCACACCCTCCACGGACAGCCCGATCACGCCTGCCCGGCACCCGTCACCCGTAGGTGTCACCGGGCCCCGTGCTGCCGGGCGCACGCAACGGGCCGTACCGGCGGGCGGGGCCGCCCGGCCCCTGCACCTTGATCTGCCGCACCGCGCCATGGCCGAGGTCCTCGTTGAGACGGGCCACCAGGGTCGGGGCGAGCAGCCGCAGATTCGTCGCCCAGGCCGTCGAGTCGCAGCGCACGACCAGGACCCGCTCGTCCTCGTCGTACTTCTCCGGCACACAGTGCTTCGCGACGTCCTCACCGACGATCTGCGGCCAACGGCCCATCACACCGCCCACCGCAGCCGGGGCCTCCCAGCCCCGCTCGGTGATCAAGCGGTTAATGGCAGCGCCGAGCGCCAAGGGGTCGCGGCCGTCGGCACGCGCGCCCGAGCGCAACCCCCCACGCCGCGCCTGCTTCTTCTGCTGCGCCGCGTCCCCACGCGCGCGTGCCTGCTCCTTGGCCGCCCTGAGCGCCACGCGCGCGAGGTCGACGCCGGAGGGCTCCGGAGCCTTCTTGGCGGCGTCCGGGGCCTTCTCGGACGGGTTCTCGCTCATACGCGCTCCACCGCCCCCTCGGCCACCGCGTACCGCGCCCCCGCCAACACATGCGGCACGTCGTCGTCGACCGCGGCCGTCACCAGGACCTGCTCAGCGGGCGCGACCAGCTCGGCCAGCCGCTCACGACGCCGGGCGTCCAGCTCGGCGAAGACATCGTCGAGGACCAGCACCGGCTCGTTGCCCTCGGCCCGCAACAGGTCGTACGAGGCCAGCCGCAGCGCCAGCGCGTACGACCAGGACTCGCCGTGCGAGGCGTACCCCTTGGCGGGCAACTGACCGAGTTTGAGAAGCAAATCGTCCCGATGAGGGCCTACGAGGGTGACACCACGCTCGATCTCCTGCTTACGGGCCTCGGCGAGCGCCGCCATCAGCTGCTCGAAGAGATCCTCGCGCGTGTGCGCCTCGCCGGGAGCAGACGGCTTGTACTCCAGCAAGACCGGACCGCCGCCCGGCGCCAGCTGCTCGTACGCCTTGTCGGCCAGCGGCTGGATCGCGGCGACCAGATCGAGACGCTGGGCGAGCAGCTCGGCGCCCGCGCGCGCCAGGTGCTGGTCCCAGACGTCGAGAGTGGACAGGTCCATGGAACGCCCGCCGTGCCGACGGGCCAGCGCGGCCGACTTCAGCAGGGTGTTGCGCTGCTTCAGCACCCGCTCGTAGTCGGAGCGAACGCCGGCCATGCGCGGGGAGCGGGCGGTGATCAGCTCGTCGAGGAACCGGCGCCGCTCCCCGGGATCGCCCTTCACCAGGGCGAGATCCTCCGGCGCGAACAGGACGGTCCGTACGATGCCGAGCACGTCACGGGGCCTGACCTGCGAGGACCGGTTGATGCGAGCCCGGTTTGCCCTGCCGGGGTTCAGCTCCAGCTCGACCAGTTGCTGCCGGTCGCCCTGGCGTACCTGCGCCCGGATGATCGCCTGGTCGGCACCCATGCGGACCAGCGGGGCGTCGGAGGCGACACGATGGCTGCCGAGGGTCGCGAGGTAGCCGACCGCCTCGACGAGATTGGTCTTGCCCTGGCCGTTGGGGCCCACGAAAGCGGTGACGCCCGGGTCGAGCGGAACTTCGACCCGGGCGTACGAGCGGAAGTCGGCCAGCGACAGATGCGTGACGTGCATGGTCGTTCGCCGACCTCCCCCAACGTGTGGTTCAACCTTCCCCAGTTGTGGACAACCGGGCCACTCCCGAGGGTGCCAGGGTGCCATCCCCAGGGTGTGGATTACTTGTTCTCGTTTCCGACGGTCGCTCGCTCCGCCCCGCCGCTCGCGACGGGGCGGTCCCGACGGCTACTACTTCGTCTCGACCGCGTGGCCACCGAACTGGTTCCGCAGCGCCGCGATCATCTTCATCTGCGGAGAGTCGTCCTGCCGGGACGCGAACCGCGCGAACAGCGACGCGGTGATCGCCGGCAGCGGCACCGCGTGGTCGATCGCGGCCTCCACAGTCCAGCGTCCCTCACCGGAGTCCTGTGCAAAACCCTTGAGCTTGTCCAGGTGCTCGTCCTCGTCGAGGGCGTTCACCGCGAGGTCCAGCAGCCAGGAACGGATGACCGTACCCTCCTGCCAGGAACGGAAGACCTCCCGGACGTCCGTCACGGAGTCGACCTTCTCCAGCAGCTCCCAGCCCTCGGCGTAGGCCTGCATCATCGCGTACTCGATGCCGTTGTGGACCATCTTCGCGAAGTGCCCCGCGCCGACCTTGCCGGCGTGCACCGCGCCGAAGTCACCCTCGGGCTTGAGGGCGTCGAAGATCGGCTGCACCTTGGCCACGTTCTCCGCGTCGCCGCCGTACATCAGCGCATAGCCGTTCTCCAGGCCCCACACGCCGCCGGAGACCCCGCAGTCGACGAAGCCGATGCCCTTGGCCGCCAGCTCCCCGGCGTGCCGCTCGTCGTCCGTCCAACGCGAGTTGCCACCGTCCACGACGACGTCACCGGGCTCCAGCAGCTCGGCGAGCTCGTCGATGGTCGACTGGGTCGGGGCACCGGCCGGGACCATCACCCAGACCACGCGCGGCCCGGGAAGCTTGCCCACAAGCTCTTCCAGGCTGTGGACATCTGCGAGGTCCGCGTTGCGGTCGTATCCGACGACGGTGTGGCCCGCGCGGCGTATCCGCTCGCGCATGTTGCCGCCCATCTTGCCGAGGCCGACGAGACCGAGCTCCATCAGTTGTTCCTTAGGTTGCTGTGGCGTGTGGGGCACCTTCGTACCCATGCATGAGCCTAAACCCGGACGCACGCGCACATCCGTGGGCACAGGCGCTCATACGTACGCCCTCACCTGCGGGTTCTCCCACAGGCCGGCGTTCACTTCTCCACCGGCCTGTGGACAACTGTCGGCTGCTCAGCCGCTCAGACGCACCGGCATGATCAGGTACTTGTAGGCCTCGTCCGCCTCGGCGTCCAACGCCGGCTTGCCGCTGAGCAGCGCGGGCTTCGTGGACGTCGTGAAGGACAGCTGGGCGATCGGGGAGTCGATGGCGCTCAGACCGTCCAGCAGGAAGGTCGGATTGAAGGCGATCGAGATGTCGTCGCCCTCCAGCTGGGCGTCAACCCTCTCCACAGCCTGTGCGTCGTCGCTGGAACCCGCCTCAAGGATCAGCACACCCTGCTCGAAGCTCAGCCGCACCGGGGTGTTGCGCTCGGCGACCAGGGCCACGCGCTTGACGGCCTCCACGAAGGGGGCGGTCTCGATCACGGCGACGGAGTTGAACTCCGTCGGGAACAGCGTGCGGTACTTCGGGAGGTCGCCCTCCAGCAGACGGGTCGTCGTACGACGCCCGGCCCCCTCGAAGCCGATCAGTCCCTCGCCCGCACCCGAGCCGGACAGTGCCAGCGTGACGCTGTCACCGCTGGTGAGCGCCTTGGCGGTGTCCAGGAGCGTCTTGGCGGGCACCAGGGCGACCGCGGAGGCCTCCGGGTTCTCCGGCTTCCACAGGAACTCGCGGACCGCGAAGCGGTAACGGTCGGTGGACGCCAGCGTCACCGTGTCGCCCTCGATCTCGATGCGCACGCCGGTCAGCACGGGCAGCGTGTCGTCACGGCCGGCCGCGATGGCGACCTGGGCGGCCGCGGACGCGAAGACCTCGCCGGGGACGGTGCCCGTGGCGCTCGGCATCTGCGGCAGCGCCGGGTACTCCTCCACAGGCAGGGTGTGGAGTGTGAACCGCGAGGAGCCGCAGACCACGGTCGCCCGTACACCGTCTGTGGAAATCTCCACCGGCCGGTTGGGCAGAGCGCGGCAGATGTCCGCGAGCAGACGGCCCGAGACCAGGACCGTGCCCTCCTCCTCGACCTCCGTCTCCACGGACACCCGTGCCGAGACCTCGTAGTCGAAGCTGGACAGGCTCAGCTGGCCGTCCTCGGCCTTGAGGAGGAGGCCGGCGAGGACAGGCGCCGGCGGACGGGCCGGGAGGCTGCGTGCCGCCCAGGCCACTGCCTCCGCGAGTACGTCGCGTTCCACCCGGATCTTCACTGTTGCCGCCTCCTGCTGTTGCCGGCGCTTCTCGCTCTGCCTGGCCCTCGTCGTCTGTCTCTGTGTCGTCGGCCCCTGTGAGGGGAAGGACACCGGGGACCAGTCTGACGCACGGCACTGACAGTAGGTGCCTCTCGGGGTCAAGTCGTGACGAGGGGCAGCCGGGAGCCGGACAGCGAGTTGTGCACAGGACCCTCTTCGAAACGAATTCCCAGCTCTCTCTAGTTGGGAGTAGTAGTAGGGCCTGTGGATACCGTGGATAACCTCGTTTGCCCAGCTCAGAGCGGAGATTTTGTCCACGGGGCCTGTGGGTGACGGCGGTGGACAACTCAGGGTTTCTGTGGAGAACGGAAAGTTCTGCACACCCCGTGCACAGGCTGGGGCGACTTCTCCCCAGTGCCGTCCCCAGCTTTACCCACCTTTCCCACAGCCCAACCCGGCACCTTCGTGTGACGCCTTTCACTCGGGGTGGTGAGATGGCGCGTCGTGTTGCCGAACAGTGGACAGCGGTGTGGAGAAGATGCGGATCGCTGGGGACAACTGGCCACAGCCTGTGGGTTGCCGGTGGACAACTTGATGCACAGCCTGTGGATCTTCTCGCTGTCCACAGTCTGTGGAGATCGTTCGTCCACGAATCCACAAGCAGTTGACCTGGTCTGATGGTCTTTCAACAGACAGCTCTGTGGACACAGTCTGGACAACTTTCCAGTCCCCAGGGTGTGGACGCCAGAAAGTCACCGAATCTGTGGAGAGTGGCCGTAACCCGGCAGGTAATCGAACAGCCGGTGTCCGGACGTTCGGCCGTGGCATGACGAAGGGCGCCCCCGGAACCTTCTCCGGGGGCGCCCTCGGCGTCGTACGACGGTTCTTGCGGCCGTTGCTCGGCCCGCTCGGTCAGCCGTTCTTGATGCGGTTGGTCAGCTCGGTGACCTGGTTGTAGATGGAGCGTCGCTCGGCCATCAGATTGCGGATCTTGCGGTCGGCGTGCATGACCGTGGTGTGGTCGCGGCCGCCGAACAGTGCGCCGATCTTGGGCAGGGAGAGGTCCGTGAGCTCGCGGCACAGGTACATGGCGATCTGGCGGGCCGTGACGAGTGCGCGGCCGCGGGAGGTGCCGCACAGGTCCTCGACGGTCAGGCCGAAGTAGTCGGCGGTCGCGCTCATGATGGCCGTGGAGGTGATCTCCGGAGCCGAGTCCTCTCCGCCGGGGATCAGGTCCTTCAGGACGATCTCTGTCAGGCCCAGGTCGACCGGCTGCCGGTTGAGCGAGGCGAAGGCCGTCACCCGGATCAGGGCGCCCTCCAGCTCGCGGATGTTGCGCGAGATGCGGGAGGCGATGAACTCCAGGACCTCCGGCGGGGCGTTGAGCTGCTCCTGGACCGCCTTCTTGCGGAGGATCGCGATGCGCGTCTCCAGCTCGGGTGGCTGGACGTCGGTGATCAGGCCCCACTCGAAACGGTTCCGCAGCCGGTCCTCCAGCGTGACCAGCTGCTTGGGCGGCCGGTCGCTGGAGAGCACGATCTGCTTGTTCGCGTTGTGGAGCGTGTTGAAGGTGTGGAAGAACTCCTCCTGCGTCGACTCCTTGTCCGCGAGGAACTGGATGTCGTCGACGAGCAGGATGTCCATCTCGCGGTAGCGCTTGCGGAAGCTGTCGCCCTTGCCGTCGCGGATGGAGTTGATGAACTCGTTGGTGAACTCCTCGGAGCTCACGTATCGCACGCGTGTGCCCGGGTAGAGGCTGCGCGCGTAGTGCCCGATCGCGTGCAGCAGGTGCGTCTTGCCGAGGCCCGACTCCCCGTAGATGAAGAGGGGGTTGTACGCCTTCGCGGGCGCCTCGGCGACGGCGACCGCGGCCGCGTGGGCGAAGCGGTTGGAGGCGCCGATGACGAACGTGTCGAAGAGGTACTTCGGGTTCAGTCGCGCGGTGGGTTCGCCGGGGCCGGGGGCCGGTGCGGGCTGTGCGGCCAGGGGGCCGGGGGCGCCGGTGGTCGGCAGATTCGCGCCGACGGGGCCGCCGCGGTGCACATGACCGGAGCCGGGGGGCGGGTCGGGCAGGTCGCGGCGTGGGTCGCGGTCGTAGTCGGCGCGCGGCTGGTCGTAGTCCGGCCGCTGCTGCTCGTACTCGGGGCGGTGCTGGTCGTGGTCAGGACGGTGCTGCTCGTAGTCGGAGCGGTGTCCGTCGTAGGACGGCCGTTCCATCCGCTGCGGCCGGTAGTCCTGCGTGGGTGCGCCGTAGGAGTCCTGTGCGTAGGAGTCCTGGGACGGCGACGCGTACGGGTCTCGCTCCGGGAAGCCGAGTCGCTGCTGCTGCCAGCCGTAGTCGTCCTGTGTCGGGCGGGGCCAGCTGCCGGGGCTGGGCTCGGGGCGCTGGTACTCGCTGGGGTAGGCCGGGCGGGCGGTGGGCAGCGGGTCGTTGGGTGCGCCGTTCCCGCGGTCGTCGGCGCGGTGGCGGCCGTAGCCGTCGTACGAGGGGAGCTCGGGCTCCTCGTAGCGCGGCTGGGGCGGGGTGGGGGGCGCCGGTGGGGCGGGGGGTTCGCCGGCGGAGTCGTCGACGGTGATCGCGATGCGGATCGGGCGGCCGCATTCGCGGCTCAGGGTCTCGCTGACGATGGGGGCCAGACGGCCCTCCAGTACGCCTTTCGCAAATTCGTTCGGTACGGCGAGGAGGGCGGTGTCGGCCACCAGCGCGAGCGGCTGGCAGCGCCGGATCCAGTGCTCGTCCTTGACCTCGACGCCCTGCCCGCGGCCCTCACCGAGAAGCTGCTCCAGTACTCGTGGCCACACTGCGGCAAGATCGGCAGGTACGTCAGCCACAGGGCACGCTCTCTCACGGGTCCCACGAACGTGTGATGGTGGGACGGGTCGGGATTCAAAAGGGGTGGAGCCAGAATCAAGGGGACAAGGGAACGAATCGGAGTTCAGCCACGGTAGTCAGGGCGGCGGGTGCGGTTCAAGTTGTTGTCCCCAGCCTGTGGATAGTGTCTCCCCGTGACCTCTGGTTTGACCGGATGGCGTAGCCGCGCGTACCGTAACCAGGTCGAGTTGTCGATGGCTGCTGCCGCCTGCCTCCGATGGGCACAGATCGCCTCGGGTGATCGGGAAGCGGTGCACTCGGGCGTAACGCGAGCTACTCGTGGGCGCACGGTGACAGCCAGGACGGCACCCGCCGAACACCGATTTCTTTCTGGAGCCCCCGAGTGAGCAAGCGCACCTTCCAGCCGAACAACCGTCGTCGCGCGAAGACCCACGGCTTCCGCCTGCGGATGCGCACCCGCGCTGGCCGCGCGATTCTCGCGAACCGTCGTGCCAAGGGTCGCGCCAGCCTGTCCGCCTGATCCTGATCAGGTCATGACGTCGTGCTGCCCACCGAGAACCGGCTGAGGCGGCGCGAGGACTTCGCGACCGCGGTACGACGAGGTCGCCGGGCAGGCCGCCCGACGCTCGTCGTCCACCTTCGCAGCGGTGCCATGGACCCGCACGCGCCTGGGGAGAGCGCTCCCTCGACGCGTGCGGGTTTCGTCGTGAGCAAGGCTGTGGGCGGTGCGGTCGTACGGAACAAAGTGAAGCGCCGGCTTCGCCATCTGATGCGCGACCGAGTCGACCAGCTGCCCCCCGGTAGCCTGGTAGTCGTACGAGCGCTGCCCGGTGCGGGTGGCGCCGACCATGCACAGCTGGCCCGAGACCTGGACGCCGCTTTGCAGCGGCTCCTGGGAGGGGGCGCGCGATGAAGTACCCACTGCTGGCTCTGATCAAGCTGTACCAGTGGACGATCAGTCCGCTGCTCGGGCCGGTGTGCAAGTACTACCCGTCGTGTTCCCACTACGGCTACACGGCGATCGACCGGCACGGTGCGATCAAGGGCACGGCGCTCACCGCCTGGCGCATCCTGCGGTGCAACCCGTGGTCGCTGGGTGGTGTGGACCATGTTCCGCCACGCAAGCGCCCGCGGTGGCACGAGTCGCTGCGTAATGCGTGGCGTGCACGGAAGGGCGGGCACTCCGCCGCCGAAACGGCCACCGAGGAGAATGTTCCTTCGAGCCCGGCCGCAGAGACCTCGTCCCATGCGCAAGGAGCATGATTAGTGGACACGATTGCCAGCCTCTTCAGCTTCATCACGACACCCGTCTCATGGGTCATCGTCCAGTTCCACAAGGTGTACGGCGCCATCTTCGGCCCTGACACCGGGTGGGCCTGGGGCTTGTCCATCGTGTCCCTGGTGATTCTGATCCGTATCTGCCTGATTCCGCTCTTCGTGAAGCAGATCAAGGCGACCCGGGCCATGCAGACGCTCCAGCCCGAGATGAAGAAGATCCAGGAGCGCTACAAGAACGACAAGCAGCGTCAGTCCGAAGAGATGATGAAGCTGTACAAGGAGACGGGCACCAACCCGCTCTCCTCGTGCCTTCCCATCCTGGCGCAGTCGCCGTTCTTCTTTGCCCTGTACCACGTGCTCAACAGCATCGCGAACAACGACACCATCGGTTCCATCAACCAGAGCCTGTTGGACAGCGCGCAGAAGGCTCACATCTTCGGGGCCCCGCTCGCGGCGAAGTTCACCGACAGTTCCTCGAAGGTGGAGGCGCTCCAAGCCACGCTCACCGACGTTCGGATCGTCACCGCGATCATGATCATTCTGATGTCGGCGTCGCAGTTCTACACGCAGCGTCAGCTGATGACGAAGAACGTCGACACCACGGTGAAGACGCCGTTCATGCAGCAGCAGAAGATGCTGATGTACGTCTTCCCGGTCATGTTCGCGGTCTTCGGTATCAACTTCCCGGTCGGTGTCCTCGTCTACTGGCTGACCACCAACGTGTGGACCATGGGCCAGCAGATGTACGTCATCCACAACAACCCGACCCCGGGTTCCAAGGCCCAGGCCGCGTACCTGGAGCGTCTCACCAAGCACGTCACGCAGCACGGCAAGGCCCGCAAGCGCAGCGAGCGCGTGATCATCAAGGCGATCGTCGCCAAGGGCCGTGACCGCAACGACTACGAGCGCAAGTTCATCAACGGCCTGAGCAAGGCGGGTCTCGCTGCGCAGACCGACGGCAGCGTGGTGAAGAGCGAGGGCGCCGTCGCCACCGTGACAGAGGACGGTACGCCGACCACGGCTGGTGCGCCCAAGCGCCAGCAGCCGAAGCGGCAGAGCAAGTCCCAGCGGCAGTCCGGCGGTGCGAAGCAGGGCGGTGAGCCGACCACCTCGCTTCAGAAGTCCGACGATCCCGAGGACGCCAAGCCCGGCGCTGCGAAGTCCGACGCTGCGAAGTCCGACTCTGCCAAGAAGGCCGCGCAGAAGCCCGGCGGCGGTACCCGCAGCAAGGCCCAGTCCGGGCAGCGCAAGGGCGGCCCGCAGCGTCCCAAGTCCCCGTCCAAGAAGTAAGAAGGAGCCCATCCCGTGACGGAAGGCACCACCTCCGCCGCTGCCGAGGGTGCAGACACCCTGACCCGCCTGGAGCAGGAGGGTGAGATCGCGGCGGACTACCTCGAGGGTCTGCTCGACATCGCCGATCTCGACGGCGACATCGACATGGACGTCGAGGCCGACCGCGCCGCTGTCTCGATCATCAGCGACGCGGGCAGCCGAGACCTGCAGAAGCTGGTCGGGCGTGACGGCGAGGTGCTGGAGGCACTCCAGGAGCTCACGCGCCTGGCCGTGCACCGGGAGACCGGGGACCGCAGCCGGCTGATGCTGGACATCGCGGGCTACCGGGCCAAGAAGCGTGCCGAGCTCTCCGAGCTGGGCGCCAAGGCCGCAGCCGAGGTCAAGAGCACGGGCGAGCCCGTGAAGATGAAGCCGATGACGCCGTTCGAGCGCAAGGTCGTGCACGACGCGGTCAAGTCCGCGGGCCTGCGCAGCGAGTCCGAGGGCGAGGAACCGCAGCGGTTCGTCGTCGTGCTCCCCGCCTGATCGGCCCGTTCGTTCCCCCGGCCCCGTCTGCACGCAGGCGGGGCCGAACTTTGTCAGCCTGATAGTTCTGGTGGTTCTGGTGTCGGCGCTCGGTGCGCCGACGGTACGGAAGGACGGTCCCCGTGACGGAGGCAGCGGAGCTTCCCCCTGCGCCCGAGCAGGCACGTGAGGTGTTCGGCGATCGCTACGCAGATGCGGTCCGCTACGCCGAACTGCTCGCTGAGGCGGGTGTGCAGCGCGGTCTGATCGGCCCGCGTGAGGTGCCCCGCCTGTGGGAGCGGCATCTGCTGAACTGTGCGGTGCTCTCCGAGGTGGTGCCGGAGGGGGTGACCGTGTGCGATGTCGGCTCGGGCGCAGGCCTGCCTGGCATTCCTCTGGCCCTCGTCCGGGAGGACCTGAAGATCACGCTGCTTGAGCCGCTGCTACGACGCACCAACTTTCTGACCGAGGTGGTGGAACTGTTGGGCCTCGATCACGTGACGGTGGTACGTGGCCGTGCCGAGGAGGTCATGGGGAAGCTGACGCCGGTGCACGTTGTCACCGCCCGTGCCGTGGCGCCGCTGGACCGACTGGCCACCTGGGGAATCCCTCTGCTGCGACCGTACGGCGAGATGCTCGCCCTCAAGGGCGACGCTGCCGAAGAGGAGCTCAAGAGCGCCTCCACGGCGCTGAGCAAGCTCGGCGCCGTGGAGACGTCCATCCTGCACGTGGGCGAGGGAGTAGTGGATCCGATGTCCACCGTCGTCCGCGTGGAGGTCGGGGAGAGCCCGGGAGGTGTGCGTTTCGCGGCGAAGCGTGCGAAGGCGGCCCGGTCGACCCGGGCACGGCGCAGGCGCTGACGGGAGCCGAACGCCGCGTATCGCTTTTTAAGCAAAAGAGGTGCCCGTCCCGGGAGTTATCCCCTGGGGCGGGCACCTCTCTTTTATGTTTCCGGACTCCTGATCAACAGGCTCCGAATTTACCGGTCCTTGCAGTAGTCCCGGGCCAGGGAGATGGAGCGGCAGACCCTCTTGATGGTCACCGTGCCACCGTCGCCACTGTACGTCGTGGTGCCCTTACCCTTCTTGTTCCACAAGGTGAAGATCTTGTCGCCATGGCCGCTTCGGGTGTACTGCACGTAGACCTCGTTGTCGTCGTCGCCAAGGTCCTTGACGGCGGCAACGCCATGGTCACTGCTGGTGCGGTATCCGTGTCCCCAGATGGCCTTGACGTCCTGGTCGGCGAAGGCCGGCGTGGTGACGCTCAGCATTCCGACGCCGACGAATATGGCAGCCGCGCGCGCGAAATTCCTGCTCTTCATGGTGCTCCCCGTGATGTCTTGCTTTTTGGTCAATACTCAATGAAGCGGAAAGTGCGCGAATGCGCTACCTCATAAAGAGGACCGGATTGGTCGACGCCCGGAGCCCCCCGTTTCATCTCGCACCCTACCTCGTTGATTCGTCAGCGAAATTTGCGCGATAAATACCTTGAGATGCATTTGGGCTGTATGGCGTGAGGGTGTTTCTGCCTGAATGATCACTATCGTTCCGCCCTGTGAGGGGTGACAGCTGTGGCAGACGTCTCATGTGTGGCTCTTGGAGGGTGTGGTGACCCTCTTGGATGCCTAGGGCGTACTCCGTAAAAGGGTACAAACTACTTGCGATGGAGTGTCGTGAGGCATTTCAGGATGACGCTGGCATCGTGTTTCACGTGAAACGTCGCTCACTGCTGCACGGGATCATCAGCCGCGGCCGCGCTGCGGCCGAACCTCGCGACCGACAACCCCTTGGTTCTCTCGGAGAAGGTCCTCCTGATGACACTCCGTCCCCCTTGAGGGGCACGGAGTTGTCCACAGAGGTGGATTTCTCCACAGAACACCAGGCCTCACTGGTTCACGACCCCGAAGACATGGGAGGCTCTGTTCATTGCGAGCCTGAAGTCGAGGAGAGTGAATCCTTGCGGTCCGACGCCAACATCGCGGGACCGATGACCGATCCGGTCCCCGGTCCCCGTACCGAGTCGACGGGGGAGGATGTTTCACGTGAAACACCGCCCCCGATGGACGACACTCCCATCGGTCGTGCTGCCCAACTGGCGGTGGAGGCTCTAGGCCGCGCCGGCGAGGGCCTGCCGCGGCCCGAGCAGACCCGCGTCATGGTGGTCGCCAATCAGAAGGGGGGCGTGGGCAAGACGACGACGACCGTCAACCTTGCCGCGTCGCTGGCCCTTCATGGTGGCCGCGTGCTGGTCATCGACCTCGACCCGCAGGGCAACGCGTCCACTGCCTTGGGGATCGATCATCACGCCGAAGTCCCTTCCATCTACGACGTGTTGGTCGAGAGCAAGCCGCTTGCGGAAGTCGTCCAGCCGGTTCCCGACGTCGAGGGCCTCTTCTGCGCCCCTGCCACGATCGATCTCGCCGGTGCGGAGATCGAGTTGGTGTCTCTGGTGGCGCGCGAAAGCCGACTCCAGCGGGCGATTCAGGCTTACGAGCAGCCGCTGGACTACGTCCTCATCGACTGCCCTCCCTCGCTCGGTCTGCTGACGGTCAATGCGTTGGTGGCCGGGCAGGAGGTCCTGATCCCGATCCAGTGCGAGTACTACGCGCTGGAGGGCCTCGGCCAGCTGCTGCGGAACGTCGACCTGGTCCGGGGGCACCTCAACCCCGTTCTGCACGTCTCGACGATCCTGCTCACCATGTACGACGGCCGGACGCGGCTCGCGTCCCAGGTTGCGGACGAGGTACGTACCCACTTCGGCGACGAGGTGCTGCGGACGAGCATTCCCCGCTCGGTCCGTATCTCCGAGGCGCCGAGCTACGGGCAGACGGTGCTGACCTACGATCCGGGATCGAGCGGTGCCCTGTCGTATCTTGAGGCGGCACGAGAAATCGCGCTGAAGGGTGTGGGCGTCAGTTACGACCCGACGCACGCCCACTTCGGCGCTCAGAGCAATCCGAGCATGGCGGAGGGGATCCAGTGAGCGAGCGACGGAGGGGGTTGGGCCGTGGTCTCGGCGCACTGATCCCTGCTGCACCGACGGAGAAGACGGTGCCTCCTGCTGCGATGGGAGGCGCTGCTTCGTCCCCGACTGCCGTTCCGGTGCTGAGTGAGCGCGGGGTGGCCGCGGCCAAGGTGGCCACACTGCCGCATGTTTCACATGAAACCGAGGAGTCGGCACCCCACGGTGCCGTGGAGACGCCCGCGCCTCCCATGGGCGCCCACTTCGCCGAGATCCCCCTTGAGGCGATCACGCCGAACCCGCGGCAGCCGCGTGAGATCTTCGACGAGGATGCGCTGCAAGAACTGGTCACCTCCATCCAGGAGGTTGGTCTCCTCCAGCCGATCGTCGTACGGCAGATGGGCCCCGCACGCTACGAGCTCATCATGGGCGAGCGGCGCTGGCGGGCCTGCCGTGAGGCCGGCCTCGAGGCGATCCCGGCGATCGTGCGGGCCACGGACGACGAGAAGCTTCTCCTGGACGCCCTCCTGGAGAACCTGCACCGGGCTCAGTTGAATCCGATCGAAGAGGCGGCTGCCTACGATCAGCTGCTGAAGGACTTCAACTGCACGCACGACCAGCTGGCGGACCGCATCGGCCGTTCGCGCCCGCAGGTCTCCAACACCCTGCGTCTGCTGAAGCTCTCGCCGAAGGTCCAGAACCGGGTGGCCGCGGGAGTGCTCTCCGCCGGGCATGCGCGGGCGCTCCTCTCCGTCGAGGACCCGGAGGAGCAGGAGCGGCTGGCCTACCGGGTGGTGGCCGAGGGACTTTCGGTCCGCTCGGTCGAAGAGATCGTGACCCTGATGGGTTCCCGTCCGCAGAAGGCCCAGCGTTCCAGGGGGCCGCGGGCCGGCTCCGTGCCCTCCCCAGCGCTGTCCGACCTCGCGACCCGTCTCTCGGACCGTTTCGAGACGCGGGTGAAGGTCGAGCTGGGCCAGAAGAAGGGCAAGATCACCGTCGAGTTCGCCTCCCCGGACGACCTCGAGCGGATCCTCAGCACACTCGCTCCGGGCGAGAAGCTGGCCCTTCAGAAGAGTCTCCTGGACGGTGACGCGGACGACACCGAGCTCTGAGCTCGGCCCGCCGGGGCTCCGCCCGGCTACCCATGCGGGCCGTGTCCGGTGTGTACCGGAACACGGCCCGCACTTTGCTTTCTGGCGGTATCGAGGGAATCGCTTCGTGGATACGATGCGTTCGGGTATGGCGCATCCACCTGGCAAGACCTCTTAGGGGAGGCGGGGTCCATGCGAACGGTGAGCCGCACCGGACTGGTGAGCGCGGGTCTTGGGCTGGGCGCGGTCGGCGGCTTCGTCGGCAGCCTGCTCAAGGAACGGAGCGCCTTGACAGCCGCCCGCGATGCCGCGGGCGAGGGAAGCGAGGAACAGCCTTCATGGGGCGTCGGCTCGTACCGCTCACGCTGGACAACCTTCCGGACCTTCCCAAGCGCTGCCGCGCGTGCGTCTTCTGGGAGTTGGACCCGGTCAGCGGTGAAGCCGCGGTAAAGGCCGGAACCGCCGCTCTGGAGAAGGAAGCCTGGATCTCCGCCGTCCTGCTGGACTGGGGATCCTGCGGTCGTGTCGTCTACGTCGACGACGTGCCCGTGGGCTTTGTGCTCTACGCTCCGCCGGCTTATGTGCCACGAGCGACAGCGTTCCCCACGAGCCCCGTGTCGCCGGACGCGGTGCAGTTGATGACCGCGTTCATCATGCCGGGCTACCAGGGGCAGGGACTGGGCCGGGTGGTGGTCCAGACGGTCGCCAAGGATCTGCTGCGGCGGGGCTTCAAGGCGATCGAGGCGTTCGGGGACGCGCGCTGGAAAGAGCCGGCGTGTGTGCTGCCTGCCGACCATCTTCTGGCCGTGGGCTTCAAGACGGTGCGCCCTCACCCGACCTTCCCGCGTCTGCGGCTGGAACTGCGGACGACGCTGTCGTGGAAGGAGGACGTGGAGATGGCGATCGACCGGTTGCTGGGGGCCGTACAGAAGGAACCGGCGTTGAGGCCGCTCTAAGCCGTCCAAAAGCGAATGGGCCAACCCTCTCGGGTTGGCCCATTCGTGTTTCACGTGAAACGTCACTCGGCGATGAAGTCCTCGAGGTCGCGGACGATCGCGGCCTTCGGCTTCGCGCCGACGATGGTCTTGGCGACCTCGCCGTTCTGGTAGACGTTCAGCGTCGGGATGGACATGACGCCGTACTTGGCGGCCGTACCCGGGTTCTCGTCGATGTTCAGCTTGACGACCTCGATCTTGTCGCCGTACTCGGAGGCGATGGCCTCGAGGGACGGCGCAATCTGGCGGCAGGGGCCGCACCAGGCGGCCCAGAAGTCCACCAGGACGGGCTTGTCGCTCTTGAGGACGTCCTGCTCGAAGGAGTCGTCGGTCACGTTCTTCAGGGTGCCGGCCACGGCGGGCTCCTTAACTGTGTGGTGCGTGGGGCGGATGGGGGTGAGGCGGGGGTCAGACAGCGGTCTTCTCGGGCTCGGCCTGCTCCTCGTCCGCGAGGGCGGCGAGGAAGCGTTCGGCGTCGAGAGCGGCGGAGCAGCCGGTACCGGCGGCGGTGATCGCCTGGCGGTAGGTGTGGTCGACCACGTCACCGGCGCCGAAGACACCGGTCAGGTTGGTGCGGGTGGAGGGGGCGTCGACCTTGAGGTAGCCCTCCTCGTCCAGCTCCAGCTGGCCCTTGAACAGCTCGGTGCGCGGGTCATGGCCGATCGCGATGAACAGGCCGGTGACCGCCAGGTCCGAGAGTTCACCGGTCTTGATGTTGCGCAGCTTCAGGCCGGCGAGCTTCTGGTCGCCCTGGACCTCGGCGACCTCGCTGTCCCAGACGAACTTGATCTTCGGGTCGGCGAAGGCACGGTCCTGCATCGCCTTCGAGGCGCGCAGAGTGTCACGCCGGTGGACGATGGTCACCGACTTGGCGAAGCGCGAGAGGAAGGTGGCCTCCTCCATCGCGGTGTCGCCGCCGCCGATCACGGCGATGTCCTGGTCCTTGAAGAAGAAGCCGTCACAGGTGGCGCACCACGAGACGCCGCGACCGGACAGAGCGTCCTCGTTCGGCAGACCGAGCTTGCGGTGCTGCGAGCCGGTGGCGACGATGACGGCCTTGGCCCGGTGGACCGTGCCCGCGGTGTCCGTGACGGTCTTGATCTCACCCCTCAGGTCGACGTTGACGATGTCGTCCGGGACGAGCTCGGCTCCGAAGCGCTCGGCCTGGGAGCGCATGTTGTCCATGAGTTCGGGGCCCATGATGCCGTCCTGGAAGCCCGGGAAGTTCTCCACCTCGGTCGTGTTCATGAGCGCACCGCCGGCGGTGACGGCCCCCTCGAACACAAGCGGCTTCAGCGACGCGCGCGCGGTGTAGAGCGCCGCCGTGTAGCCGGCGGGCCCGGAGCCGATGATGATCACGTTACGGACGTCGCTCACAGCTTGATTCCTCGTCTCTGGACTGCGTCGTCGGACCGGGGAGAGTCCCTTTCAGAACTCTCATCCCACCCAACGGATCCTAAGGGGCGCGCATTCCCACTGTGTCCGGGCACACGGTGACGCCACACCGTAGGGGTTGCCAGGCCAGACGGAGGCGATACCACCGGGTCCTCAGGAACGCGCGTAGGACTCCTGCAGAAGGATCTTGGCCTTGGTGGAGGACGGGTGCCTCACACAGGTCGCGTCCATCACGTAGACGGTGACTCGACTGTCGTTGGTCGCATGTGGCAACACGACGAGGAGAGCGTCCTTGCCCTTGTAGACACCTTCCTCGGTGGCGAGCGCCAGGTCGTCGCGGCCGATGCCCTTCCTGACGCATTCGGGCACCGTGATCTCACGCAGGATCTGAGGGCTCTTGGTGTCGGGTCCGCCTTGCGTACCCAGACTGCGGTCCGGCTTCTGGGAGCTCCCTGGGGAGCTCTCGTTCTTGGCGAGGAGATCGGCGACCTGCGTCTCCAGCTTCGCTGCGGAGAACGTGTCGGTGGCGGTCTGCCCGCCGTCGGCGGTGGGGCCCGCCCCTCCGCCCATCAGTGAGGTCAGCAATACCGAGCCGAGGCCCAGGGCGGCGGCCGTGAACGCGGCGCTGAGGAAGGCGACCTTGCGTCGCCCTGCCTTCTTGCGATTCTTGCGGCCGGGGCCGGCGGTGGAGGAGCGGGCGTGGCCCACCGGACGGTCTGCCGTGGCCGATGTTTCACGTGAAACATGCGCGCTGTCGTGTGCACCGGAGACCGGGAGGGTCTCCCTGGCGCGGGGTGCCGCTGCGGTGTCATCGGGCGCCGTAGCGTTCAAGAGTGCCTCTGCGGCGAGAGCGGCGTCGATGCGGCCTGCGACATCCGCGGGCATACGCGGAGGGCCGGGCACGACCCCCAGCAGGTCCCGGATCTCCTCCAGCGAGGCGTAGACGTCCGCGCACAGCTCGCACTGCTCCAGATGCCGCTGTACGTCGGCAGTCCGGGACGGGGAGAGAAGGCCCTCGGTGAGGTCGGAGATCTCGGCGACGTCCGGGTGCCCGGCCGTGTCCGTCGTGGCTGTCACGCTCGCCCACCTCCGCCCTTCACTGCAGCTGAATCACTTGGCCCGGTATCTCGCGGATCCGTGACCGGTGGCCTGGTGGCCTGTGGATCCGCTGCCGGTGGGACGGATGTCCCCTGCGTCCGGTTCCGCCTCTCATCCGAGTCCTTGCCGCCACTGGCGCTTTCGGGCCTCAGATGCGTGAGCAGAGGCAGGAGTCTGGCTCTGCCGCGTGCGCATCGGCTCTTGATCGTGCCGGTGGGCACATCGAGTACGCGGGCCGCTTCGGCGACCGGGTAGCCCTGCATGTCCACCAGGACGAGCGCCGCTCGCTGGTCCGGGGGCAGGGTGCCGAGCGCCTCCAGGAGCTGGCGGTGCAGATCGTTGCGCTCTGCCGGAGCGGATGCCTCCTCGTGGGGCTCCAGCAACTGCTCCAGGCGCTCGGTGTCGTCGACGGGGGAGGTCTTGCGGGAGGCCGCCTTGCGGGCACGGTCCAGGCAGGCGTTCACGGTGATCCGGTGCAGCCACGTCGTGACGGCGGACTGGCCCCTGAAGGTGTGGGCGGCCCGGTAGGCGGAAACAAGGGCGTCCTGGACGGCATCAGCGGCCTCCTCGCGGTCGCCCAGCGTCCGCAACGCCACCGCCCAGAGCCGATCCCGATGCCGCCGCACGAGCTCACCGAAGGCGTCGGGATCGCCCTTCACATGGAGGGCCAGGAGATCCTGGTCGCTCACGTCGCGCTGAGCGGCACCATCTGTCATCGGACCCCCTCCCCTTGGATCGGTCAGTTCTAGCCGGTGAACTTCAGGTCGGTGATGGCCTGCTTGAATCCGGCGTCGCTGTACTGGTCCCCGTCCGCATGGGGCATGGCGGTGAGCCATACGAGAACGTACTGGGTCTTCGCCGGCTTGGTGACCTTCACCGTCGCACTGGTGCCGCTCGTTGTGACGGTGCCGATCTTTTCCATCGAGTCCAACGACGAGGGCGTCAGGGAGTCCGAGGCGTACAGGGAGACGGTCGTGTGATCGCCGGGGTACAGCAGCCCTATCGAAGCGGCCGACACTGTCTGAGCCGAGCCGAGGTCGTAGACGATGCCGACACCAGGCTTGTAGGCGGGGTTCATGTCAGGACCGTCGACGAAGCTCTTGCTGCGCCAGTACGTCGAGCTGTTGCCGTCGTACGTCTTGCCTACATCCTCCGGCGCCTGGGCCCCGCCCTTGGCGACGAACTCCTGGGCGTTCTGAATCTCTATCGGCTTGACCGGCTTGGCCTTGCCGCTGCCCTTGTCATTGTCGTCCGTGGTCTGCGTCTGGTTGCTGTCCTCGGACTTGCCGCCCTGGTCCATGAGCGCGTCCGCGAGCTGCCAGCTGCCAAGGCCCAGGGCGGCGATGAGGAGGGCCGAGACGGCCCACTTCAGTGCCTTGCCCGTGCGGCTCTGCAGCGGAGGCGGCGGGGTCGGTACGGGCTGGGTGGCGCCAGGGTGCGACGGCTGGCGGCCGTAGTTGCCCTGCTGGTACGTCGTGCGCTGATAGTCCGGCGGGGCCGTGAAAGCGGGCTCCGGCGGGCGGATGCGGGGCATCTCGCCGATCGCCTTCACCAGTTCCTCCGGCGTCGTGCACGCGGACTCATGGCGGGACGCCGTCGCGCCGTCGTTGACCAGCGCGCGCATGGCGAGCTCCGACAGGCCGCGGTGGACGCCGGCACGCACCTGGTCGGGGGCGATCAGACCGACGTCCTTCGGCAGCCCGGACAGGCCGTAGGCGTCGCTCTCGTACGGCCAGCGCTGGGTGAGCGCGGCGTACAGCAGGGCGCCGATGGCCTCCGTGTCGGTGCGCTGCGGGGTGTCGGAGCTGATGCCGCGCAGCGCGGCGTTCACCGCGAGACCCCTGATGCGCCACTGGCCGGTCGACGTGCGCAGCACGGCGTTCGGGTTGAGCCGGAGATGGGCCAGGCCCTCGCGGTGGGCGGCGGCCATGGCCGCGGACACCTGGGTGACCATCTGGTAGGCGTCGTAGACCTCCAGTGGGCCCGCGGCGAGCAGGGTGCTCATCTCGGTGGCGTCGGGGAGCCACTCGTGGACGACGTAGACGAGGTCGTTCTCCTCGACGGCGTCGAGGACCTGGACGAAGCGGGGGTCGCCGAGAAGCGCGGAGGAGCGGGCCGAGGCCAGGACGGACCGGGCCCGTGCGTGGTCCGCGGGCAGGATGTGGACGCCGACGGCGCGACGGAGCTTCTCGTCGACCGCACGCCAGCTGCTGAAACCGTCCAGACGGGTGACGCACTCCTCGAGGCGGTAGCGTCTGGCGAGTTTGTGACCGCTGTGCAGTTCGGGCGGTGAGGCCTTTCCGGGACCCTCGGTCCCGCCACTCCCCTGTGCCTCGTCGATGTCCGTGTCCCGCTCCCGATTCTTGGCCACCCCGTCGGCCGTGGACTGGTCCGCCTGAGCGGTCAGCGGCTCGTCGCCGCTGTTGTCTGCCACGTCGACGGCAGCCGTGCTCCGTTCCGCCACCGTCGTTCCTGCCTCCCCATCCATTGCGCGCCGTCAGACTCCGTGCGCGCCGTCCGACGCCGAACCAATTGTGCCCACAGTCCGCCGCTATGCACGACACACGATGGCGGACGATGGTTGTGCGCGTACCCCCGCCTCAGCGACCCAGGCGTCCGCGCACCATGCCGACCAGTGAGTTCAGTTCCTCGATCCGCATCCGGCGTGCGGCGACGAAGAAGATCCCGAGCAGCACGGCTCCGCCGGCCAGCAGGGCGGCGAAGGAGCCGAGAACGCCCTGCCCCAGGCTTTGGGCGATGCCGTAGCAGGCCGCACCGCTCAGCAGCGCCGCCGGCACCGATGCGATGCAGAGCCTGGCGTACGTCCGCATCACGCGGGCACCGTCGAGGTCGCCGCCGAGCTTCTTGCGCAGTCGGCTCCAGGCCACGCCGACACCGATCGCGTAGGCCAGTCCGTACGAGGCGGCCATGCCGACGACGGCCCAGCGGGCCGGGATGACGAAGTAGCAGAGGGCGGAGGCGGCGGCGTTGACGGCGGCCACGATGACCGTGTTGTAGAAGGGGGTCCGGGTGTCCTCGTAGGCGTAGAAGGCGCGCAGGACCACGTACTGCACGGAGTACGGGATCAGGCCGAGGCCGAAGGCCATCAGCATGAAGCCCATGTTCGTGGCCTCGCTCGCGCCCGAGGTGCCGAACATCAGGGTGCACATCGGGATGCCGAGGGCCAGGAATCCGAAGGCGATGGGGACGATCGCGACCGCCGTCGTCCGCAGCCCCTGGGAGATGTCGTCCCGGACGGCGCCGCTGTCACCCTCGGCCGCCGAGCGCGACAGGCGCGGCAACAGGGCGGCCATCAGAGAAACGGTGATGATGGCCTGTGGCAGACCCCAGATCAGCTGGGCGTTGGCGTAGGCGGCGAAGCCGGTTCCGTCGACGTCGGAGTCGACTCCTGCGGCGGTGGACAGCTGGGTGACCACGAGGGCGCCCGCCTGGTTGGCGAGGACGAACAGGATCGTCCACTTCGCGAGCATCGCCGCCTTGCCGAGACCGTGGCCCTTCCAGTCGAAGCGCAGCCGCAGCCGGAAACCCGTCTCGCGCAGGTAGGGGATCATCGCCAGGGCCTGGACGACCAGGCCGAGCAGTACGCCGATGCCGAGGAGGCGCTGACCCTCCGGCGGGATGTTGGTGACGGCCATGCCGGAGCGCTCCGCGGTGCCGTACACCCAGAGGAACATCCCGAGTGTCACGATGATGACGATGTTGTTCAGGACCGGTGTCCACATCATCGCGCCGAACTTGCCGCGGGCGTTGAGGATCTGGCCCATCACCACGTGGACGCCCATGAAGAAGATCGAGGGCAGGAAGTAGCGGGTGAAGGTGATGGCGACCTCGTTGGCGGCGGGGTCGTTGGCGACGGGGGTCGACAGGGCCTTGACGAGGAGTGGTGCGCCGACCATCGCGAGTGCGGTGAGGGTGGCGAGCGCCACCATGACCAGGGTCAGCAGACGGTTCGCGTAGGCCTCGCCGCCGTCCTCGTCGTCCTTCATGGCGCGTACCAGCTGCGGAACGAAGACCGAGTTGAGGCCGCCGCCGACGGTCAGGATGTAGATCATCGTCGGCAGCTGGTAGGCGACCTGGAACGAGTCGCCGAGCAGGCCGAGGCCCAGCGCCGAGACGATCATCATGGACCGGACGAAGCCGGTGAGGCGGGACACCATCGTGCCCGCGGCCATCACGGCGCTCGACTTCAGCAGACCGCCGGCCCGCCCACCCTTCTTCGCGGCGGCGGGCGCGGCGGCAGGAGCGGGCGCCGGCGGGCTGCTCTCGGCCGCGGCAGGCGGCGGAGCTCCCTGGTACGGGCCCGCGGTCGGTGCCGGGGACGGCCCCGGGACCACGGGCGGCTGGTACTGCGGATGACCGCCCTGTTGCTGGTCCCGGAAGAGGTGTGCGAAGGCGTCGTGCTCGGGACGTTCCTCGGTGGAGTGCGTGACGAGGTCGTCGACACCCACGTACTGGGTCGTACGGTGATCGTCGCCGTACGGCAGGTACTGGGTCGGGCCCTCCGGCTCGGGCGCCGGGGTCTGCGCCCACACGTGCGGGTCGGGGGCGTACGGCGACTGGGGTGGCTGGGCGTACAGCGCCTGGGGTGGCTGGTAGGTGCCCGGCGGGGGCGGCGGGTGGGCGGCGCGGTCGTACAGCGCCTCGGCGACCGGGTCCTGGGCGGAGAGGTCCTGGGCCCGGTAGGGGTCCTGGTCGTAGGCGTCCTGGAGGTACATGTCCGCGGGGTGCTGCGGCGGTACCTGGCCGTGCTCGGGCGGCGGGCCCTCGGGGTGCCCCGAGGGGCCCGCGGGCTGGCCGCGGTCACCGTCGTACGGCGCGTTCATGGTTACCCCACCTCATCGTCCCGGGCCCACCGGCCACGACATCGCTCAACGGTCCACTCTCTCACCCGTGCCGGACGGGTCGGTGCTTTCCGCTGCGGTGTCCGGTGCAGGGTCACTCGGCTGCTCCGGCGCGTCTGCCCGGATACCGGTGTCCGACTCTTCCTTGAGGAGTTCCTCGGGCGTGAGACGGTCCGCGGGGCCTTCCGGGTTCTGCGGATCGCCGTCGGTCTCGCTCGTCTCCTGGGAACCCTCCTCCTCGGCCGCCCGGGCCGCCGCACGCTTGCGCTGCGTGTACATACGGAACCCGGCGAGGACGAGCAGAAGGAAACCGCCACCGATGACCAGCATCACGGTGGCCGTGAACTCGGTGACCTTCACGTCGAAGGTGACGGGTGCGCCGTAGGGCTGGCCGTCCTCTGTGAACAGCTGGGCGACGACTGTGGCCTGGCCGTTGGCCTGTGCCGACGTGGTGAACTTCACGGTCTGGCTGTGTCCGCCGGAGACCGCCACACGCTGTTGGGAGAAGGCCTCGCCGCCGATCTCGAGGCGCCTCGGGCTCTTTGAGGTGAGCCGCAGCACCAGGTGGTCGACGCCTTGGACCAGATTGTTCTGCACGGTCACGGGGATCATGGCGCTGCGTCCGGAGAGCTTGGTCTCCGACTTGTCGATCAGCGTGACCTGTCCGGCCAACGAGTCGACGTAGGCCTCGATGCCATTGCGGTAGTCCGCGGCCTCCGCTGAGCGGCTGCGCCACGACGTGGACATCGCGCGGTTCATGGCCCGACCGAAGGGGGTCACCACCCGGGACTTGTTGGTGAGGATCACCTTGAACTTGTCGAGCTTTTCCTGCGTCGTGGCGATCTGCTCGAAGGCCGATCGCGGCAGTTGCTGCTTGCGCAGCGAGGAGGGGTACTTGGACGCCGCCGGCACCGTCGTGGTGGCGCCGGAGTCCGGCTTGGCCGTGGCAGCGGCCGTGAGGTCCTGGGACTGGGTCCACGTGCCGCCCTGGAGTGCCGTGACCGCCTCGGCCATCGTCTGGGCCTGGCTCGTCGTGGGCATCCGCTGCGGGGCGACGACGATGCTGCGCTGTTTGTCCGTCTGGTGGTTGAGGGCCAGGCTCAGGGCGAGGAAACGCTGCACGGCGAGCGTCGAGTTCGACGCCTTCGTCAGGTCGCCCTGGAACGCGGTCGACATGCGCGCGTCCGCGACGACCGCTGTCGTGCCGCCGCCGATGGGGCGGGCCGCGGAGGGTGTGTAGGTCAGGCCGCCGGTCTCCACGAGGCTGTCGCTGCGGGCGATCACCTTGTCCGCGCCGGCGGACGTGGCGACCTTGACGATGGACGGGTCGACGGCGCCGTTCACAGGCCAGGCGAAGTCGGTGGACGGCTGCACGTGGAGGATGGAGTCGACCGTGTCTGCGGCGACGTCGGTGGCCTCCTTGAGGTGGTTCAGGGAGCCGGTGACGTTGGTGCCGTTGTGCGCCAGGGACGCCAGGTCGGGGTCGGCGAAGGGCAGGGCGACCACTTCCTTGTCCTGCACCGCGTCCTGCAGCTCGGCCAGCCACTGCGTGGCGACCGTCCGATAGGTGCCCGGCCTGGTCGTGTCACCTTCGCCCTGGACGCGGTAGCTCTCCGTCATGGCGTCCACCGAGGCCAGCAGGTCCGGGTCGATCACCCAGGTGACGTCGAGTTCCTTGCCCAGCGACACGAGCTGTTGCAGCCGGCCGCCCGGGGAGATCTCCTTGGCGAGGTCGTCGTCACGGAAGACCGGCGTCTGCGACTCGTCCGACCCCGTCTGCGCCGTCATGTGCGAGGTGGACATGAGCGGCCACAGAACGGTCGTCCGGGTCTGCGCGTCGGCGGTGTCGGGCTGCCAGGGCAGGAACGTCCGCTGGATGCCGAGCACCTGGTCCCAGGGCCGCGCGGCCGTCTCGCCGGACAGGGAGACGGCGAACTCGTAGACACCGTCCGCGCCCAGGTCCAGCTTGTCGACCGGTACGGAGATGCTGAAGTGCTGGGAGACGCCGGGAGTGAGCTTGGCGAACTTCTCGACGTATTTGCCGCCCACCGGGGACCCGTCGAGGCCCTCCTGGTAGGCGGTGCGTCCCGCGACCGTGTCGATGGCCGAGCGGGTGTTCACGGCCGACCCCGGGCGCAGGTCCACCTGAGCGTCGGTGACCGCCTGCTTGCCTTCGTTGGTCACCGTGCCGGACACCGTGAGGGTGTCGCCCTCACCGGGAACGGTGGGGGTGAGCGAGTCCACGGCGACGGCCACCGTGCCCGAGCCGGAAGCGGCCTTCAAGGAGCCCTGTTCGGCGGCGTGTGTGGGGGCGGCGGCAGGCAGCTGGAGCAGACCGGCCAGCAGAGGCGCCCCGGCGAGCAATGCTCCGGTGCGCCGCATCCACCGGCGGGCAGGTGAGGGACTCATCCCCTGGAAGTCTGCCGCCTCGGCCACGCGCTCGCCCGTCCCTCGTCGTCGTCAGTGGTCGTCGGAATGTGCGTCCACGCATGGTAACGATGTGCGCTGAGAGGAAGTGCCGCGGTCTCATCCACAAGATCGGTTCGGACCGTCGCTCCTGTCCCGTATGTGCCCCTATAGAGGTGAGCAGTTTCGTACGTCACAAGAGCAGGCCTTGTACGCGTATCTCCGGAGCTGTCCGCACCGCCGAATGTGCACGTTTAATGGAGGCGCTCCAGGTCGCCCCGGCCACGTACCCTCTTCTGTTGTGCCGAACGCCAACGAAGACAAGCCCAGCGCCCTGAGCCAGGCGCAGCACCGCGCGGTGAGTGAACTGCTGCGGGTTGCCCCTGTCGCCGACGATCTCGCCCGCCGTTTCCAGGAGGCCGGGTTCTCACTCGCCCTGGTCGGCGGGTCGGTCCGGGACGCGCTGCTCGGCCGGCTCGGCAACGACCTGGACTTCACGACCGACGCCCGCCCCGAGGACGTGTTGAAGATCGTGCGTCCGTGGGCGGACGCCGTGTGGGAGGTTGGTATCGCTTTCGGCACGGTCGGGGCGCAGAAGGATGGCTACCAGATCGAGGTGACCACCTACCGCTCGGAGGCGTACGACAGGACCTCGCGCAAGCCCGAGGTGTCGTACGGCGATTCGATCGAGGAGGACCTCGTCCGGCGGGACTTCACGGTGAACGCGATGGCCGTGGCACTGCCGGCGAAGGAGTTCATCGACCCGCACGGCGGCCTGGAGGACCTCGCGGAGCGCGTGCTGCGCACGCCGGGCACTCCTGAGGAGTCCTTCTCGGACGATCCGCTGCGCATGATGCGGGCGGCGCGCTTCGCGGCACAGCTCGACTTCGAGGTGGGTCCCGAGGTCGTCACCGCCATGAAGGAGATGTCCGGGCGGATCGAGATCGTCTCGGCGGAACGGGTGCGGGACGAGCTGAACAAACTGATCCTCTCCGCCCAGCCGCGCAAGGGTCTGACCCTGCTGGTCGACACCGGCCTCGCCGACCATGTGCTGCCCGAGCTTCCCGCTCTGCGTCTGGAGAGCGACGAGCACCACCGCCACAAGGACGTCTACGAGCACACGCTGATCGTCCTGGAGCAGGCGATGGCGCTGGAGGAGAACGGCCCCGACCTGACCCTCCGGCTGTCGGCGCTGCTCCACGACATCGGTAAGCCGCGCACTCGTCGCTTCGAGAAGGACGGCCGCGTCTCGTTCCACCACCACGAGGTGGTCGGCGCGAAGATGACGAAGAAGCGCATGACGGCCCTGAAGTACTCCAACGAGCTGGTGAAGGACGTCTCACGTCTGGTCGAACTCCACCTGCGCTTCCACGGCTACGGCACGGGCGAGTGGACAGACTCGGCGGTTCGCCGCTATGTCCGTGACGCCGGCCCGCTGCTCGACCACCTCCACAAGCTGACCCGCTCGGACTGCACCACCCGCAACAAGCGCAAGGCGGTCGCGCTGTCCCGTGCGTACGACGGTCTGGAGGCGCGGATCGCTCAGCTCCAGGAGCAGGAGGAACTGGACGCCATCCGCCCCGACCTCGACGGCAACCAGATCATGGAGGTCCTCGGCGTGGGGCCCGGGCCGGTCATCGGGCGGGCTTACAAGCACATGCTGGAGCTTCGGCTGGAGAACGGGCCGATGGTGCATGACGAGGCGGTCGCGGCGCTCAAGGAGTGGTGGGCCGAGCAAGGCTGAGAGCGTGGAAGGGGGTCATGTTTCACGTGAAACATGACCCCGAGGATGCCAGGAGGGGCGGTGTTTCACGTGAAACACCGCCCCTCCTGGCATCTGCCTACTTCTTGTACTCCTTCAGGCACAGCAGGAAGTCGTTGCTCTTGCTGCTCTGTGTGTACGTGTACTCGAAGTCCTTGGCCTCGCTCGCGCACTTGCTGCTGGCCGAAAGCTCAGTGGTGTAGGAGCCCTCGATCTTGGCCAGCACAACGTACTGGGCTTCCGAAGAGCCGCAGTCGACGACCTCGAGGTCCGGGGATGTCGAACTGGTGCTGCCGCGGTGCATGCAGTCACCGACCGCCGCCGTCTCTGCGTCGTCCCGGCTGGCCAGGTAGCCCCCGATGGCCACAGTCACGGCAGCCACGATGATGACGACGTTCTTGATCGTCTTGAAGCTGACCTTGCGCCGCGGCTGCTGCGGCGGAACCGGCGCATAAGGCGCCGCGCCCTGCTGGGGGAACCCGGGCTGGCCCGGCTGCTGCGGGTGGCCGCCCTGGGGCGGGTACGGTGCCTGGCCCTGCGGCTGGCCGTACGGGTTCTGGCCCTGGGCGAACGGATTGCCCTGGGGCGGCGGAGTTGTCACTTGAGGGTCCCCCTAGAACATGGGTGCGTGGCGCGAACTAAGCGCGGAAATAAGACGCACGTAAGTTACCGGTCCCCACTGACACCGAAGCGGCCGGGAGTGGCTCTGTGTCATTGATGTGACACGGGTCGGTGTTCAAAGCGGGCCATAGCCACAGCAACTGCCGCGTAGATAACGGCGACTGTGACCACGAGCGGCACAGAGCGGCCGTCCGGCGGCAGCATCAGCGCGGCGACGCCTGCCGCTCCGACGAAGGAGACGTTGAAGAACACGTCGTACACGGAGAAGATCCGGCCACGGAAGCCGTCCTCGACCGAGGCCTGCACGATCGTGTCCGTGGAGATCTTCGCTCCCTGCGTCGTCAGGCCCAGGACGAATGCCGCCACCAGCATGGGAGTTGTGGTGAACGGCAGGCCGAGCGCGGGCACAAGGATCGCGGCGGTCCCCGCACACACGGCGATCCAGAGACCCGCCCCCAGTCGCCCCGCAGCCCAAGGAGTCGCCACGGCCGCCGCGAAGAACCCGGCGGCAGAGATGGCCAACGCCAGCCCCAGCAGGGCGAGTCCGTCGTCGGCGTTCGAGGAGAAGGCGTAGCGGCAGAGCATCAGCAGCATGACCAGCAGGGCGCCGTAGCAGAAGCGCATCAGGGTCATCGTGAACAGCGCCCAGACGGCCTCCCTCCGGGGCGGCGTGGCGAGATGGCGTACCCCAGCCACCAGGTCCCTCGCCGTGCCGGAAATGGCCGTCGCGAGGCGCGGCTGAACCAACTCTCGGTCAGGCCCCAGCAGTTCCCGGGACATGCGCAGTGACGCCAGTCCCGCGCACAGATACAGCGCGGCCCCCAGAAGCACCACGGCCGCGTCGGAGTCCCAGACCACCAGCCGTACGACGAAGGCCAGACCGGCCCCCGCGGTTGCCGCGAGCGTCCCGGCGGTCGGGGACAGGGAGTTGGCGATGACGAGCCGCTCCTCGTCGACCACGCGCGGCAGTGCGGCGGACAGGCCGGACAGGACGAAGCGGTTGACGGCGGTGACGCACAGGGCGGAGACGTAGAAGAGCCAGTCCGGGACGCCGGTGATGATCAGGGCGGCCGTCGCCGAGGCCAGTGCCGTGCGCAGCAGGCTGCCGTACAGCAGGACCTGGCGGCGGCGCCAGCGGTCCAGGAGGACGCCGGAGAACGGGCCCACCAGGGAGTACGGCAGGAGCAGTACCGCCATCGCGGACGCGATCGAGGCGGCCGAGGTCTGCTTCTCCGGGGAGAAGACGACGTAGGTGGCGAGCGCGGTCTGGTAGACGCCGTCGGCACCCTGCGAGAACAGACGTACGACGAGCAGGCGCCGGAAGTTCCGGAAGCGCAGCAGGACCCGCAGGTCGCGTACGACGGACATGGGGCACAGCCTCACATACGGGAGGGCCCCCGGGCGGTACAACCCGGGGACCCTCGGCAGCTCTGGCAGGAGCGTTCTTGTGCGGCGCTGAGGAGCCCCTAGCGCTCGACCTCACCCTTGATGAACTTCTCGACGTTCTCGCGGGCCTGGTCGTCGAAGTACTGGACCGGCGGGGACTTCATGAAGTACGAGGATGCGGAGAGGATCGGGCCGCCGATGCCGCGGTCCTTGGCGATCTTCGCGGCGCGCAGGGCGTCGATGATGACGCCGGCGGAGTTCGGGGAGTCCCAGACCTCGAGCTTGTACTCCAGGTTCAGCGGGACGTCACCGAAGGCGCGGCCCTCGAGACGGACGTAGGCCCACTTGCGGTCGTCGAGCCAGGCGACGTAGTCGGACGGGCCGATGTGGACGTTCTTCTCGCCGAGCTCACGATCGGGGATCTGCGAGGTGACGGCCTGCGTCTTGGAGATCTTCTTGGACTCGAGGCGGTCGCGCTCGAGCATGTTCTTGAAGTCCATGTTGCCGCCGACGTTCAGCTGCATCGTGCGGTCCAGGACGACGCCGCGGTCCTCGAACAGCTTCGCCATGACGCGGTGCGTGATCGTGGCGCCGACCTGGGACTTGATGTCGTCGCCGACGATCGGGACGCCCGCCTCGGTGAACTTGTCCGCCCACTCCTTCGTACCGGCGATGAAGACCGGCAGGGCGTTGACGAAAGCGACCTTGGCGTCGATCGCGCACTGGGCGTAGAACTTCGCCGCGTCCTCGGAGCCCACGGGCAGGTAGCAGACGAGGACGTCGACCTGCTTGTCCTTGAGGATCTGGACGACGTCGACCGGGGCCTCGGCGGACTCCTCGATGGTCTCGCGGTAGTACTTGCCGAGGCCGTCGAGGGTGTGGCCGCGCTGGACGGTCACGCCGGTGCGCGGCACGTCGCAGATCTTGATGGTGTTGTTCTCGCTGGCGCCGATCGCGTCAGCGAGGTCGAGGCCGACCTTCTTCGCGTCGACGTCGAAGGCGGCGACGAACTCGACGTCACGGACGTGGTAGTCGCCGAACTGCACATGCATCAGACCGGGGACCTTGGACGCCGGGTCGGCGTCCTTGTAGTACTCGACTCCCTGAACCAGCGACGCGGCGCAGTTGCCGACGCCGACGACGGCTACGCGAACCGAACCCATTCCGGTTGCTCCCTGTGTGTACGAGTGAGGCCCTGACTGGGCTCTCACGTGGCGGTGTCGCCGGGCGAATCCGTCCCGGGGGTACCCCCGGGACGGGGCAGATCGCCCGGCTCTCCAGATGTGGTGTCCTGCTGAGCGGACCCCCCGGAAGCGGAACCCTTCAGGTCCCGCCCGGCCCGCTCGCTCTCGATGAGCTCGTTCAGCCAGCGCACTTCGCGCTCCACGGACTCCATCCCGTGGCGCTGGAGCTCAAGCGTGTAGTCGTCGAGGCGCTCCCGCGTGCGGGCGAGAGAGGCGCTCATCTTCTCCAGGCGCTCCTCCAGCCGGCTGCGGCGGCCCTCCAGCACGCGCATGCGCACGTCCTGTGGTGTGCGTCCGAAGAAGGCAAATCGGGCAGCGAAGTGCTCGTCCTCGTACGCGTCGGGGCCGGTCTGCGAGAGCAGTTCCTCGAAGTGCTCCTTACCTTCCGCCGTCAACCGGTAGACGATCTTTGCGCGGCGCCCCGCGAGGGGTGCGGCGAGGGCGTCCTCGGCGGTGCTCCCCGGTTCCTCGATCAACCAGCCGTTGGCGACCAGCGTCTTGAGGCAGGGATAGAGCGTGCCGTAGCTGAACGCACGGAACACGCCCAGCGACGTATTGAGTCGTTTGCGCAGCTCATAGCCGTGCATCGGGGATTCGCGGAGCAGTCCGAGTACGGCGAACTCGAGGATCCCGGAACGTCGGCTCATCCCCTCGCCTCCTCGTCATATCTCGCGCTGATGTATCGACTCGATACATCAAGACGATAGAACGGCCTGCCGGGCGCGACAAGTGGGGGAACGGTGAACGGGATCACATCAACGATTCATGTGGAGCGAGTTGCCTGATTTGGGGTGAAGTTCGGGGCTAGGTGGGCTTTGACGGTGCGTAGTCTGTGCGCCATGCACAGCACCGGGAACCGAGTGAAGCCTGAGGGCGTCGTTGTCCTTGGTGCAGTACGGGTGAATGCGGAACCGACCGCATCCGTACTTCGGGGGGACCGGAAAACAGCCGCCGTTGTCAGGCGCGCAGGGGTGCGCCTGCCCGAGGAGTAGTCGTTCGATGAGCGAGCACCGTCGCAAACCGCCGCAGCCGCAGGGAGGCGGACGTGCCGCGGCCCGACGCGGCCAGGCCGGCTCGTCCTCCGGCCGCCGAGCGGCACCGCGAGGCGCCACCGGATCTCCTTCCGACTCGTACGGGTCGGGTCCCAGCGGTTCGGAAGGCGAGGAACGTCCGTACGGCGGACGCGCCGAGGCACGGCGCGCTGCCCAGAGAGGCGCAGGCAGCCGCCGCAGAGCGGCCGAACCGGCCCGGGGCGGCCGCCGCGCCGCTCCCGGAGGTCCGGGCGGCCCCGGGCGCGGCAGAGGGCGTTCGGCCCCGCCCGCCAAGAAGCGGTTCATCGACTATCCGCGCGCGGGCAAGTACGGGGCGGCGCGGTGGGTGCCGTCGTGGCGGCTTGTCACGGGTACGTTCCTCGCCTTCATGGGTGGTCTGGTCGCTGCTGCGGGCATTGGGTACGCCATGGTGGGCATCCCGAAGCAACAAGACACGGCTCTGGCGCAGAACAACGTCTTCTACTGGTCCAACGGCAAGCAGATGGCGTCGACCGGCGGTCAGACGAACCGCCAGCTCGTGAGCAACGGGGAGATCCCCACCGCGATGAAGGACGCGGTGGTCGCCGCCGAGAACGCCACCTTCTACGACGACAAGGGCATCGACCCGGCCGGGATCGCGCGGGCCGTCCTCAACATGGCGACGGGCGGCGAGACGCAGGGTGGTTCGACCATCACCCAGCAGTTCGTGAAGAACACCTATCTGAGCCAGGAGCAGACGCTCACCCGTAAGTTCAAGGAACTGTTCATCTCCATCAAGGTGAACCAGAAGCTGTCCAAGGACGACATCCTTGCCGGCTACCTCAACACGGCCTACTACGGCCGCAACGCCTACGGAATCCAGGCCGCTGCCCAGGCGTACTTCGGCGTGGACGCCGAGAATCTCAACACCGAGCAGTGCGCCTTCCTCGCCGCTGTACTGAAGGGCCCGAACTTCTACAACCCCGACGGCGGTGTGGGAGCGAACGCCACGAAGGAGGCAAACACCAAGCGGGCCAAGGAGCGCTGGTCGTGGATCCTGGACCGCATGGTCGAGGTCAAGCGCATGACTCCGGCCGAGCGCACCCAGTTGGGCAAGTTCCCCACGCTCAAGAAGCAGACCTCGAACCTCTCCGGGCAGTCCGGTTATCTCATCGACATCGCCAAGGAGTACGTCGCCAAGAAGGCGGGCCTGTCCCCCGAGGACCTGGAGAAGGGCGGCTACCGCATCAAAACGACCTTCGACAAGCAGAAGGTCAATGAGCTGGCGGCGGCCGTGGAGAAGACGGAGAAGAGCTTCCTCGACCCCAAGAAGCGCGAGAAGGACAAGTATGTCCAGTTCGGTGGCGCGTCGGTCGATCCCAAGACCGGAGCGATCGTCGCGCTGTACGGCGGCGCGGGTTACAACAAGGGGCACTACTCCAACAACGCCAACACCCTGGGTGTGCCGGTCGGATCGACCTGGAAGCCCATCGTGCTGGCCGCGTCGATGAAGTACGGGACGTACGAGACCAACGGCAAGGCGCTCTCGCCGATGACCAAGTACAACGGCAACGACTTGCTCGTGATCAAGGACCAGAACGGCGATCCGATCATGGGCAATGACGGAAAGCCGTTCCGCCAGAAGAACGAGGGCGAAACGGCCTGGGGCGATGTAACGCTCAGGAAGGCCATGGAGCAGTCGATCAACAGCCCGTTCGCGCAGCTGGGTATTGACGTCGGCCTGTCCAGGACCCAGGAGATGGCCAAGGACCTGGGTATCTCGGAGGCCTTCTTCGACAAGGCCAACATGAAGAACGTGTCCTTCTCGCTCGGTACCTCGACGCCCAGCGCCATCCGTATGGCGGACGCGTACGGAGCCTTCGCCAATGACGGCAAGCATTTCGAGCCGTACTCCGTCACCGAGGTCGTCAAGGACGGCAAGAAGCTCCCTGGGTTCGAGAAGCCGGAGGAGCAGGACGCCATGGAGCCGAACGTCGCCAACAACGTGACGGACGTCCTGGAGAACGTCGTCAAGAACGGCACCGGTAAGAAGGTCGCGGACATCGGGTTCCCGGTGGCCGGCAAGACGGGTACGACCGACGAGAACAAGTCGGCGTGGTTCGTCGGCTACACCAGGGAACTGTCCACGGCTGTGACGCTGTTCCGCACGGACCCCGACAAGGGCAAGCTGCTGTCCATGAACGGCACCGGTGGCGTGCCGTCCATCCACGGTGGTGACATCCCGGCGCAGGTCTGGGAGGACTACATGGTCGAGGCCATGAAGAGCTACGGCACGCCTGAGCCCTTCCCCGAGGCCCAGCCCATGGGTGAAATCATCAACGACACCCCGACGCCCAGCGCGATTCCCACTCCCACGGAGACTGAGGAAGAGAGCCCGAGCCCGACACCGACGCCCTCCGAGTCGCTCACGACGCCGTCGCCGACGCCGACCGAGACCTGCGGAGAGTTCGACTGGCAGTGCAACAACGCCAACGGTGGACAGAACGGCGGCACAGACGGAGGCACGACGACGTCGCCGACACCCACGGAGACGGAGACGGACAACTCAGGGGGTAATGCCAACGGCAACGGAGGCATCTTCGGCGGGTCGTCAGGCTAGATCGACAGCCGAAGGCGACACAGAAGGCCGGTGGCCGGTGCCCATGCAGCAGGGTGCCGGCCACCGGCCTTTGTCGCCTCCAGCCCTATCGCGTGACGGCCTGTTTCACGTGAAACGTCGGTTTCACGTGAAACACTCAACCGCCGCAGGCCCATCGTCCTCGCCCTGTTCTCAGACTGGTACGGCAGGATGTGCCCCATGCCCAGTGCAGAGACGACGCCCACGAGCGTGCACGAGCCCGACCCGGTGCGGCCGACCGCGGAGGACGAGGTCGCCGCCCACGGGAGTGAGCTGATCGGTGGCCCCATCGGACGGCGTGCCCTGCTCGGGACGTCCTGGTGGACTCCCGTGCGGATCATCGCGCTCGTGGCGATCGGCATGTTCGCCCTCGGCCTGGTCCAGAAGGCACCGTGCTACGACGGCGCCTGGTTCTTCGGCGCCAGCTCGCAGTACACGCATGCCTGCTACTCGGACATCCCGCACCTCTATCAGGGGCGTGGCTTCGCCGACGGACTCGTGCCGTACTTCGACAAGCTCCCCGGCGACATGGAGTACCTCGAGTACCCGGTGCTGACCGGCGTGTTCATGGAGGTCGCCTCCTGGCTCACGACCGGGAGCGGCACCATCCAGCACCAGGAGCAGTGGTACTGGATGGTCAACGCCGGAATGCTGATGGCGTGCGCCGCCGTCATCGCCGTCTGTGTGAGCCGCACGCACACCCGGCGCCCCTGGGACGGGCTGCTGGTCGCTCTGGCGCCCGCCTTCGCACTGACCGCGACTATTAACTGGGACCTGCTGGCCGTCGCCCTGACAGCCGCAGCGATGCTGATGTGGTCACGCGGCCGCGCCCTCGCCTTCGGCATCCTGCTCGGGCTCGCCACGGCCGCGAAGCTCTACCCGGTCTTCCTGCTCGGCCCGCTGCTCGTCCTGTGCTGGCGCGTCGGTAAGTGGCGGGACTTCGGGACGGCGCTCGGCGGCACTGTCGTCGCCTGGCTGGTCGTGAACCTGCCGGTGATGCTGCTCGCCTGGGACGGGTGGTCGCAGTTCTACCGGTTCAGTCAGGAACGGGGCGTCGACTTCGGCTCCTTCTGGCTGATCATGGCCCAGAACTCCACCGACCCGCTCAGCACGGAGACCGTCAACACGCTGGCCACGCTGCTGATGCTGCTGTGCTGTGCCGGTATCGCCGCGCTCACGCTGACCGCGCCGCGGCGCCCGCGGTTCGCCCAGCTGGCCTTCCTGATCGTCGCGGCGTTCATCCTCACCAACAAGGTCTACTCGCCGCAGTACGTCCTGTGGCTGGTGCCGCTGGCCGCGTTGGCCCGGCCGAGGTGGCGGGACTTCCTCATCTGGCAGGCGTGCGAGGTGGCCTACTTCCTGGGGATCTGGCTGTACCTCGCGTACACGACCAGTGGGGACGCGCACAAGGGACTGCCGCCCGACGGTTATCACTGGGCCATCGGCGTGCACCTGCTGGGGACGCTGTACCTGTGTGCCGTCGTCGTACGGGACATCCTCATGCCGGAGCGCGATCCGGTGCGCCGGGCCGGCGAGGATGATCCTTCGGGCGGGGTGCTCGACAGGGCGGAGGACGTGTTCGTGTTCGGGCCCGCGGCCCATCCGCCGCGGCACGCTGCCCATTTCGACGGCCCGCATGTGGAGTGGGGCACTCCGGGGAAGGTGACCGACGGTTCGCTCTGAGCGAACAGGCGAGGTGGTGGCAAGCGAAAGGCCGTACACGGAGGTGTTCCGTGTACGGCCCTTCGCTGTTACGGCGTCCCTGAGAGGCGGTCGCTCAGCGGTCGACGATCCGGTCGAACTGCGTGGTGGTGTGCCGCAGATGAGCGACCAGCTCGTCGCCGACCTTCGGCTCGGGGGCGTCCGCGGGGACGAACAGGATGGAGACCTGCATGTGCGGCGGCTCGGCGAACCAGCGCTGCTTGCCGCCCCATACGAAGGGAGAAAGGTTCCGGTTGACCGTGGCGAGGCCGGCCCGGGCAACGCCCTTGGCGCGCGGCATGACGCCGTGCAGGGCCTTGGGGGCCTCCAGGCCCACCCCGTGCGACGTACCGCCCGCCACGACCACCAGGAAGCCGTCGGAGGCCGTCTTCTGCTGCCGGTAGCCGAAGCGGTCGCCCTTGGAGACGCGCGTGACGTCCAGGACCGCGCCGCGGTACTCGGTGGCCTCGTGGTCGCCGAGCCACAGCCGGGTGCCGATGCGGGCCCGGAAGCGGGTCTGTGGGAACTGCTGCTGCAGACGGGCGAGTTCCTCGGCCTTGAGGTGGCTGACGAACATCGTGTGCAGCGGCAGCCGGGCCGCACGCAGGCGGTCCATCCAGCCGATGACCTCCTCGACGGCGTCCGAGCCGTCGGTGCGGTCCAGCGGCAGGTGGATGGCGAAGCCCTCCAGCCGGACATTCTCTATGGCGGCGTGCAGCTGCGGCAGATCGTGCTCGCTCACGCCGTGCCGCTTCATCGAGGACATCACCTCGATGACCACACGGGCGCCCACGAGGCCGTACACGCCGTCCACGGACGACACCGAGCGGATGACCCGGTCGGGCAGCGGTACCGGCTCCTCGCCGCGCCGGTACGGCGTCAGTACCAGCAGGTCACCACCGAACCAGTCCTTGATGCGCGCGGCCTCGTACGTGGTTCCGACGGCGAGTACGTCGGAACCCAGGCGCGTGGCCTCTTCCGCCAGCCGCTCGTGCCCGAACCCGTAGCCGTTGCCCTTGCAGACCGGGACGAGTCCCGGGAACTGCTCCTGCACGTGCTTGTGGTGCGCCCGCCAGCGCGCGGTGTCGACGTAGAGCGTGAGCGCCATGGCCGGACCTGGAACCTTTCTCGTGGCTGCGGTGTATCAGAGGTATGGAAGCTATCGACGGTGCAGCGGTTGACGGTATCGAAGGAGAGACCGCGAGGTCAGCGACGCGACATGTAGATGTCGAGCGCCTTGTGGAGCAGCTTGTTCAGCGGGAAGTCCCACTCACCGAGGTATTCGGCGGCCTGGCCGCCCGTGCCCACCTTGAACTGGATCAGGCCGAAGAGGTGGTCGGTCTCGTCCAGCGAGTCGGAGATGCCGCGCAGGTCGTAGACGGTGGCGCCGAGCGCGTAGGCGTCGCGCAGCATCCGCCACTGCATCGCGTTCGAGGGCCGGACCTCACGGCCGATGTTGTCGGAGGCGCCGTAGGAGTACCAGACGTGCCCGCCGACGATCAGCATCGTCGCCGCCGAAAGGTTCACACCGTTGTGCCGGGCGAAGTAAAGCCGCATGCGGTTGGGGTCCTCGGTGTTGAGGGCCGTCCACATGCGCTGGAAGTACGACAGCGGACGCGGCCGGAAATGGTCGCGCACAGCCGTGATCTCGTACAGCCGCTGCCACTCCTCAAGGTCCTGGTAACCGCCCTGGACGACCTCGACGCCGGCCTTCTCGGCCTTCTTGATGTTGCGTCGCCACAGCTGGTTGAAGTTCTTGTGGACCTCTTCCAGGGACCGGTTGGCCAGCGGCACCTGGTAGACGTAGCGGGGCTGGACGTCGCCGAAGCCGGCCCCGCCGTCCTCGCCCTGCTGCCAGCCCATACGGCGCAGCTTGTCGGCGACCTCGAAGGCGCGCGGCTCGATGAAGTCGGCCTCGATGTCACGCAGCCGCTTCACGTCCGGGTTCTGGATGCCCTGCTTGATGGAGCCCGCCTCCCAGCGCCGGATGATCACCGGCGGGCCCATCTTCACGGAGAAGGCGCCCTGCTGCTTCAGGTGCGCCAGCATCGGTTCCAGCCACTCCGTCAGATTCGGCGCGAACCAGTTGATGACCGGGCCCTCGGGCAGATAGGCGAGGTAGCGCTTGATCTTGGGCAGCTGCCGGTAGAGGACGAGGCCGGCACCGACGAGTTCGCCGCTCTTGTCGAACCAACCGAGGCTCTCCGAGCGCCACTCAGCCTTGACGTCAGCCCAGGCCGGGACCTGCATGTGGCTCGCCGACGGCAGGCTCTGGATGTATGCCAGATGCTGCTCGCGACTGATCGTCCTCAGGGTCAGGCTCATTCGGGGCGCTCCTCGGGCTGGGGTGTCCCCATGGGTACAGGGGCTCCGGCTCTCGCGCCGAAGCCTACTGCGCCTTGCGAGCGCCCCGACTGGGCGTACGGAAGCTTCGCCCCGGCCTGGTGGCCGCCGAGGCGTTCGAAGGTGCGCTATGCGGTGTTCTACCGGTGTTCGGAGGCCAGCCTCCGTGACCGGTGTGGAGAGGACAGTGTCCCTGGCGTCAGAAGACCCCGCCGAAGAGCCCGCCGTGCGCCATGCCGAGGAAGAAGCCGACCGCCGAGGCGCCGAGACCGATGATCAGTCCGAAGCGCTCGCGGGTGGTCTCCGAGATCCACTGTCCGTACGCGCCGGTGAGGATCCCCACCAGGCCGGTCCAGGAGCTGAGCAGGTGCAGGTTGTGGAACATCGCCGTGACGAAGGCCGTGATGCCCAGCACCAGGGTCACCGCGAGCAGGGTGTCCTGGAGAGGGTGGGGCTTTCCGTCCGTGGCGAAAAGGCCTCCGACGGTGTTGGGTCGCAATGCCTGTGCCATAGGGCACCTCCTGCGGAAGGCGGCGCATCGTAGCGCCATACACACCCGATGTGTACAGATTGTGGGCGTCGGCGGCCGGATTTCAACCGGAAGCCGGTGTGCGGGTACTGTGTAGCGTCTGCACCGGTGTCTGCCCGGGCCAGCTCGGGGCAACCGTCAGGTCACCCCCGATTGTCAGTGGCGGCCGATACCGTTGCGTACGCATCACAACCCTCCTGCCACGGAACGACCGTGGCCGCTGAGTCCAAAGGAGGTGGGTTCCACATGCGTCACTACGAGGTGATGGTCATCCTCGACCCCGATCTGGAGGAGCGCGCTGTCGCCCCCCTGATCGAGAACTTCCTCTCCGTCGTCCGTGAGGGCAACGGGAAGGTCGAGAAGGTCGACACCTGGGGCCGTCGTCGTCTCTCGTACGAGATCAAGAAGAAGCCTGAGGGCATCTACTCGGTCATCGACCTGCAGGCCGAGCCTGCGGTCGTCAAGGAGCTCGACCGCCAGATGAACCTGAACGAGTCGGTCCTCCGGACCAAGGTCCTCCGCCCCGAGACCCACTGAGCTCTCCCGCTCAGCTGAACTCGGGATTCGAGTAGCAGCAACCAAGCAGCCAGAGCAGCAAACCCGCCGAGAGGTTCCCCCATGGCAGGCGAGACCGTCATCACGGTCGTCGGCAATCTTGTCGACGACCCCGAGCTGCGCTTCACCCCGTCCGGTGCGGCGGTCGCGAAGTTCCGTGTCGCGTCCACCCCCCGCACCTTCGACCGCCAGACGAACGAGTGGAAGGACGGCGAGAGCCTGTTCCTGACCTGCTCGGTCTGGCGTCAGGCGGCGGAGAACGTCGCCGAGTCGCTCCAGCGAGGCATGCGCGTCATCGTGCAGGGCCGGCTGAAGCAGCGGTCCTACGAGGACCGTGAGGGCGTCAAGCGCACGGTCTACGAGCTGGACGTCGAGGAAGTCGGCGCCAGCCTGCGGAACGCCACAGCGAAGGTCACCAAGACCTCCGGTGGGGCCCGCGGTGGCCAGGGCGGTTACAGCGGCGGTGGCGGCCAGGGTGGCGGCGGCTGGGGCGGTGGCCCCGGTGGCGGCCAGCAAGGCGGCGGTGCTCCCGCCGACGACCCGTGGGCAACCGGCGCTCCCGCCGGTGGCCAGCAGGGCGGCGGCAGTGGCGGTGGCGGTGGCTGGGGTGGAAACTCCGGCGGCGGCCAGGGCGGCGGCTACTCGGACGAGCCCCCCTTCTAGGCCCTCGGGCCCGGCCCTCAGGGCCGGTCCGGGTCAAAAGGGCGGGTCGTACCCACACTTCTTGATCACACAGGAGAATCACCATGGCGAAGCCGCCTGTGCGCAAGCCGAAGAAGAAGGTCTGCGCTTTCTGCAAGGACAAGGTCACGTACGTGGACTACAAGGACACGAACATGCTGCGGAAGTTCATTTCCGACCGCGGCAAGATCCGTGCCCGCCGCGTGACCGGCAACTGCACGCAGCACCAGCGTGACGTCGCCACGGCCGTCAAGAACAGCCGTGAGATGGCGCTGCTGCCCTACACCTCCACCGCGCGATAAGGGAAGGGTGACCGAAACATGAAGATCATCCTCACCCACGAGGTCTCCGGCCTCGGTGCCGCGGGCGACGTCGTCGACGTCAAGGACGGTTACGCTCGCAACTACCTGATCCCGCGGAAGTTCGCTATCCGCTGGACCAAGGGTGGCGAGAAGGACGTCGAGCAGATCCGTCGTGCTCGCAAGATCCACGAGATCCAGACCATCGAGCAGGCCAACCAGATCAAGGGCCAGCTTGAGGCGGTCAAGGTCCGTCTGGCCGTCCGCTCCGGCGACGCCGGTCGTCTCTTCGGTTCCGTCACCCCGGCCGACATCGCTTCCGCGATCAAGGCCGCCGGTGGTCCCGAGGTCGACAAGCGCCGCATCGAGCTCGGTGCGCCGATCAAGACGCTGGGCGCCCACGAGACGTCCGTGCGTCTGCACCCCGAGGTTGCCGCCAAGGTCAACATCGAGGTCATCGCGGCCTGATCGCCGCGCTCGGCTTGAACAGCTGAGAGGAGGGGCCGTACCCGTTGGGGGTACGGCCCCTCCTCTGTGCGGCCAGCGTCCTGCTGGTGTAGATGGTTTCCCGGTGTGGTGCCCATCGCGGCAAGTCCGTTTCACGTGAAACAGCGTGTTTCACGTGAAACATTCAGCGCGTCGCCCCCGTGACGATCCAGCGGCCCGAGCGGGTGCGCAGCCATAGCGTCAGCATGCGCACCGTCATCATCAACGTCATGGCTGCCCACACTGCGGTGAGGCCGCCGCCGATCACTGGGACAAGCAGAGCCACCGGAATGAACACAGCCAGAGTGAGCACCATGGCCCAGGCGAGGTAAGGCCCGTCGCCTGCTCCCATGAGGACGCCGTCCAGGATGAAGACGATCCCGCAGATCGGTTGGGAGAGCGCCACCATGAGCAGGGCAGGCAAGGCTGCATCCTGGACGACCGTGTCACTGGTGAACAACGGCAGGAAGAGGGGCCGAGTGATCACCACGAGCAGTCCGAGTACGACGCCGGCTGCGATTCCCCACTGCACCATGCGGCGGCAGGCATCTCGGGCGCCCGCGGCGTCGCCGGCACCGAGATACCGGCCGATGATGGCCTGTCCGGCGATGGCGATGGCGTCCAAGGCGAAGGCGAGCAGGCTCCACAACGACAAGATGATCTGGTGTGCGGCGATGTCGGCGTCTCCGAGGCGGGCCGCCACGGCTGTGGCAATCATCAGGATCGCCCGCAGCGAGAGGGTGCGGACCAGCAGGGGCACGCCGGCCTGTGCACAGGCCCTTATGCCTGCGGCGTCGGGGCGTAGGGAGGCACCGTGCTCGCGGGCGCCGCGGACGACAACCACGAGGTATACGGCGGCCATGCCGCACTGGGCGATGACGGTGCCCCAGGCGGATCCGGCGATGCCGAAGCCGGCGCCATAGACAAGGCCCACGTTGAGGACGGCATTGGCGACGAACCCCGCTCCGGCGACATAGAGGGGAGTCCTGGTGTCCTGTAGCCCACGCAGGACGCCGGTGGCAGCCAGTACGACGAGCATGGCCGGGATACCGAGGGCGGAGATCCGTAGATAGGTGGTTGCATACGGGGCCGCCGTGTCCGAGGCGCCGAAGAGTTCAACGAGGAACGGTGCCGTGGGCAGGACCACCGCGACGACGCCGGCGCCTAGAAGGAGGGCCAGCCAGATGCCGTCCATGCCCTGACGGATGGCGGCCTGGAGATCCCCGGCGCCTACACGACGGGCAACGGCCGCTGTGGTGGCGTAGGCGAGGAAGACGAACACACTGACGGCTGTCATGAGGAGGGCTGAGGCGATCCCTAGTCCGGCGAGTTGTGCTGTGCCGAGATGGCCGACGATCGCGCTGTCGGCCATGACGAACAGGGGCTCGGCGACGAGTGCGCCGAAGGCCGGAACGGCCAGGGCGACGATCTCTCGGTCGTGCTTTCGCCGGGCGGCCTTGGGCGTCGCGGGAGCCTGTGTCATGGCCACCAATCTAATCGTCCACAGGTAAGAGATGCAACTGAGTTATGACCCTTACTGCCTCTCTTGCTGTGTGTGCTCGCGCGCACCGTTCGAGGAGATCTTGGTCCGACCGGGAAAGTTTTTCTTCTGCACAGCCGGTGGACGGTAAAGCAGCAGGTCAGGCGCATTGTGTGGGAATCTCTGGGGGCTTGTTCACAGGGCTGTCCACCGTGTCGTGCACAGGTTTTGTGGAGTTCTCCACAGCATCGAGGCCGTCGTCCACATGGCCTGTGGATAACCAGATTGGCTGACGGTGCCGACAGGCCTACCGTGGTCCGGCGCCCACTCCGTCCGTCGACCGGGAAACCGTCACAAAACCGACGTGCCAGGACCGGAGTTGGGCCTCTCATTTGTCAGTGGCGTGCCGTAGAACTGAGGGGCACGGCGAGGTCCGCTCGGCGGACGGGAGGAGGTGGCTCGGTGAGTATTTCCGAGCCCTTGGACGACCCCTGGGCCGACAGCGGTCCCAGCGATCGTCTACCCGCCTCCCGCCGACGTGGTGACGGCGGCCGTGGACGCGACGAGCAGCACGATCGTGGCCGGGACAACGGTCAGTGGGACGGCGGGGGTTCGGCCTTCGAGCGGGTGCCGCCGCAGGACCTCGACGCCGAGCAGTCCGTTCTCGGCGGCATGCTGCTGTCCAAGGACGCCATCGCCGATGTCGTCGAGGTCATCAAGGGCCATGACTTCTACAAGCCCGCGCACGAGACGATCTTCCAGGCGATCCTCGACGTCTATGCCAAGGGTGAGCCGGCCGACCCCATCACCATCGCCGCCGAACTCACCAAGCGCGGCGAGATCAACAAGGTCGGCGGCGCCGCCTATCTCCACACGCTCGTCCAGACGGTGCCGACGGCGGCGAACGCCGAGTACTACGCGGAGATCGTCCACGAGCGGGCTGTCCTGCGCCGCCTCGTCGAGGCCGGCACCCGCATCACGCAGATGGGATACGCGGCCGACGACGACGTCGACGAGATCGTCAACCGCGCTCAGGCCGAGGTGTACGCGGTCACCGAGCAGCGCACCAGTGAGGACTACCTCCCGCTCGGCGACATCATGGAGGGCGCACTCGACGAGATCGAGGCGATCGGCTCGCGCTCCGGCGAGATGACCGGTGTGCCCACCGGGTTCACGGACCTCGACTCGCTCACCAACGGACTGCATCCGGGCCAGATGATCGTCATCGCAGCCCGTCCCGCCATGGGTAAGTCCACGCTCGCCCTGGACTTCGCGCGGGCGGCGTCCATCAAGCACAACCTGGCCAGCGTCATCTTCTCCCTCGAAATGGGGCGCAACGAGATCGCGATGCGTCTGCTGTCGGCCGAGGCGCGCGTGGCCCTGCACCACATGCGTTCCGGAACCATGACGGACGAGGACTGGACCCGCCTGGCGCGCCGTATGCCCGAGGTGTCGGCGGCGCCGCTCTACATCGACGACTCCCCGAACCTGTCGATGATGGAGATCCGTGCGAAGTGCCGTCGGCTGAAGCAGCGCAATGACATCAAGCTAGTGATCATCGACTATCTGCAGCTGATGCAGGCCGGTGGGTCGAAGCGTTCCGAGAGCCGTCAGCAGGAGGTCTCGGACATGTCCCGTAACCTCAAGCTGCTGGCCAAGGAGCTGGAGGTCCCGGTGATCGCGCTCTCGCAGCTCAACCGTGGTCCCGAGCAGCGTACGGACAAGAAGCCGATGGTGTCCGACCTGCGTGAGTCCGGCTCCATCGAGCAGGACGCCGACATGGTGATCCTGCTGCACCGTGAGGACGCCTACGAGAAGGAGTCGCCGCGCGCGGGTGAGGCGGACATCATCGTGGGCAAGCACCGTAACGGTCCTACGGCGACGATCACGGTCGCCTTCCAGGGCCACTACTCGCGTTTCGTCGACATGGCGCAGACCTGATCCCAGACCCGGATCCACCCCCTTTCGGGGATATGCGCTCGACTGCCGACTGCCCACCGGGATGGACTGTGGGCATGACGACATCTCAGGAAGAACTGCTGCCCAGCACGCGCCGGGCGCTTCTGCACCGCATCGCCGTGGCCCAGGCCGAAGGCCGTGCGCCCTCCCTGGTCGCCGCGGTGGTACGGGACGGCAGGGCTGTGTGGCATGGCTCGCGTACCTCTGTGGACGGGCATGGGCCGGACGAGAGCGTGCAGTACCGCATCGGCTCGATCACCAAGACCTTCACTGCCGTTCTCGTCCTGCGTCTGCGCGACGAGGGACTGCTCGACCTCGGTGACCCGTTGGAGAAACATCTGCCGGGCACCGGTGCGGGGGAGGCGACCATCGCCGAACTGCTCGCGCATACTGCCGGGTTGGCTGCCGAGTCGCCGGGACCCTGGTGGGAGCGGACCCCCGGATCGTTGCGGCCGGAGTTGTCCGACGTGGTGGGCGAGCAGCCTTTCCTGCATCCCTCAGGCCGCCGGTTCCACTACTCGAACCCCGGTTACACGCTGCTTGGTGCACTGGTCGAGAAGCTGAGGGGCGCGGCCTGGGAGGACGTACTCCGGCGAGAAGTGCTCGAACCGCTGGACCTGAACCGCACGAGTACACGTCCGCAAGCTCCGCACGCGGGCGGCTGGGCCGTGCATCCCTGGGTCGATGCGATGCTTCCCGAGCCAAGCGAGGACCTGGGCCGGATGGCGCCGGCCGGCCAGCTGTGGTCGACGACCGCCGACCTGGCGCGGTTCGCCGTCTTTCTGGCCCGTGGCGACGACCGCGTGCTCAGCGCCCGGTCCGTACGGGAGATGCGGACACCGGCAGCGCCGCCCGAGGCGGCTGACGTGGCGGACGGTGCGGCCTACGGGCTCGGTATGCAGATCCAGCACAGGGACGGTCGGCTCCTTGTGGGGCACGGTGGATCGTTGCCGGGCTTCCTGGCGAGCTTGATGATCAGCGTGGAGGACGACGTGGCCGCCGTGGTGCTGGCCAATTGCACTTCCGGGCCACGGGTCTCCCTCGTCGCGGCCGACCTCGTCCGGATCGTCACGGAGGCCGAGCCGCGGATCCCGGAGCCCTGGCGGCCGATGCATGAAGTCGACGCGGCGCAACTGGAGTTGGCGGGGCAGTGGTACTGGGGGACCAACGCCGTCGCCCTGCGACTGACCGCCGACGGTCTGGCTTCGTTGGAGCCGCTGTCAGGAAAGGGCCGCCGCTCACGGTTCCGCGCCAATGGCGACGGCACGTGGACGGGTCTGGAGGGCTACTACGCCGGCGAGCTCCTGAAGCCCGTACGACGCCCGGACGGCACCGTGGACCATCTGGACCTCGGGTCGTTCGTCTTCACGCGTCAGCCGTACGACGAGGGGGCTGCGGTGCCGGGTGGAGTGGATCCGGACGGGTGGCGGGGGAGCGGCGTGCTCTGACGGCCTGGTGGTGCGGTGTTTCACGTGAAACACCGCACCACCGTGTCACAGCTGCAGCTTGAATCCCACATGCGAGGCCGTGAAGCCGAGACGCTCGTAGAAGCGGTGGGCGTCGATACGGGAGTTGTCGGAGGTCAACTGCACCAACTGGCAGTTCTGACGCCGGGATTCAGCGACAGCCCACTCGATGAGCTGTGTCCCCAGACCGTTGCCGCGCTCATCGGCATGGATGCGTACGCCTTCGATGATGGAGCGGGTCGCACCTTTGCGGGACAGCCCGGGAATGACCGTGAGCTGGAGCGTGCCGACGACACGGCCCTCGCGCACGGCGACAACCAGGTGCTGGTTCGGGTCGCTGCTGAGCCGCTCCAGTGCGGCGAGGTAGGGCGCCAGGTCGTCCGGTGACTCGCGCTGGGCGCCCAGCGGATCGTCAGCGAGCATTTCGACGATTGAGGGGATGTCATTGGCGACAGCGGCCCGTATCTCAAGATCTCCCATGTCCGCACCCTACGCAGGGGCCGGGAGGGACTCCACGACGCGGACCAGGGGGGCGAGTTCGGGGTTCTGCGCGGCCTGGTCGAGGGCCTCGCGCAGGGCTTTGTCGTTGGTCGGGCGGGCTTCTTGCAGGAGGCGGA